>DATBFG010000087.1:0-54009 GCA_036558645.1 Terriglobales bacterium
TAGAAATCGAAATTTTGCTTAACGATCCAGACCTCATGGAGTATGCATCCGTCATATTGCCAAATACCGGATTTCACGATCTGGGCGGTGTCGGCCACTGCTTGATTCTAAGCGACGTACCCATAGTTGACGTAATATCCCCATTTCACTCATTGACAAAAATCTATGGCGAATAGTCGCGAGTTCATTGCAAGGTCCTTGTGCGTTTCGTATTCGATAACAAGTAGAGAGTTGTCAGAAAGAAGAAGCGCCGAATTTTTGGCGGTATTGATCGGCGTAGTTGTGAGTCTCGGCAAGCAGCCGTTCGTAGTCAGGATCTCCGCGAAGCTTGTCAAAGTTCTTGTCACGCGCAAACCACTGATAGTTGTGGTTTCCCAAGTCAATGGCGCGTCGAAACCAGGCGAGTGCTCGGGGCTTGTCGCCAAGCAGGGCATAAACACTGCCGATCCAATAAGCTCGATCGCCGTCAGCTACGCCTTCTGGCTTCTCGAGGAAAATATTCGGATCGATCTTATCTCTCTGCCCGCGCGACGCATATAGGAACGCCGACATCAACGTGCCTGCCGCATCTCCGCTATTCCGCCCCAGTTCCACGGAGCGTTGCAGGATAGGCTCAGCTTCTTCTGTCCTTCCCTGGTAATAAAGAAACTCGCCGAGGTAAGCCATGGCCTTGAACTGATCTGGATGAATCGCTAATGCTTGACGGACTCCCTGCTCAGCCTCCTGAACCTTGCCGACATAGAGCAACATGCGGGAGTGCATCCAGTAAATGCGAGGTGTGGTTGGGTCGAGTTCCAAACTGCGGCGGTAAGCCTTTTCGGCAAGTTCATCGAGTCCGGCGTAGTGATAAACGTAGCCGAGCAAATCCCACGCGAATTCTGAATTAGGCGCCTGCACAACAGCCTTCCGCAACACAGGAATGGCGTCTTCATTCCGACCGCCTTGTCCCAGTGCAAACCCAAGTGCCAGGAGGCCTTCTACAGAATCTGGATTGAGCTCGAGGGCGCGTCGCGCTGCCTTTTCTCCCCGCACAAGGTTGGCAGCTGCATTTTCACGGAAATTTGCGCACTCGAGCAGGTACAGCATCGCCAGCAATGCTTGACCGTCAGCGAAAGATGGATCCGTAGCGAGAGCCTGTTGCATCACCTCTTGTCCTCGACGCAGGCTATCTCGTTGTGATCCGACAAAATATTCGTTCTTATACGCGCGCCCTTGCAGATAAAGATCGTATGCCTCCGCGGACTTAGTTGTGGGTGAAGTCAGCAAGTCTCGCTCTCGACCTGAGACCTCAACTCGGAGGCCGTCCACTACTTTCTGGGCTACCTCATCCTGAAAGTTCAACAGGTCCTTGCTTTTCAGGTCATAGTGTTCCGCCCAGCGCGTTGCTCGATCATTCGGCTCGATCAGTTGTACAGAGATACGAATTCGGTCTCCGTCGCGCTGATAGGTTCCGTCCAGGACGGATTCCACTCCTAATTCCTGCGCAGCCTGGATCGGATCTGTCGGGCTTTTCGTATATTTCAAGACCGAAGCTGTCGGGCGGACGGCAAGATTTTGCAGTGATGCGAGACGTGTGATGATAGCGTCGGTCATGCCGATACCCCAGGATTCGTCGGCAGCATTTCCGGGCAGTCCGCGAAACGGCAACACGGCAAGCGTCCTTGGCTTCGCCTTCGCTTCGAATGAGGCGGGTTGGGTAGTAGGCCTCGATCGGGTCCAATACCATCCGCCGATGACGGCGGCAAACACGCCCGCGAAAATCACCGTGTAGAGCATGTCGCGTCGGGGTGACATGGACGGATGCTGAACCGTCGCCGCCGACTTCACCTCGCGTACTTCAGCTACGAACCGGTAGCCCCGTTTGGGCAAGGTCTCGATGTACTGCGCCGTTTCTCGGTCATCGCGAAGCAGCTTGCGGAGAGTGAAGATATTCTGCGCCAGCGTGGCCTCCTCCACGAATGCATCCGGCCAAACCTTCTGTAGTAACTCGTCTTTGGTCAGAGTCCGACCACGGTTTTCTACAAGGACCAGCAGGGTTCTGTAAGCCTTCGGAGTCAGCGGAACTTTACGCGCCCCCTCCACAAGTTGTTCCTCGGAAGGATCCAAGCAGAACGGGCCGAACTCGTATAAGAGCTGTGCTGACTGAGACATACGTGGTTTTAAAGCGATTTGAAGAAGTTTTGATTGGGTTTTGAAGACATTGCGCGGCTACTCCCTATATGAAATCACAGTCGCCCACGAGGCGCGGTGCCCCAGGCTTCGCCCCAAGTGAGCGGAATTCTAACAGAGGCGACCAACACGACAAAAGGAAGGACCATCGCCTTGTGGGGTGAGGAGGCCCAACAAAACAATGTTTAGCAGAATCACGGCGTTCTTGTACGGCGTTATTTGTTACCTGGCGTTCTTTGCTACCTTCCTATATGCCATCGGCTTTATAGGAAATTTCGGCGTGCCGAAGTCCATTGACTCTGGACCGCACCGATCCTTTGCGTATGCCCTCGCGGTCAATGCTGCCTTGCTCGGCCTGTTTGCAGTCCAGCACAGCGTAATGGCGCGGCAATGGTTCAAGCGCGTCTGGACGCGCATCGTGCCAACTCCGGTGGAACGCAGTACTTATGTGTTGTTCTCCAGCTTGGCGTTGCTTCTATTGTTCTGGAAATGGGAGCCAATGGGACAGGTGATCTGGAACGTAGAAAGCGATGCGGGAAAAGGTTCTCTATTCGTTCTATATGCTATCGGCTGGCTAACCGTCCTGCTCGCAACCTTTCTCATCAACCACTTTGATCTGTTCGGGCTACGCCAAGTCTGGCTGTACCTGCGAGGGGTGCCTTATACGTCACTTCGCTTCCGAACGCCATTTCTGTATCGCCTGGTTCGGCATCCGTTGTACGTAGGCTGGTTGCTCGTATTCTGGTCGGCCCCACTGATGACCGTGGCCCATCTGGTGTTTGCCATCGCGACGACCGTCTACATTCTCCTCGCGATCCAGTTTGAGGAGCGGGATCTCGTTCGAATGCACGCGGAATATGCGGAGTATCGCCGTCGCGTGCCTATGATTTTGCCGTTCGGATCCAGGGGCGGCGAGACGTTGGCCGAAGAAAAGGTGGCTACTCCAGAGAATGTTTACGCTCTGAAGTAACCTTGTTTCAAAACGAAAGGGCCGTGGGGAAGCGGCCCTTTTCACCCGAGTCGAGCGGTTGCCAGCATTCATTAACCTCTTGGTTGGGCACCTTGTGTCCGCACAGGTGTCCAGAAGCTGCCGAGTGAGGTCATTTCACTCTCGGCGTGTTTCCAGGTGCCATTCAGGCGGGTGATCTGAATCGCGACGGCTTTCCTGATCTCATGATAGGCAACTCTGAAGCCCACAACCTCTCAGTAGTACTACCAACAGATAAATGAAGAGTCTGATAAATCGCTCCTGCGATCTAATTGCTGTTTCGAGGCAGGTTGAGCGGCAAGTTTAGAACTCTAAGCCAATACACAAATCGTGGGTCAGAGCGGATCGAATCAAACTCGGGAGTGACGCTCAGGTATTCCATCGCACTCGAGTGCTCTTGGTATCCGACCTCTAGCCATTGCAAGGCGTGCTCCGCGTCTCCTAGTTGAGCATACAGACCAGCAATTCCCACTGGGTTCACGTAGCCTCGTTTCCTCTGATCCAGCGCAACGTCAAGCATTTCCCGCAAAAATGCTTGATAACCGAACCGCTTGTATTTCTCTGTAACTCTCTCGGCGTAGTCGAGGTCGCCAACCAACGCCGCTTTCTCTCGGTTGGCCTCTACCGCTTCGTCCAACATGTGTTTTTGCTCATAGCTTTCCGCAATGTTGCCGTATGCTCCAGCGAAAGTAGGATCCAGTTCGATCACCTTCTTGTATTCTGCGATGGCCTCATCATGCCGACCTTGCCATGAGTACATCTCGGCCACTCCCATATTGACGATCGGCGATAGGGGATCTAAATCGCGAGCCTTCTTAACCTCGACTTCAGCCTCAGAGAAACGGCCGAGCGACGCCAGCAGCAGACCGTACCATTGGTGAGCGGTGACGTAATTCGGGTTTAGCTGAATCGCGCGTCTGAACTCTTGCTCCGCTCCCGCCCAATCCCAGCCATACGCGCCGCGCACCATCGCAAGAGAGACATGGGCTTCCGCCAAAGAATCATCCAGTGCCAGCGCCTTTTCTGCCGCCGCTCTAGCCTTTGGAAAAGAATCCCGCGGCGCCGTGTCTCCCCAGTCGTCCAGTAGGTTGTAACAATCCGCCAAGCCTGCATAGGCGAGGGCGTAGTTGGGATCTCGATCAATCGCTTGCTGAAAATAACTGATCGCTCGATCCATCCCATCCTTCGTCCGCTTTCCCCAGAAGAATCTCCCCTTTAAATACAGCTGATAAGCCTCCGGCGAAGCCTGCGCGTGACTCTTCATTTTTTTCTGGTCATCGCCTGTGAGAGTAATACGGAGGTTGTCCGCTATGTCGTGTGACAACCGTTGCTGCAGGCTGGAAATATCTCCGAGGCCCTCATCATAAGTCTGTCCCCAGAGCTGCGAACCGTTGTTCACATCCACCAGTTCGGTCTGCAATCGGACGCGGTCCTGGCTTCGCACCAGGCGTCCCGTCAAGACAGCCTTCACTCCCAAGTTTCGCCCGATATTGCGCACATCGCTCTGGGGCTGGCGATAACGCGAGACGGTAGTCCAAGCCATAACTCGGATCGAGGTTACTTGCGATAAACCGTCGACCACCTGCTGTGCAATCCCATCGCTTAGATATTCCATGTTGGCATCGCCAGTTGCATTAACAAACGGCAAGACAGCCACCGAGTCATAATGTGTCCTGAAGCCGAGCCACACGAACATCCCGAGCAACAACACAACAAGCAACGCCGCAGGAAGTGCCCAGCGGCGCCCTTTGGGGTTGGAGGAAATCTCAGCGACTACAGTTCGTCCGTTACCGTTAACGTGATCCACAGGCAGCAGCAGCCGATAGCCATTCTTATGAATAGTCTGGATCACCGTGGGATTGCGGGCATTGTCTCGAAAGGCTTTTCGCAAAGTTGAAATACATCCCGGTAGAACGTCTTCAGATACGAAGACTTCGGGCCACACGGAAGAAATCAGCTGTTCCTTGGTCACCACACCCGGATGCTCGGCCAGATACACAAGCACCTGCATGGCCTTTGGTTCTACGCGTGTGCTGTTGCCATTCGTCCCAATCTGATTCAGCGCTGGACTGACCAGCCATTCGCCTAATTTGAAATCGCCACTCAATGGATTTTCCCAGCGACATTATAGTCCCTGGAAAAGTCATTACCTGGACCATGAGTATGTTGCCTTGATCGCGAATTTTTGCTCTCGTAATGGCATCGGGTTTCCAGCCGCAAGGCTCTCAAATCGAGTACCCAGGTTGTAGATCACGTACAGATCGCTGTCAGGACGGAATGTGTATCGCAACCGAATATTGGCGCTGGCGGCCTGCGTTTGGGCTGTGTCCGCTTGCAAGAAGGTAGTGAGATTCAGGAACCGCGTGAAAGCATAGCTGATTTGCAACCCTGCCAGATCTATGTTGAAGTTTCCCTCGGGTAAACGAAACACGTTCAAGGTGTTGTTTAGGGCCAATGCCAAGTGTGCGTTCGGCCGGTACTGCGCACTCGCCGAAATGCTTTTCAGCGTTCCCGTATAAAAGTCGCCCCATTGAAACAACCCCGTGTAAGTGAGGCGGCGGTTCCCCGCCGAGGTGTAGGAGACACTGTGTGTGCTGAATCGATATCCACCAGGCGGAATGGAGACATCCTTATATAAATGAAGCGGCTGTGAGAGGAATTGATAAACGATGTCTGTCGGGGTGATATCGATTTCGGAGCCGTTGTTGAATAACGTCCGGACAGTTGCCGTCCATTCTTGAAATATCAACTGGTCTTCAGTATTGGGATCGCGCCCCCAGAAGCCCCCAATGTCCAGTTCCCTGATATCAAGTACGTGCGGCCGGGGCGTAAAGGTCACTTGGACAATGGTTGGCTTATCATCCGTCCGCGTGACGAATCCGATCTCTGGATTAAAATTCTTTTCCGTGACACCATGTCCGGCATAAACGTTGAACCAGTTATTTGCATAGGTGAGCCGGCCTCCGATCGCCGTATTGTCTCCTTCCAGTCCTGGACTCCACGTCTTAGCGTAGTAACCGCGTAGATTGAGGTTCCCGAGCAGGAGGAATTTTGCGTCGACCCCACCTGTGCGATTGTAAGGATTGAGTGGATTTCCGTTCTCCTTGTCGGTCGCCATAAATCCGATGTACGAACCCGGCGTCAGCGGACGCTTCACGCGCACAATTGCGTAATTCGCCGCAGGATTGAAGTCCTCTTCCCGTGTCTTGACATCCATCACTCCGAGATCGAATCCCATCGCATGTCCCGCGATCTTCCCACCAACATCAATCGGAACCTCTTGTCCGCTGACCGGATCAATTCCAATCTGTCGGGTAAAGAACAGCAGATCCTGGTTCCAGAGCAGGAAGTCGAAGACATCCGAGTCTTCCAGAAAAAACCGTCTCTTCTCAGGGATCTGTACCGGGTTCGGCGTTAAATTAAGCTCTTGTTGATCAACATCTGCATCCGAGAAGTCTGTGTTTACCGTCCCGAGAGCGATCAAGTTGCTGGCAAGCCCGTACTTCACATCCACGCCGCCCGTGTGCAAAGCATCCCAAGATTGACCTGCTAGTCTTTGTGCGCCTAACAAGCCGTAAGGCTTAACCACGAGGAGACGTCCACTCTCAATGTCCTTCAACCCTGTGAGAGTACCCGCCTGTGATACTCGCCAAAAGCCGAACACTCGTCGGTATCCCGCCCATTCGTTCTCTTCATTCTTCCTGCGGATGAATCTCCGGAAATTGATTCCCCATGCCACGTCCGAGGCACCTCGGAAATTCAAAGTGCTGAAAGGGATCTCGATGGTTGCCGTCCAGCCATCCTCGGTGATTTTTGCCGCCGACGCCCATAGTCCATCCCAGCTGGGATCGACAATAGAGTCATTGGCGGGTGGTCCTTGCTCCTCGATGACCGCGCCGTCCCGCTGTGTACCTAGAGGATTGACCTGGAAGATGTATCCGTTCCTCCTGCTCATCGTCGGATCAATCATCACCGCGAAGTTGTCATCCAAATCCTGCGATAGGTCTTGTCGCAATTGAGTGGCGACGATCTGTTGCGGTTCACTGTCATAACAATGCACACCAAGGTAGATGTGTCGGCCATCATACAAAATGTGAACTTCGGTCTTCTCGGTCGCGGGGACCGTTTCAAGAGGTTCTCGCTGGCGAAAATCGCCCATCGGCGGAGCGCTTTTCCAGATCGGATCATCGAGCGTGCCGTCCATTCGGGGAGGATGGTTGGTTCGCACGGCACTTACCTGACGCTCTACAGTTGTCAAGATGCTGACCTGGCAAGCCACACGGCTCTGTCCTAAAAGCAGAACCAGCAGGACCCCTGAGAACCTGAGAACAGACCGGACCTGGAGCATCCCTTATGAATGCCAGGAAGGGCTATTTGCAGTCTTGACTGCAAGTTGAGAATTTTCTGAGGCTTTTCTGGCCAAGCTTTTGGCATGCGGCATGGAAGTTTTAGCTCTGGGCTCGCTGCGGCGTTTGGTCAGCAAATGAGCCTAATAAGATTTTCGGATCGCAGCGTCCACCGCGTTTAAGAAGCCACCCGAACCCCTGTCAGGGTTTGGAATCGAATTCCAGCTGTTTCCAAGTCGGTTCGTTTGTCATGGTATGGCCTACGGCAAGCAGATAAACTTGGAACCATGCTGGGCGTCCAGGATTCGGCCGGGGGATATTACGAAAAACTCGGAAAAAGGAGAGCCAGGCAAGCCGCAGTAGTGGCTAAAGTGATAATTGCGAGCTATTGGATTTTTGGGGTGTATTTCACGCTTGATGCACCGGTCGCATTGCTCGTCGGAGTGCCTGAGTACCTCCACCATAGTTTCGACTGGACGCGGCGGCTCAAATCGTATCCGGGATGCGTTCCCTCTTGTTCGGAAGAACATGCCCGTCGGTTCGAGACCGAAGCCGATCATTTTGAGTCGTTCGTCGACGATTCTCAAGGGGCACGTCTCATCACCTTGTACTGTGTGGTTATTTTTTTTGGACTCACCGCTGGCCGTCTTAAACCAGGTCGATGGAAGTTGGAACTCGTTCTAGCTGCCCTTTGTGCGTTCTGCATCGTTACGTGCCAGGAGTGTGTATTCCTCTCCATCTCCGATTACTTGACTGTCATAAGGCATGACCCTCCTGCCTTGTTTCTCCCTGATGGCAGTCATCCCAACGCGCGAGAGATCATCGTCTACGCTTTGCAACGGAGCATCAATCAACTGGCCTTCGGTTTTTTGGACAATTATGGTTTCAAGATAAGTGATGTCTCTGCTAGGTCGGGTTCTGCTGCTCTAGCGACTGGAATAACGGTGTTTGATTATCTTGTTCCCGTATCCGTATATGGCATCTATGGCTTCATGAAGGTATCACGACGGTTGTCGGCCTGGATCATGGGACACTTACGAGAGTTGGCGACCTAAGCCTGCGCACCGGTCTGCCCCGGTCGGAACAGACCCAGCGGAAGTCCGGCCACAACTTGATTTCCAGTCCAGCCACCAGGCGTTCGCCAAGGCAATACTGGAGTTCAAATAAAACCCAGGTTTCAATTTTGTTCGGAAAGCAGAACAAGAAATCAGGCATTCTTGCGGGATGCGGTTGATTGGCTGGTTCGTAAGGAAATGTGAGACATTAGCAAGATCTACGTCCCGATGAATGGCCTTCGCGCACTCGCACGCCGTCTTTTTTATCGTTATCCGTTCACAGCCCCAATCGCTGGCGTAATCTCTTTCCTCGACGTTCGTACATACTCACGAGACCCTTTAGTGATCCTGATGGCGCAAAGGACCTAAACGACGAATGAGATGATGCGGTTCAATCACACTTGGAGCGTTGCCGGAGGTGGTTTTCTGCAGGCGGTGAATTAGCCCGTCGTATCGTTGCCGAACATGATCGAGTCTTCTTTCGACATAAAGTCTATCGCGACGAAATGGGCAGATCGACACATTGCTTGGGTGAGACTCGGCATTCTTCTAGGATTAGCGTACCTGATGGCAACGTCCTTCCGCTCCGGATGGAAATGGGACGAGACAGACTTCCCTAACTACTACACGGCCGCGGTTCTAGTGCGTAAGCATCAACCTCTGCGAAATTACTACGACTGGACGTGGTTTCAGCGTCAAATGAGTTATGCGGGGATTGAGCGCTTCGGAGCCTACACGCCGCAAACGCCGCTCACAATGCTGCCTATGGTGGGGCTGACAGCGTTTCCTCCTCAGGGAGCCAAACGAATTTGGCTACTCTTCAACCTGGGTTTCCTGGCGCTCACGATCTGGGCAGTGTCGCGCGTCTCATTTCTGCGCTGGGAGCTCGTTGCTCTTCTCGCCTTATGTGGATACGGATCTTTAAATACCAACTTTCTATATGGTCAGTACTATGTGTTTCTACTTTTTCTCTTAACCTTTACTTTCTTTCTTCTGCAACGAAACAGTGCATCCGCTGGCGGATTCTTGGCTGGAGTAGCATTTGGCCTCAAATTATATGGCGGTCCATACCTGTTAATGTTCATTGTGAAACGTAAATGGAAGGCTGCTGCCGGCATGGCTGTCGCAATAGCTCTACTGGCGATCACCGCGGTCTCCATTTTTGGTTGGCGGGATATCTGGTTCTACATGACGCAGATTCTGCCCCGAACACTCGAGGGTGGCTCAGTCGATCCTTACCATCCCGGTAATCCCGGCATCTCGACCCTGTTGCGGCATCTGTTTGTGATTGAGCCAGAACTCAACCCTTTTCCCGTCTGGGATGCCCCATGGCTCTTCTTCTTTCTCCGCTCATTCTCAGCACTTGCGATTGTTGCCTTCACTTTGCTTGGTCTGACCCAGAATTCTGCTACGAGCATGCATCGTGATTTCGCCTGGTTCACAATCATGATTCTGCTTTTGTCGACCAGTGTAGCTTCGTATACTTTCATCCTTCTCTTCTTACCGACCGTGCTGCTGCTGGAGGACGCCTCGCCCAGGCAGTCGGTGTTCTTGGTGGTTTTCTATTTCTTGCTAACGTTTCCTATTGGGTTTGCCTGGCTTTTTCCAAAGGTCTGGCTGCTGCTCACGCTATTCATCGTAGTTGGACTGCACTATTGGCGTTCGATCTCTCGAAGGCTCGCACTGTCTGTGGCAGTGAGCGTAATGATCGTGGCGGCCGCGGACGCTGCACTCCACACAAAACGTTACCTTGAAGAGCCGGGCCGTCGATTCGAGCACATTGCCGTCGAAAAAGGCGCAATGTTCTCCTCCTACCCCGTCGTCACCGACGCGGGAATCTTCTATCAATCGATGGGTAAAAACCGATACGTCCTTCGCAGACTGAAAGATGGCGTTATCACAGAGTTCAGCTTCCCGGGACACGCCCTTCACCCAAGAGTGGATGACCCAAGAACATCCATTACTTTCGAGTTGCTGGCACGAGGAGTTTCCACGCCGACAAAATTGGATGTCTCCACCGGTGACACTTCGCCGCTGTCCGCGCCGGTTGCAACGGCTGACCCTCTTGAAGTTACGTCTCCCGACGGTAGATGGGTGGCAATTGTGTCGTCGGCGAATGGCCCGGAGCAAATCTGGCTGCGGAATGTCGCTTCAGGAAAAACAGCGCAGCTGGCTGGTGGAAGCTGCAATAGCTATTCTCCAGCATGGGAACTCGACTCAAAAGCGGTCATATTCGCAAGTGATTGCGACAGGGCCTATGGATTGCCCGCGCTCTTTCGAGCTCCGGTGCCGGTGCAAAACTGGAAATGAGGACCATAGAAGATCACAAGATGCTGAGAAAGTTTAGAATGTTGAGCTTCCTGCGAGCGACCATAGCTCTGGCTCTGGTGTGGGCGGTAATAAGTTCGTTTCTTTTTGAGCGCTTATTGAATTATCTGGGATTGGGGTGGATGAGTATCGAAATGAAGTGGTCTCTCTTTATCGGGTGTAACGTAATCATATTTGCCGTTACGGTCGGCGTTCCGCTGGAGTGTACTACCTCATCCGAAACCCAGACTCCAAATGAGCACCCCACCTGATGGGTCAACCCTTCCGCCGATCGCGTGGAAACTCCGGCCAGGAAAGAACCACGGCGGAGGTCTTGTCCACCCGGCGCGTGTATTCGCTCAAGGCGACGCGCAACTCGGAGACAAGAGTCTCCGACTCACTATCGTTTGCAGATACGATCCGGCCGCAAAGTTCACGAATGCGGTCATCGATTCTTCGGCTCGGTGGCATGGCCCCGGGACTACCCCGTCTAGAGTGCCAAAAGCAACGACAGAGTTCGATAGGGTACAAAGTGTATGGAATCGATGATTCTTTAGGGGAAATGCTCTAGGGCGACACGCCAGGCCGAATACGTATCCTTATTATGTACCGGTTTTATTGTTTCAAGATTGTGTCGGTCAGGCTTCTGTCTTTCCTCCTTTTTGCAACGGACAGAATTTCTTCAGCTCGAGCTCGCCGAAAAGTATGCAGCGCCTTTCCTCCACCTTCTTTAGCACCCCTGGAGCATCAGGCAATGACAGCGGCCCCCTTCCAATTACCGACGTAACTTTCAGGTAACCCATTCTCGTTCTAACATTTTGCAGTCGACGATCCATGAGGGGGGTAGTGATGGGTGACAAGATCACCCACAGGGGTAGCTTCGCGAAGTCTGCTCGCGCCAAACTTCTTCAGAAGGCGCTCGAGAGCGATGGTGTTCACCACCCACCTGAACAGGAACACACACCTTCCCATGTCCCGGAATCCGCTTTGTGCCTCGACGATACGCAAGTTCAAAGAGCCTACCTGGAACAGTTGGTCGCGTGCACACCTGAAGCGATAAGCATTTTGGATAGCCAGCATCGGATTATCCGGATTAACGATGAGTTCACGCGTCTTTTCGGATTTTCAGCCGACGAAGCGGTAGGACAGAAAATCGAGTCGCTGATCGTTCCTCCCGACCGCAACTCGGAAACACGCTGGATCATCGAGAGAATTCAAGAAGGACAGAAGGTCAGGCTGGACACCAAGCGACAACGGAAAGATGGCTCGCTGGTCGATGTCCACATTTCCAGCGCGCCTGTGATGGTCGGAGGTCAGCAAGCTGCCGTTTACGCACTCTATCGCGATATCTCAGACCAAAAGCGTGCGGAGTCCTTAAGCTCGGCGTTGTATCGGATCGCTGAACAGACTAGTGCGGCAGAAGATCTGCAGCAATTCTACGCTGCGATTCATTGCATCATGGCCGATTTCATGTATGCGCGGAACTTTTATATCGCGCTCTACGAACCGGCGACACAGCTGCTGAGTTTTCCATACTTTGCGGATGAGCAGGATCCACAGCCCGCGCCGAAGAAGCTGGGATCCGGCCTCACAGAATATGTGCTGCGAACCGGCGAACCTTTACTCTGCACGCCCGAGGTCTTCGACGGATTGTTGGCACGGGGCGAGGTCGAACTGATCGGCGCGCCATCTCTCGATTGGTTAGGGGTTCCGCTCAGAGCTGGAAACAATGTCTTCGGCGTTCTTGTCGTGCAAAGCTACTCCTCGACGATCCGCTTTCGCGAAAGGGAAAAGGAAATTCTTACCCTTGTCTCGCAGCAACTGGCAAGCGCAATCGAACACAAGCGGCATGAGGAAGCGCTTCGCCGCTCCGAAGCGCGGTACCGTTCGCTGGTTCAAAGCGCCGTCTATGGCATCTACCGCTCGAATCTGGAGGGAAGATTCCTGGATGTAAATCCCGCGCTAGTTGCAATGCTCGGCTACAACACAACCGAAGAAGTGTTGGATTTGAATCCAACCTATGATGTGTTCCTCGATCCCTCTGAGCATGCCAGCCTGATGATTCAGTTCGAGCGAGGAATGCGGATCGACAACGTCGAGGTCCGATGGAAGCGGCGAGATGCTGCTGTAATAACCGTACGCCTTAGCGGACGTGTGGTGAATATTCCGAGCGATTCCGGCAACACACTCGAGATGATCGCTGAGGACGTGACCGAGCGCCGCGTCTTGGAAGAACAATTCCGCCAAGCGCAAAAAATGGAGGCCGTGGGAAGGCTCGCTGGAGGCGTGGCGCACGACTTTAACAACCTTCTTATGGTGATTAGCGGTTACGCTGAAGTTTTGTTGGAGCATACCCACAACGATGATCCGCTGCACGTGAAGATCGAGGCCATCCAGCAGGCCGCCGACCGAGCCACCACCCTCACCCGCCAATTATTGGCCTTCAGCCGGAAGCAGTTGCTCGAATTGAAAGTCGTTGACGTTAACGCGATTGTGAAGGATATGGAGAGACTGCTCCGCCCATTGATTGGCGAGAATATCGAACTGGTAGCCAAAATGGCGATGGATATCGGCCGAACTCGCGCGGACGCCGGACAGATTGAACAGGTCATCATGAATCTGGTAGTCAATTCGAAGGATGCCATGCCGAATGGCGGAAGGCTGATTATTGAAACCGCCAATGTGAAGCTCGACGACGACTTGCGCCGTGAATACAGCTATATCAAACCAGGTCCCTACGTCATGATTTCTGTTGCCGACAACGGGCACGGCATGGACAAAGAGACCCAATCACGGGTCTTCGAGCCTTTTTTCACGACGAAGGACAAGGGGAAAGGTACCGGCCTGGGCCTCTCAACCGTGTACGGCATCATTAAGCAGAGCGGCGGATACATTTTCGTGCAGAGCGAGTTGGAACGAGGAACAACCTTCCGCATCTACTTGCCTCGAGTTGAAGACGCAGCTCAACCATCCAGTCACACTCGCAATACAGAGATCGCTTGCGGAGGTTCTGAGACGGTCCTCCTCGTTGAAGACGAAGAGTCGGTCAGGCAGTTAGTCCGCGAGACTCTGCAGGCTAAGGGCTACACAGTTATCGAAGCCGAAGATGGCAAAGCGGCCGTGAACATCTCAGCGGCTCATCAAGGAGTCATCGACATTCTGGTCACTGATTTGGTGATGCCAGGGATGAGTGGACGAGAACTGGCTGGCCACATCGAAAAAGCACGACCAGGAACGAAGGTTCTCTATCTCTCAGGCTACACCGAAGACATTGTTCACCAGGGAGTACTTGATCCAGGAACAGCCTTCCTTCAAAAGCCGTTTACACTGCAGGCGCTCTCGCGGAAGGTAAGAGAGGTGCTCTCGGAAAACGAACGCGCAGGTGGGGACTCGCGCGCAGCCACTGCGGGCAGCAACTAGTGGCTTTTCGTCTAGGACCATCCCGTCAGTCTGAAAATTTCAATTTCAGATCTTTGCCAAAGAACCTCGCCAAGGCGGCGGCTTCTTTCGAGAGCCTGGACCGTACCGCTCGTTGCAATGATGCGAATGGTTGCAGCTCGACAATGATCGTATTGCGCTCGAATCGGTAGGCCCAAGTCCCTACGATCTTTCCATCGACCAGAATGACTGCGGATATCCATCCCTGGTTGCGGTACACGCGCTTGTAGTGCAGGGCTTGCAGCAAGTGCGTCTTTTCCGCATGCGCCAGCAGAAACGGATCGAATAGTGGTAACAGCCGTGCTACGCCCCGCGACAGCTTCACGGCTCCGATCTCATCGGCGTCATCTTTAAGGATGTCGCAGTCTTGTTTTGACACTTTCACGGTCATTCGCTCTTCTTGAATGCATCCGTAAGCCTCACGGCTTTCTTTCATTGGGATTCCCGCCCAATGTGCGAAATCCCGAACCGAAGCAGGGCCATACGCTCGGAGGTACTTGCGCAACAGAATAGCCTGGGCCTCCATCGGCGGAATCGTCTTGATGTGCCCGAGCCACTGATCGACGCGGATGAAGTTGATCTCGTTGCCTTCTCCGGGTCCATAGCAGACCAATCCGTCGGCTACGGGAATCCGCATGATGCTCCAGACCGCTTCCATCCAGGCGCGAACCCGCTTACTCACGCGCGGACGAATCGCGTTGCGGATGGCAGCGCGGCCCAACGGTCCTCCAGAAAGCGCCTCAAGGATAAGCCCAGTGAGAAAGTGTCCCTCGTCGGGTCCGATCTTAAAGCGGGCCATCACACGGAGAGCCTGCGCGACCCGGCTCGCTTTGAGGGCAGAGATATACACGGGGAATTCAGTCGTGGGAATGATGTGAATCGTCTGCCGCATGAGCGACGTCTTGACCAGCACATGTCTATTCCAGAGCGCATCTTCGATGTGCCTTCGCGTCAGGTCATGGTTCCGAGTCCAGAATTGAAGGTATGCAGCCTGCATCATCTGTGCCTGCACTCCGCAAATGTCACTGCAAATACTGACAGCATCCACCGAACTGAAGTCTCGTAGATGATGACGCTGGAGCCTGAAGGCAGCGACCTGAGCGGGAGACACAACCAAGTTGCTTCTAGAGGAATTCTTTTGCATTCTGCGAGCCTGTGGCCGCCACGACAACTGAAATTATGGCTGATTCTATACGCATCCGGCGCGGGCGGATGTGGTCGATTACCTGTGCGATGCACGGATTGTGACAGCGACTGGCACAATGAAGCCCCTTTCTTTTCGATGGACAACCGAAAGAAAACGATATAAAAAGAAAGCGTAATCAAAAGCCCTAGCCTTTCGTTTCCTGTCTCGAGCGAGCTGTGCTGAACGAAGAGCGTCGACGAGCCATCCTCGAAATTCTGAACCGCGACGGACGAGTTCTGGTTGCGGAGATTGCACAGCAATTCGAAACCTCGCAGGTCACGATCCGCAAGGACCTCGAGATTCTGCACTCCCATGGCCTTGCGCATCGCACGCATGGCGGGGCACTCCCGTCTCATGAGGGTGCGCTGGAAGATCCGACGCTGCGGGAGAAAGAGAAACTGCACCGCAAGGAGAAACTGCACATTGCGCAAGCCGCTGCCCGCATGGTGAATTCGGGGCAAGTTGTGATACTCGATTCGGGGACAACCGCGACTGCCGTAGCACACGCTTTACGAAAGTTTCGAAACCTTACGATTATCACCAACGCGGTCAACATCGCTGCGGAACTGGCCGCCGACCCGGTGGAGGTCATCCTTACCGGGGGCACCTTGCGCAAGAATTCGTTTTCGCTGGTTGGGCCCATCGCCGAAGAGACTTTGCGGCGCTTGCACGCTGACATTCTATTTCTAGGCGTGGATGGGTTCGACGTGCATTACGGCCTGAGCACGCCGAATCTTCTGGAGGCGAAAGTGAACCGCGTCATGGTCGAAGTTGCGAAACGCACTGTGGCCGTGTGCGATTCGAGCAAATTTGGAAGACGCAGCTTGTCACTTATCGTTCCTTGTAGTGGATTGCATGAGGTCATCACCGACCGCGGCATCGCGAAGTCTGATCTGAAAGCGCTCCGCAAGGCCGGCGTCGAGGTGACCGTTGTCTAGTTATTTCATTCTTTACTGCGGCCGCGCACGCCTGTTCTTGCTGCCGGAGGAGTTTCGATGACTCAGAGCACAGCAACGCGAGGAACACATACCCGAGCAGAAATTCTTTCGCAGCCGCGATGCTGGGCTGATTGCATTCGAGCGGTTGAGGCCTGGGGACCGGTAGGGGAGATCAACAAGTACTTCTCCGATGTTGAGGAATGGCTGTTCATAGGCTGCGGATCCAGTTACTACATCGCGCTTTCCGCAGCCGCGTCGTGGACCGCCGTTACCGGACAACGCGCGCGCGCAGTCGCGGCTTCCGAACTACTGCTTTATCCAGACCTGGTGATGATGGGAACGAAAAAGTTCGCCCCGGTTTTGATCTCGAGATCGGGACGCACATCGGAGGTGTTGCGCGCGGGAGAGTGGCTGGCTCAACAGAAGATTCCCACATTTGCAATTAGCTGTTCCCCGAACCAGCCACTGGAAAAAATCGCAACCACAACCCTTTTGTTGCTTGCCGCCGATGAGCAAAGCACGGTCATGACGCGCTCGTTTACGTCAATGCTGTTGAGTTTGCAATATTGCGCAACCCAACTGAAAAAGGATGCGCCACTTGCGCAAGCCCTTCGCCGCTTACCGGATGCAACATCGGAACTGCTGACAGATCTCCATCCAAGGATCGAGGATTTCGTTTCTGCGCATACGTTCGACGATTATGTGTGCTTGGGACAGGGTCCTCTGTTCGGCATCGCGTCTGAATCTACGCTGAAGCTGACGGAAATGTCGGTCTCCTACGCGCAATGCTTCCACACGCTGGAATTCCGTCATGGACCAAAGTCCATCGTGAGTCCACGGACCCTTATCACCTTCCTTCTTTCCGAAAGTAGTTATGACGCGGAATGTGAGGTCCTGGAGGAGATCAAGGGACTTGGAGGCACAACTCTGGTTGTGACGAACCGCGCCGACGAGCGAGCACGGGAATCGGCCGACCTGCTGGTAGAGTTGCAACTTGATCTTCCCGAGTTGGCGCGCCTTGCACCATTCTTGTTCGCCGGCCAACTTACCGGTCTGCATACCGGGCTCAAAAAAGGACTCGATCCCGACAATCCGAAAAATTTGAGCCGGGTCGTCATTCTGGATGAAGATGAATCCCCCGAAAGACCTCAACATGCCGCGCTTTGATGTAACACTCGCCGGCGAACTCAACCTTGACCTGATTCTCTACGGATTGCCCGAGGAACTGCCGCCGGAAAGAGAGTTGCTCGCCGATGACATGATGCTTACCCTCGGCGGATCTTCCTCCATCGTTGCGCATAACCTCGCCGCGCTCGGCTGCCGAGTGGGATTTATCTCCAAGATTGGCAACGATCCGCTTGGCGAGATCGCGCTCGAACGGCTGCGGGAAAGCGGCGTGGATGTTGGAAATGTACTTCGCGATACAAAGTTGAAAACTGGCTTGACGGTCATCCTGGCCAGAACACATTGGCGGAACATTCTGACTTACATGGGAACCATCAGCGAACTTGGATTCGAAGATCTGGACTTCGAGTACCTGTGCGATTCGCGACACTTTCACTTGTCGTCCTACTACTTGCAACGAAAGCTGCAGCCAGGGATCATTGACCTCTTCCGCAAGCTGAAAGCAGCCGGTGTAACGATTTCGCTCGACACGAACGACGATCCGGAAGGACGTTGGGAAGACAACATCCATCAGGTGTTGAAGTTGGTGGATGTGTTCATGCCCAATGAGCGTGAGGCGAAAGCAATCGGCGGATCAGACGACCTCGAGACCGCCGTCGAACGTCTGGCCCACATCGTACCCCTCATAGTGGTGAAAGCCGGACCACGGGGAGCACTGGCGCGGAGAGGGAAAGAGCGCTTCGAGTGCCGCGCCGTCAGCGTCGAAATCGTTGATGCAGTCGGGGCGGGAGACAGCTTCAACGCGGGCTTTCTCTCCCAATTCGTGCAAGGCGCGCCCATCGAAAGTTGTCTAACGGTCGGAAACCAGACAGGCGCGAAATCAACCACGCAACCCGGCGGAACAGAAGCGTTTCGAAAACATCGCCAAATCGGTTCAAAAGCCTGATCACCTCGGCAAATTTTGGAGATCAAACCAGACACTCTGCGCCCTTTGTGCATCAAAGCTCCGTATTGGCGGCTGTTTCCGGCTGCCACAAAACTGTTAGCAGCCTGGATACAACGAGGAACTTTCCTTTTGGGACGGGGTTTGAAGATTGCTACCCTTTTCATGATTTCCCGGGCCGCACTGTTGAATGCAAATTCGAAGGAGAGTTGCAGCTGTACTTGCTGCGAACGGTCATGAAGAAACTTGTTCTTGGTTTCGGTCTTATAGTGCTTGCTTTCTGTCTAGGATGTGGGGATGACGGCAACAATAACGGCGGCGGCCCTGTACCCATCGGGAATTTCTCCAACGCCAGCCTGAGCGGCCAATACGCTTACCAATTTGTTGGCGTCGACACAGTCGATAACTTCCGTGAGGCGGGAGTATTCGTTGCAGACGGCGCCGGAAACATCACATCGGGCGTCGATGATTTCTCCCAAGGCAGCAGCGTGTTCTCCGATCAGTCGTCCGGCTCCTACTCGATTTCCAATGACGGTACCGGAACCGCAACTCTGAATTTCAGCGGCGGTGGTTTCATCACTTTCGCTCTAACGCTGGTGAATTCCTCGAAGTTCTACTTGATCGTGACCTCGGCGTCGAATGTGCAGTCGTCTACTGTGGCTAGCGGCGCTGGAGTTGGGGAGAAGCAGGATACCTCGGCGTTCTCAGCGCCTCCAAACGGCACATTCGTGTTTCGTCAACACACGATCAGTTTGGCCCAGGGTGCCTCCTCAAACGTGGGTGTCTTCACTTCTGGTGGCGGAATTTTGACCGGCTCGGAAGATTTGAATAACGGTGGTTCGTTCAGTACGTTGACGCTGACAGGACTTCTCAATACGCCCGACGGCTTCGGACGTGCCAGCGGTACCATGACAGACAGCAACAATGTAACCTCGACCTTTGTGTACTACGTGGTGAATGCGAACAACATTCGCTTCTTCTCGACGGTCGCCGGGAGCCCCGGTCTCGGACGTGCCGAAATGCAAACAGCCACTGTCTATTCCAACTCTAGCCTCAATGGCAATTACGTTTTCGGCGGGAACGGAGACACGCTCGCAAATTTCGGCAGCTCACGGGCCGTAGGTGGATTTACAGCCGACGGCGCTGGGAATCTCAGCGCGGGTTCGTACGATGCTGTAGTCGATGGAACAACATCGACCAACATCGCCTTCAGCGGGAGCTATAGTATGGCTTCGGACGGGCGTGCCGTACTGAACACCACACCGGTTGCGGGTGCGACAACCCAGGTGTTCTGGATGGTCAGTCCATCGCGTGCTTTCTACCTGCTTGACGATCCCAACCGAATCGAGGATGGAACTGTCGATCTTCAGACGACTTCATCCTTCTCCAACGGCACCATGAACGGTCAGTTCGGACTTGTCATGAACGGTTATGTGCTCGGCGCAGATACTTTTGATCGTGTGGGGACGTTGCAGTGGGATGGCAACGGGACTCTGACGCTCAACGAGGCCATCAACCTGTCTGGAACCGTCACGTCGTCAGGCTTCATCACCGGCACTTACTCGGTCGGGAGCAATGGGCGCGCTACGGGCAGTATCAGTGGCCTGTCTAACAATCTGGTCTTTTACCTGATCTCGGGTACGGACGGGTACGTTCTGCAGAACGATACATCGACTGAGATCGATGGAATCATGAGTAAGCAATAGTACGAATTTGGAGAAGAGGCCGCCGCTCCTTGCCAAGCTAGCGTAGAAAGTCGAACAGGTTGGATTGCGATACCTTGGCCACCGCTGCCAGCGCCGCGTTGCGGGCGTTCTCGGCATTGACCAATTGGCTGGCGGCCTGTGTCAGATCCGCTCCTGCGACTACATTTTCCTGCTGGCTCAATTGTAACTTCAGATTGCTTAAGTTGATTTGCTGGCTTTCTATCTGATTTAGAGCATTGCCATAGAAAACACGTTGAGCGGTCACATGGTCGAACGAAGCCCTTAGGGAAGTTACCGCCGCATCGATTCCCGTATCGGTGGTCAAAGAGGTGATCAGATCGTTGATTGCCTGGAACATGCCTGGACCAGTGGCCGAGAATAGCTGCGCACCGGGAAGATTCATCTGCAGTTGGAAACCGTCTCCAATGGTGACGTGGTTTACTCCGCTGTTGCCGTCGTAGCGGACTCCGGACGCCTGGGTGTTATCCAGGGCATAAGGACGGTTCTGGGATGTTCCGGAGAAGATGAATCTGCCTTCAAACGAGGTGTTGGCCAGGCTAATCAGGGAATCGCGGATTCCGCTGGCTTCCTGCGCCAGTGCCATTCGATCTGCGTCGGATTCCGTTCCCGTTGCACCCTGCACTCCTAGCGTGATCGCGCGCTGCAGAGCGGTGACCACAGAACCAAGGGTTGAGTCTGCCGTCTGCAACTGTCCGGTAATATCGCCGATGCTGCGCAAGTATGAGTCCGTCTTGGAAGTTTTGTCCTGGATTTGGGTAAGCACCGCCGCGCCTGCCGCATCGTCGGAAGGCTTGTTGATGCGACGCCCGGATGCCATCTGTTGCAGCGCCGTTTCTTCCAGTTGCTGCGTCTGCGCCAGAGATTCCAGGATCTGCGTCATGTAATGCGGATTCACTCGCATACGCCTCAGTACCTCCCCAAGTTGATCGTCGTATCGAGAATGTCATTGATGGTCGCGACCATCCGCGCCGATGCCTCGTATGCCCTCTGAAACTGAATCAGGTTGGCGGCCTCTTCATCCAGAGATACACCCGAAACACTGTCGCGTTGGGCCTGAAGTTGCGTCATGATCAACGAGGAAGCGTTCTGTTCCGCGGTGCCGTTGGCCACATCGCTTCCGACTCCAAAAACCAGGCTGGAGTAAAAGTCCGTAGGAGTTCTCCCCGCGACGACGGCTTGGTCATGCACTGCCGAGAGCAGACCGATGTTGCCGTTGCTGGCGGCGCTCCCATCCGAGCTTGCCGCGATCAATGCTGGGTCGGTGATCTGGACTGCGAGGTTGGCAGCGGCGCCCGTTCCCGAGGCTTGCGGTGCGACAAACAAATCACCTCCAGGATTTCCCGAGAGGTCGAAACCCGCATGGTGTGCGCTATTCACAGCGTTGGCCAACCCGGCCGCCAGCGTGTCGAGACTTGTCATCAACTCGGGGATCTTCTGATCGCGAACCGCCAGAAGTCCTGCCAGCTTGCCCGAGCGTATCGTGGCCGTGATGTCTGTACCTTGGGCAAAAATGTCTTGCACTCCCGCCACTGTGACCTGCGTGCTTAGGGCGAAACTTTCTGTCCCTGCGACCAGCGCGGTGCCGTTGCCCGTGATCAGGCTGATCCCGTTGTCGCTCCGAATGCTCGTTACATCGATGAGGTCGGAAAGCTTCTCGATCAGCAGGTCACGCTGGTCGACGAACGCGCTTGCATCTTCGCCGAGCTTCTGAAGCCCATCGACTTGACCGTTCAGTTGTGCGATCTGGGCCGTCAGCTCATTTACCTGGTCGACGGCTTGTCCCACGCTCAGGTCAAGATTTTGACGTTGCGTGCTGAGATTCTTCGTCAACAGATGAAAGCTGTTGGCGACATTTCCAGCCGCCGTCAGCACTCCTTGCCGCAGTGCGAGATTTTGGGGATCAATCGCCAAGCGGTCCAGGCTGGCGAAGAAGGTCGAAATCTGTGCTCCCAGGTCGCCGTCCGAATTCGTGAACATCACCTGCGCCTGATTCATCCCGGTAACCAGCGCGTCCATCTCGCCTTGACGCTGCGTCTCTTGCTGGATGCGAACCTGAAGAATGGGATCGCGCACGCTCTCGAGTTTCTGTAGCTGTACTCCTGAGCCTAAAACGATGCGCCCCAGAGTGATGGGATCTCCCTCCACAAGCACGGCTCTCTGCCGGGAGTAGCCGGGAGTGTTTGCGTTCGCCACGTTGTTGGCGGTCGCATTCATCACCTTCTGGTCGATTTCCATCGCTCCCACCGACAGCCACAGAGTTCCAAAAAGGCTCGACATGGGTTCACTTCCTCGGCGTTAATGCCAGCGATTCAACGAGAGAAGAACTATATGTGAGATCGTGGCTGGCCAGGATCCGACAAATGAGGGATAGGTACCGCTGTCCTCGCCGCAACAGCACACTGTGCACACGACTCAGATCCGCAACCTCGCTCTCCAAACGCACGAGCTCCTGCGCGACGGCTGCTCGCTCGTCGAGCAGTGCGAGCATTGACGGATGTGACTCCTCGGCCGCATTTGGACCCACATCCGGACGGAAATTCTCGCATCCTAGCGCCTGCAGGTCCGCGCACAGCTGCTCCTGTCGCGATGTTTCTATTTCAAGTTGCTGAAGTTTCGACCCGAGGACAGCTGCTTGCGCCAGTTGGAGGGAAGCAGCTAACTGGCGCATCAGAGAAACCCTGCGCTCCAGCCGCTCAATGGATTTCGCCGGGTTAATCCTCAAGCCCGGCTGTCCACTTGATGCGCACAGTTTTCCGGCGACTCGGCTGGCTCCGGTTTCTTTGCCGGAGGTGAGGGTGGGCGGCGTCGCGATTTCGGACCCGGATCGCGGCGTGGCTGTTGCCCATTCGTTTCCGGCACCTTGGTCATCGGCTCCAGACGATCGGCAGAAATCTCGTTCATAAACTGCTTCCCGCATGGCTCAGCGGATCACGCTGGCTCGCGCCAGCATCTCCGAGACCATCGCCTCGGCCGCTTTTTCGGCCGGGACTTCGTAACTGCCAGAGCTCACCGCCGCTGCCAGGGCGTTCACCTTGTTTTGGCGAACTTCTGTCGATTGCATCGCCTTGGCTGTCAGGCTCGCGACTTGCGCGGCCCCGGCGGAAATATCTGCGTGGTCTCCGCTCTGAGTGCCGCGTCCCACACTTCGCCGTGTCTTAACCTCCCCACGTTCGACCTTTCCGGCCTCGCCTGTCTGGGGAGTTCTGCCATGTAAGTCAATTCTCATAGAAATCACCTCGTCTCGAACTACCCCTGCAATTCAGCTATCGGCGAACGGTTAAAAAACTTTAATGTTTTCATTTCCGCCGCTCCGCCGATGTTTGGTTCCGCTATACCTTTATCTATCGTCATGAAAAGGTGAAACTTTAGGACGTATCGGGCCTGTTCCTAAATCTCTGTGGTCCTGCGTTTTCAATAAGTTATCTTTGATCAGCCGGGCGATCCCCAGCCCCCCAGATTCGACCAGCCCCGAAACCAAGGCTTGCGTTCCGAGGTAACGGTAGTTTTCCTCCCCCGCCCCCTCGCCGTCGGAAGGAAGCGAGAAATCCAAGTCGCGCAGCAGTGTGCCGACCAGAATGGTCTCGAAGTCCCGGGCTGCCTTCTCGATGCGATACTTTTCTCGGGCGTCCGCAGCACTCGGATCTCCGCGAGGAACGTGCAGGATTGCTCCTCTATCCATCAGATGACCTCCAGTTCGGCCTCCAGTGCCCCGGCAGCCTTGATGGCCTGTAGGATCGCGATCACATCGCGCGCCGTGGCGCCGATCGTCTGCAGTCCATTTACCAGTTGCTCGACGCTTGCTCCTTCGCTGAGCTCGACGCGACGAGCCGGGCCCTCGGCAACCTGGACGTTGGGCTGAGCGACCACTGCCGTCTCTCCCCGCGACAGCGGTGCGGGCTGCGAAGCGGTGAATTCCGTGGCAATCTCAATCGAGAAGTTGCCGTGCAAGATTGAGACTGCTCCCAGCTTTACGTTTCTTCCCATCACGATTGTGCCGGTACGCTCGTTCACCACGACTCGGGCCCGGCGGCGAACTTCGACCGCAAGATTTTCCACTCGCGCCAGCAACGCGGGCAGGCCGACAGCCCCCGAAGCGCTGGCTTCCACATCGATCTGCCGGCTATCGACAGCGTGCGCGATGGGCTTACCGAATTCCTTGTTGATGACGCCAGCCACCTCTTCTGCCGTGCTGAAGCTGGCATCGGTCAGCAGTAGAGAGAGTGTCCCCTCATTGCGCGGGTCGAGCGCAACCACTTTTTCAACCAGCCCTCCTCCCGGGATTCGTCCTACGGTCGGATGATTGACCTGTTTGGAGTTGCCCGTACCTCCCGCACTGTAGCCTCCCACGACCACTGGTCCCTGCGCAGCGCCGTAGACTTTGCCGTCGGCTCCGTAAAGCGGCGTCAGAAGTAGAAGTCCCCCCTCGAGACTCTTCGCGTCGCCGATTGAAGAAACCGTTACATCCAGCTGCGTTCCGGGACGCGAAAACGGCTTTAGGTTTGCCGTGACGAACACCGCGGCTACGTTGTTCACTCGTGCTGTCCCTGCGGGAATCTGCACTCCCATACGCTGCATGACGCTGGCGAGTGTCTGAATGGTGAACATGGTCTGCCGCCGGTCACCAGTGCCGTTCAATCCCACCACCAGTCCATAACCCAGGATCGGATTCTCCCGCACGCCTTCCACGCTGGCGATGTCGCGAATGAGAGCCTTATGCACCGCATCTTCGGACGCGGCATGCGGGGCCAGAAGCAATACGGCAAGCGTGGCGGCGACGATCTTCATCATGATGTTTCCTAGAAATTCACCAAACGCAGCAACAACCGCACAATCAGATTGGGCTGGCGCGTGCCGTCGCTGATGACGCCTTTGCCCTTCACTTCCAGTTCAAGGTTGCCGATTTGATTTGAGAGAATCGAGTTGTCGAATCCGATGTCTCCCGGACGCACCAGCCCGCGCAGCAATACCATCTGCTTCTCGTTGTTCATGGTGACCTGCCGCTCGGCTTCGACGACCAGCGTACCGTTCGGGAGCACGGCCATGACCCGTCCCGACAGATGCGTGCGCAAGCTGGATTTCGAAGATGCCTGCGCCTTGCCGGAAAGATTCGCAGACGAGTGCGGCGCGAACAGTTCCTGGAATGATGCGGTATTGACCTGTCCCGCCAGGCCATCGATACCGGAACTGGCCTTGAATGCGCGATCGCTGCTGACATTTCCGCTGTTGTCTGCCTGCAAGTCTTGAACTACCAGAATGGAAATGATGTCTCCCACCTGTGCTGCTTTGTAGTCGCTCGCGAGATTCGCCAGGCGGCCTTCATCCGTCCACAGGCTCCCAGTTCTTCGTGGCGAAATTACCAACGTTTGCTGCTGCATCCGGTCGATATAGCTGGCGAGACTTTCTCGCTGAATTTTCTTGCCGGCCCATACAGCCTCCGGAATCATCGCAATCAGCAATGCCACTATCGACGCTTGTTTCACCGTTACAGCCTTCATCGTTGCACCTCTTGCCTTCCGGAATACGCTGTCAGATCCGCGCGCAGACGGCCGTTGCTCTCTACCACCGCGCGGAAGATTCGGGTCCCGCCAACTTCACGTGCACGTATCACCTCACCCACCCGTCCCGATTCCAGGCAAATTACCGGCAGTGAAAGTTGCATCGCTGGAGCCTCGAGGATCAACTTGGCCTGCCTGCCGACCTGGGCCAACGCCGGTTCACGCCTCGCTCGCATCTGGGTTATGCCTTGATATGGCTCCGGCGCGTTGCTTCGCCATATGGTTTCCCACGTCGGCCATATCGGACGTGTCGATTTCAATGCCACCAAAAAACTTCCGCATGCCTTTCGATCGCTGCAACGCATCTGCAGCTCGAGACGTTCGCTGAGGTGGTTCCAGTCGCCGGATAGGATTTCGAGCGGCGGATGTTCGGCCGTCGACTCTGCGCCGGACCAGTCAAGCCATAGTGGATCAGGCACTCCCGGAGCGTTCCGGCTACGAAAATAGCTATCCACCGCCTTAAGGACATCTTGGGCAGAAATCGGAAAGGCTCGCCGCAAAACCACAATGCGCTCTGGAATGATGACCTGCTCCATCAGCAGCGGATGCTCCTGCAAGCTCCGCTCGACCTGTGCGCCGCTGAGGACGCGCAGGCTGCCTGCCAGCGGCGCTCGTCCCAAGCTGATGGACTGCGCTTGCCTTCGCAATGCGGCGGATGCGTCGCGAGGCAGAAAATCCGCCAGCTGTACGGTAGGCGAAGTAGTTTCCGCATTGGTGAGCAACCTGACCGGTCCAGCCGCTTCCCGGTTCTCCGCATTTGCGGATGCCCAGCATGCGATCACTACAAGCGCTAGTTTCCTCGCCCAGGCTGCCACTTGCTTCTCCTTAGCGGGCCAGATTGTTTATCTGCTGGAACATCTGGTCGGCGGCTTGCACTACCCGCGAATTCGATTCGTAGGACCGCTGCGCCAGAATCATCTGAATAAATTCCTCCACCACATTCACATTCGATTGTTCGAGCATTCCTTGCTGAATGGTGCCCAGTCCCTCGCTGCCGCCCGGCGTACCCACGACCGGATCGCCCGAGGCCATCGTTTGCAGAAACAGATTCTTGCCGATGCTGTTCAGGCCTCCGGGATTGGGGAACAATGCCAGTTGCACGCTGCCTACTTGCTGCGCTGCGCTTTGTCCCGGCTGCGTCACACTCACCGTCCCATCGGAGCCGACCGTTATCGAGGTTGCTCCCGCGGGAACCGTGATCGAAGGTTCAATCGGGTCTCCATCGGCAGTGACGACGTTGCCCTCGGAGTCAAGATGAAAGGCGCCACTTCGTGTGTAAGCGGTTTCGCCCGAGGGTAGCCTTACCTGGAAAAATCCCTGTCCTTGTACCACCAGATCCAGCGGATTCCCCGTGGTGCTGAAATCGCCCTGCAACTGCACGATCTCCGACGCGGCTGCGCGCGTGCCCAAGCCGATCTGCAGGCCGGCCGCAACCGTTGTCTGTTGCGTAGCGGCCGTACCCGGCATCACCAGATTCTGGTAAATCATGTCCTGAAACTGAATCCGCCGCCGCCGGAATCCCGCGGTACTCGAGTTGGCGAGGTTGTTGGCGATATTGTCCAGGTTCATCTGTTGCGCCATCATGCCGCTGGCTGCGGTGTAAAGGGATCGGAACATAAGCGTTCTCCTCTGGAAATCTTCTATATCTTCGCCAGATCGTTGGCTGCGATACGGTTCAGCTCGGAGTGAAACATCGACATGGCACGCTGCAGCATCTCCGCGTGCCGCTGGACCGCGATCAGGTTCATCATTCCCGTTACCGGGCTCACATTCGACGACTCGAGCATTCCCTGCCGCACATTGGCATCGGTCGCTGCATGTGCCGATGTTCCTTCCGCCGCGTAATAGGATTGGCCGATAGGAAAAAGTCCAGCACTGGATGGAAAATCGACAACGCGTAGCTTGCCGAATACGACGCCCCGGCTGGACAGGGTTCCATCCGCGCTCACGCTTACCGGGCCGGCGGGAACCGTGATCTTCCCCTGCTGGCCGAGAACGGAATCACCTTGCGCGGTTACCAGTACTCCTTGCGGAGAAAGCTGAAAATTACCATTGCGTGTGTAGCGAACTCCTGCCGGCGTATCCACCGCGAAAAATCCGCTTCCCTCGAGGGCCAGGTCCAGCGGATTTCCCGTGCGCTCCAGATTTCCTGCGCTGAAATCCAGCCGGCTTCCTCCGATGACATTGAAGTCGTTGACCGCGCGGTTCAGTTCGGCCATCGGGCCTCCGGTCAGACTGCTGACCAGCGATCGGAACGTTGGCTCCTGCCCGCGATAGCCGGTCGTATTCACGTTCGCCAGATTATTGGCTACCAGGTCGAGCGCCTGGGTCCGGGCCAGTAGTCCAGCACAGGCGGCGTAGTATCCACTGTCCATCTAGGTTTTCTCCCAACAAGTCAGCAATGCTGCACTTGACTCTCCAACCGTCGTGGCTATGTCCAATCCAAAAGCGCTTTCATTGCAAACGTTTTCGAATCACCAGGACGTCGACTTTCGCGCAGGCGGAAAATGCTGCCGGGAGGCCACGAGTTCACCCGGCAAACTCTGCCGCGGGATGTCTTCGTACGCTTCATCCGCAATGGCCGATTCTCGGCCGAATTGTCGTGCCGCATACCGCGGCCGAATACGCTCTCCTTCTTGTGCCAGGTGCTTTTCTGTTAGGGCCGGATCGCGGCGAAGAAACAAGAGGTCGGTGGCCGGCTTACCGCGCGTCAAGATGCGTGACCATACGTAGTCGCCACAAGAAGCTAGGCGTACCGCCTCGCCGCGGACCCGCGCCACGTAAGCGCACAGGATGTGCGCGGTCTCGCTTTCCCCGCTGGCGGTCTCGAAAACCAACTCTGATGCGCGCGTCGCCTCTCCCAGGCGCGCCAGCCGTTGATCCATCGCGCTGCTCTCGAGCAGGCATGCTTCCGTTTTGCAATCGAGCATCTGCTCGATGGCATGTAGAGCGGAGTAGTCGACATCGCCGCTGAAAGCAACATAAAGCGCACGTCGCGCGGATACGAATTTCACCGGTAGCATGCGCGAGCTCTCGAGCAGACGGTATGGAATATTCCAATTCGAGAGTGGCTGTCCCGACAGCCGTGCGGGAAGCACTGGGCACGCCCACTGCACGCTGAGCGCGGTTATGACCTGCTGCTCGGTGACATAACCTAGCCACTCGAGCCACTCTCCAAGCCTGCCGTTTCCCGAAGCCTGTTGCGCAGCCAGCCCGCGCCGAAGCTGGTCCTCCGTGAGCTGGCCACGCGAGAGCAGCAGAAGCCCGAGTGGCACACGATGGTGAGCCGGCCGCCTCGTTCCCGACACTCGCAGCAGTCGCTCCAGGCTGATCCGCACGGCCGTCTCTAAGCACGATGCGCCACAGTACCAGCGGTTTTCAAAGCGCGTTCCGTTTCGCACCAGACGCCAGCGCTTCGGGTGCGTGGCGCATTCCGTACCGGAGCAACGCGTTACAATTGCGTTCCAGCGCTTGGCGCCTTGCTGGCCCAGCATGACGACTCTTTCGAATCTCATCTGCTCATCTTCCTTCCGTCAGCCCTGTCGCGGGCGGGGAGACAATTTCGGTAATCCGGAGACCATAGTTGCCTTCCACCACGACGACCTCTCCGCGCGCGATCAACTTTCCATCGAGCAGCAGGTCCGCAGGCTCCTCCAGCTGGCGGTCGAGTTCAACCACCGAACCGGAGCCAAGCTCCAGGATTTCGCGCAAAAGCATTCGTCGCCCGCCGAAGCGCAAGCTCACATCGAGCTCGAGGTCCATCAGTAACTCAAATTTTCCTTCTGCCACAGGCGAAGCCTGAGTCGCTTCTGCTTTCGACAGCGCTGCGGGGATACGCAAACTGGCGAGCAATGCTGCGCTCAACTGCCATGCAATTCTGGCTCCGCAGGCGGCACCCTCGACTGAGCTCCATTCCCCTTCCGCCGCCGCGGGCCACGAGGCAGCTGCGCTGGCTTCGGTCCGTAGCTGGATCTCACCCCATCGAGGCTTCGCCGCCGTAACCACGTGTCCGGTAACCTGTCGGATCAGTTCCAGCGCCGCTTCCTGGTGTTCCGGCTTGTACTCGACTGCTCCATCCTGTGGTTCTCCGAGCAACAGCTGGGCCAGCGAGACCACGGATGGCCTCGAAAGCCGAAGCATCATTTCGCCACGCATGGAACCCGACGTCGCGATAAGAAGGTGAAGGTCCTCTGCGACTGCACTCGGCGGCGTTTCGAAGGAGCATGTCAGCGCGCAGGATTTTCCCGCAATCTGGCTGCATACCTCGGTCAAGCTTGCTGTCCAGAGTGCGATGAATTCGCGCGCCTCCTCCATCTGTGGAGTTGGTGCTGCAGGCCGATCCGTCATAGCCTGGGTCTCCTTTCGGACTGTGATTGCTCGATCCGTCGCAGCACTTGGGAGACGCGCCATGCACCGCGTCGCCCGACCATCGCGTGAAACAGTTCTTTCCCCGCAATCACCAGCGATGCCGGCTCATCCACCCGCTTCGTCAACATCAGGAGGTTGCCCGGCTTGAGTTCCAGCAACTGGCGGGTCGAAACCGGAGTCGTTCCGGTGCCGAGCTCGACACGGAACGGACTCTCCATCAATCGCGCCCGTAGCCGCTGGTTGAAGTCGACGTGCAGCCGCGGCTTGGGACGAACCCAAGTCGAGGTAATCTTGTGCAGCAAGGCGCTTGAGGCGAGCGCCGGAACCGCGAGATTCAGGGTGCCCCGGCTCTCGTTCACGATAATTTCGAAACTCAATGAAAGCGTCTTTTCTTCGAGCGGCATCAGGCGCTGTACTTCCTGCGGGCGCTGCCGCGATTCGAATTGGAACTCGATCGCCAATGCCTGCCACGCACTCTCCAGCTCGTGCAGAACCAGCCGCAAACAAGTTTCAAGAATTTGCTCCTCGACCTCGGTCATCTCTCGCGTGGGCAACTCTCCTTTGCCTTCCCCTCCGAGCAGGACATCCAGCAGCGGATAAGCAACCGCCAGGTCGACATAAAGCAAGGCAGTTGCGCCAATCGGTGCCAGCTTGCACGAAGCCATGTAGGTGACCTCAGGAATGCCCTGCAGGAATTCGCCGTAGGGAAGATATTCGGCGGAAACCAGCTTGGCTTCGAAGCCAATGCGCAGGTAAGCCCCTAATACGTGGGTCAACTTGCGCGCGAAGCCTTCGTGCAGCAAAGTGATCGACTGCATCTGGTCGCGCCCGATCTGACCGGCCAGGCGCGCATCCCAACGCACCACGTTCGAGACACCCGCGCTCGATCCTCGCGCCGCCCTTACCAGGTTGTCGATTTGCTCCTGATTGAGAACCTTGTCCATATTTCTTTCCTATCCATGCCTTCCTATCCTTGAGCTCAGCGTTTGCCGCCCGCCCCGGCCGCCTGTGCCTGCGCGGGCGCCTGTCGATGCTCCGCCAGTTGCGCCCGCAAACGGAGAATGGCCATGGAATGAATTTGCGACACACGCGATTCGCCTACTCCCAGAACTTCTCCAACTTCCTTCATGGTCAGCTCTTCGTAGTAGTAAAGCGCCAGTACCTGGCGTTCCTTCTCCGGCAGCCCGCTGATCGCTTTGGCCAATACCTGCTTCATCTCCGAACGCAGGCAGAGGAACAGTGGTGTCTCCTCGGGATCGTCAGGAAGGTACTCACAGAGATCTTCCTCGCGTCCGTCGCGTGGAGACGCTACCCGCAGGCTTCCGATTTCGAGCCCATTGATTTCGTTCAGCAAGTGCTGCAGCCCGGTAAGATCCATCCCCAGCTCTGCCGCCAACTCGGGCTCGCTCGGATTTCGCCCCAAATGAAGCCGCAGCTTGTTGTGTGCTTCCTCCAGCCGCCGCGCCTTGCGCCGTAGCTCTCGCGGACTCCAGTCGAGTTCGCGCAGGCTGTCGAGAATGGCTCCCCGGATACGGAACTTGGCGTAGGACGCAAACTGCACCTGCTTGGCACGATCGAACTTGTGGACGGCGTCGATCAGGCCGAGCACCCCGGCGTGTACCAGGTCTTCGAGAGGCACATGACGGGGCAGCCGCTCGTGAATGCGGCGGGCGATATAGTGGACCTGCGGCAGCTGTTCCAGGATGAGCCGTTCTTCTTCGTTGTGCCCCTGGTCCACGCTGTAGAACGTCTTGCCTGAATCCATCATGACCTCATCTCCCATTTCCTTCGTGACGGCCACTCATGGCAAAGTCGCCACCGACTGCACCGGCACGACTGGCGGAATCTCGGCCGGCGAGAGCACCACCAGCTTGGGCACAAACGGCTCCAGCAATCGCTTGAGGTGAAAACGAGCCGGCGTGGCACAAAGCACTACCGGGCTGGCCACGGTCACTTGTTCGCCAGCCAAACGCCGCAAGCCTTCGAGAAGCTGCCGTACGAACGACGGCTGCAACCCCGCACTCGGCGCAGCCGCCTGCGGATTGAACGCGCGGCTCAACTGTTCCTCCATCTCGCCTGCGAGCGTCACCACCTTCAGTGCGCCATCCTGGCCAAGCAGCGGATGCACCAGTGCGCGACCCAGGGCTTGCCGCGACGCTTCTACCAACAGCACCGGGTGCTTGGTTGCCGCTGCCGTGTCGAGCAGCGTCTCCAGAATCGTCGGAAGGTCACGGATGGAAACCTGCTCGCGCAACAGCTGCTGCAATACCTTCTGCACTTCACCCAGGCTCAGCAGCTTGGGAACCAGCTCTTCGACCAACTTGGGATGGCTCTCCGACAGCCGGTCGAGCAGGCGCTTCGTTTCTTGCCGCGTCAGAAGCTCAGAGGCGTGCTGCTTGATGACTTCCGCCAGATGCGTCGCCAGAACCGACGTCTGATCGACCACCGCGTAACCCGCCGCCAATGCCTGGTTTTGCAGCGATGGTTCAATCCATAGCGCTGCAACACCGAATGCCGGCTCGCGCGTTGGCGTCCCTGTCAGCGCTGGTGCTGACACCTCGGAGCTAATCGCGAGTAGATCGTCGAAGTGCATCTCCCAGCGCGCGACTTCGACTCCGCGCAATGAGATCACGTACTCCTTCGCCTTAAAGCGGGCATTATCGGTGATGTGGATAGAAGGGACGATGAATCCCAATTGCACCGCCAGATTGCTGCGCAGCGCGCGGACGCGGGCCAGCAACTGCCCACCTTGCTGGTTGTCGACCAGCCTCACTAGTCCATATCCCACCTCGAGGCTCAACTCGTCGAGTTTGAGCAAGTCTTCCAGAGACTCCGCGGCAGGCTTCTTCTCCTCGAGAGCAGCGGCAGCTTTCTTCGCGGGATGAGGCGCACGCCACGCCAGAGCCCCGGCCATCGCCGCCAGCAACAGGAAGGAAAGCTTGGGCAGGCCGGGAATCGCCGCAAGCGCGAGCATCACCGCCGCCGCCAAAAAGAGCGGACGTCGCGCCAGCAGCTGTTTTCCGATATCAGAGGAGAGGCTTGCGCCCGAGGAGGCGCGCGTGACCACCATGCCACCAGCCATCGAAACCAGCAGGGATGGGATCATGGTGACCAGCCCGTCCCCTACCGTGAGCACGGTGTAAGTCTTGAGCGCTTCGCGAAAGGGGATATCGAGTTGGAAGACGCCGATCAAAAAACCGGCGACGATGTTGACGGCTGTAATCAGAATCGTCGCCAGAGCGTCGCGCTGATTAAATCGGGCCGCGCCATCCATGGCACCGTAGAACTCGGCTTCGTGCGCAATCTGCTCGCGCCGCGCGCGAGCCTCCGCCTCGTCAATGATGCCGGCATTCAAATCGGCATCGATGGCCATTTGTTTGCCCGGCAACGCGTCCAGGGTGAAGCGCGCAGTGACCTCCGCTGTGCGCACGGCTCCGTGGCTGACGACGATGTACTGAATCGCAATCAGCGCGATGAACAAGACGAAGCCAACGACGTAATTGCCGCCGACCACGAACTGTCCGAAGGCTTCAATGACCCGCCCCGCCGCTGCGGCGCCTTCGTTTCCATGCAGCAGAATGCGGCGGCTTGAGGCCAGGTTGAGCGCGAGGCGCAACAATGTGAGCAGCAAAAGGAGGCTGGGAAAGACGGAGAATTGGGCTGGTCGCAGAATGTGTATAGCAGACAGAAGCACGAGCACCGAGGCCGTGATACTCGCCGCCAGCAGCAGATCCAGCAACAGCGACGGCAGCGGCACCAGCATGACGAACACCATGCTGACCGCCCCGATCGGCACAATCCACTCGACTGCGGAGCTGCGTTCCAGCGACTTCTGTACTTCTGCCATGGCCTACCTGGCTCCTCCCGCTGCTTGTCGTGCCCGCTCGTGGGCGCGATAGATCGCGGCCAGGATTCCCGCCACCACCGCGTAAAGCTTCGGAGGAATCGATTGCCCGATCTCGACGGCGCGATAAAGTGCGTGCGCCAGCGGTGGATTTTCCACCAGCGGAATCGAATGCCAGCGCGCCACTTCCTTGATTTGTCGCGCCAGCAGATTGCGTCCCTTGGCCACCACCACAGGCGCCGCCATGGCGGGCCGGTATTCGAGCGCCACCGCAAATTCAGTCGGGTTCGTGATGACCAAGGCCGCGCGCTTCGTGTCTTCAAGCATGCGCCGCCTTCGTACCTGGCGCTGCAGGCGGCGAATCCTCGACTTGATCGTCGGATGGCCTTCGGTTTCCTTGAACTCGTCGATTAATTCCTGGCGGCTCATGCGCAGGTCGCTCTCGAGTTTGTGGCGCTCGAGCATGTAGTCGACTCCTGCCCACAGCAGCAACACCAGAGACGACTTCCAGGCAATTTCGAAGATGCCCTGCAAACTGAACCGCGCTATACCGAACGCGGAGAGATGCGACGCCGTCAGCAGCGCCGGCCACTCCCGCGCTACGACAATTCCCGCGAGGTAGAGCACTGCCGCTGCGGGCAACAGCGACTTGAGCAGCCTCCCCATGGCGGGCAAGGAAAACAGCTGCTTCATGCGGCTCGCGGGACTCAGCCGTGAAAGCTTGGGCTCGAGTGAGTCCGCGGCGAAGACTACTTCGCCCTGCGTGATTTCCGCGAACGCCGCCGCTATCCAGGCCAGTGTGAGCGCCACGGCTGTGCCTCGAAACACCCGCAACTGGCTCCATCCCCAAAACGATGAGTCGGCCGCAAGATCACCGCCGGCCGCCGATTCCAGTCCGTGACGCAACAGGCCACGCCACTCGGCAGAGAAGCTTTCAGTCGATGCAGCCAGAACGACCACCGCGGTCACCGTCGCAAGCCCCCCGATCAGATCGCGGCTGCGCGCAATCTGTCCTTTCTCGCGCGCCTTCAGGCGGCGTCGCGGAGTCGGTTGCTCGGTTTTGTTATCCGCCGCCATGTTTATCTCGCCAGGTGCAGCAACTGTTCACCCAGCCGGATTGCCTCGATAAAGCGCCGCTCCAGCATCCCCGGCCACATCGCCACTGTCCCCACCAGCACAACCAGTCCCAACATGCTCTTCACCGACATTCCCACCAGTAATACGGGCAGTTGGGGCGAGGCTTTGCCCAAAAAACCGAGGGCAATGTCGCTCAGCATGGTGGCCACAACGATGGGCGCCGCCACCTGCATGCCGACCAGCCAGATTGCTCCCACGGCTTGCAGCGCCGCATGTGCCACTCCCGCGCGCACCACGCCGCTTCCCGGTGGAAGATAGGAAAAACTCGCGGCCAGCCCGCGCAGCAGCCAGTGGTGCACATTGAGCTGAAGAAAAATCAGCAATGCGATCAGCTGGTGGAAGATCGACAACACCGGTGTATCCGCCTGGGTATTTGGGTCGAACAATGTCACCAACGAAAACCCCATCTGCATACCCACGATCTGGCCGGCACAGGTCACCGCGTCGAGAACAAGATGTACGGTCAGGCCCATCAAAAGCCCAATGACCGCTTCGCCCACGATGACTTGCAACCATGCTCCGGCTCCAGCATCGACCTGCGGTGTGCGGATCGCGGGGTACAACAATGCGGTGGTTGTCAGCGTCAGTCCTACTTTCACCGGGGCGGGAATGGCCTCGCTTCCAAGAAAAGGGCTGAACGTCATCAGCCCGCCCACACGCACTCCGGTGAAGATCACGCCGGCCAGTATCTGACCGAGAGCGAAAGGTTGCATCGGTTTCTATCGCAGGTACGGATGAAAGTCGGAAAACAAAGCAACCGCGAACTGGCCCATGTGACGCACCATCCACGGCATGAACAGGAGCGCAGCCGCCGCCACCGCGGCAAGGCGCGGAACCGTCGCGAGCGTGGTCTCCTGCAGCGAAGTCAGGACCTGGGCGATGTTGATCAGCAGGCTCACCACGGTCGCAACCAAAAGGATCGGGGCAGCCATCCATAGGGCCGCCATCAACACTTGCTTGGCTAATGCCACTACCTGATCGGCTCCCATCGTTCTCCTCTCATCCGAAACTTTTCATCAGCGATCCCACCAGCAGATTCCATCCGTCGACCATGACGAACAGCAGAATCTTCAGCGGCGCCGAAATCACCACCGGTGGAAGCTGCAGCATGCCAATCGATGTCGTAATCGCCGCCACTACCATGTCAATCACCAGAAACGGCATGAACAGCACCGCCCCGATCTGAAAGCCCACCTTCAACTCGGAGAGGATGTAGGCCGGTACTACCACCCGCATACTGAGATCTTCCGGACGCGCCGGACGTGGCTGCTTCGCCAATTCCAGAAACAGGGCCAGGTCTTTCTCCCGGGCGTAGCGCAGCATGAACTGCCGTAGCGGCTCGGAACCGCGGTCGATCGCAGTCATGGCATCGATGCTTCCGCTTTGAAACGGGACCACGGCCACCTGCTGCACCGACACCATCACCGGCTGCATCAGGAAGTAGGTCAGAATCAGCGAAAGACCGATCAGCGTCTGGTTCGTGGGTGTGGTCTGCGTCCCCAGCGCCTGCCGCAGGAAGTGAAACACCACCAGCAGGCGAACGAAGGGGGTCATCGACAACAGCAGCGCGGGAAGCAGCGTCAGTAACGTCAACACCACCACGATGTTCCATGGGACCGAGCCCGCGGCATGATCCAGTCCCGTATAGGGCAACCCACCGCTGGTGTGCGGACGCGCCACCGCAACCGGTGCCGCCAACGCTGCCATCGCGAAGAAAAAGGCACGAGTGAACGACGTCCACTTCATTGCGCCGCCTTATCATCGATTCCGGAAAATCTTGCCTCTGCCTGCTGCGCTGCTGGGAGCTCGGATAGAAGCGCGACTCCGGTCGAGGTGCCGCCAATCAGAAACCTTTGTCGCTCGAACTGCACCACTGCGACGAAACGCTTTTCTCCGAGAGCTAAGGTTTCGCACAGACGTAACTGGCGGGTACGGCGACCGCCCTGCCAGAAATTCAGGCCTGCGAACCAGCGCACCAAGAGCGCTACACTTGCCTTCTCGCGAAAACGTCGGTGCAGCATGCCGTCTCTCCTAAACCGGTTCGGTAAGGCGCAGGGCAAGCCGGTCACGCACAACCTCGATTTCAGCCCACGCCACCAGGTTTCCATTCACGCGCAGAGGTACATCCAATCCAACCCGCCACTGCGAATTGATGATCGATTGCGGCGCCAGTCTCAACAGGTCACTTACCTTGAAAGCAGGAATCGCAAGTTCCGCGGTCAAATCGCATGGCAGCTCGAGCAGATGTGCCCACGGATCGGGAATCGCCGCTTCGTCTTTTTGAATGACAGCTGCAGTTGCCATACTCTTATTGCTGAATCAGGAATTCGGTGAAGTAGACTTCTTCGACTCCCAGTGCCGGCATGCGTCGCCGCAGCGTGCCCAACAGATCGGCTTTCAATTTCCCCTTGCCGGCCGCAGTCAAGAGTTCCGCCGGTTTCCCCTGTGCCAGCACCTCCAGTACGGCATCCCGCACCGCCGCCACCGGAACTTCTTTGTCTTCATCTTTTCCGCTCGGCGCATGTTTCAGTCCGAGGTCCACACCGATCCGCAAGTAGGCTTTCTCATCCGGATCGGCAAGGTTGATCACGAAGGTTTCAAGGTGAAGAACGAATTTCACCTTCTCGCTCGTCTCCGGCGCTTGCCCGGAGACCCCCAGTAAGGCGCGACCCAGCACCACGCCCACTGCCACCACGGCTGCGCAACCCAGAGCGATCCAAAGGCGGGATCGCTGCTCCGTCTGCGGCTGCGCCGGACTTACAAGGTTTTCTTGCGAAGGCACCGCTTCAACCAAGTCTTCAGGCATGACACTGGACCTTTGCAAACGGAGTGCCGAGATGGATGAGATGGAGAAGGGGAGATTATCTGTATGAAAAGCCTGCGCAAATGGCGATGCTCTGCAAGAGCGGTGTCGCTCTCAGAACTCTCTGAGAGTTCTGGATAAAGGCGTTCTCATTAATAAACACTGAAGGACGTGTTACAGAAGGCGCGCTCTTCAGGACACGTCCTCGCGTCAAATCACTGTTTCAGGTTGATCGTCTCCTGCGTGATCTGATCGAATGTCGTGACCACGCGGGCGTTTGCCTGGAATCCCCTTTGTGCCACGATCATCGCCGCGAACTCCTTGGCGATATCGACATTCGACAGCTCCAACGCGCCCCCTTCCAGCGTGCCGCGGCCACCGGTGCCGGGTGCGCCAACAACCGCCTGTCCCGATGCCAGCGTCTCCGAATAGCAGTTATTCCCGTCGCGCATCAGGCCTTGCACATTGGCAAAATTAGCCAATGCGAGCTGTCCCAGGATCGCCGTTTTCCCGTTGCTGAATGTGCCGGTGATGATTCCATCGGAGCCGATGGCAAACTTCGCCAAAGCTCCGCTGCTTCGGCCGTCCTGTTCTGTCGACGATGTGCTGTTCGCAGCTGCTACTTGGCTCAACACGGGAGTGGTCCCGTCGAACAGATTCCAGTCGAATGTCATGTCGGTGGCCCCATCGGCAAGGTTCTGGATCTGGATATTGGTGACATCCTGCGTGGGCGATGTCAGAACTCCATTGCCATCGAACACAAGCTGCCCCGTCGACAGGATGCCGCTCTGTGGGGCAGGAGGATTACCCGCAAGACCGAGATCTGCCGCGGGAATCGAAATCTCATAATTCCAGTTATTGGATGAGACTTTGGTAAAGGTGAACTTCAGGACGTGGCTCGCTCCCAGCGAGTCATAGATAGTGACAGGGGTCGAATAACTCGCGTCGACGCTGCCGACTTCAGCTGCCGCATCCAGGTTGGTGCGAATCTTCACAGAACTCGTTACCGTCGGCGGGCTGATGGTCCCAGTCCCGAGTTGCAGAGACGTCAGGCCCTGGCCGGTGTCAATCGCTCCATTCACCGCAGGAAAGCCGAGCACCTGCTGGCCCTCGGCTGTGATCAGCGTATCGTGGTCGTCGGTTGAGAAGTTTCCCGCCCGTGTGTAGCTGGTGACTCCGTCCTTACGCACAATGAAGAAGCCATCCTGGTTGATCGCCACATCGGTAGGCACTCCGCTGGGGTCCACGTTGCCCTGCGTGAACATCGAAGGCATGGAGCTTACGCCGACACCTGCACCCAGTTGCACTGGGTCCCCCGCTCCGCTCGATCCGATGGTCTGGTAAAACAGGTCGCGGAACAGAACCCGGGTGTCCTTGTAGCCCACAGTATTCAGGTTGGCCAGGTTGTTAGCGATAGCCGAGAGTTGCGTCGACATCGCTGTGAGCCCGGAAAGTGGAATCGAAAAAGTCGGCATTTTACGTTCTCCTTGTATGAAGTGCTGTTAGTCGGTGCCTGTCCCGGTGAGCGATTGCAGCGCCTCCCGAATCTGAATCAATTGGTCCAGGCTGTTGAACTGCACCAGTTGACCCACGAACTGGTTCGGATCCACCGGATCCAGTGGACTCTGGCTCTTCAGTTGTGCCATCAGAAGCTTCATGAACATGTCATTGGCTTCACTGGCCGGATTGCTCGTAGAACTACTGCTGGACTGAGTTGCATACGCGCCCGCAGCATTGATATTCATATCCCTCCTTACACGTGCACGCTGAGACCGGTAGGCCCGCCTGCATGTATTTCTGTATCGAACTCTTGAATCGATCCGTCGTTTTCCGTCGAGGCAGAAGCGAAAGAGTGCCGTTGCGGAAAATCTTGCGATTGCGAATGAGGTCCGCTGGAAACGCCGCTGTCGATGCCCGAGCCGCCGCCGAGAAAACGTACGCCGTCGAATTCCAGGCTTTGTTGCCGCAGGTTCGCTTGGAGTGACGCGACTTCTGGCCCCAAATACGTTTTCAGATCGCCGCGTTCGCTTCCGATCACGACTCCCACTTGTTTGTCGTGAATCGTAGTGTGTACTTCCACCTTGCCGAAGCTCGAAGTGCGGAGACCAATCCGCATTTCAGAATCTTTCGCAAGGTAAACCACGTGGGTGGCTTGCATGCTTCCTGCGTCGGGAAGGAAGCGAGGTGATTCTTCTAAACCAGCGTCATGACTCGATGTGCCGGCAGGGCTGTCGGTATGGTGCGAGGTGTTCTTATCAAGGGCTTGTGGATCGATTGGGCTTGGCGATGCCGCGGCAAGGCCGAATGATGGGCATTGTGCCCTTGGACCGAGAGCGGATAGAAGCTGATTATCTCGGGGAACACCCGCGACTGCCCCATCGTTGCAACTTCCAGTGGTATCACCCGACTCTTTCGTAGATTCGTCGGAATGATTGCTGCGCCTCTGTGGCTGGAGGTCGACACTCGGGACGTTCGTCTTTTTGGCGCCACCGACTAATTCCGCGATGGTCGTGCACGGAGCAAGGGGCTGCGTCCGTAGATCGCACAAGATGTCAACGTTCTGTGATGTACCCGAATGCGCTTCATTACGCTGGTTTTCGCCCGAAGCTACGGCCTCGTGAGATGTTCCTATGGCGACCGCAGCCCCCGGCGTAGTAATCGATTCCTTCGTCGTCCCTATCTTAGTTTTCGCAGGTGAACCCTTCCGGATTTCGCCATTCGCTACCAAATTGCGCATATCTCGGCTGATCAGCCGTGCTGGTGGACCACTGATCTGGACTGAGCCCGCACTGGATGGAATGTCAGGCGATGGAGCAGAAGCATTGTGAGGGGCGTGAGGGCAACTCGCGGCAGGGATTGTCGGCTCATCTGCCGCAACTGAAGCAGTGTTGAGGGTTGCTCCGTCTGGAATCTTCTGGAAAGCAGGATCCTCGCGCGATTCGCCACGCTCTGCAGATTCTGAAGCCTCGAGGGAGGTCGACTCATTAGGAACAGCAAACGGAGCCTGTTCGACGATCTCTGAACCTGGTTGCGAAATCTGTTCACCTACTTGCGAAATCGCGATGCCTGGTGAATCGATGTCTATCAAGCGGGAAGTCAGACCGCCTTCGGAGATATGCTGCTGTTGCTGCGTGCCAGAGGCGAAAAACTCGGACGGACGATCGGTTGATAGCTCAGCCGCTTCGAGGCCATCAGTGGTCGTGTCAAGGCCGCTGGATACACCGTTGGTACTGACATCGTCGGAAACAATCCGAACCGGAGAGGGGATCAGGGCAAGCATGAGACCCTGATTTCTTGTGTTATCGCTCAGCACTTCATCTTCATCGGTATCCTTCAGTTCCTTGAGAACTGAGGTGTCTTCGACAGCCCGAGAACTTGGGCCGGATTCAGCTTGCATCGCCTCCGTGATTGCTTCCGAAAAGGAGGGATGCGTGGAGGGGGAAGGCCTCGACGCGAATGCTTGATTCCCATCCACCAAGGCGACTTGTAGGTCTGCGATCTCCAATCGTTTCCACCCCAGGCAAATTGCTGGCATTCGCTGAATTGCAAGCGCCTGTCCAAAGTTTGCGGTCCAGGGACGGTTCGCATTGGACGCAGAGAAAGCTCTTGCGAAACATGGAGTTGAATCAAACGGCGAGTGGAATTGGCCTGCGAACATTTGCGCCCTAATCGAGCAGGGCGGCAACGATTGCCCATCGCGCTCGGCAAGAACTCCCCTCGCGTCTGGGCCGCTGATCGTCCGAACGTCTTTTCCACTAACATGTCTTGATCAGGCTCCGCTTATGGGGACGTCAATTCGTGTTGTGAATCTTGAGCAGGGTTTTCCAAGCAGGGAGCAGGCTTTCCAACGCTTGGACGAAGCACTGCGCCAGGCAAAGAAATCCGGCACTCCAGCGCTGAAAATCATTCACGGTTACGGATCGAGTGGCGTGGGAGGGATTCTCCGCTTTGCCGTGCGAAATTTTCTTCGCCAACGGAAGGAAGCAGCAGAAATCAAGGCGTTCATCCCGGGTGAAAGCTGGTCCCAGTTTGAAAAGCACAGTAGGGAATTGCTGCAGCGCGTGCCGGAATCGCTTCTGGATAGCGATCTTGGTCGCAACAACAAGGGCATGACGCTTGTGCTGTTGTAGTGCTCCTCGGCCACCCTCCTGTGGACATCAAGACTCTTGGAAATTTTGCTGGCTCTTAACCTGGAACTCTGTTTTCATGCTTGATCAGTCAGGTTCGCAGGGGAAGGACGGCGATTCTAGGACCGCAGTGGTGACCAATCCTGACTTCCATAGCGGAGAACAGACCTTCAAGCAGACACTGTCCCTTCGAGTGGCTTTGGGCCTACTTCTGTTCTTGCCCACCTTATTAATTTGGTCGCTGTCTCCTGATCCAAGTCCGTATGCGAACCCCCTCTTGTTTGCGGTGGCGGCTGGCTTGGCGGTTATCTATGCCGTGCTCTGCTTCGTCATCGCGTCCATCCGAGTTACTGTCAACGACATCGGTATACGTCGCGAAAGTATTCTCGGAATCATCGAAATCCCATGGGCCCAGGTGGTCGAGACACGATATGTCGAAATTCCGGTGAATGTCGGAGCCCACTTCGGAATGATCGGAATGGCGATGGCGGCCGCTATCAGATCCTCAAAACGACCGCAGATCAAGTTGACTGTCATCTCAAGTGACGGGGCGCGGGTCAAGATAACCTCCCATTTCCAGCGAATCAAGGAAGCAGCCAACATCATTCTGGCCAGAGTGCTGCCTCCCATGCTTGAGGCCGCGCGGGCGAGCATGCGCCGTGGCGAAACACTGCACTTCGGCCCAATCGCGATCACGCCGACCGATATCTCCTGGAAATCGAAACCTGGTGTTCCTCTTTCCGCGTTGGAGGCTGCGGAAATTGTGAGTAGCACCCTCAAGATCAAATGTAAAGGCAAGTGGCGGAGCCTGGTCAGCATCCGATCAGACAAAATACCTAATGCCTTCGTTCTACTGGAACTACTGCATGAGATGGTTCCCCACCTTCGGCAAAAAATCGACCCCTTGGCACATGTTCGACGCTAACTATCGGCGCTACCGACAGGGCCGCTAATTCCGGTTTTCCCGCCAACGACCAACGACTAACAACCAACGACTGTTCGGCTACTCTGTCCAGAGCTGAAAGAAGTAAATTTTTCGCTCGACCTGAAAAATCGCCGTACGGTGAGGCCAATCCTAACCTAAAGAGTCCACCCGATTTTGTCTCCGATGCGACGCACCTACACTGCAATGGAGTTGGTTTCATCTCCGTCGGAGGATAGGAATCATGAAAGGAAAAACAACGATTCTGGCCGTGCTGTTGATGACAGCGTCCTGGGTGGTTGCGCAGGACACAACACCGAGTACCTCCACTTCGCCGAGTCCCCAGAGCAGTTCTCCATCCACGAGTGGCACATCGCAAAGCGCACCGCAAACTCAAAGCGCACCCGAAACTCAAACTACTCCACAGACGCAGCCCACGCCCCAAACGCAAACGCCTCCGGATCAGAATGCTCCCGCTCCAGCGCCGGATACGCAAAACAATCCAAACACTCCGGACATGCAAACTAGTCCTTCTACGCCCACGACGCCAAGTCAGGGCAATCAAGGCATGCCGTCCGGAAATCAAGGCGCTACGGGGACTGGTTCCAGCACCTCGATCACGGGATGCTTGAACGGGTCGCCGGCCGCCGGTACCTATAGTCTCCTCGATAGTCAGACGGGTGTCGTTTACAACCTCGCCGGGAACCTCGATGCGCTGCGCACTCACGTAGGAGAGCAAGTGCAGATAACCGGCATGCCCGCCGGAGGATCAAGCGCGACGGCTTCGAACAGCGGAGCTTCCCCCTCGGATCAATCCGCCGGCACTACGCAATCCAACACCGCCTCGCCGGGAGCAACTGCCGGGGCGAACAATTTCCAGGTTGATACGGTGAGCAAGGTTTCTGATCATTGCTCTGGCGCGGGTAGCACCGGACCCAGATCTTCTTCTTTCGGCGCTAATGCAACGCAGGTAGCCGCCAACATGACTCCGGACATGGGCCAGGGCGGCACCGCTGGTCAGGCAGGCACTGCGGGAACTCCTCAGACCGCGACTCCTCAGGCGGCTCCCAGCACCGGAACTCCTGGAACCGCGGCCCCTCAGCCGCCGAGCAATACACCTGCTGCGGCTCCTCAGACGGGTGTGACTCCTGCTACCGGGACAGCGATAACAATTAGTCCAAATCAAGGTACCGCGACTACACCACAAACGACTCCGGGCGCAGCGACACCTCAAACGACTCCGGGTTCGTCAACTACGCCAGGAACGATGCCTAACACAACTTCGACTCCGACGCCTGAAGCGACAACCCCGGGCGCAACCGCGACTCCCGAATCAACAACGCCAAGCACTACGACTCCACCAGCGGCTACGACTCCGGATAACACAACGAATCCGAGCAACACGACGCCGCCACCGCAGGATAATCCTCCTCCTCCGCAGGCAAATTTCTAACCCTACCTGGCAGCGCCATGAGCGCTGCCCGGAATAAGTACCCTCAACTCCTGTCTCCGGGCCCGCTTCGGTGGGCCCCTTTTTCATGTCTGCAGAAATACGGTGACCTCTTCCTTCGTGAGATAATTTTCAAAACAACTGAACTGAGGACTACGAATGCCTGATCGCATGGTGATGTGCGTCAAACTGCATAAGGAACTTCCCGGCCTTGAAGAGGCTCCCTTCGATACTGAGCTCGGCAGGAAGATCTATGACAACGTTTCTCGCGAGGCTTGGGGGCAGTGGACGGAATTCTGCAAGATGCTTTTGAACGAATACCGCCTGAACCCCGCGCGCAAGCAGGATCAAGAGGTCATCGTGAAGCAGATGGAACAGTACTTCTTCGGCGAAGGTGCAGCGCCTCCGAAAGAGTACGTGCCGCCGACCCACTAGCCCGTCACCGGCTAGTTATTACCTGCGTTATCCCGGTTACCTGATTTTCACGGATATTTCATCAGTCCGTAACATTGCTCAGCTACAACCGGGATAATGAGTTTTGCAGGTTTCGACACGCTCATTCTGTCCGACTTGCATCTCGGTTCCGAGCTGAGCCGTGCTCGGGACGCCCGCAATCTGCTGGAGAATATCTCTTTCAAGCGGCTCATCCTGCTTGGCGACATCTTTTCCGACCTGAACTTTCGCCGCCTCAACAAAGATCACTGGAAATTCCTAGGTTGCATCCGCAAGCTGTCAAATCCCAAACGAGGTGTTGAAGTGGTTTGGGTGGAAGGCAACCATGATCGCGGGCTCATCGACGTCATGTCGCATTTGGTGGGCGTTCCCGCTTATGAGGAATACAGCTGGACCTTTCGCGGCTTACGCCATCTCGCAATTCACGGCCATCAGTTCGACCGTTTTGTGTTGAACAATGTTTTCTTCAGCACTCTGGTTTCAGCCGTTCATCTCCAGATGCAGAAGCTCGACTTCAAACAGAAATGGTTTTCCCGCTCTGTAGACCAGTTCAACACCCGCTGGCTCCGCTTGTCTGAAAAGGTGCGCTCTGGAGCGATCGCCCACGCCCGATTGCACAATGCCGACCGCATATTTTGCGGACATACGCATGTAGCCACCAAGCACGAACACGACGGCATTGCCTACTACAACACCGGAGCCTGGACCGATTCTCGACCGACATACATCACGGTGGACACGGAGGGAGTTCGTATCCATGAATACGAGCGGCGAGCTGACGATAGTGATTCCGGCGAAGAACGAAGCCACGACGATTCCGCATTTGCTGACTTCGTTGATCCAGCAGGACTATCCGAAGATCTCGCATACGAAGATACTGGTCGCTGACGCCCATTCAACCGACGGCACCCCCGAGGTCGTACTAAGCTTCGCCGACCGGCTGAACGTCAAAGTGATCCCGGGAGGCACGCCTTCGGTCGGCCGCAACGCGGGTGCGGCCATTGCCGAGACTCGGTATATCCTCTTTATTGATGCCGATGTGGTACCCGCCAGCCCATCATTAATTCGACGTGCCCTCGAATTAGCCAGGCGAAAACAGCTTCAGTGCGTTACAACCAACATCATTTGTAGAAACGGAAACTTTCTCGATCGATTGCTTTATGCCGGAAACAACTTCTTCCAGCATCTTTCCCGTTTGCATCAGCCCTTCAGCACAGGGATGTTCATGCTGTTTGAGCGCCAACGTTTTCGGGACCTTGCCGGCTTTCACGAGGGAGTTCTCTTTGCCGAGGATTACCTGCTGAGCAAACAAGTACCAAGATCGAAGTTCGGTATCGTTCGCGGCGGAATCTATACCAGCAACCGCCGCTTTCAAAAGATGGGCCGCTTACGCGTGGCCCGGCTTTTCCTCAGGACCGCGGTTCATCACAGCGATCAGAATTTTTTTTTACGCGACCACAAGTATTGGGGCTGAACAGAAGTCCCCGGGCCTCCTAGAATCTCAGCACAATGCCCGTCGAAATCCGTATGTTGTTCTGGGTATCGCTGAAGAATCCTGTTCGCAGGTAATCCGCCTGAAACCTGGCGGCCACCGCCGGAATCAGCTTATAGTCGAGCCCGCCGCCAATCGCGGTCGAAAACGACGTATCCGTATCGCCTCCGATGTCTGCATGCGAAGCGCCGACCAGTAGATGGGCGAAGGGCGTCACGTTGCCTACAGAGACCGACACCCTTGGGCCGAACAGAAAGTGGTAGAGCGTCGCGTCGGAGTGAAATGATGGTCCCAGCGGAAGTTCCGTTGTTCCGTAGTGCCCGCTCAGGTCGGCCACAATGCCAATGAAGGGAAATATCTTCCCCTCGAGTGACCCGTTCCACCCATTCAGGCTGGTGCGGTTGCTCGAAACCAAATCCGCACTTAAGTAGGAGTATCCGAAGAAGATATTTCCCTTGGGGACTTGTGCCTGGGCTGGCAACAGTGACAGGAAAAGGGACCCCACCACAATCAGGGCTTTCTTCACAAGCGTCTCCATAGTATCTTTTGTAGTAATCACTGTCGTAAATCATGCCACATCGTCAGCAGCAATCCAGGTAGCTAGTCTGCCTGCGGAATGCGATTCGTTAACAGGCCCCTGTTCTTGACGAGCATCATTGAAAGATTCTGAAAGTCAAAGCGCATGATACTTTCATGAAATTTTCATATTGCGGAAACCGGCGATCAAACTTGGGGGCATAGGATGCGACTCATGAATCCCACAATTCACTGTGCGCCAAGACAATCGCGATACGTGCCTTTTCGGCAGCAGAAGGAGTCGAAGTTGAAGTTACTACTGCAAGTGGACGAGAACGATGGTGTGACAATAGTTCGCTGCACCGGTCGGATCACATACCGGAACGAAGCAGCGGAACTGTCTCGCATAGTGGTCGAATTACTTCAACGGAAGCCTTGCGTTGTCCTTGATGTCAGCGGTATCGAAAGGATCGACAGCGCCGGCCTTGGAGAGTTCGTGCTCCTTCATATGCGGGCGAAGGCCAGCAACTGCCTGTTCCGGGTCGCTGCGCCGCGTCCTGAAATTTGGGATCTGTTGCACTTAACGAATCTGACTTCTTTGATCGCGGTATGTGCGACCGTGGAAGACGCTATCGCCTCGTTTCGACAGCGTGTGGCGTAGCAAAACATTCGGCCCAGCTTACAGCGCGTCTCTTCGGAAAGTTCGCTTCATACCGAGCTCGGCGGTTCAGCAAGGTGCAACCGTGACGCAGCGAGACTAATTGCTGCGTGTGCGATCTGATCACATCTGGTCTCTAATGCTCCCTCTGAAAACGGTACCTTCCGCCCTGCTCACGCGCTACAGACTCTGCGACCTTCAGAAACGCATGCGCCGCATGCGACAGGTTGGCTGACTTCCTGTAGACCAGCCGCATCTTGCGGTGCAGCTGCAATTCCTTGACTGGAATTCGCACCAGTTCCCCTCGCGCCAACTCGTTGTCAACGCTGATTTCCGGCAACAGGGCAACGCCATTTCCCATAGCTACGAAGCGTTTTATCGCCTGCAGTGTTGGTAACTCGATATCCATGTTCAATGGAGTCTTATGCCGCCGGAATGCCTGGATCACCTTATCGCGATACGGCGAGCTCACAATGTGCGCCACAAATGACTCAGCCCCCAACTGACGGATGCTTACGTGCTTCGCCGCCGCCAATGGATGTGATGGAGGTACCACAAGAATCAACTCATCCAGGTACACCACAATCGAGTGTAGTTGGCGGTCCTGCGGATCATAGGTCAGCACGCCCAATTCTGAATTGTGCCGCGCCACATCCTCAGGAATATGGCTTCCCAAGGCGCGCTGCACCGTGATCTTGATCATGGGATGGAGCCTTCGGAAAGTTCCCAGCACCGGCAACAGGTAAAGTGCGGTGAACTCGTTAGCCGCGATGGCTAGCTTCCCGGTATGCAATTGGCGAAGTTCTACCAGCGCACTTTCCGCGTCTGTGCGCAGATTCAGCAGCTTTTCCGCGTACTCCTGCAGCACCCGCCCGGCATCCGTCAGACGGCCGTCACGCGACGACCGGTCGAACAGAGCTTCTCCAACTTCGTCTTCGAGCTTCCGGATCGTCTGGCTCACCGCCGACTGCGTGCGGTACAGCTTGTCCGCTGCCCGTGAAAACCGTCCTTCCCGCGCTACCGCGAGGAAGACCTCCAGCTGTGCGAGCTCCATGCCGTCTCCTCAAAAACTTCTAGGCCTATCAGTAATTGTGTTTGATTCAGTTTATCTAATGAAAGATGAAGAATTATAAGCTGTGCTTAAGATGGCCGTCTACGTAGCATGGAGCCTTATCTGTCCAAGGAGGTTCTTTGGTATGACTCGGGAGCGCGTGGTGATATTCGATACGACCCTGCGCGATGGCGAGCAGTCTCCAGGCTGCAGCATGAACGTGCACGAGAAATTGCGCATGGCGCGGCAACTGGACCGCCTCGGCGTGGATATCATCGAAGCTGGCTTTCCCATCGCCTCGCAAGGGGACTTCGACGCCGTAAAGGCCATTGCCGCCAGCGTTCGACGCCCGATCATCGCCGGTCTCGCAAGGGCCTGCCCTGCGGACATTGAACGCGCATGGGAGGCTTTACAAGGAGCCGCGCGTCCCCGCATTCACATCTTCCTTGCGACTTCCGACATTCACTTGCAATACAAGCTCCGCATTACGCGCGACGAGTGCGTAGAGCAGGCACGCTCGGCCGTTCGGCTGGCAAAGTCGTTCTGCCACGACGTCGAGTTTTCACCAGAAGATGCCAGCCGCACCGACCCGCAGTTTCTCTGTCGAGTTCTGCAAGCCGTCGTAGATGCAGGCGCCACCACCCTTAACATCCCCGACACGGTGGGTTACACCACGCCGTCCGAGTTCGCGGCCTTAATCACCACGATTCGCCAGAACATTCGTGGCATCGAGAAGGTCACGATCTCTGCCCATTGTCACAATGATCTGGGTTTGGCCGTGGCTAATACGCTGGCGGCCATTTCTGCCGGTGCTCGTCAGGTGGAGTGCAGCATCAACGGAATCGGGGAACGTGCCGGGAACGCTGCGCTCGAAGAGATCGTAATGACCATGCAGGTGCGCGGCGATCGCTATCCGTATCACACCGGGATAGACACCGAGCAGCTATATGCTTCCAGCCAGCTGCTAAGTGAAATCACCGGGGTTGGCGTACAGCCGAACAAAGCCATCATTGGACGCAACGCGTTCGCTCATGAAGCTGGCATTCACCAGGATGGCATGCTCAAGAATCCGCTTACGTACGAAATCATGACACCGCATTCAGTTGGCGTGCCTAGCTCCGTGCTCGTGCTTGGCAAACACTCCGGCCGGCATGCGCTGGGACTTCGATGCGAGAAACTCGGCCACAAGTTCGAGCGCCGCCAGCTCGATGAGGTGTATCGGCTCTTTGTGGTTCTCGCCGACAAGATCAAGGTCGTCGAGGATCGTCACCTCGTCCGTTTAATCGAGGAAGTGCGATCCCCAGAGACTGCCGTGGAGTCCACTCCCGTCGCTCGTGCCGCCTTTGCCGCAGCGAATAGCAGAAGCTTTACACACATGCATCGGCCGTCATCGCCAACGAGAGTCGAAGACGTACCAATACGCGTCTCGACGGAGCGCAACGGAGAGCAGGAAGATTATTTGTGGGGTGTGTAGAGTCCGCTGGGCAAGTTGACGCGAGCGGGTGCGAAACAACCATCGCGCGTCTGGCTCGCTTCCTTATTAGGTTGCGCCCTCTGAGATTTCGTGCTTTCGCGTAGAATTCCGTAATTCTGATACAGTCGCATCTTCCATGATCCTTGCAGTGACAGTCTTGCCGGGTGACGGCATCGGTCCGGAAGTGACCGAACAAGCCGTCCGAGTTCTCGAAGCCATTGGCGATGCCTTCAGCCACGAGGTCCAGTGTGTCCGTAAACAAGTCGGCGGCGCTGCCCTTACCGCCTGCGGGGATCCCCTGCCAAAAGACACATTAGAGGCCTGTCTCGGTTCAGGTGCCGTTCTTCTCGGTGCCGTAGGCGGTCCAGCCTTCGATCATGTCGCCAGGGAGCTCCGCCCCGAAGCTGGCCTCTTGCGTCTCAGAAAAGAATTGGGAGTCTTTGCGAACCTCCGTCCGGCAGTCTGCTTTCCGGCGATTGAAGACTGCTCGCCGTTGCGCCCGGAAAGGGCCCGAGGAACCGATATCCTGATTGTTCGCGAATTGCTGGGCGGCCTGTACTTCGGTACTCCGCGAACTACCTCTGGGGCACGCGGTCAGCGGGTCGCGGTCGACACCATGCAATATCGCGAGTCTGAAATCGAGCGCATTGCGCGTGTGGCTTTCGATCTCGCACGCTCGCGCCGCAGCAAGGTCACATCGGTCGACAAGGCAAATGTTCTCGATTGCTCGCGTTTGTGGCGCGACGTGGTAACGCGTGTATCCGGTGACTATCCCGAAGTTCGCCTCGGCCACATGTACGTGGATTCGGCAGCCATGGCGTTGGTCACTCATCCTGCGGAATTCGATGTCGTGCTCACCGAAAACATGTTTGGCGATATCCTCTCCGATCAGGCCGGCGGAATTGTCGGTTCGCTCGGCATGCTTGCATCGGCGAGTGTCGGCGGCAGTGTAGGGCTCTATGAGCCTGTGCACGGTTCGGCTCCTGATCTGGCGGGAAAGGATGTCGCAAATCCCTTGGGGGCGATCCTGTCGGTTGCCCTGATGTTACGTCATTCGTTCCACCTCGAAGCGGAGGCCGCTTGGGTGGAAGACGCAGTGGAGAACGTGCTCTCCTCAGGCGCTCGTACACCCGACCTCGCGCATACCGGCCTTCAGGCTGTATCAACAACCTCGATGGGCCAGCGCGTCACCGATGCGATTTCCGCTCGTACGATGCCGGCGCGTCGTCACGCCTGAACTAATCACAAAAAATTACTTTCGGCTCTCTTGCCGAAGCGTAGAATTTTTATGTTCCCCCGCCCGTGGCAGGAGGTTTTATGTTGGCGAAGTGTGCCAATCCGGGCTGCTCTAATCATTTCCTTTATTGGCATGAAGGGAAGCTGTTCCGCTATGAGAGACGATCTCAGTCGTCTCCCAATTCTGCTTCTAAAGGCGTAAGCCCTGAGCGACGAGTCGAATTTTTCTGGCTATGCAGTAATTGTGCGGCCTCTATGACGTTGGTGAATCGCGAAGGAGCGGGAATTGATGTTCAACCGCTCGATCGTGACAGGAAGCGTGCGGCGGCCTGAAAGGTTTTATGGATTGTTTCGCGGTGCCGGGTACTTTCCGGTGATCGCGTTCCACCAGACGGTCATCATCTCGAAAACCATCCTGGGGCCGTCGCTGAGTGGATTAATGCGCGTTCCCTCGCGATGCGACCATGCGACCGGGACTTCTGCGATCGTGAAGCCGAAGCGCTTCGCAAGGAACAACAGCTCCGGGTCAAATCCCCAACGCTCGACCTTTTGCAGCGGAAAGATTGCATCGATCGACTTCCGCGTGAACGCCTTGAATCCGCACTGCGTGTCTTTGAACGGCAGCGCCAGCATGGTGCGCAAGAGACGGTTGAAGGCGCGCCCGAAAAGCTGGCGGTACAACGGCTGGCGCTTCCTTTGCAGCTTTACCTGCAGCCAGCGCGAACCGATCGCAATATCTGCTCCTTGGCCTATCGCATCGAAAAGCTTTTCGGCTTCTCCGATCGGGGAAGAAAGATCTGCGTCGCTAAAGAGCGCCAGCTTTCCCGTCGCGTGCAACATGCCATTGCGCACACTGTAGCCCTTTCCACGATTTCCGGGATTCGAGATGAGCCTCAGTCGCCGATGTGTTCGAGCATACTTCTCGACAATCTCGACGGTGCCGTCGTCTGAGCCATCGTTAACCACGATGATTTCCGCGTCCCACTGTTTCGCGGTGATATAGGCAATGATCTTTTGCAGGGTGCTCTCGATCCGAGCGGCTTCATTAAATGCGGGAATAACGATGCTGTACTGCGGAGAGAAGTCCGTAGGGGAGTGTTCGTCAGGCAAAATGTGCGCTATAGCCTCGTGTTCACCACAGAGTGTCGAGGAAACATAAGGATGCAGTCAAAAGGTGTCTGGAGAAGCGTCAAGCTACACGACGCCATTTCTCCAGCATGGAGAAGTACTCGGTTACCAGTTCTTCGTCCCACAAACCCGCGCGCGCTTCCTCCCGCATGGTGATGCACGCTTCGTCGTGTGTGAGGGCAGGTTTGTAAGGACGCGTCGTCCGCAATGCGTCATAGACGTCGACTACCTGCAGGACGCGCGGCAGCAGCGGAATGTCGCCCTTGCGCAATCCATCAGGATAGCCGCTGCCATCCGAGTGCTCATGATGATGCCGGATGATCGGCAACACCAGGCGCAGTGACTTAAGAGGCTTGCAGATCTTCTCGCCCGTAACAGGATGCCGCTTCATGATCTGCCACTCTTCGTCTGTCAGATTGCTGCCTTTAGTCAGAATCTCATCCGGCACCGCGATCTTGCCCAGGTCGTGCAGGTATCCACCTCGCCTCAATGCGACAATCGAGTCTTCGTGAAGGCCAAGATAGCGTCCCAAGTCGCTGGCGTCCTGTGCCAACCGTTCGCAATGTCCCTCGGTATAGGGGTCGCGGCTCTCTACGCTAAGTCCCAAGGTACATAAGACCGACTCCGCAGTCTCCAGTTCGTCCGTGAACTCCTTCAGCTTGACCAGGGATTTAACGCGGGCAAACAGTTCTTCGGCAAAGATAGGCTTGTTTAGAAAGTCATCCGCGCCGGACTCGATCCCTTCCAGGCGATCTTCGCGATCGCTCAATCCGGTAATCAGGACAAAAGGAATCAGCCGGGTCGCAGGATTGCTCTTCAGATCACGGCACAACTCATAGCCCGACTTGCCCGGCATGATGACATCAGACAGAACAAGATCCGGAGGATGCCGCCGTACCTCCGCCTCAGCCTCGTCAGCGTCGCAGACCGCTACCACGTCATATCCTCGGCTGTTCAGCAGTTCGCGCATCAACTCCACTGTGTCGAGATTGTCATCCACGACCAGTATTCGCGGAGCCTGCCGGTGCTGTAGAAGGTCCCCCATATCTGTGTCAGAACCCGGCCGGAGGATTGGGGTTGCGCGGAACTTAGAGCCAAAATCCATAAGGCCAACCCGGGGCAGGCTCTTTATTGTAAAACGAATCCCATTTCACCGCTAAATGAGCCGCAACCCCCTCCTTAGCCGTTGCTTCTGTAATCCTTAGACTCCCAAAGACCCAAAAACGGAACAGGCCTAAACGAACACCGCACACGTCATTGCGATTTGAAAGGGCACGGCTTTAGCCGTGCCGTAAAGCGGCCCCGATGACGCGGCTTTAGCCGCTGAGGTGGGAACCCGTCCGGTTATCGCACACGCCTCAGCCTTATCCCAAAACCCTCTTGTGGAAGGAACGATCCGGAAAAACACGGCTTTAGCCGTGCCGTAGAGCGGCCCCGATAACGCGGCTTTAGCCGCTGAGGTCGGAACCCGTCCGGTTATCGCACACACCTGCATGTGTCGCCCACCCTTGTTCTGAACCTGCCGCCCTCGCTAGCCTTCACTCATGCGTCTTCTTACTTATTTATTCCTGGC
>DATBFG010000088.1:0-95080 GCA_036558645.1 Terriglobales bacterium
TCTGTTCAAGCATACCCAGTTACAGGTCATCCTCAAGCCGCCGCCCGAAGATGTCCAAGATATGTATCTTGAATCGCTGGCCGCAATCGGGATAGACCTTCGACAACATGACATCAAGTTTGAAGAAGATAACTGGGAATCGCCTACGCTGGGTGCATGGGGAATCGGTTGGCAGGTGATGCTTGATGGTTTGGAGATCACGCAGTTCACTTATTTCCAGCAATGCGGAGGCGTGGATCTCGATCCTATCTCGGTTGAGCTGACGTATGGTCTGGAACGCATTGCGGCCTTCCTGCAGGATGTAGACGGCATTTACGACATAGTGTGGTCGCGCGATCCGGGCACCGATGAGGTCATAACCTACGGTGACGTGCGCCTCGCGGAAGAGTTGCAATTCTCGGTTTACAACTTCGAGATGGCAGTTGTCGAGAAGACCTGGCATCACTTTTCGACATGTGAGTCTGAATGTAAGGCCTTGCTGGAGCAGTATTCAGAATTGAAGCGAAAAGGTGCAGAAGGTAAAGAAGTGGGATCTTCGTCCGAGAAGAGGCGTTTCCCGCTGCTTGCAGCGTACGATCTCTGCCTGAAATGCTCGCACCTGTTCAACATTCTGGACGCTCGCGGTGCGATTTCGGTTACGGAACGCGTCGGGATCATTGCCCGGGTCCGGGCGCTGGCTGTAGGGATCGCCAAGGCCTGGGTTGACCAGCAGGCGCAAGACGAGTCCGGTTCTGCCGATGAGCCGGAACCTGTCGCCAAAAGGGAAGCTGCGCCAGTCTAAATAATGGAGTTACGCGGGCGGGGTGCCCGTACGAACGAATTGTGACGCTGCTCACATTCGATTGCCCGTCACTTCTGCGAAGATAAGAGTTCGATTCATGCCTGATTTTCTGCTGGAAATTGGTTGCGAAGAAATTCCCGCCCGGATGATCGATGCCGCGTCCGAGGAGCTTACCCGGCGGGTTGGTGACCTCATCAACCGAGAGCGGCTGGCGACGAACGCGACCGTTCGCGGATTCTCGACCCCCCGCCGATTAAGCGTAATCGCGTCTGGCGTTGCCGCAGCACAGCCGGATGTCGAGGAGCAGGTGATGGGGCCTTCGACAAAGGTCGCTTTCAACAATGGTCAACCCGGTCCTCCTGCACAGGCTTTTGCCAAGAAGGTCGGTGTAGATGTTTCTGCTCTGGAGAAAGTAACGACTCCCAAGGGAGAGTATCTCTCTGCAAAGGTGAGAAAGATTGGGAGAAGCGCCAGCGATGTTCTGGCCGAGTTCCTGCCTAAGGAGATCTCTTCGGTCTATTGGCCGAAGAACATGTACTGGCGCAAGAAGGGAGAGCTCTTTGTTCGCCCTATCCGCTGGCTAGTCGCGATGCTTGATGGCGCGGTTGTACCGCTGACCTTCGATGGTGTGATGGCCGATAAGCGATCGCACGGGCATCGCATCATCGGACAAGGCTTAGTGGAGATTGAGAATCCGAGTTCGTATGTTGATGCTCTTCACCAGGCAGGCGTCTTGGGCCGCGAGGAACGATTAGCACAGATTCGAAAAGCGCTCGATGCCGCCACGCGTCAAATCCCTGGGGCGCGTTGGAGGGAAGACAAAGAGCTGCTCGACGCAGTGGTCAACCTTACAGAATTTCCATCGGTCATCCTGGGGAATTTCGACCGGGAGTTCCTGGAACTTCCGGAGGAAGTGCTGGTCACAGTTATGCGCGACCATCAGAAATACTTCGCTGTCGAAGGAGCGGATGGTCGTTTGCTTCCCCACTTTCTGGCCGTCCTGAATACAAATGGCGATCCCTCCGGAATCATCCAGCACGGTCATGAGCGCGTGCTTCGTGCTCGATTCAGTGATGCCCGGTTCTTCTGGCAAATCGATCAAAAACATTCGTTGCGAGAAAGAACCGAGTGGCTGAAGCAGGTCACATTCCAGAAGGATCTGGGCAGCTACTACGAAAAGGAACTTCGCGTACAACGTGTATGCAGTTGGCTGGCCGAGCGCATCCGGCAGAGTGGTATCGCAATACGCCCCGGCGTCATTCACAAGGCGGGATTCCTGGCGAAGACCGATCTCACGACTGATCTGGTAAAGGAATTCACAGAGCTGCAGGGAATTGTGGGAGGACTTTACGCACGGGTGCAGCAACTCGACGATGATCTCCCGGAGAGCACGCGGTTCATGATCGCGGACGTGATCTACGATCATTACAAGCCCGAATCGATGGAAGACTCGCTTCCGCGCACTCTCGAGGGAGGGGTACTCTCGCTGTGCGATAAAGCTGACAGCATCGCCGGGATGTTTGCGCTGGGATTGCAGCCGACCGGATCCAAGGATCCTTTTGGGTTGCGGCGGCAGGCAAACGGAATCGTCCGAATCATCGCCGATTACAAAATACCGATGCCTCTTAGCGAGTTATTCGTCGATGCTCGTGAGGCATACCGCGGATCGCGTGCAGAAAAGAAGTTTTCTGCCGATGTCGATTTTGCGAGCGCTGTCCGTGATTTCTTCCGCGAACGCCTGGAATTCTACCTGCGCGATGCCAAGGGATTTAAGTATGACGTGGTGGATGCTGTGCTGGCTGTGGATGCTGATGACGTAGTGGACGCTGTAGCAAGGACAGAAGCGGTAAGCAAAGTACGTCCCTCTCAGGATTTCGAATCCATCTCGGTGGCATTCAAGCGGATCAAGAACATTCTCCGGCAGGCTCAAGAAACTGGCAAGAGAGTTGGACCAAAGATTGTCGAGAACGCATTGGAAGATCCGGCAGAGAAAGAGTTGGCGGCCCGAATTCCAGAGATTGCAAGCATGGTCGAGCAGATGCGGAGCGAGAAGAGGTACGAGGCGGCGCTTATTGAAATCTCAAAACTGCGCCCACAGGTCGATGCGTTCTTCGACAAGGTGATGGTGATGGTCGACGATGAAGGCATCCGAAGCAATCGCTTGGCTCTGCTCCAGGCGCTGCTGCGAAGTTTTTCGACGATTGCGGATTTTTCCGAGATCGTGACGGAAGGAAAGGCTTAGTAACACTCACGCCGGCCCCGCGCCGGTTTTGCGAAATTCAACTGTAAAGGACTAATACTATGGCGACATCTACTATGCCCGAGACAGAAGTGGAACAAAGCGAAAAGAAGAGTGGCACAAAGTACGTTTATTTCTTTGGTGGCGGTAAAGCTGATGGCAACGGCAAGATGAAAGACGATCTTGGCGGCAAAGGCGCCGGCTTGGCAGAAATGACAAATGCAGGACTGCCGGTGCCCCCGGGATTCACGATCCAAACAGAGGCCTGCCGACAATACATGCGTGATAGCCGTGTCTCCAGCGAAGTCGATCGCCAGATGGAAGAAGCGCTTGCGAAGCTCGAGCAATTGCAGGGTCAGAAGCTCGGCAAGGGAGACAATCCATTGCTGGTGAGCGTGCGCTCCGGCGCGAAGTTCTCCATGCCCGGGATGATGGATACGATTCTGAACCTTGGCCTCAACGATCAGAGCGTGGAAGCTCTCGCAAAGCGGAGCAACAATCCGCGCTTCGCCTATGACTCCTACCGGCGATTGATCCAGATGTTCGGAAACGTTGTGCTTGAAATTTCTAAGGCCGATTTCGACGAGGTCTTTGAGAACAAGAAGAAGCAGAAGAAGGCCAAACTCGACACCGAACTAGACGCGAAGGCATTGAAAGAAGTCATCGAGGAATACAAGAAGGTGGTGAAGAAGGCCACCAAGAAGGACTTCCCGCAGGATCCACATGAACAGTTGGTAATGGCGAGAGATGCTGTCTTCCGTTCCTGGCAGAACGACCGCGCCAAGCACTATCGCCGGATTAACAATATTTCCGATGATCTCGGAACAGCTGTGAACGTTCAGGCAATGGTGTACGGGAATCTCGGCGATACCAGCGGCACGGGCGTCGGCTTTACGCGGAACCCAGCCACGGGCGATAAGGAGTTCTATGGCGAGTTTCTGCTAAACGCACAGGGCGAAGACGTAGTATCGGGCGTGCGTACCCCGGTACACATCCTTGAGCTCGAGAAGATCATGCCGCAGGTCTACAACCAGCTGCGCGACATCACCACGCGGCTGGAGAAACATTACAAAGACATGCAGGACTTCGAGTTCACCATCCAGGACGGCAAGCTCTACATGCTGCAGACGCGCAATGGGAAGAGAACTGGACTGGCTGCTGTGCGGGTTGCGCTGGCGATGGTAGACGAAGGACTGATCACGAAAGAAGAAGCCATCTTCCGCGTCGATCCGAACCAACTTTATGATTTCCTTGTTCCACGGCTGGATGAGAAGAGCGCGAAGGTGGTAGTTCTGGCGAAAGGCCTTCCAGCCTCTCCGGGCGCTGCTGTTGGTCAGATCGTCTTTACCGCGGACGAAGCGGTGGCGAAAGCTGGCCATGGATCGAAAAAGAATCCCGTGATCCTGGTCCGCGCAGAAACCACTCCCGAGGATATTCACGGGATGGAAGTGGCGATGGGCATCCTGACTTCTCGTGGCGGCATGACCAGTCACGCTGCTGTGGTCACTCGCGGCATGGGCAAGTGCTGCGTCGCGGGCGCCGGTGACATCGAGGTCAACGAGAAAGCACGTGAAATGCGCGTGAAGGGCCAGGTGTTCAAAGAAGGCGATTGGATTTCGCTCGACGGCACCACCGGTCGCGTCATTAAGGGCAAACTGAACACTCTTGCCCCGAAACCTGACGATCCCGAGATGATGAAATTCATGAGTTGGTCGGAACCATTCCGCACAATGGGCGTGCGGGCCAACGCTGATATTCCGCGTGATGCGATCCAGGCGCGGGCTTTCGGTGCGGAGGGCATTGGCCTGTGCCGGACTGAGCACATGTTCTTCGGCGAAGAAAAGATTCCGCACATGCGGGCGATGATTCTTGCCGACAACGAGAAAGACCGCCGGGCAGCATTGAAGAAGCTGTTGCCCATGCAGCGCAACGATTTTATAGGCGTGTTCCGCGCGATGGACGGCTTCCCGGTGACGATCCGCACTCTCGATCCGCCGCTGCATGAATTTCTGCCACGTCGTGAAGAGTTGATGGTTGACATTAACAATCTGCCGCATGCCGATGCCAAGCAGAAGAAGGAGATGGTCTCGAAGTACGGCGATTACGGTGTGAAGGGTGCGGGCGATCTGAAGAAGATTCTGCCGCAGCTTTTGAGCCGGGTAGAACAACTTCACGAGTTCAATCCCATGTTGGGACACCGCGGATGCCGTCTCGGAATCACATATCCCGAGATCACCGAAATGCAGGCGCGCGCCATCTTCGAAGCGGCAGTAGCCGTGGCCAAAGAGGGCGTCAAGGTCTATCCGGAAGTAATGATCCCGTTGATTGCGACAGTCAAGGAGATGGCAAACCAGGCAGCAATCGTTCGCCGCGTGGCCGATGAGGTCTTCCAGGAAAAGGAGATGAAGGTTCCCTACTTGGTGGGCACGATGATTGAGTTGCCGCGCGCTGCCTTGGTAGCGGATGAAGTAGCGAAGGAAGCTGAGTTCTTCTCCTTTGGGACGAACGATCTCACCCAGACGACAATGGGTATTTCTCGCGACGACTTTAACAAGGTTCTGCCGGCGTACCTGGAGATCGGTATCCTGAAGCAGGATCCATTCGCGGTTCTCGATCGCGATGGCGTTGGACAACTCGTCCGCATGGCGACTGAACGCGGTCGTGGAACGCGATCCAAACTAAAGGTCGGCATCTGCGGCGAACACGGTGGCGAACCGTCGTCGGTTGAATTCTGCTACCAGACAGGGTTGAACTACGTCTCGTGCTCGCCATTCCGGGTACTGACGGCCCGACTGGCGGCGGCGCAGGCAGCAGCCACGGACAAGCTGAAAGTCGAAGGCGGAAGGACGAAGTAAGAAACTAACCGCCGAGTACGCCGAGAAGAGAATGAATTTCTCAGCGTCTTCGGCGGTTCTTATTGTTGTGGTCTTACTGGACTTTCTGCAGGCGGCTGATCAGTTTCTGGGCCAGGTTTTCTTCTGATTCGGACCACAGCAGTCGGGCCTTCGCGCCGGCGTTCTGATCCAACCGGGTGGTGAAGTCGACCAACTTCTGAACGTTGGCGCGCAGCTTGGCTTCGGCCGCGCTGGTAAGCGTCAGCTGCTCCTGGATGAACGCTGAATCCATGCCGAAATCGATTTGGATGTGTCCCTCTTCTTCGAACGAGCCCTCGTCGAACTCAATACCACGCGCGATGAACTTCACCAGCGATGGTACTAGTACCCAGTCTTTCGTTTCTTCCGAAAGATTCCATAGATCCCAATAGGCTTCGAAGACATAGGCATAATCTTCATGCAAAAGGTCTGCCGCAAAGTTCACCGCTTCTACCGGAGGAATCCCAGGACGAAAGCGGTCTTCTAGGACGGTAGCTTCGTTCCAGGAAACCGGGTGCATTGCCACATATGTGACTCCGGGTTGCACCGACGAAAACGGAAATTGCTGCATCACGGCGAGAACTCGCGGAAGTATGTCTTCTGTGTCGAAGCTCGAGAACCAGAGGCTGAGATAGAGAGGATCGGCCATAGAACTTGCCTGCGATGGAACTGTCTTGATTGTAAATGTTTTGGTCTGCTTAAAACCCATCTCCAACGTCCGGCTGCTCAGCACGTGATTGGATGTGAGCACCTGCAGTGCCCATTATTTAGTGCAATTACGCGCAGCATCTCCGCCTTTACACCAAATTTAATGGCCAACTTTGCTAAAATTAGATGTCGCCTCGACGTCTTCACCAACTCCTGATATAAAAATCCGACAAACTTACGGAGGCATTTCGTGAAGATCCAGTCAACGCCGAACCGCTATCAAAAATTGTCAACAAAAACCTTTGAATTGGAACGCCTGCAATTGCGCTTAGAACGAAAATTTGAAAGCCATCACCTGGTTAATCTAAAAAACGGCTTAGAAAACAAGCTGCAAGCAAACGCCTCCTATAAGAAGGACCCTCATATTGTGCTGGGCTGACGGCCGTGCATCTGTCCATCGGACCTGGGTGAAAGTTTCTCAAGGTGAGAGATAGCACCTCTCGTCCAGCTGACCTAATCAGGCGGGGGCGGTGTAGCGGCTTTCGATGGCCTCCTTCACTTTCCTGCGGCTTTCGCGCGCAGAGGTGTGTTTGTCCTGCTCGACCTTTGCAACGATCTGTGCGAGGTCATCGTCCTTGATAATCTCCCTGAACCAGTGGGAGTAGTCGCCACGCTGGAGATGATGCATCCAAGTACTGTCATCGATGCCATCCGCAAGTTGCACGAATATGTTCAAGTTCTGCGCCCGCAAGTTTAGTTTTGACTCGGGACCACGAAAATAGAAACTCTGTTCAAAAGAAAGCTCGCCCGCCGCATAGTTTCGGAGATGACGTCGCCGCTCACCGCTGCTTCGCGTCGCTTTGATATGGATAGGATTGCTGGCGTTCTTTCGAAACCACACTAGCGCTTCTCCTGTCTTAATTTCAACTTCGGATCCTTGAGGCTCCTGGACCTGAATCGCAGTAGCAAATGAGCGCAGGCTCTGCATAGGAGAGTGCCCGATGGCTACTACAACATCCACGAGATTCAAGGCTGCTTTTGCGACGTGGTCTGGATGAACCGTGATGAGAATCGTGGACTCGAGCACTTGGGGAACCGTAGTGTTGATCGGAGTCCATGATGATGGCAACAAGTGATGGGCCTCGTCGATGACAAGCCAATGTGGCCTTGCGGTGCGGGAGCGCAGGTCCTGGATATGCGGCAACAACTCGGAAAAATACCCGGGCCGGTCTTTGACGGGCACGCCAAGAAGGTTGACTACGATGCTCTGCTGCGTGCTTTTCAACGCCCGCAGGAGAGCCTTGGGGTCGGGCCGATCGGAAACGGTTCCGAAGGAAAGAGTGCCCTTAAAATCTTCGTAGTCACCCTCCGGGTCTAGAAGGCAGAATTGGTAACTTTGATCAATCAACTGTTCGAGGATGCCGGACACTGCGGTCGACTTACCGCTGCCCGATGGTCCAGTCACAAGTATGCTGCCCTCAAATGGCCGTACTCTTATCTGCTGTGAGTTGTCATTGATCCTCTCGCCCAGTGAGAATGAGTGGCGTACCATTCGGGCGGTCACCTCGTGCAGGTCATCCTTAATGGTGTGCTCAACCAGCTCCCTAACACCCTCGCCGCGAGCTCCAGCGGTAACGAAATCAGCGCGTTCTTTGAGCGCCGGAAGAGCATTGGAAACAGCCACTGCGCATTCTGAAATGCCTAGAAATGCATGGTCATTTTCGGCGTCGCCGATGGAAACAACATTGTGAAGTGAAATTCCAAGCTCATCGACTGCTGCTTTGAGGCCGCTGCCCTTGTTGACGCCGGATGGCAGCACCATCACGGCCCCTTTGTTGAACGTTACCTGCAGCTCCAAACCGAGTTCACGGATCGTATTGAGTACGGCTTCTTCATGCGGCATCCACGTGGCCACGACAGCACGGCCTAACGAAAAAGGTATGCGCTTCTGCTCAAGAGCTACCACGAAGTTGTCGGGTGGTGGTTCGCATAGCACCTTCTCCTCGCGGCTTTCAGGCCGATAAAGCACTCCTCCGTTTTCCACAATTACACGGTCAAAGAGGTCAAGCTTGGGAAAGATTTCCCTGAGATCGGGAAGGTGTCTGCCGGTCACCAGTATCAGTTTTCTCCCGGACTGCTTCAGTCGCTCGATGGCTGCAAGGGTCGGCGGATCGACTTTGCCGTCATGAGCCAGGGTGCCGTCGTAGTCGGTCGCTATTACAAGAAATTGCATGGCGTTTGGATGCGCATTCGCCAACACAGTTGCGTCGCCGAGTCGTCAGTAAGTTTTAGGCGGGTGAAAACGGGCTGGGTACGGAACGAATGTTTCATGACGGGGCCGTCCACTCGTGGGCCTATCCGGGTGAGACTGCGGCGTGCGATGTGTCACGGCACCAGAGTTCCAGGTGTTTCTTCAGCGCACTGCTTGCCAGATACCTGCTCTGCCATGAAGGAAAGGCGTCCAAGTGGCTCCACGGCTTTTCTCCGGCATCGACCTTGTCTTTTAGATAAGCGCGCCAGCGGTAGTGCTCATACGTGGACATGCATGCCACAGCATAAGCTTCCGCCAATTCCTGATTCCCTTCGATAATCACGAAGTTGTCGTCATTGTCGAGGCTGGCGGATTTTGAAAAGTTGTGCGAGCCGGTGATTACTTTGCAGTGATCAGTCCAAGGATCGATGACGATCATCTTGGCGTGGGTGATGGCATGACCTACACCGGGGTTCTGAATGGGATAAAGAAACTCGGTTCGTGTAACCTCTTCGATCCAGGCGGCAAAGTCCTGGCCAATGCCTTCGGGTTGAATCAACTCGGTGTGGTACTGGGCACCTTGTGAGAGCCCGGCTAATGAAAACGTTTCTTCGAGCGCCGAACTTACCGTATTGACTACGCCGCGAACGTAGATCCCACTTGCTCCCTTCTGCAGGATCGATTGCAGAGGTTCCTCTCCCGGGGCGAACATAACATACAAAATCATCTCTCTGGCACGATTGACCACGTCAACAAGGGCTTCTATGTCGCGTGCCCACGTGTGGCCGGTTGCAGGCCTGTTGACCCGCGTGAACCAGATCGAAGTCTGATTTCCGCCATCGTGTGGCGAATCGTTGTTGCCACTCAACAGAGCAGGGGTGAATCCACTTTGCGCGTTCTCCAAGGCCCTCCATTGGGTCATATAGATAGACGCAATGTTCCCATCCTCGAACAGAATTCCGTTATTTAATTGGGTGCACAGCCCGGTTGTGGACCAGTTTGTGCTCCCCGACCAGGCCTTCAATGCCTTATGCCTGAACCGGTCGTACAAGATCAGGAACTTGTTGTGTCCAAGACCCTTGTAGGCAAGCATTCTCCGCCGCAAATCGATCGTTTTGTGCAATTCATCGGCAGCTGTAGCGTTTCCATCCTCTGCCGGATCGGATCCGTTTGAAAGCAGCACGTGAGCTCGTCCCTTCAACTTCTTGAGCCTCTGGATGAGTTCATCATCGTCCAGTTCGTAGAGAGCGGCATAGATAGACAGGGAAAAGTTGTCGATAGCTTCATCGAGAAGCCGAAGCAATTCCAGTCGCAATTCACCGGAGAGAAAGCGTCGTAGAGGTTCCTGTAAATCGGACAGGTGGACTATGAGTTCCCGCGCCGTCCAATTGTTCATGCGCATGATTCTTGCGACGTACTGGGACATCACCGTGCCACGATTAAAGAAGGCCGAAACACCGTTTTCAGACGTCGCATCGACGTGTACGATTCCGGTCCACGCTGAGCTGAAGACTGGCTCCAGCTTGGTGGCACCGACGATTCCACCTTGCGGCAATTTCATTGGCGAGATGCGGTACTCGACGGTCTGTCCGCTGTTCGCACCATGATCGGTCCAGTCATAGCGCTGAAATGGCCAGATATTGCTGGGCTGCGAGGTCCCAGCATTGCCATCGGAAGACGGGTTCTTGAAGCCGACACGGTTACGCAGAATCTCGGCCTCGAGCCAGTTTCCAGATGCGTCCTGCCGCCGTCGCTCGATCATGAAGCCTAGCGTATCGGGAATAGGTTTTTCCGACTCACCGCTGTCAAATGTTCGCCAACAGAGAAACACATCATCGCAGTTGCGATAAGCTCGCAGCTTGATTGAGTAGGGTCCAAAGGAACCACTAGCCTGTCTGATCATTGGACACTTGTCTGTCGAACAAGAAGAATATCTTTACCCATTGAGAGCGCGCACCTCATTCTGATGCGCAATTGGACCCATTATCTTGGTAGGCCGATAGCGTCGCTTTCAACGAATCGGCGAAAGATCGATGAGTAGGAATCACGGTATCTCTCCCATCCTTGGCGGACTATATCTACGGTTGCCCATCGTCGGAATATCTTGACCCACCCTTGTGCATAAGGATGGTCCCTTTTCTCTGGCAGCATCAGGTTGAGTTGGTGGTGCACCATCCAGATAAATTCAATGAGTTCAGACGAGAACTGCACAGCGTATTCCCTTTGTTCAGGGGAACGTCCTGTCGTCCAATCACTTTTTCCTGTTGAGATCGCTGTGAAGAGGCCAGGCAGGTTCATGTCGACGCGAATCTTGGTTAGCAAAGTCTCATAGCTCTTGGTGTGAGCGGTTGAGAAGGTTTCCATTTCTGAAGTCGGCGCCCACCATACGCAGCGTAGATTGTTGAAGTATTGCTCGCGCTCGCCCCAGGTTGTGAGCGCCATCGTTCGCGGTTGAGTCCGATCAATCTGGTCCGCAGCTTCCGGGAGCCCAGGTTCAAAGACAGAGTAGGCGACGTGGTGCCCCAATCGGCGATAGCTCTCGAATTGCGATTCGCTGAACCATTGGTCAGTCGTGCTGTCATGGGGGAAAACGGGGTGGTGTTTTTTGTAATTAAGGACGTCGGCAGGTTCATCGCCCGTAAGCGATGATTTTATGTACACGACGATTCCGGGAGAGTCGGGATCATCTGGATATCTAACCGTGCCAACGACACAGTGCGAGCAACTGTATTCAGAATCTGGTTTCCGCTGCAAAGGGGTCAAATCCAGGTCTACCTCGGCGCCGAAATCGATACGGCTCTTGCGAATTGCCATGCCGATGCCTTCAAACTTGAGATCCTTGTCGTCTTCGCTGTCGCATATCACGATAAATCGGCAATGACGCCGTACTAGTTCATACAACCCCATGTTGTCGAAATGGCCGCCGTCGCTGAGGTACACGTAATTGCTGGAGTCGCTCGTTCTACCAAGGAGTTCTCTTCCTAGAGAGAACAATGAAAAGTGTGGAGACGCACGAGGATAGTAGTTCGGACGGCCAATTTGGGTTCCGTCCTCACTCAATTTGCGGGGATTGCGCAACCACCAGCCCAACCGAACACTGAACAATGTAAGCAGAAACGAAGCTGCCGGACTGGTGTGGTAACCCATGTTGGGACTGAGGGCCGCACCAGATATCGCCGCCGCTGTATTGATATGAACACCGGTTTCAGGATAGGCATAGTGGACCGTGCGCACGAAGCCGTTGAATCGCAGCTTGTCTTTTATGCCCTTTGCAGTGGTCCACGGGACATCATATCCAGAATAGAGCGGGGAAAAGAAAAAGGAAGCGGCCTTGCGCTCCTGCCAGGCGAGTTCATCTCCAAAGGTGAGATTCAAAGCGGTGCAGAAGATTGGCATTGGCCCAAGATACCCCGTCTTGGGGACAAGATCGCACACCGCGACGTCGGCATCTTTGTCGTCGAATCCGGTAAACGGGTTGGGGTCGCGCGCAGTGCGCGAAGCGCCGAGATAGCAGCGCGTCAATCGATTACGATAGAAAGCGTGCCAGGAGAATTCATTAATATCGATTCTCCAGGCGGATAGCACGCAGATGAGTAATAGTGCAGCGTAGAACAAAACAAAGTAAGTAGTAGAAGATCCGAGATATTGCAAGGTGTATTCCGCCACCGCGGACATGAGAAGCAGCAATCCGAAAATGAAAACGAACGGTCCCACAAGGGCGGCAAATTCGATCAGGCCGGGGGTAGCTGCTTTATCACTCTTTGCTCCTGAACTATTGGGGCTCTTGGCTGCAAGCAAACCAGCGAGAGACCCTGCCGCCCAGGTTGTTACAACGGGCAGGCCGATCCATATCTTGGTCACAAGCCACTTGACAATTACTGCGCCAAAGAGTGATAAGCCGACAGACACAAACCACAGCAGCATGGCGAGGCCCATCCAGGCTGCGATTCGGGAGAGCCATTCTCTGTGCGAGTCTCGAAACGTGCGTCCGAGTAGGCCGACTAGCACCAGCATCATGACCAACGGGCCGGCCATGAGAAGTGGTGGCATTGTGGTTAGGACTATCCGCCACCATAATCCACCTGCCAGGGGAAGGTAGGTTGCAGCGAGGATAAGAATGCCGATTACAGACGCAGCCCCAGCTATAGTAGCGATCAGTGAGTTGACGATCAGTCCGAGCACCGCCAGCGCAAACTTGACGTGAGCCCAACATTTGGGCCTCAGGTTCCAGAACTCACTCACGCTGTTGAACTGCGATATTCCTGGATGCGTCTTCAAATAAGAAAGAGGGGTGCCTCCGGCAAACGTAATCATCAAAGCGAGGCCGAAGAGCAACAGGAGAAGATCGACGCCAAGCGTGACGGGCGGCAAACTGGGAAATAGGAGCGTCAGCAGTACTGCCGAGAGGAATAGGGGAGCGACAATGGTGAATTGCACTCCGCTCTGGCCGAGAGATTCTTGTGCAGAATCACTGTGGTCAGGCATACCATGCAGGACAAAACTCCAAAGCTCTCGTCCTATGAAGTAAATTGCCAAGAGCCACAAGGTGACTACGCCAGCCGCCAAGCCTAGAAACATGCAACTCTCATGCGGGATGAGCTTGGGCTCGGCGAGGAAATGAGGAAGGAAGACGAGCGCTAGAAGTCCGCTGATGAGAATGATTTGATTGAGAAGAGTGTTGCGAAGCCAAATAGCGAATGCCACCCATGTGTCCGCAGTGAGCAGTCCGATCTGTGGGGTTAGATAGTTGCTGTATCGACGCAACCAGCGAATCGGCTCAGGATGGTTCCCTGGGTTGGCGTACTCGGGGAGAGGAATGAGCTGCTTTTCCACTTCATCGATGCTGGTGCGTTTGGTCCAAGCCGCGAGCCACTGGTGAACATAGCCGCCTCCCGAGACTGTGGATAGATAGTCGAAGCATCGCAGCAACCCCAGTTGCGCCAGCCCTTGCAGGATCCCGAGATTGAAGGTCGCGCTACGAATGCCGCCACCAGAAAAACATATCCCGGTTAGACCGAGATTGTTGGCTTTCTGGAAGGGATCAGATGCGGCTTGTGCTTCGTTGGAACTCGGATCCTCCTTAAAACCCAACTTGTCGCGCCGGGATACAACCTCCTCAAGTTCGCAGGCCAAGAGCCACTTGCTAGGCGTGTAACCCGTCAGTGAAGCAAGTTGGGCCTGCAGATCAGGCCTCGAGTTGAGTTGATTGGCAAGTGCAGCTGCATCCGGTGCGGACGCAGTCTCTGGCGCCGAAAGTAACAGCGCGACAATCTTCTTATCCTTCTCCTGCTGTGCTTTACGAAATGCCTCTTCGGCCAACCTCTCAACATAATCCCGCGGCATCTATCAACCCTCCTTTGAAACGCGAGTGCTTTTGGCAAAAGCGCCGAGCCTCGTGGTGAGCGGCCGACCTGGGTTATAGCCGTTTCAGGAATGCAATTAACGCCTTTTTGTCCTGATCACTCAGCCCCGGTTCGCTAGAGAATTTGCCGGTCCCGAAATAATGTCCACGATTCACGATGAGGTCGGGACATTTGCTCAGCTCAAGCAACGGATCCACAAGGTTTGCGAATACTTTTCTTGCATCTTCATCCGTAGCATCCGGGGGTAGTTTCTGCAGGTCGCTGTTGATCTTTAGTACCAAGTCCAACAATTCTTTGTTGTGCAGCAATTGCTCGCCTGGGTTACTACTTTCACTCAGGGGATTGATATTGGACAGGAGTCCCACGGGAGTTCCTGTAGGTATCGGACCCAGCTTAATCATCTTGTTGTCATCATCGATGAGCCAGGGGAAGAAGCGTGCGAAGCCGCGAAGACTCTGGAGGGCACTGGGGAGATACCCGTAAGAAATCTTTAGGTAGCTCTGCTGAGTAGTACGGTCAATCTTGCCCGGGATCTTGTCCCCCAAGAGTTCATCCTTATCGCGCTTTTCTGGCCAAAGCATCTTTTCGATCGAGTCCTGAAACGATTCGAGACGCTTGGCAACGCTTGGTGCCGGGTTCAGACAGTCCTGATACTTGTGCCCATAGGAATACTCTTGAGATTCCGAGCACTTGGGATTGCTGGGATCAATGTCCCCTACAGAGTTGTTGAGAAGAAATGGCGCGGTGGACCACAAGCTGACGAGCGATGGTGGGCGCGTGTAGCCGCGGCCGCCGGCAGGCATCTTGTACGTGTGAGGCTCACCCGTATAAGGGTGATACCAGGTGGTGGTGCCAACCGAAGGCAGGTCCTTGTACGACTGCGATGAAAAATTATCCCAGATGTTGCCGCCAAGAGCGTTAGTGGCCAATGGGCTGCACGCATTTGTCTGGAGGAGTGTTACCGGAATGCGCAACTCGGTCGAGAGATAATTGTGATCCAGGAAGTCTGACTGTTTGACCATTGCCGTCATCTTCTGCTTGAAATCGTCAGTCCGTGTCCACTCCCAGTATTTGTTCCAGCAGTTGAGATAGTCTTTCCCGGCGCAGCCTCCCCCTTCATTCATCATGATGGCTCCAACATCCCCGGGAGGCGTGGGTATCTTGCTGGAATGGCAGCGCGCGCAACGCTCGGCGAAGATTTCTTTGCCGCGCGGAACGAGAGCCTCGTCCGACTCAAGAGATTTCTTGGCATCAGGATCGGTAGCTCGTAGATCCTCAAGGTGGTGAGCACCTGTTGTCTTCAGGAAGAACAACGCCATGGCAGGCGTTTGTGCCTCTGTCGCCTTGAAGTACGCAGAATTCTGGCGCGTAACAGAGATGGGAATGGGCGTAATTTGTTTTCCGCCCACGAGCGCGTTGAAGTGCAACAACCACTCCTCGCTGAACGTTCCTATATTCAGATAGACGCGATTGAGCGCGCCCAGGGCGCCAACCGAGTCTGCTCCGTCTTTCAAAACGCGTGGCGTCCACACCGTGTCCGGGGCCTTGTAATAATTCGTCAGCGGGCCGTTGGAAACATACTCATTGAGTTGCTTGTTATCACGTTGCCCATTGACCAAGTTTTCTTTGCCCCAGCGCCGCGCATTTTCCAGGCGATCGCCCAGGAGGTAGAAGGCATTCATGGTGCGCGGATTGTTGATGTTGTCGGTCGATACGAACGAAGTGTCGAGAGAACCCGCTCTGGAGGTGTGGAAGAGTTGCCAGACGAAGTTCGATTTGTCTCCCTCCCAGTAAAAGATACGATCGATCCAGAAGTATTGAGCCCCGACGTTTGAACTCAGATTTTCCCACTTGGGATTGTTGGGATCTGTTGGAGGCTTCAACGGGTTCGGCCCGACGTGGCAAAAGCCACAAGACATCCCCACGCGATAAGGACGAATGAGAGTCTTATCGTTGTAATAACTGGGATCGTTGTAGTAGCGAAGTGGATCCCACCGGGCTGCAGCCTTTGCATCAAAGCGGGGATTTGGAAACAACCTCATGCCCACGATGCCGGTCTCATAACCATAGAAAGAACCGACGTCCAATTTTTCTCCCTTAGGCCCGACCGCCGTTCCGCGTGCACCGATCTTGACTCCGGGGTATTTCTGCTCATTCTCAAAGGGATCCGGCTGACAATCCGCTCGCCGTTTATCGAGCCAGAGCCCCCATCGTGTGGGGTCAGGCCCCGTGGCCTTCTCGAAGCAGGGATCGTTGACCAGACCCAGGTATTCCCAACGATGATCTCGGCCAAGCATAGGCTGGAGGCTGGGATTACTGGAGAGAATCTTGAGGAAGTCGAGAGCTCCGGCACTGTTATAGATCAACTGATCCCACAGGCGATCGTTACCTGCTGTCCAAACAATCCATGTGTTACGGCCTTGTATCTCGGCAGGATCCAGCGGGATACCGCCGTCCATATCATGGAAATAATCTTCATCTGCGGCTTTGAATGTCGATGCATCGCGGCCGACCTGTAAGGCTTCGTCCTTGACTTCGCCGGGACGAGGCCCGCGATTCCAGAAGAAGCTCCACACGATAATGGCGGCGAGAATCAGAACAAACAGTAAAATCCAGAGCCTCGATGGTTTTTGCTTCGGAGTCTCAGGCATAACGATCTACCTCCGGGAAAAACATTCTTAATCGCCGAGGCTGCTCAAGTACCGCAAGGCGCGCAGGCTCGGCATGAAAAAATAAGCGCCACCACGAACCGTAATAAACTGCGGCAGATCCGGGATTAATTTTCGGATTCCGCCGTTTTGGGGAATAGAGAAACTGCTGGCCGACTGGCATCCGCGGACCGGCACACGGTTTCCCAGGAGAGGATCGCTCTCGTCGGTCGTCCCGTCGAATTTCGTCCGCATGATCCACGCGGTTTGAATAAATTCAAATTGACGCTGAATGTTGCTGTTGAGTGCAAGGAAATGAAGTCCTCGCTCCGCGTCATTGCGATCAGCTGTCTGGAGCGCTTCCTCCGGCGACAAATTCGGGCCGTACTCGCGCCCGCGGCGAAGGATGCGGTGAAAGCGGGTCGATGCTATCAAATCCCCACGCACGTCTCTGTTTCCGAAGCCGAGCATTCGAATCAACTTTGAAATCAGTCCGTTCGGACTGCCGGGAATATCGGCGTTCCTGGGGTTCGCGCGGCGAATGTGAGCCCCAAATGGACATCGTGTGCCACCGACATCCATATCGTAGGTGAACTGGTTCAGCTGCGCCTGTTCCTTGTCAGTGCCGATGCCCTGTATTGCATCTCCATTCAGAGGTACCAGAGGTGAGCCATCGGCGAAGTTTCGTCCAACCATCTGGATGCCAAGTTGGTAAGCTTTTTCGCTATTCGAATTCGATAATGTGTGCAGGAACTGCCAAAATCCACGTACATCCTGCTCAAGCTGGCGCATCACAACGTAGGTTCCGTTCTTGCCGAGGTCTCTGAGTTCGGGACGGTCCTCAGCTACGTCAAGTTGTGAAGCGGCGGGTTCGTCAGGTTCAAGCAGTGGCCGATCGGTATACTTTCCATACTCGTTGGGATATCCCAGCAGGAATTCTCCCAAACAGACAAGATTGCTGTATTCGCGTTCGCTGCCATTGACGTAAGGTCGCCGACTACCTTTCCAATCAAGCTCTGGCTGGCTAATGCCATCGACAAACCCGAAGGGTTCGCGCCCGTCCAAGTTCGAGGTGGGTAGACAATCGATCTCGCTGAAAGCAGCGTGCCAAGCAGCTCCCGTGATTGACGCTTTCCACTGATTGAGTGTGCCCGGTTCGGCGAAGAACATCACCACGGCGTGTGGGATACGCTGCAACCCGCCCCATCTCCAATTTGCCGGTGCGTTAGCTTCCACGTCACCGAGACGCAACGAACGATTGCCATCTCCTGCCATACCTCCGATGAACTCTGGGGAAAATCCCGCGATGACGTTGGGAGGAACACTCAGTGCTTCGAGTCCCTCGCGAGTGAACGCAATTTGCAGAGCAGATTTCGGCGGAGTATCAAGCTTGATCGCCGATGTGATTGGAGCACTAGCTAGCCAGGCCCGTGCGGCGCGGGCATCTCTGACGTTGACGAGAAAGTAGCAAGCCTCCGTCATACGCCCAAAGCCGAAGCGTATGAGCCCTTGAATATCGCCGTAGTCAACAGTGGTCACGTTTTCTGCCTATAGAAGCGCTACCCAATCGTTCAATTCAGACTCATCCATATCGCTGCGATCGAGTCCCTCCCGAATCAGAGTGTTTCTTTTTAAGTCGAATGCCGTGAGTCCCGGATGTGCGTTGTACCAAACCTCCGTCGGCAATTCATGGCGGCGAAGGAAGTATTTGAACTTCTGTTCATCCTTCGAGCCGTCCAGTACAAGCCATCTGGTTGTCGGGTAGCCTATGCCATTGGTGAATGCGAGATTCAGCCCCCAGCCCACCTTGTTGATGAAATCGTCCATGTAGCTGTCGAGGCTGCCGTCGTAATTGCTGGCAAAAAGAACACGCCTCTTTTCATTCAGGAATACCCAACGCGCAAAATGGATGGTTGGAACTCTCGCCAGGTGTCCGCGGACGTAAATGTGGCGAGCGGCGTAGTTAATGAGTGAAAGAAGGAAAGCCAGAGTCCAGCGGCGAAACAGCCCTGGCTTGATGCTTCCCATGGCGCTGAACTGATTGGTGACGTCGTGATCTTCGATCTCCGACAGTCTAGCTTCGTGGGTGCTGTCCGGACGCGGAGCCAACACTCCGTCTGACTTCTCGCGTTTGCGCAGTTGGTAAAGAAAGAATGGTGAATATAGAAGTAGAAGTGGCGACAAGATGAGAAGGATCAGCGGTATGCCAATCAAGTGAATAAACTTGCGAATGCGCCATCCAAAGGGAGTGGAGGGCTCTCTGCTCAGAACGATACGACCGGCAGCCACTTCCGATTCAACAAAGCGTTTCAGTGTTTCGTAGATCTGACGCGCGTCCCCGGATGCTGATAGTGACGAGTTGCTTCGGACATAGTCTTCGAGTGTGCGACGCAAAGATTCTTCTTCGTGAATTTGTCGAACCGTTCTTCCGACCCAGTTGCTATAGACAGCAGCAGGTGGTTGCTCGTGGTCCTTCATCCATGCAGCCACATCGCTTCCGGCTGCGAAGCCTTCGCAACAGCAGAAGATCTGCTGTAATCCGCTGCCGGCTTTCTGTGCCAGTTCCGAACGGAAATCATCCGCTTCGCCATCGAAGTCAGCGATGAAAGCCAGCATTACAGGGTCATGATATGGAGGCAGGCCGTAAACAGTGTGGATGTCGTTTTGCGTCCGATCTTCGAGAATCACGAATCTGGCGAAGTGCATGCGATCAAACTGCCCGAAAGGGACGAGTTTGTTCTCAGGATCCACAACACCGGGACGGACATTCATTGACGCGAGCAGACTTCTCAGCTCCGCTTCACGTTGCTGTTTCAGCGGCGCCGCCACGAACAGGTTGGATTGCGGCATCATGTGGCAACAGGAGGGAAGCTATTGCTGCAGAATCAGGGTGCTTCTTCATGCTTGAATTGCAGAGCAAAGTGAATCAACGGCTTCTTATCCCAGTAAACGCGTCCGAGGTAAAAGTCAGGTCCGATGAGCCGGATCTCGTCTCGAATCCAGCGAGCCACGAGCGAGGTTTCCGAATAGTCGAGCACGATGCATTCCTTGTTGTCGAACCAACTCGCCGCTTTATAAACCGTTGCGACAATGGCATTCAGACCAAGGAGAGTAATGCGGTTACGTAATACTCCCCGCTTGGCATCGAAGGTTTTGCCTTGCCAGGCAAACAAATTGACCATCTCCGCGATCTCGGTGCTGAAGCGAGTTCCCGGCGCAATAATTGCCGTGCCTTTGGCGGCTCCATCGGGGATATCTCCGGCCGGGCTGTCAGAGAAGAGCTTGTCCAGTTGTTCGTTGGACATTTGCAGTAACTGCGGCACGTCGTAGGCCATTTCCGCGACTCCTCAGGAGGTGAACTGGATGGAGCGGGACCCAACAAAAACAAATTCACTTGGACGGGAAGTTGATCAAACTATGTCGATTATCAGATGAAATGTCAACTGCTATTTTCCCGCGCAAGCTGCTTGCTGGCAGGTCTTTCTTGATAGTGCATGCCGGGCAAAAAGCGTTTCACCGGATTGCGAGAATGTCGGCTGCAGCCTTCTCCGCGATCATATAAATCGCGCTCACGATGAAGAATCCGGGAATGCGCGGGAACACAGATGCATCCACGACGCGCAGCCCCTCTGTTCCGCGTACTCGAAAATCGCTGTTCAGTACGTCTCCGATGGCACAGGTGCAGGACGCATGATGGCCCCACGCATTGTTGCGAACGAAGGTCCTCAAGTCCTCCTGCGATGTTACGTCGGCGCCTGGTAGTTCTTCCTTGTCGATCAGATCTCGGCCCTTGAGGTTCGCTGTGATTCGCCGAACGTACTGGATGCCATCCACCACGGCGTCGAGGTCCGGATCCCCACCCTCCACAAAATAGTTGAAATTGATCAAGGGAGTGTCGCGCGGGTCGGGTGAACGCAAGGTGACAACTCCTGCTCGATTTCTAGTATGGCCCTTTAGCACGACCCACGTCAGAGAGTTTGGCATCTGCACCAGAGCCTTTGAGTAGCCAGGAAAATAACCGCGGAAGTCGGCGAGCAGGGCCATGCAGAAGAGATCCGGAGCTGTGTCGGCCACTGGAGAGCGACGGAAAATGCAAAGAACGCTTCCATTGGATCCGTAGATGCCCCCGCCACACGCCTGCCAATGGCGATACTGCAAATCGTTTTCGCCGAATTCTGCGTCTTTGTAGATATGCCAGGCTTTGAACTTCATCCGGTTAACGACACCTACCTCGTACCGGTCTTGCAGATTACGTCCAACTCCGGGAAGATCCACACGCACGGGGATACCAAACTTCTCCAGCACGTCACGAGGACCGATTCCCGAGAGCATCAGCAATTGGGGGGAGTTGAAGGCGCCACCGGCAATGATGACCTCACGCGACGCGTATACGCGGCGGAGTTCGCCACTTTCTTGACTCGGCTTGGTATGGGCGCGAAACAAGCGCTCGCCGTGAAGATATTCCACTCCCAAGGCCCGATTGTTCTGATCCAGAAGAACCCGTGTAGCCAAGGCGTTCAGGAGGATCCTGAGATTCGGATGCTTGCTACGTGTCTCAACCAGCCTGTCGCGAGTTCCAAAGCGAACGTGGTTTCTGGTCGTAAGTGGAGTAAGCCGAACGCCAATCTCATGGTTGCTGGTCAAGTGCCACTGGTTCGGATCGTGCAGTACTTGGAAAAGGGATTTCAAGCGCTGGATTTCGCTAGTCGAATCGCAGGAAGCCAGGATGCAATCCAGGATTACGTCGCGCAGCTTGCGATCGAGCAACGCAGCCATCGGTTCGGCTTTTTCCGTGTGCAACCAACCCTTCCAGCCGTGCCTGGTAGGATCGAACCCGAACTTCGCCAGCCAGCGATGCAGAGGACGGTAATGACAGTTCTCCATCTTCTGGAAGTGCTTCCACATCTGTCTTGGTTCCCAGCCTGCATCGTTTGTCAGTTGCGCAATGTAATCCCAGTCCGAGCTGTCGGGACAGATCAGGATCATTGCGTTGTGTGCAGTGCAGCCGCCTAATGTCCCCGCTCGCGGATAAAGCACACCGTCGACTGATTTGCCGTCGAATTCCTTGTAGTATTTCGAATCGAGTTCTTGCTGTTGGTTATCGGGGTAATGGCGGACGAAGAAGTCCCACTTGAGCGCCTCATTTTCTGAGGCGAAGCCGTGGAATGCCGGTACGTCATAAGCGTCGGGCAGGCGGTTGGAGGCCGGGTCCAGAGGATCGCCGCCGCTCAACTTTCGCGGATCTCCTCCTGCCTCCAGCAGCACGACCGAACAGCCTGCCTCTGCAAGTCGCGCCGCCACAGTGCCGCCGCCCGCGCCTGAACCGACAACGACGTACTCACAAGTTGGAGATGTATCTGAGCTGTGCGCGTTCATTTCACCGAAGTCTGATTCTTAGGATGGAAAGGATTCATTGCCTGTCGGTTCGTAGTGTTGGACGTGGTTTACCTTCTGGCGAAATGTTGACAGCTCCTTGTAAAGCCGAAATCGGGCGCGGCTCTGGTTTCCCAGAGGCCGATGTTCGGGAACGCAATGCCATGGGTTATACGATAGGACCCTTGCAAACTCAAGCTGCCGGGGAGAGTCGAATTTTTGTCTCGGTATTCGCAACACTGCCGCTGGAACACGCGGGGATAAGTGCGTTGGCCAGAACACAGCATTGTTCTCAATCGGCATGCGGTGGGGATCTGTCTGCACTTGCAACATCATGTCGAACTCTACATCTTCTTGCGCGAGGGTTGCCACCATCGCATCGCGCAGGTAGTTGTCGGGAGGCCGAAAGGGAAGACGTGGCACTGGAGTCCGTTTCTTGCGCCGCGACCACATGGAATACTGCATCGCCTGCTCTTCTCCAAGCAGGTAGGGAACACAACTGAAATACTGGCTCTCGAGCGGGCTGCTCTGGGTCTTAATCCAGAGCGATTGCATGATGAGGTCGAGCACATGGGGTTGCGCAAAGTTAACGAAGTGAAAGATCTGCGCGTTCTTGTAGCTCCAGTGCTGTAAATGCGAGTTTGCAAATGTGTTGGGTGTGACAAAAGTTGGGGTCGAGACTCCAAGGAAGTCCTGAGTAAATGCTTCGTCGTCAAGCAGCTTGGGACCTTGAACGTCCATAAGCTTCATGCTCATGCTCATGAAGCCGACATCATCGATATCGGGAGTGATGTACGGTCCGGGGCCGGCAAATCGTACCCACGTAGGGTAAGTCCGGGGCTCGGCGAAGATTCCGCGACGCATGTTGTCCGGTAGATCGCTACGCACGGTGAATTCAGCGCGCACGATACCGTGCGTCTTCGTATTTCCACATCGCTGATAATCACCTTCATTCCATAGCCGCCGCATCTGATCGCCCATCGTTTTGATGATGTCTTCGAGATGTGCTTCTTCGTCGGGCTGATGCTGTTCCTCGGCCAATTTCAATCCGTCGTTCCTGCGCTGTAGGTTTATCAAGGAATTTGTAAGGTTCGTGAGGAATTGTCGAAAAACCGCGTCAAAGGCCGGGCGAAAGAGGGGATCAAAACGCCGCTCCAGATGCACGATGAAAGTGGAAATGTCTGCGATCCAATTCAGGAGTCGCACACCGGTGTCCGCGCGTGGGAGGCCGTATCCGCTACTGGCATGCGGGGACACGTGTAAGGGACCCAAGTATACTACGCGCGCTTCAGTGCCTTGGGTAGACAGACTACGTCAGGATTCGAAACAGATTCCATTCCTTACTGACACGGTTCGTGCCCGTCTAGAAATTTTGAATTGGAAGCCACGCTTCCCCTAGCAGTTCTTACAGGTGCAGGAGCGGCAAAAGGATTCTATGAAGAAAGATGCGCGACCCATGCTCGCGAGTTGCGGATTAACTTAAGCACGATGACGACTCCTGGGCGGATAGACGCGAACTCCTGCACTCTTGGAGAAAACATGAAATACATAGCAGCAATCGCTATGGCGGTCATCATCGGAGGTATCGCTGTTGCAGCACCTCCGAAACAAGGACAAATGGCGAGCGGCTCTCAGCCCGCGATCAAAGAGCAATTGGCAAAAGTTAAGCAGTCTGTGATGGACAATCGCACGCAGCTGCAAAAATATCACTGGCTGGAAACTACGGTTGTCAGCGTCAAGGGTGACAGCAAAAAGGACGAACAAAAAGCCTGTCGCTATGCCGCGGATGGGAACATCGAAAAGACGCCGCTTGGTTGGCAGGACGCTCCGAAGGATATGCCTGGTGGATTGCGAGGCAAAGTTGCCAAGAAGAAGATTGGCGAGATGCAAGACTACATGGAGCGTCTCAAAGGCCTGATCAGCCACTACGTGCCGCCCAATCCGGAGATGATGCAGAATTCATTTCAAGCGGGCAAGGTAAACTTGAATATGTCATCCGGTGGATTGGCAGAATTGACGTTTCGTGATTACTACAAAGGCGGAGATTCAATCACACTCGGCTTTGATACAGCTTCGAGCAGAATCACCTCTTACAACATCACCAGCTACCTGGATGGACCCGAGGATGTCGTCACAATGGCAAATCAGTTTTCCAGTTTGCCGTCCAATATCACCTACCTTCAGCAGACAATCTTGACCTCTAAGAGCAAGCAGATCGAGATCAAAACGACGAACTCTCAGTACGAGCTCAACAATCCAAATAATCCATAGGAATACGCTTTGGCTGGGCGGAATAGCTCTCCGCCCAGAGTGTCTACTCCCCGTCAGTCGTTAGCGCAGCACTTAGGCAGGCCGTGGAAGCGGTGTCGGCCCCGAGTGTCGTTCTCCGTACGCCCGCAACCGGAAGGCGAAGATCAGCAGCATGGTGCCGAACACCAGGGCGTACAGACCTATCCACCAGACAATTGCGAGCGCACCAGCAACCGGTGCAAAGAGAATAAAGGCGCCGAACACGACAGATGCGATTCCCATCAGAATCAGTGCCCATTCATTGGCAATCAGTTTGCGAAGCCGGATGCCGGCGATCACCTCAAACAGACCACTGAAAATCGCCCAGAAGGCGATCAGATATAGCAAGAAGATCGCGGTGATCCCGGGCCACATGATGGTCATGATGCCGGCAATTACGCTGATCGCCCCTTCCAGCAGAAGAGCCCAGGAAGTGCTGAGACTTCTCAGAGACGCGAAGATCTCAAGCAGTCCATCCACCAGCACATAGACTCCGAACAGAAGGACCAGGTAAGCGAGAGTGATGCCCGGCTTGAAAAGAGTGAGGAGGCCGAAGATAAGAGCAACGAGTCCGCGTAATGCAAGCGCCCACCACTTTCGAGCCAAGATTTGCAGCATGGGATCCTCCTTCTGAGGGAAAGATTTCTTAGATGAGAGCTCATCAATACTATCTAGCCAGCGATCAGACGGGTGGCGCCGCAAGATATCGGACCGAGAGTATCCTGGAACGAAATAGCAGACCAGCCACAATTCCCGCGATAGTCGGCACAAGCAGGAAGAGCCATACCTGGCTCAAAGCATTTCCGCCCACAAGAAGCGCAGGTCCGAGGCTTCGAGCCGGATTCACAGAGACGCCGGTGATGTTGATTCCGAAAATATGAATCACCACAAGCGTGATTCCGATTGCGAGGCCGGCAATCTGCGCGGGAGCTTCCGGCTGCGTGGAACCAAGGATCACGATCACAAACAAGAGTGTCGCGAGAAATTCGAATGTGATTGCCGAACGTAATCCATATTCGCCAAGGTACCCGGGTCCCCAACCATTTTGTCCCAGACCGGCCACTGCAACGTTGTAGCCGGCAAGAGCTCCGGTCGCGATGATTCGCAATGCGAGAGCTCCCGCAATGCCTCCCGCCACCTGGCCGACGATGTATCCGAGAAGGTCGCGGCTACTCAGACGGCCCGCCACGAAAAAACCGAAACTGACGGCAGGATTGATGTGACAACCAGAAATCGGTCCGATTCCGTAAGCCATACCGATAAGTGCAAAGCCGAAGGCAAACGCGACGCCAACGAATCCGATCTTCGGACCAGCCACGACTGCGGATCCGCAACCGAACAGTACCAACGTAAAGGTTCCTACGAACTCGGCAAGGTACTTCTTCATGTTGTATCCACCCTCGAACAAAGTAACGTAGTCCGGGCAACGAAGCCGGAGAACTGGTAGTCCTGACAGGTACGGAACGACGGGTCTGATGATTATTTCCGGTCAAACCAGGCGTATTGCCATGCCACGCCGATAGTCCGAAAGCTGGCTCCGGTGTTTGCTGTGACGCCTGAGCTGTAGGAAACTTTTATGGATTGCTGCTTCGCCAGGGGAATCGACAGAGTTGCTCCAAGCCGGCTGTTACTCTGGCGTTCGCTTGGTTTCCCGCCGTTGACCTGAGTGGCCCCACCACCGTACCAAGTAGAATCGAACGCGACCCACAAGTTGCGGCGGAATGTGTAACTCACATGTGCTTGAGCTGACGTAAGTATGTCTTGCGTCCGGACCGATTGTCCGGGAAAGAAATTAGAATTGGTGGTATAGAACCATGCACCCGCATAGAAGTCTAGGTCGAACTTTCGCCAAGGGTACGAAACCCCGAGCTCAGGCTTAAGGGCCCAGCGATTCGTTCCCAGATTGATAAGCTTTGCGGGATCGTATTGGCCGGTCGGTGCATTTATGCTGAGGCTGGTTCCCAGAATCCATGTTCTGCGGCGAATCGTTGCGAATTCCCGCGGTGTAAGCGCGGGTGATCCACGCAGATTAAAGGCGAAGCGAATTTTCATGTCAGCTAAGCCAGAACGCGAGATGCTTCCACGTTGCTCTTGCACCTGACCCGAGACATTTCCCCACACGTATGGCAATCCGACCGTGACCAACGACTGTCGGCCGAACAATCCGAAAGTCTGGCCACATCCTAAGACCGTGGAGTAAAGATTGGCTTGCACGTTAGTGATGGGAATTGACGGATCGAACGTTACGTCGCCATTCGAATTTCCAAACGCAGCAACTACGAACGTTGTGCCGACAGGCGACGCAGAGTAAGCGCGAGGCTCAAGTTCTTGCGCCATCGCTGCACTAGTAACGACGGCGATGATGGCAACCAAAAAGCGTGCCGGCCCTAGGGTCACCTTTGCAGTTTGACGCAAATGTCGTCAGTCCCGCTTGGTCGGTCGGTGAGGCGCCATTAGCACCTACCAGCCTTACCGGAGTTTTGCATTGCACATGGTGCAGTTGCAAGAGTGGCGGTCCATGTAGTAGCCAACTCCGGTCCTGATTCTATATGCCTATGTGTGAGCTTATGCAACTTCTGCTGCCGCGGCAGGGAAGCGTTGGATTTGCGGCGGTTTCCAGTTGCCGTCGAGAGCGTCTTGTTTTGGCCAATACAGCCTCATGGCAAGACGAAAGGCGTCTTTCGGGGCGGGCAGCCAGTTCGATTCCCACTGCTTCTCTGGACAAGTTGTCTGAATGTACAACGTCAGCGAGCCATCATCGTTAAACCTGACCTTCTCGCGGTCGCCAATGATCGCAAAACGATTGATAGGATTTCTTACGAGGGACTGGTTTGAGTCGTACATACTGATAGACCAGTAAGCGCTCACCGGCGGTAGTTGGCCTTTTGCGAAATGAATCTGGTAGCGGTTGTCACCATCTAGGGGGGTTCCGTCCGCGTCCTTGCATGCCCGCGCGCAGAGAGTGTCCTCAGTGAGGCTCGCTCCTGGACGAGTGACTGCGGTTGTTGCCCTGTGGAGATAGTCGGTGCCATAGCGGCCTAGGTTCTTCGTGAACTCCCAGCCGTTGATCACCCTACCGCGAGTTTTCTTCGCTTCAGCCAGGAGCTTTGCATGGCCAGCGGCAAAACCTCGCTCGATAGCGGCGCTCAGGGTCGGACCGAGAGCTTTGATATCGAAAGGATGCCCCGGCACAATTCCAATAGCGGCCAAGCTCTTGGCTGCGTCTCCGTCCTGCGGCGTAAGAGGATTGTCCTTCATCAAGGCACAGAGCCGCTTGAAGTAGGCGGAGGCTTCCAAGCTAGCGACCTGCTCCGCTGCAGAAGTTTTCAGGCTAACGCTCCTTACGGGAACGGAAACGTTTTCTGGTGGCGCAAAGGGTCGGCCCCATGCACTTAGTGGCGTGATTTGAAATCCATCCTGAAAAGCGTGGACTGTGGCGTAATCCTCGAGACTTCCGGTGGTTTGAATCCGTCCGATCAGCCAAACGAGATTCGTCGGGGCCTGAATCATACTGACGCCATCCGGGAGCGTGTCCAAACTGCATGGACCCACAATCGCATAGGCTGCTGCACTGCTTCCGGTGGTGCGCGTGCCGAGACAAGCAAAGACGTTGGTCCAGGCATCCAACATCTCCATGAAATAGTACCGCCGCCTCATCTCAGGCACGCTCAGCACCATCGGCTCTTTAGAGAGGTCGAGAAATGCAGACGTCTGCAGCGCATCTGCGCTCGCTCTAGTGACAAAGGTCGTCGTGTCGTCAGGAAATGCGCGCATGTGCGCAAAATGATTGATTGGTGCAGCAACTTCTCCCGATAGGGTTGTATTTGTGAAAATCTGCCGCGTCACGTCGGCAAGCACCAACGGATACCCGAAGATATATGCATCGAGGGCACAGTCGTGAGCACGTTGCTCTGAAATTCGAGTAGGGGCAACTATGATTTCAGAAGCCACGAGCTTGCCTCTCCTCTTTACCTTGCCGTATCTTCCCCTGTTATCGTCGGACTGAGGGAATTCTGGTTCGACACGATGCATGCCTTGTCGCAAGTCAGAGTAGAGCAGAGTCTGCCGCGTTCTGACCTGTGCTCCTTGAGTTGTTACCCCTGATTTCGGCCTTGCAACCTAGATCCCAAACCGGACTGTTGAACTAAGTCCCGATTGCGCCGTCCACCGCTTTTTCCCATGCCGCGTCTGGTTCGCAGCACATTCTGCGGTTGTGCGGTAACCGCAGCGGCAAAAGCGGTGGAGACGCCGTCGGGTCGTTCTGTGCCCGAAGAGAAACAACTTCTTCGTTTGTGGTCTGCTGGTCTGGGTCTGGTTCTCGGAGGGATTTATAGCCGCACCGCGTCCTGCGGATGGATCGTGTCTTAGTGGACTGCGGTGCTACCGGACCAGCACTGGCTGGCGGCGGTTGTTGAGCTTGCCGTCTGGTTTGCCCATTCAGCAAGGCGAGGCGCGCCGCCAGCGCAGCCACAACTAGCGCACAGCCGGAGAGTTGCTGTACGTAGTGTCTTGGGACCACATTATTCTCCCTTGCCATGAATGTACTTTCAGAAAGACAAAAAGAAACTGTCAGTAGTGACAGCGGTGAACTTACTCAAAATAAATCTCCTCAGGAATAGCCGCGATGGGATCAGTGGGTGATATCGGATAGATTACTTTTTCAACTTGCACGTCTGTGCGACGCCAGACCAAGTCACCGTGGCTTCCCCGTGCGCCTCCCAGAATAGAACGCCCTGGCCTTCGTACTTTGCTCCGCTTCCAGAGCGTACCTGGAATGCAGGCCGCGTTTGATTTGCATGCTCAAGGAGCAACAGGCCGGGTTCGGTCTGGTAGTAGGTCGCTATGAATGTTCCCAATGTGCCATCCGGCTTAGGACACTCAAAGTTGAAAGGTCCTCGCGTTGCGACCGTTGAATCTCCGGAGGATCCAAACTGAGGGATGGGCTCAAACTCATAAGTTCCGCCATCAGCCATCAACGAGAGAAAGAGGTGCCCGTCCCTCACGACGTAGGATCGAACTGCCATCCAGTCGCGCGCAATGCGATCAGAAAGTGCTCCCGCAGGGCACATGGCGCGAGTCAGGGCAAGTGGGCCCAGATCGAGCTGACTTGCTCCTACGGACTTCCAGGTGCCGCGTCCGCGATTGCAGTCGAGACGAGAGGTGAGACTGCCGTCGCTGGCGAAAGCAACCGTGTACTTGCTCCTATCGTCGCGCGCAAGCGTCTTGTCATCCCCGCCACGAAACTCCACAAGTTGCCAGGTGGTGGATGTGAGGTCAGATGTTGCGTTCTGCATCGAACCTTGCGTCATGGCGCGAGAAGAAAGCAGAAGCAGGCTCGCAGATATTAGGAACAGATTTGAACTTGTCCGATGGTTTGCATTGATGAACACGACTGATATCTCTTTTTCGAATTTATTGCGAACCGATGCGTTTCGAACCTGTCACAGTGGACAGGCGCAGAACTCGAGAAGCTCGAAATTTCTGTATTTCCGTAGCCGGTTACCACGTGCCAATGCGTAAAACTAAGCCGGTGCTAACACGGAGGCCTTGGCTAAAGTCGTATCCGTTTACCGGACCAGCCCATGAGCGAAGATAATCGACATTCGCGACGCGGAGAGCGAGGGCAGGGGTCATTCGAACGTCCAATCCACCACTGATCGAGAGCGCGAAGCCCGTGGACTCGTAGTGGGTGGTGTAATCATAGCGATAGTCATTGGGATCTTTGTCGGGAGGAACGGAGGCCAGTACCTTCTTCTGGAGAACTGGGTCAACGTACTCCTGTGTCACCTTGTGCCCACCAAACCGAGTGGCAAAGTGCGGACTCCAACGGCTTGCGTTATGCAGAATCCACTGTGGACCTGTAGTGAACGTCAAGGAATCCCCACTCCAGTTAGGTTCGTAATCGCCAAAAGTGCAACCACCAACCTCTAAGGTCCACTGCCAGGAATCGTTCATTCGCAACCCTCCGACACCCCCGCCACCTCTACATGGAAGATCGCGGAAATGCGTGATCGTCGGTACCTGCGCTGTTACCTCGAGCTTCGGAACCAGCCGGATCTCCGGAGCTGGCTCGTCTTGCCGAAGGAATAGCTCGCCGTCGTACAGGTACACTCCGGGACGATTCTCACGATGCCAAGGTGCTTGACCAGCGAGGAGATTGGCGAAGGTCAAGGGAGGATCGAGTGCCATACGAGCCACGGCCCGGATATGCACGTTACGTGTACGGTCTTCAATTCTACGGATGACGTATTTGTCAACGGCGTCTCCTCCCAGCATCCAGAGCAGACCGCCGTTGGGTGTCACCACATGGTCGACAAAGCCGTAACCGCAGCAATACCGTTGGATCTGGCCAATCGATGCTTCGCTTAGCAGACCGATTTCGAACTGCTCGCTAAATGCCCATGAGTATGCATAGGCGCGCAGCCGGCTCATCCAATAGTCCCGGCTTGTACCAAACTCCACGTTGCGATACCGGGGATCGTTATGGACCCACAGGTAGCCAGAGACTCCACCCTGAAACGGATGTCCAAGATAGTTCTCGTAATAGCCGTCGCCATCCGACCAGCCATGCATGGCGCCAAGCGCCTCGAAGTATCCCCCGAAAACGGAGTTTCCAAGAGCTTTTCGTGTGGACGGCTCAGTTCCGATGCGGAAGGCGTGCATGACGCCGAGGTAGAAGAGTGACTGACGGGCGAGCGGCCTCCATTGAATGTTCTGCGAAGGTTCTTCCCTAACGACAGGTGCTTTCACTGCGGGAGTGACCGGTGGCTCCGATCCCACGCCTTCGCCTCCTGACGACAATAGCCCTGCGGGTGGCGAGAGGTGAAGCGAAGTGTCAAAGGGAGAAACGGGAAGATCGAACTGAGCTTCCAGTACCCGATCTTCCGCCTTGAAACTCAAGCCCTCGATGGCCTCGAACTGAATACACGACGCGTGCTCCTGAGTCGGTTCGCAGAGGTGGAACTCGGCATTGTCTCGCGGGCAACACTGTTCTTGATTCTGGAAAGCGTTTGTTGCCGATTCCAGAATCCATGCCGGGCGAGTACAGGATGTGCAATGGATTTCCGCCCACATGTAGGGAGCGATAAGTAAGATCGCCAAGGCGGCAGGCCGCGTATTATTTCGCCCCAGTCTTCTCTTCATGCTAAGCCTGGCAAGAACCTGGTTGCTGCGCAGCCGCCAACGGGCACCTGCTCTTGAAATTTCAACCTTGGCGTTACTAGTACAGATATGTGTCAGGGTACGGCAAGCGCCGTTGCTATTATCGTCAGCCGACGACGCAATCAGCCCCTGTCAATGTTCTCAGTTTTGCAATCCGATAATAGAACCCGCAAGTCTCCTTTTTGACTCGATGGTGTGAGGTTGATTCTCAAGGGGTGATTCTCTCATTCGGCAAGGTTCACGGAGCGCTTGCATGGGCTCCCGCGCGAAGGGGGGGCAGGTTGATTCGTAACTCAGTGATCATCGCAATGTTGGTGATATCGTCGGCATTCTGTGCCGAAGGGCAAGAACCCGGTCGCTGGAACTTTCATGTGGGCGGCGGAATCGGTTTTCCACAAGCTACTACTGGGGACTTTGTCGGGGATGCCGCACATCTGGAGATCGGCGCCGGACCGAACCTGACCAGCCACGTGGGGATTGCGGGCGAGTTCATGTGACACGACCTACCTATCAAGCAGAGTGTAATCGATGCCTTCGACGTTCCCGATGCCGGCGCCCGCGTATACACAGTGACTTTGAATGCCATTGTTCGAATTCCGACGCATGGACGAATGGGCTTTTATGCCATCGGTGGTGGAGGATGGTATCACCGTTCGGGTGAGGTAACTGCGCCGGCCCTGGTGCCAGGCACGAAGTGCCCGATCTTCTGGGAGTGGTGGGGCACGTGCGTGAGTGGCTTGTGGCCAACGAATGTGGTCTTAGCCTCAGCCAGTAGCGACGCGTTCGGCGGCAATATCGGCGGAGGTATCACCTACCGCTTGGGATCAGGTCCTCTCAGTTTCTATACCGAGGTTCGCTACCACCATGCGTCGCACAACCAGGTGGATACAGATTTGTTGCCGGTATCGTTCGGGCTTCGCTGGTAGAGACCCCGCTTTTAACAGTTTCCGGCAAGTCTGCTGGAGATATCATAATCCTCGAAATTTCGCGATTTTCTGAACCCTGTTTGTTATTTGCGCTATCAGGTCGCGGAACAGAGGGAAGCTTTTCGACTACGCCATCGCATCGCAAGTCAGGTGGATCATGAAACGCGTCACTGCCTGTTTCCTCATTTCACTATTTACCGTGGGGACCTTGCATGCGAGTGTAGCCCGTGCCGGAGGGACAGATCGAGTTGCGGCACACATTACCGTCCTTACTACCAAGGAACGACCCTTGTCCACCAAATAGTTACTTATCCGTAAGCGAGGGTCTCAAACGGGCATCCAAGTTGCGCTAAGCGGCGGTGCCCAGCCCTCGCGCATTGCCGGCAGAATCCAAGACCCCGCGCACTGAATAGTGCTGCTCCGGCACAGAGAACCCGGCCTGTTGAAAGGTCTCGCGAATCAGTCGATTTGTATCGAAGTAAACCTGCCAATAGTGTTCATTGCTGCAGAAGGGGCGAATCGCGAGCAGCGGTCCTGCCAGATTGAACTGCAGTATTTCGATCACAGGTGCTGGAGTAGCGAGAACATTTGGAATGCGCTGCAGTCCTTCCTTCAGAACACGTATGGCAGCCTGATGATCGGTAGAATGCGAGATTTGAGCCTGGAGATCTACGCGGCGGTAGTCATTGGCACTGAAATTCTGAATCGTGTACGCAAAGATCTTGCTGTTACCCACGATGGTGACAACGTGATCGGGAGTATGGAAGGTTGTCCCAAACAGGCCGATCGACTCCACCGAGCCGGTAATGCCTCCGGCACTGACGATGTCTCCGACCTTGAACGGACGCAGGACAATGGGAACAGCCCGGCGGCGAAGTTCGATAGCAACCCGCTCCAGGCGGCACCGATGGCAATACCAATTCCAGCTAGGAGGGCCGCGAATGTTGCGGTCTCGACTCCAAGATATCCGAGCAGCGCAACGACGAGGACGATGTTGAGGAGGACACTCAAGCTCGATCGGATGTAATTCACGATCGTCGAGTCGAATTGTTGTCTGTTGAGCGCCCGTGTCAATAGAGATCCGCACAACTTGATGAGCCATCTTCCGATAATGAAGAGGGCGATGGCACCCAGGACCTTAAGGCCGACTGCGGTGAGAATTGCCAAGGCGGTCTGCGTTACGGCACCAGCATCAATAGCCACATTACCCTCCCGTCAGAGCGGATCAAGCCAACAAGGATCTCAATCGCCACTTGACTTCCCGCATGAATATCACGGCAGCCTAGTCGTCAAACAACCGAAATCCCAACTGTCAAGTTTGTCAGTGAGCATGGTGTGAAGGACTGTGGGGAAGGATTGTTAACTGTCATATCTGACAGTTGCTGCCTGCGTGGCTCAGTTACTAGCCTTTTGGAGTTTGGCAGCGGAGAGTCTTGTTCTCCCCTTGAATTCTCGGCGCTGCGCATGGGATGTCAAAAATGAAAAACTGTTGGCTACTGATTCTCACCTTGGCTTTGGTTACTACACTCCATGCACAGCAGGATATGGAGGCCACCAAACAGGCACTACAGACGGGTGGCAGTACCTATTTCACCGCGAAGATCGACAACCTGACCCAGCAATTGCAACTCACGGAGGAGCAGCAAGCGAAGATCAGGCCGATCGCCGAACAGGAAACAGGATATCTCGAGCAGATTCGAGGAAACTCAGTGCTCTCGAGAAAAGAGAAGTTGAAAAAATTGGAAGAGGTAGTGAAGGAGACGGACGCGCAAATGAAGCCAATGCTGTCGCCTGAACAATGGCAGAAGCTGCAGGATTTGAGAAAGCATCAGAAGAGTGAATTAAAGAAATACGCGAACGAAAAGTCCTGATCCGTACCCTGTCGAATTACTGCTAGGCGCCGCCGTTGCAAGAAATAAAGGTTTCTCCCGTTAACGCACTCTCGATTGCACGGTTTAAATCCGTATTCATCTTGCGTTTGAAGACGTATGCGTGGGCTCCCGCTTCCATGGCTGCCCGTACGTAGTCTCGATCCTCCATGCCCGTCAGCATTACGATCTTAGACGTGTTCTTCGCAGAACGTAGGCGCCTTGCGATCATGATTCCATCCAGACCCGGCAAGAGGATATCAAGCAACACGACGTGCGGCTGGTGTTCTAGCACGGCCCTCAGCGCCTCCTCACCATGCTGATGGATTCCAATCACATCGAAGCGGTCGCCCAGTTTGCGGACGATGGCTTGCACCATCTCCTCGTTGTCCTCAGCAATGAGCACACGAGGCTTCGTGTCGATTGTGCGAATTTCCATGAACATGGGATGAAGAGATGGTAGTGCGAGCGCGAAGAAAGTTCGTTGCGCGGGAGCAATGAAGAAGAAGTCAGTTTGCGGCGAGGAGTGATGCTAACTGGCGAGAAGCTTTTCGGGTGCTTGAATCAATACTTTGCCTCTCTTTTTTTCTATGGCACCCAATCGTTCCCAACGGCTCAGCAGACGACTCGCGGTGAATGGACTGACATCGGCCAGGCCGCTGAGCTGCTCATTCGTGATGTCGACCTGGACTCCGCCGTGATGGACGTTACCGGCGTCGTCGCCTAACTTTAGGAGAGTGTTCGCGAGTCTTTGTTCCGCGGTCTTAGTCAGCAAGCCGGCGTGACGTCTGACAAACTCAGCCAGGTAGAGCAAAGCAACGCGAAGAGAGTTGTCCCCGAGCTGCGGATACTCCTTTAGCAACCCACGCAATGTAGCATGTGACCAGACGTAAAATTCGGAGTCCTCGACGGTCTCTGCGGTTCCCATATAATCGAGGGGCTGGTTAAGTAGCGAGGCAATGCCGAAGGCGTCTCCGGGGACAAGCCACCGCAATAACAACTCAACACCGTTGTGGCTCAATCGATAAAATTTGGCTCTTCCGGAAGCAAGAAGATACAAATGCGTTGCGGGACCCGCAGCATGAATAACAAATTCCTTCGGCGACGTTTTTCGGACTTCTGCGGCGCGCAGGATAGCTGCCTTAGCTTCGTGGGAGAGGTCAGCCAGAATCTTCGACTCCAACAGTGTTGTCGGCAACATCGTCATCATTTCCGTATGCCCCTCGGCAGGTACTCCCAGGAGAGTTGATTAACCTGCATCACTCCCCCGGTGAGATCTTGACCTCTGACCTCGCCCAATCGTCACCATGCGACCTATCCCACATCGCAAGACATAAAAACAAAGACACAGGTCAGGGCCGCCAGTGACCTTCCGCATCATGTTTTGCTGTCTGAACATCGGCCATCGGTATGCACAGATCCCGGAGAGGTCTCATCAATTCTGGGGTTGGTGACAAAACCATCCTTATAGTTTGTGTAGCCATTATCGGGTACTCACAACTGTCAATTTTGACAGTTCCGGTTTTAGCCTGGCTCCTACTGAATGAATACTGAGCCCCCCTACGTATTTCTTGCGAATCTCAACTGTGTCTTGACAGCGGAAAGGCAATCACCAATGATTGTCATCCTTGGTCACGGACACGCCAACAACGACTGGTTGACAGTAATGAGCACTACCTTGGAGAAAGAGGTCACTTAATGCGACGTACAGGCCCGGCTTCGAGACTTACCCCGAATCAACTCATGATTATGGGGCTTGACCCGGAGCAGGGAAAAGTTCTCGCCACATTGAATTCACTACCCAAAGCTTGTACTTCACAGGGCGATTTGGCGACTAAGATTCGCTTGCGCGGTGACCGTGTTGCTGGTCTATTACGGGATCTGCGACATCGTGGCTTAGTGCACACGTATACGACCTCGCGATATACGAGGGTGGAGATTACTCCTGCAGGCCGGAGCATCCTGACCTCCGCGCGAACTGTTCCCCCATCTGCTGCAGACATGCTGGTGAAGCCCTATCTTCTTGAAAAGTTGATTTCGCAGTTTTCGACCGAGATGGCCTCCGGAGATCCGGAACCCCTCGGCGCGATCATTGAACACGGATTGCAGCGGGCGCTGAAGCTCCTCGGTGCCGATCGTGTTTGCTGGTATATGAAGCATAAAAACTCCACGATGATGGAGCGGATCTATTCGGTCCATCGATCCGGCACGCAAGAGTCTCCTTCCTCGGTTAATGTCGAGCAGATCCCATATGCGTTCCAATATCTTGAGCAAGGGGGATCTCTGGTTCTGCAAGGTCCCGACGACCTGCCAGCTGAAGCGAAGTGTGATCGCGAATTCTTCCGGAAATCTGCTATCGATACCTTGGTTCTGATTCCCTCGAGTTGTGGCACGAATACGCTGGGCATCCTGGGTGTTGCAGCCCAGCCAAAAAGGGCAGGCCGCATCGGAGAGTATCTGGGTCAGTTAAGCACACTAAATAACCTGATCGTGACCGCCGTGGAGCGTCAGATTGTGCGGAAGTGGCTGGCCGAGAGCGAACAAAGATTTCGTGCCCTGTTCCATGCCGCGCCTGTCGGCATCGCGCTTGAGGATTCTGGCGGATCGCTGCTATTTGTGAACCCGAGCTTCTGCAATATGTTGGGATACTCTGCGGAAGAACTTCGAGGTAAGCGTTGTACACAGCTCTCGCACCCTGAAGATGTGAAGATCGAATCACTTCTGTTCAAGAAATTGATGGCGGGAGAGATTCCCAGTTACGTCATTGAAAAGCGGTTCCTGCGAAAAGATGGACGGGAAGTCTGGAGTCGCGTGCACATTTCTCTCCAGAAAAGCGATGGAGCCTCTCCGCTGGTGATTGGCATGACGGAAGACATCTCAGCGCAGAAAGCGACGACCGAAGAGCTTCATCAAGCTGAAGCAGAGCTGCAACAGTTGGCTCATCGACTGATTCAAGTGCAGGACGAGGAACGGCGAAGAATCAGCCGCGAGCTACACGACGATCTTGGCCAGCGACTATCTCTATTTGCAATTGAGCTTGATTTATTGAAGAACTCCCTTGCGGCATTAGGGCATCATCGTGAGGAAAAGCAAGTTTCAGACCTCCACCTCCAGGCAGATGAGCTCACCCGGGATGTCCATGAGCTTTCTCACGAACTCCACTCCGGCAAATTACAGCATGTCGGACTCCGGGCAGCATTGCACGATCTTTGCAATCACGTCTCGGTGCGACATCACGTAAATATGGATTTTGGGGAAAACTCCTTCCGTCTGCCGCCAGAAGTGGAGTTGTGCCTGTTTCGGGTGGCACAGGAAGCTCTGAATAATGTCATCAAACACAGCAATGCTAAGGACGTGGCTGTGAAGCTGAGTATGGCGGGTGAAAAAGTCCAGTTGCAAATCAAGGACAATGGAACTGGGTTTGATCCAGCAGGTTCTTTCTCGGGGATTGGCATCGTTAGCATGCGAGAGCGATTGCGGATGATCGGGGGTAGCCTGGGTTTGCAGTCTTCTTCTGGCGGAGGCACAGCGGTGACGGCTGAGGTGAGCGTGCCCGCGCACGTCCTAAGCTCGGGTACAGCCGCCTAGCCTCGGAAGAAGAACGTCACCCCAAATGAACTTCCATTAGACTCTCTCGATTCTTCCTTTTCGCGTATTTCTTGCACAACCTGGATCATTGGTTCGCGACCGCACCCCCAAACCAGGTGTCCTGCCAAACCAGGTGTCCTGAATCGGCGCTCCTCTCTCCGCAGGTCAGCCAAAACCGGTTCTGTTACTTCTACAAGTAAGATTCTGAAAATTCCTGTCTGTTGTAACAGTTGTCTTCTGTAACGAACTGACGTACAAACATCGAGTTCTCGTGCCGCAGTGCGGCGTTGGAGTAAAAGAACATGTGCATTGTCGAAGACCCTATTCTTTCCTGGGCGGTCACGAAAGCGTTTTTGATTGTGGTATCCGGGTTCGGGTCTGTCCTGGGTTTGGCGTGGGCCGGTTCACGGAAGATATTTCCTAATTGAGTCCGGCGTACTTGAGGCAGCCGACAGTTTGTTGACGGTTTCATCGCGATTCTTCATGCGGACGATCGCTTTCCACTATGCTCATTTCGTGAAAGCAGGCGTCATTGATAACCGAAAATGTCCTTGCAGTTTTTCCTGATGACTCACAACTAACTCTCTGTGGAGGACGTCATGTTCAGTCTGCTTTGGACAGCGCTGATTGGATTGATTGTCGGGGCCATTGCCAAGCTCATCATGCCGGGTAAGGATCCAGGAGGCATATGGGTGACCATGCTGCTTGGCATCGCAGGTTCTTTTCTCGCCACCTGGCTGGGACAACTCATGGGCGTGACAAGGGAGGGTCAGACCGCAGGGTTTATCATGTCAATTCTTGGCGCGCTGATCTTACTCGCGGTCTACCACATGATCAGGAAGAGAAAGACCGCATAGTTTTATCATGCAGCTGCAGTTTTGCCACTGTGGGTTAAGCTCACAGCACTGGTTTCCGGCCTCGTGTCAGGATCAAGCTGTGCAGCCGATCCCTGCCGTTGCACAATGAAGCAGTTGTAGCCCCATCCGCCGAGTTCGACGTAAAGGCCGGGACTCATCATCTCGCTTCCGTCGCGGACGTACTCAACATTGGCCAAAGGATCTGACAGCGTCCACTGGAGATTGGCCAGATCGGACCACGGCACCTGCACCCTGCCCTGTACTGTGTTGCTGCTGAGATTGATCACGACCAGGCGTCGTTCATTGCTGCTTTCCCAACACCATGCCAACAGATTCTGGTAACTCAGGTTGTCAGGCCAGCCGCTGCATGGACACAAACGCCAGCTACCTTCCCGGAGCAGAGGCCCGCGCAAACTTGCAAGCAACTCCTCGTAGAATTCCTGCAAACTCCTGTTTAAGGGTTCGTCCGGTAGCCGCGATAAGAAAACAGGAAGCCTGACCTTTCTGCCTTCGAACTGACCGTCGTAAAAGAGACGCGCCCCCGGCAGCGTAGCGGTGAGCACTGCGGCGGCACGGTCCTTCCCGGCGATGAATTCGGCTGCGGCTCGCGGCTCATCGTGATTCTCGATAAACCGGAGCAGCCTCCCCTGGTAATTGACATCAGCGTTGAGGTGACCTCGAACGCTCTCCGCATTTTCATGGACGACACGATCATAGAGTCGCTTGTCGTAACAGAAGTCGAATCCTTTCTGCTGCAGCTCCCACTCCAGATCCCAGTAAGCCTCCGCGATAAAAACAAAATCCGGATGCGCCGCCTTTGTAGCCGGGATGAGTTCTTCCCAATATTCAGTCCCCGGCATAGCCCCTGCTTTTGCTCCCCAGGTGCGCTGGAAGATGTTGTTCAACACCAGCATCGCCATATCGCAGCGGACGCCGTCACACTGATCGGCGATGCCTGCCGCCGTTTCGACGACTGCCTTCCGTAGTCCGGGTTGGAAGGCATTGAGCTGCAGCACGTCGGGCCATGCGGGAAAGTATGGGTCGCGCCCGCATGCGAAGATGTTGTCACCGATAGCGATGTAGGACGCAGGATCTCGGAGGTCGTCTGCCGTTCCCGCGATAAAGTACTCCGGATGATCTAACGCCCACGGGTGATCTGGAGCGACGTGGTTCGGCACCCAATCAAGGATGAGGCGGATACCACGCTTGGCCAGTTCCTGGCGTGCGACTGCCAGTCCGGCCGTGCCACCAAGAACGCGATCAACGACGTATCTCCTCACACAATACGGTGAGCCGACATTGTCTTTTGGTTGGAAGTCTGGTAGCGCACGGCGAAAATCGTTAAGCAGGTTGCTGTTCCGGTTTGCGATGGCAATACCGGCGGGACTTCGCTCCCAGACTCCCATAAGCCACACTGCATCGAAGCCAAGATTCGCGATTCTGTCCCACTCTTCAGACGGCACCGAACCAAGGTCGACAGTGCGCTGAAAGTTCTTGCTAAGACCTCCCAGCCAGACCCAGGTGCTGATCTCATATATGAACGGGTATTTCGGCCAGTTAGACATTGAGCACCCCGGAGAATGATTTCGAACAGACGCCTGACACACACATGTGGCTGGTGAGCGTTCTACTTGACCGTTGTCGCCTGGGGCGGGTTCGAAGGCTTCACCAGTAATGATGGCAAGTGCGACGCGATTTCCAGATCGACCAGCAAGTCCAAACGGTGCTCCAGTTGAAAGAACTTGGCGACCGTTGTCGCCGGCAGCTTTTGATTGAATTCCTTGAAATATTTTTTCTTTAGTTCGGTACGCTTCGATTCGATGTCGAATGCTGTCTCAGCCATTTTCTTGGCGTCTGCGTCCGTAAGGGTCATGAACTTGTCAGAATAGGACTTTGTCAACTGGATACGCTCATCATTCAAGCGGCTGAGATCACCCTCGTATTTCTTGTAGATCGGCCAGAAAGCCGATGATTCCTCGGGGGTGAACTTCATCGCATCGGTGATGATGGCGACCTTGTCGGCCCTGACGTCTGCGCGCATGGTCTCGATCTGCGAATTCAGATCGGCATCATCCGTCTGACCCCAGAGCGATATCTTTCCACTCCAAGTAACTATCAATAGCAGGACGATCAGGGCGCTATGCTTGTTGTATCTCATTTCAATCCTTTGATCTGAGCAATTCGTCTCCCGCATTGGGTTTCAATATCAACGAAGCAGTCATCTTGAAGCTGACTGTGGATTCGAGAGCGTTACGTGCCGGCTGCTTCGGCGGCGGTTCCTGTGCTGCAGGAGCCGCCGCCTCAGCGGGAGTGGAAGGAGTGGAGGTCGTTGTAGGCGTGGAATTGGTCGAGGGTTGTTGTATCAGCTGTGCCTCTTCCTCGGAACTGGCATCCTGCGACGACTTCTTGTTGCTGCAGGCGGATAGAACTAAAGCTCCACATAACGGAAGGGCAAGAAGGTAACGGTTCGTAGGCTCCCGCATGGCGACAGTAAATAGATGGCTCTGGCTCCTGGCAAACTGTCAAATCTGCCAGATGAGTGTTCTTGGCCGGACGACGATTATGTTCACATGCGACGTCACCTGTTCCTCCAGATTGCAACCCTGACCACGATGATTTTGATCGGACGCTCAGCGCAGGGGCAGAAAGTATCTCTCGACTACGACAAAGCGACCAACTTTTCAAAATTCGCTACTTACGCTTGGGTCAGGGGTACGCCAGTACCTAATGAAACTTTGGATCAATACATCATCCTGGTGAGCGACGGAATGCTAGAGAAGAAGGGGCTTCGGAGAGTCGAGCCTCAAAATGCCGATCTCCTGTTCACCTATCACGCTGCCGGAGACTCCGATCTGAATGTCGGCGGAGTTCAGGATCCAACCTATTCCTCAGTAGGCGGCGTCCCCCTTGAGGGGCAGACCGTTTGGAGCACAGGCGGGGCAGCCCCCACGCGATTGATCAGAAAGGGTCAACTCGCCGTTCAGGTGCTTGATCGCTCCGGCCATAAGATTGTATGGACGGGCACCGCTAGCGTAACCATCAAGGAAAAACGGGGAGAGAAATTAGATCAGCTGGACAATGCCCTTACGAAGCTCTACGACCGATTTCCTCCCCCCGCGACTTCGAAATAGTTTTTTTCGTGCCTAGTGGCTGAATGAAACGGTGAATCCGCTGGTAAGAACCAAGTCGTTTTGCCTATTGCCCGCGGGAGGGTTGGTTACGTAAATATCAGAAATCGAATTTTGCCAGCCCAGCCAGCTGTTGATCTTGGTGACAGTTCCGAGATCAAAAGTTGCGCGATATTCACCCGTGTCGCTGAGGTCGGGGTAAAAATACGCCCGTTGTGTCAATGTCGTGTTGCGGAACGTATGCATGAACTCTTCTCCAAGAGTCAAGCCTGCAAAGTTGCGGGAAAACTGGGTATAGCTTTCATGCGTATAGTTCACCCCACCAAGGAAGTCTAGAGTGGTTGCATCGCTCTTGATGGCATGGAGGCCTAGGCCGCCTCCCAGGACTGATCTCAGATCTAAATCCTGTAGGGCATCCGACATAAAATCGGCATTGCCGAATGCGAACAGTTTTTTGGTCAGGTCCCGCTGATAACTCAAGCCGCCTTGTATCAGATTTGCGGTCGTGCCAGGTATTGCTCCTGGAGCATCGTTCGCGTTGTAGACCGAATTCGCATACAACCGAAGTTTGTCCCGCAAACCGGTGCGAATGCCTTCGAATCCGATTGCTAGGTTCTTGGTTTCACTATTGCCTCGGGTGAGCGAGAAACCCACATTCGCACCGCCCTTCCAGCCTTCCAGTAATCCGGGATGCTGGGACTTTTCGTACGCAGTCTGCTCGGCGGGCGAGCGGAGTGCGGCGACCTCGCCCTTATCCAGAGTGACCTGACCAGTGGTGGAAGTCACAACTACCGAATTGTTATCGATCTTCACAGGACCTGAAACCGTCTGATTCGTAGCCTTGTTTTCGACGAATACGGGATTCTCCGATGAAAAATTCTGAATGGCGTCCCATTGAATTTCAATCGTGCCTACGAATTCGGTTTTGAACGTAAGGGTCTTGCCATCTGACTTGACGGTTTCGCCGGTCAGCCGGTCTCCGTTCTTAAGCGTGACCTGATCAGCGTAAGCAATTTGAATGGGGGCGCACAGGAGAAGAAACATCAGGCAGGTTCGATGCACGGTCTAAACCTCGCTGGGGGATTTAAGGATATGTAGGGGCCGGTTTACTGCTGTCAGAAGCGACTATGCTGCCGTCGTGAACTGAGTGCCGTAACTGCGTATTTTGACAGGTGGCGCGGTGAGATGACTGAAAGCCCTGCCTATTCTCAGGCTTGTCGTGTAGATTCTACGGCCGCGAACGGAGATACGAAAAGTCGCCCGGCGAGTGTTTCCTCAATAGCAGTCAGGAGATCGGTATGCATGCGGGGCTTTAGCACGTAACTCGCGTTGAGACATCGGGCTGCGTCGACGTAGTCGTCATCCTCTTGAACCGTCAGAAAAACGATTTTGCAATCTAGTCCAAGGCGCCGTACTTCGCGGCCAACTTGGATGCCATCGAGACCCGGCATGCCGATGTCTAGTACTAGGAGGTTGGGAGTATGCTGAATGGCCGCGCGGACCGCCTGCAAACCGTCACTTGCGGTTGCTAGGATATCGAAGTCCTCGGCCAGGAGCTGCTGCGTGCGAACCAGCATGGCGCCGTGATCATCTGCCAGAATGACGGTTGGTTTACTGTTGGTGGACATCGGTTGCTCGCCCTAACGACCTGCTTGGTTTGGACATCAAAACGCCTTTCCTCGCATCAGACAACTGTCAAGAACACCCATAGGTACGCTTTGAGTGGTCGTTCGTAACGCGCGTTGCGGATGTTAGGTGGCTGTTGCGAAAAATCAACAGACCTGGCGCCTTCCAAACTCCACATCACCAACGACTTCAGCATAGGTCAACGCGGCGTTTGGAGACAATGGCCCGATGGTGCCGGAGTGTCCTACCAACGTGTATTCCATGCGACATTAAGGCGACGATTGCTGGTTTCCACGCAGTGAAAAATGAAGGATTTTGCATTGTCGACAAGAGTAGGTAATTGGTGAGTTTGATGTTGCCGGTTCGCGGAAAGTTGTGTCGAGGGGTCGTGCGAATCACGTCCCGCACAACCACGACGGCCCGAACTCCCCGTTTGCCAAGGTTCTCAGAATGCCGACACAATGCTGGCCAGGCTAGCTCTAACAGTCAAAGTCACCGTTGTTTAGATCTTTGTGCTGAACCACGATTGCATTGCCACTAAAAGTGACCTGGGGGCGGCACCAGCACTCCGCACCCGCACAGTGACCCGGAAAGTTCGTCAGCCGAATCCCATCGGGAATTCCATTGACGATTTCAAGTGAAGCCGAGAGATCCTCAAGCTCTAGCGATTGCAGGCAACGCTTAGGTTCATGGCTCATGGCATTTACTCGAAAAAGCGTTTTGGGTCGTGCTTCTTTTCCTGCCGGGGCAATAAAGAAAACCAGCCTCTGCCCCAAAGTTAAGATGCGATGTTGAACCTCTCGGGAACAAGAGGTAACTGGAAAAATACGCAGTGGGGATCAAGATCTTCAACCTAGCAATGGAATGCCTGCCAATGAACCGGCTACGGTGAGGGTTGCCATGTCCTGGGGCCTTGGTCGCAGGACTACCGACTCATTTTGCTTTTCCTGGGGGTTGTGTATCGGCGGGAAAAGCTCGCGCCTGTTGCAACGGGTCCCGTTGTTTCAGGGATGCTTTCACGATGTAGCGAAACGGCGCATCGCCGATAAAGTAAAATGGGTAGCACGTCACCAGCGTCACCGTGGTTCCTTCGGCCTCTTGCAAGACGACAACATCTCGGGGATCGACGATTGAAATCTTGTCGACTACGTAGGTGTCCCGCTCATTGGTTTCTTCCAGGGAAATCAGGTCGCCAGTCTGAATGTCCTTTAGGCCTCGAAAAAATCCATCACGATGGCCGGCGATTCCCATGTTGCCATCTTCCCCCGGCACAGCAGTTCCAACGATTCTGCCGACTCCGCGATTCAAAGTGATATCATCTGTGCCATCGAACACGGGCGCAGTCAGGTGCAGCCTTGGAATGTTCAACAAGGCAATCGGCGGAGTCATCTTCAGGCCAAGACTAGCCTGGTAGGCCTTAATCCGGCCCTTGCCCCAAAGGGTAAAGTCGACAGCGCTCCCGCTTTTTGTATCTCCCGATGATGGCGTTCCGACAGTCGCAGCGTTTGCCCGAGTAGTGTCAAAACCCCAGATTGCAATTCGCGAAAAAAGGAAGGAATCGCACTGCGCTGCTATGTAGACACCAAGCAGAGCAATGCCGGTGACGAGCAACAAACGCTCCACAGCACGCCAGCGGCGCTGCCTTGGCGGAAGGGAAGTTTTCATTGGAGCGAATGAATCCCGCAAAGCTTGACCTCAGCTCCTGATTCGCTTCCAAACTATGCCTGATATCAAAAACGTGAAACTGTCAGATGTAACAGTTGCGGTTTAACAGTCCAATACGTGTCCCAACAGAGGAAACCATCTAACCGAACAGAACGTGATGAGTCATCGCGTATTGAATGACCTCGGCATCGCTTCGGAGCTGAAGATGCTCCATGATGCGGTACTTGTGGAACGCCACAGTGCGAGTGGCAAGATTCAACACCGATGCCACCTCCTTCATCGACCTGCCCTCGGCCAATAGCTGCAGAACTTCAATCTGCCGATCAGTGAGCTGCGACAACGGAAAGCGGTTCCCATCGCTTCCCGCTGGAACGCTGGCAGTTCTGTCCGTCAGCATCGGAGATACATAAGGCTCCCCGTGCAATGCCTGGTGTATGGCTGCCACTAACTCGGAGGCAGCCGCGGTCTTCGGCAGGTACCCCGACGCTCCTCGTCTGAACGCTTCGGCCACAAGTTCGGGATCATGGTTCACCGTTACGTACACAACCTTTACGTCCGGCAACGTCCTCTTGATTCGCTGGGCGGCCTCGAGCCCATTGAGAAGGGGCATTCCGACATCGACAAGAATGACGTCCGGTTGCAGCTTCTGCGCAGTTTGAATCAGGCTGCGCCCGTCGTTGACGACTGCTACGACATCGAAGTCGTTCGCCAAGAGCTTTTGGAACGCATCAGCAATCAAGGCGTGGTCATCTGCGATAAGAATACGAGGACGGCTGGGACCAGACATGAGAACCTCGCTCGAAGATATTCAGTTCTAAATTTGGACCTGGGCGGCGCGAATTTCGAGAACCCACCAAAACGTGTTGGCAATCATAGAACCCGAACCCGGATCTCGCCACTGTTATTTTTACCAGAGCGCTCATTTCTGAAATCGCGCTATCTCCCGGAGCAGGATCAACTTGCGATTGGGAGGTAGGCTGCCACTTATTACAGTATTGAACTTCGTCTTTACTCATCAACATGCCGTAATCACGGGAGTTCCGGATGAGAACGAGAGCGCTTTGCCTGATTCCGATCCTTGCTTGTTTGGCCGTTGCCTACGCTCAGGAGTCCCATGACCACTCTGCAAGCAAGAAAGCCTTAGAAAAGGATGTCGACTCACTCGCGTTACAGGTTCTAAAGGCATGTCGTGGGCAAGGTGATGCTTTTTGATCAGGAAGTTCATCACCTGGCGTTCACTGAACCGGATGCCGAGTGGCGCTTTGGGTGATCGGGGGAGAGCATCCACAGGTTCGACGGATGGAAATAGTGGACAAAACAAAGCCAGAGCATTTGCGTGTGGCCATTGATTTTCTTGACTGGAACCTAAACGCTGCGCCGACGCCAGACCTTTTCACGTTTCAGAAACCGGCAGATGCGCAGCAGATTGATTTGCTCAAGCAAGCTGCAACCAAGAAGTAGTCTTCGACTAGATGCCCTTACCTCTTGAATCGGCGTCGAGACTGTAGTTGAACGTGTCGTCTCGGACAAACTAGCTGGCGTGTTTCTGCATCGCTTGCTCGCCTGCTTCACTTCGCGGCTGGTCTTCCCCCTTATCCAGAATTCCTTGAACACTAGTGGCGCCATCGCCGTCCTGTTTCAGGTACACGAACTGAGTTGAACTGGCGAACGCGCTGCCCGCGGACTCGACGAGGGTCGCAATCTGTAAGAGCAGATCCTCTCGCACTTCGAGAAATTTCGAGAAATCAGCGGTGAGAATGTAGGCGAAGAGTTCCAGTTGAATAGCGCGAACGCCAAACTCGACGAGGCGAATTCGCGCACTCTGAGTCTCAACAGCGGGATTCGCAGACAATAGTTGCCTGGTACCGTCAAGAATCACCCTGAGTTGGTCGGACGTTGTGCCATACCGAAGCGGCAAGTTGGTTTGGACCAGGATTTTTCTACGTGTTTTTAGGTTTTCGATGTTGCCCTGCGACAGAATACCCGCTGGGATCGATAGCAGTGTCTGTTCCGTGGTACGAAGCCGAACAGATCGCAGAGTAATATCCTCGACCGTGCCGACGCGATTCGAGATGTTGCAAACATCTCCAACGGCAAGGGCATTGTCTGTGAGCAGGAAAATTCCGCCGAGCAGATTTTCAACTGTTTTTTGCGCGCCGAGAGCGACTGCTACGCCGCCTATGCCCAGGCCCGTTAATGCTGTCTTTGTGTCTATTCCGACCATCGTTAGTATCGCGAAGATCGCCACGATGACAATCAACACATCAAACAAGCGGTGGCCCAATAGCAACAACGATTCTGTGCCGCTTCCGCCTCGCCGTTGAATCATTCCGCGCGCATGCTCGACGGACACCGAGGCGATCCGTCGGATAAGCCATGCGAGTGCGATGACCAACAACACTAGTCCCGAGCGCACATAGATGAGCCGGAAGGTTAACGAGAATCCCAGGAATTCAATCGAAACGAGATGTGCAACCAGCGTTAGAACGATGATGGCGGGCCAGCGAATCTTGGCCCATTGTGACACGACAAATCGGCGTCGTGCTGCGTCGGGGATGATGGGCTTGAGAAAGAAATCGAAGCTATTCGTGAGCAGCCAAAACGATCCGAGCGGAATCGCAATGGAAAGAATCCACAGAAGCCATTGCGCCAGGGAGATCCCGAGGAAGAAATATTCCAGTAGCGGGGCAGGCATGAACTGCTCTACCCAGGTTTTCTGAATTGACTCGTGAAGACTGGGCACCTCTGAGAGGGTCGGGGACGAGATTAACCAGATTTCGCCAGCGTCCGGATCGGTGACGCGAGCGAGGATGATAAAAGTTCGCTCACCATTAATAACCAGCGGTCCCACCTGCTCCTGGTCAAGCGGAAGGCCGTCGTCGAGCGCTCCTGTTGGTGAATCGCTCACACTGGTCAGCGGCTGACTGAAGTATCTGTCCAGCAGGTCCTTCAGGTCTCGGGCGAGCACTTCGGTGTTCGGCCTTTGCTTTGCCGAAAGCTGCATAAAGCGAGCCGCGGAAACGTAGTCTTCGCGATGTACCGCCCGGATGAAACCACCCAACGTTCCGCGGGGTGTGCTGCGCCCCAACGGATCGACAGGTTGTGCCGGCTGCGTGGGCTGAGCGGCCATCGCACCGGTAAGTTTTTGTATCTGTCCTTGGCCGGGACGGATCAGGACACACATCAGAAGCAATGAGCCCAGCCAGCGATAACGTTGCGATTTGGGTGTCGGCCATGCACCCTTACTCAGGGAAGGAAAAGTGCCCAGCAATTCCATGATCTGTGTCCTCTTTGCCATTAGGCGAGGATGTTCGAACAAGAAAGTTAAGCTTCCCCTCAAAAGCGGGGCGGCTTCCGAGGGGAAATCCAGTGAGGCGGATCTCCGCAAGGAGGAATTCTACTTCTCCGGCACCGCACAAAACCTGCTAGTTCTGACAGTTCCGTTCTCGAGCCCACGGATTTATTCCGACGAAGGACGAGGACAAGCTACCCGCTCCCTTGGCAGCTCAATTAAGTTGAAGCGTCTGTCAGTGTTGACAGTTCTTGTGTAAACAGGTGCAGAATAGACTCCGCGTGGGGTGAATGCCCCCGGATTCACTGCAGTTATTGTTTCGAGCGCCGAACCGGGATATTTGCGGGAGAAGTGGAGGACGGGAATGGGGCGCCCGGCGGTCCTGCTAGCCGATGATCACACGCTGGTTCTGGAGGCCTTCAAAAAGCTCCTCGAACCGGAGTTTGATGTCGTAGGTACTGTTTCCGATGGGCGAGCGCTCCTGTCGTCCGCACCCGTGTCAAAACCGGACGTCATCGTCCTCGATATCGGCATGCCCGAGCTGAGCGGCATGAAGGCAGGCTTCGAGCTCAAGCGTCTGCTACCGCGAACCAAGCTGATCGTCCTTACCATGAATGAAGATCCGGAGATTGCGCGCGAAGCCTTGCGCAATTTCGCATCCGGATACCTCCTCAAGAAGTCCGCTGGATCGGAGCTGGCGAAAGCGATTCGCGAAGCGATGCGTGGCAGATCGTACGTCACGCCCAGAGTTGCACAACGGCTGCAAGACGACTTTGTTCGTGATCCCAGACCGGATCGCAAGAAGGAATTGACCTCGCGCCAAAGGGAAGTGTTGCAACTATTGGCCGAGGGCCGCACAATGAAGGAAACAGCCGACCTATTGCACGTTACCCCACGTACGATTGCCTTCCACAAGTACAGAATCATGGAAGACTTCGGCCTGAAAACGAACTCTGACCTTATCAAGTTTGCGCTTCGGGAACGCGTGATCTCTCCTATCTAGCACTGCTCCAAGTGCATTTTGACAGTCTCATGCTGGTTGATCGATTAACCAACGTCAACTTTGCGTATGATTCCCAAAGCGTCTTAAGACGCCACGCCGTTTGTGCACGGCTAGGAAACCGCCAGGAATCAAATGCACGAAACAACCCAACGCGATGGACTCGTGATTGGTGTGGACATAGGTGGCACGAAGATTGCCGCCGGCCTTGTGGACTCAACCGGTAAGGTCCTCTCTCAGTGCCGTGTTCCTATGGTCGCCCGCGAGGGTGCTTCCAATGCACTCGTAGCTGTGACCCAAGCCATTAATGTAGTTTCGACCAACGCAAAGGCGACTGGGACGATGCATCTGATTCGTGGCATCGGAATCTGCTGCCCAGGGCCCCTTGATTCCAAAGCTGGCGTCATCCTCAATCCGCCGAACCTGCCTTGCTGGCGCAACTTTCCACTTGCTGCCGAGTTGGCGCATCGCTATGGATATCGCGTAAGGGTTGAGAATGATGCAAACGCGGCCGCCTTAGCCGAGATGATGTGGGGAGCCGGGCAGGGTTGCCGCGACATCTTTTATGCAACGATCGGCACCGGAATCGGCACTGGAATTGTGGTGAACGGGCGGCTATACGAAGGCCGCACAGGCGCGGCGGGAGAGGGCGGCCACCTGAGCATCGACTACAAAGGGCCGATTTGCGGTTGTGGCAAACGAGGATGTATCGAGGCATTCGCGTCTGGGCCTGCAATTGCACGTCGCGCCAGGGCGAAACTGGAGGATCATCCGGAATCCAGGCTTCTCGAACTGGCTAGGGGCGAGACGGATGACTTGAGTTGCGAGATGGTCGGAGAAGCCTACACGATGGGAGATAGTGTCGCCGTTGAAACAATCCGGGAGACTGTTAGCTTGTTAGCGTTTTGGTTGGGAAATGTAATCGATCTTCTGGACCCAGAAGTTGTCATTATTGGAGGCGGTGTCTCATCAATGCTTCAGCCGTTATTTGCAGAGATCTCTGCAGGTCTACCGGAGAGCTGTGTGAATAAGCGGTGTCAGGAAATCCCTCTTGTCCCTGCAAGGTATGGCAATGATGCCGGGATTGTGGGTGGAGCAGCACTATGCTCCGAAAAGATGACGGCCTCGAGTTGAGGCCGTCGCTGACGGTAGCTTTTCTTATTCGTTTTTCTTCAACTCATTAGAATCACGATGACCATTCCCCAAATCGTTAGCAGGGTGTTTCCAACGGCATATGTGACCGTATAACCGAGGGCCGGCACCTGGCTCTTTGCTCGTTCGCAGATCATTCCCAATGCCGCAGTGGTGGTACGTGCACCTGCACAAGCTCCGAGCAAGATCGCGGGATCAAATCGGAAGATGAATTTGCCCGCCAGCATTGCGAGGATAAGCGGAACAGATGTTGCAACAATGCCCCAAAGAAATAGGCTGATGCCCTGGGTCTGAAGGCCTTTGACAAAGCCCGGTCCGGCCGAGATGCCAACTACGGCAATGAATACATTCAAGCCCACGGAGTTCATGAACCAAACCGTGGATGATGGAATACGGCCGAAAGACGGCCGAACCGAACGGAGCCAGCCGAAGATGAGTCCGGAGATCAGCGCGCCGCCGGCGGTAGAAAGTGTCAGCGGAACTCCGCCGATTTTCCAAACCAGGGCACCAATGAGTGCGCCCAGCGTGATGGCAAAACCGATGAAGGCCACATCGGCGACGTCGCTGGGGCGATCAAGAACCCCTAGGTCCTTCGCAGCAGCGTTGATGTCTTGCGTGCGACCAACGAGCGTGACGATATCGCCGCGATTGATCTGCGTGCTGGGCAACACTGGAATAGAGGTTGCGACCGCGCCGCGAGTGATCTTCCGCAAAAATACTCCGCGGGCGGAAGGCCGATCCGCGAGTTCGACTAGTGTCTTGCCATCTACTTCTTTACTGGTGACAAGAACGTCCACACCTTCGATCGGTACGCCAAGCAACTCCGCATCGTCAACCTCTTTTGCGCCCGCACCGATCACCTTAACCAGGACCTCGCGTGCTCCGGCGAGGGCAACCACGTCGCCACTCTGAATCACCGTAGTTGACGTAGCCTCTTCGATCTTTCCCGCGCGGCGTATACGCGAAACAAAGACACGAGCATCGGGAACCAGCGCTTCAGCCTCCCCCGCTGGCAGTCCGTGCACACGAGAGTTTGGCTGCACTGTGAAAGCACGCAGTTCCCATTTGTGCCACGCGGAACCCGAACCTCCGTACTCGCCCGTACCACCTAACTTTGCCTCGTAGGCCTTGCAAGCGGCTTCAAGGTCGATGCCGAGCAATGTCGGACCAATTAATGCCAGCAAGATCGCCGAGCCGACCGTGCCGAAGATATAAGAGACGGCATAGGCGATCGGCATGGCGTCGAGCAAGGCCTTCGTTTGATCGGCTGCTAAACCCAGTCGGTTGATCGCGTCCGTTGCAAGTCCCATTGATGCTGAGATAGTTTGAGATCCTGCGTAAAGCCCGGCGGTATACCCGATATCGTAGCCGGCCAACTTCGAAGCGAGAATTGCACCTCCGAGGCAGAAGGCACAGACCACCACTGCGAAAATGGCCTGTGGTACTCCATCCTTGGCGATGCCGCGCACAAACTGCGGGCCTACGCCGTAGCCGACCGCGAAAAGAAACATCAGAAAAAAGATCGACTTAACGTTCCCAGAGATGGTGATTCCCATCTGGCCGATCAAGACCGCGGCCAGCAAAGTTGAAGTCACCGACCCCAGGCCGATGCCTTTTATGGTGAATTTCCCAACGTAGTAGCCGATTCCCAGCGAGAGGAAAACTGCGACCTCGGGGTAGCTTCGTAGCGTCTGAGCAAACCATTCAAACATAGCTCTCTCTCCTGCAGATTACGTCCTGTTGATCCTCTGCTTTGAGTTCATCAGGAAGTCAGCGTGAAATGTTCAAGCATGAACCGATGAAATCTTGTTTTTGCGAGCTCTTCCTTTACGTAATTCTTTCGCGTCACTCATGACGCTTCTCGCCGCAAGGCAGTCGTCTCACGTCATCAAAACGACGATGGGACCAGCCAACGTGAGAAGAATGTTTGCGATGGTGTAGGGCACCGTGTAGCCCAATACGGGCGCATTACTTCCGGCGGCAAGGGTTACAGCGTTGAGTGCGGGAGTACTTGCTTGCCGTCCGCACAACGCGCCGCATAGAACCACCGGGTGCATCTTCAACACGTGCTTCCCGTAATAGAGCGCAACGAAGCTCGGAACCAGCGAGACGGCGATGCCCGCCACGGGAAGAGCCACGCCGTACCGCACGATCTGTTTGAGCGCCTCGGGACCAGTTGCCAAGCCAATGCAGGCGACGAACACAGTGAGGCCAAAGTCTTTCAGGTAAAGAGCTGCGGCAGCAGGCAGCTGGCCGAAGGTAGGCCGTCGTGCGCGCAACCATCCAAAGACTAAGCCTGCGATCAGGCATCCTCCGCCAGTGCCCAGGCCGAGTAAAGTGCCGCCAAACGGAATTCCCAACATGCCGAGCCCGAAACCACAGACGAGGCCAAGCCCGAAATATAGAAAATCCGTCTTGTCGGCAGGAGGAACGGGATATCCGATCAGTTTCGCAGCCCTGTCGACATCGGCATGGGCTCCTACAATTCGAGCCACATCTCCCGTGGCAACTTTGGTATTTGGAGCAATCGGAACTGGCTGATCGAGCCGCGTAAGAGCGGTTAGAAAGACGCCGCGCCGAGCTTGTGGATCAACCGCAGCATTGAGGTCCCCAATAGTTCTTCCTTCCAGCTTCTTGTTTGTGACTACGATGTCGCGCATCTCCGCTATCAGCTCTAGCCCCGACGAATCTGAACTCTCCGGGCCCAGCAATCGTTCCGCTATCTCAATAACCTGGCCTCGGCGTCCAGCCACGGCGACGCGGTCGCCGGCTTGGAGCCGAAGGTTAGGATCGACCGCAAGGGCGCTTGAGCCACGCACGACCTGCTCGATCACAACACCTTCCATCCGTTCTTCAATTTCTCTTATGTTGCGTCCATCTGAGCTCGCTCCCACCTGATGAACACGGGCAACGATTCCTCGCAGCGCCGCAAAATGCCCGGCAGGAAGCTTGGATTGTCCGCCACCCAGTTCGCGCTCGTATTCCTGCGATGCCGCAGGCAAATCAATGCCTAGTAACTTCGGCGCGAGCGAGGACGCGAAAAAAATAACGGTAAAAGTCCCGAACAGGTATGTGATCGCATACGCCACGCCGATATTGGCTGTTAAGCGATCGATCTCGTCCTTTGCAAGAGGTTGCTGTCCTAACGCATCACTTGCGGTGCCGATTACGGCGGATTCAGTGGCTCCTCCTGCGAGCACGCCTGCGGCAGTTCCTTTGTCGAGATTGAATCCCTTGGCAAGTCCCCAAACAGTGATCACTACCACAATCGTGGAAATGACTGTCAGGTGCACTTGCTTTAACGTTGCACGACCGAGGCCGCTCACGAATTGCGGTCCAATCATGTAACCCAATGCGTAGATGAAAAGCGCGAAGGCAAGTGTCTTGACGTCCGATGAAACCTTTACTCCGACCTGACCAAGAGCAATCGCCACAAGGAGTGTCGCTGCCACAGGCCCGAGGACGAACGTACCAATGCGAATTTTGCCAAACAAGTAGCCGAGCGCCAGAGCCAACGCGATTGCCGCCAGTGGAGCAGCAGCGAAGAACCCATGCAGGAGATGTGTCATCGGCCTTTCTCGACGGGCTGAAACAGAGTTGTTCGGAGACGGAGAGTCTGAGCGTTAGCAAGGCTAGCGATCCGCCTTATTTGAAGCCTCCAACGAAACGATTCGTTGCGACTTACCGGTCAACGCACACACAACCACACGTGGCGTGTGTCGCGATCTCATACCTGGCCATCCAGGTCGTAATAATTTTGCACGGTAGGCCGACTCGAGTTGTTCCGGAACTGTCAAAGGTGACAGATTCCACCTGACCCGATACGTGACAACTTAGGGTGCGGAACTTAGGACGCGGCGAGTGTGAATGTTCTGTTAATCACAGAATTTCAGGCAGATGTTTTGGATAGGCGGGTAGAGAAACTTCCTGTCACTTCTGACAGTTCCTCGTGAGCGCACGGAATCGTAGGTTGTCGCACAGAGAATTTCCTGCGTTCATTCAAGAACGTGCACGCTGTCTCCAATCAACCGTTCGAAAAGCAGGTGGAGTGCTTGAGGATGTCCGATTTAATAACTCGCCCCTACCTTAGAGTTCCAAGGTGGCGTCGCGTGACCACCGCAATGTTCAGGTCTTATTGCCTGAGACGAAGAGTCAATAAACGAGAAGGTCCACAACCGCAGTGGGAGGTATACATGTGGACAAAAGTTGTTGCTTCGCTTGGCTTGCCGCTGATTCTGATGATCATGCCAGGCATGGCCGTCGCCCAGTCCAATTCTTCTAATGACAACGTACAACAATTGAAACAGGAACTCGATCAACTACGTGAGCAGATGACCAGACTGCAAGGCCGGATCGCTGATCTGGAAGCTTCGAAAGAGAATGAGGCGCCGGCTCCTGGAGTACCTGCTCCAGCGCCTCCACCCAGCAAACAAGAAGGATCGATTCAGACGACACAGCCTTTGCCTACTGCGGCCCCATCGAAACAGGTAGGTCAGGCAACTGCAACCTACCAGCAGTTTTCTGAAGATTCAGTCGCCGCAGCCCGTTTCGATAACGTTCCCTTGGATCCGAAATACAAGGGCTACTTCCGTTTGCCTGGAACGCAGACTCTCTTGAAGATCGGTGGCTACTTCAAGACGGACTTCATCTACGATCTCAAGCCTGCGGGAAACACCGATTCGTTTATTCCTTCGTCGATACCCGTTCCCAACATAGTTGCGGTAAACAACGCTACGGTTTCAATCCGGCCCACCCGTCTGAGCCTCGATTTCAGGGTCCCGACAACAAAGATAGGTGATGTTCGTTTCTATCTCGAGGGCGACCTGTTTGGAACGAACGCGACTACGCCCCGGCTGCGGCATGCCTATGCTCAAGCGAGGAACTTCCTGATTGGGCAAACCTTTTCCAATTTCATGGACCCCGACGCATTCCCCGATACGCTCGATTTTCAGGGTCCCAACGGCATGGTAAGCGTCCGAAATCCACAATTGCGTTATGGGTTTCCACTGAGCAAGAGCACCACATTCTATGTTTCAGTGGAAAAGCCCAGTTCCGATATTACTTTCAAGACTCCACAATTCTCATCTCAGCCGAACGCACCCAGTCCCGACGGCGCCATTCGCTTACGCCAGGAATTTCAGCGAGGGCACTTCCAGGTGTCAGGACTGTTTCGCTCAATAGCGGCGTTCTTGCCAGATGGCCGCTCCGACTCGGTCTTCGGTTGGGGCGTGAACGCAGCCACCGCTTTCAAGACAATTGACAAAGACAACATGGTCTTTGCGGTGGCCGCGGGGCACGGCATTTCACGATATCTCCAGGATACTTCGGGGCTTGGAATTGATGCTGAGCCCGCAGACGCAGCGAATCCACACTTGGAAGCTACTCCGGCGGTTGGAGTGGAGGCCGCTTACCAGCACTATTGGGTAAAGCAGCTGCGATCCAGTGCTGTCTATTCGTACGCCGCTGTTGATAACACGGACCTTGCATCAAGCAAGAACTATAACCACGCCACCTACACTGGCGCCAACATCATTTGGAATCCCTACGGATCGCTCAATGTAGGGGCGGAATTCCTATATGGCTGGGCTGTGCAGCAAAGTGGCCAGAAAGCAAATGCGCCTCGCATTCAATTCAGTGCGAAGTACAGCTTTGTCAAGTTGAGCCCAGACTAATGACTTTTTGAAGAAGAAGACCCGTAACAAAGCGCGAACCACGTAAGCACGACTAAGCAGATTGCTAAAAGGAGAGGATGTCATGGCCAGCCCTGCGATTCGACGATTGTCGGTAACACTTGAGCAGCAGAAAGAATTTGAAAAGCTTAGCCCCTTTGAGCTGAAGGACAAACTGATTCACTTGGCCGGCGATGCCTCTCAACACAGCGCACAGACGATGCTGAACGCCGGTCGCGGTAATCCTAATTGGATTGCGACCACGCCGCGCAATGCCTTCTTCACACTAGGCTCATTTGCCGTGGAGGAATCGAAGCGCGTGTGGGATCTCCCGGATCTCGGCGGCATGCCGCAAAAAGATGGCATCGCGAAACGCTTAGCAGAGTTCCTAAAGAACAATTCCAAGGCACTCGGAGCATCTATGCTCCAAGCGGCCGTTGAATATGCCACGAACGAGTTGAAGCTAAATGCGGATTCCTTTGTGCACGAACTGGTCGACAGCATTATCGGAGATCAATATCCGTGGCCAGACCGGATGCTGGTGAACGCAGAACGTGTGGCGCACGCATACTTGATCCAGGAAATGTGTGGCGGCCATGCGCCGGCAGGCAAGTTCGACATCTTCGCAGTCGAGGGTGGCACGGCAGCCATGTGCTACATCTTCGACTCGCTGGCGGTCAATCACCTGTTGCATCGCGGCGATAAGGTTGCGCTAGCGGTTCCGATGTTTACTCCTTACCTGGAAGTCTGCGCGCTGGATCGTTTCAACTTTGATGTTGTAGAGATCAACGCAAGCGAAATCTCTTCGATCGACGGACGCCACACTTGGCAATATCCGGATTCGGAGATCGACAAGCTCAAGGATCCTGACATAAAAGCGCTGTTCTTCGTAAACCCGAGCAATCCTCCGTCCGTCGCCATGCGCGACAGCTCGATGAAGCGACTCACTGACATCATCAAAACACAGCATCAAGACCTGATCGTGGTCACTGACGATGTCTACGGAACATTCGTTCCTGGGTTCAAGTCATTGATGGCCGAGATCCCCTATAACACCATCGGTGTTTATTCCTACTCGAAATATTTCGGCTGCACAGGATGGCGCTTGGGAGTCGTCGCGATTCATGAGGAAAACATCTTTGACAAGAAGGTCGCGAACCTGCCGGAGGACGTTCGACGAGGGTTGAATAAACGCTATGGGCCTTTGACATTGACTCCGGAAAAGCTGAAATTCATCGACCGCATGGTGGCAGACAGCCGGTGTGTGGCACTGAACCATACAGCTGGCCTGTCGTTGCCGCAACAGGTGCAGATGACCTTGTTCTCGCTCTTCGCCCTCATGGACAAGGACAATCGCTATAAGAAGCTCACCAAGGACATCGTGAATAAGCGCTTGAAGGCGCTGTGGAAGGGAATGAATCTACCGCTTCCCGATGACCCAAACCGCGCCGATTACTATGCAACGCTTGACCTGATGGTATGGGCGGAGAAAACCCACGGTCCTGATTTTGTTAAGTTCCTTGAGAAGAACTATCACCCGTTTGATGTCTTGTTCGCGCTGGCAGAGAAGTTCTCAACAGTATTGTTGAACGGAAGCGGTTTTGCCGGTCCCGATTGGTCAGTGCGTGTTTCGCTCGCCAATTTGCCGGATGAGGCATATGGCCAGATTGGCCAGCAATTGTCGACTGTAATGCAGGCTGCGGTGAACGCCTGGAAAGGGCAGTCGGCGGCAGCTTGAGTTCAGGTTTGCGTGTGCCCGGCATTCCCACGCCAGCAGAAGGATCGATTGATCTCCCATCCTGCTGGCTGGGTAGCCGTGTAAAGCGGGCCCTCGCGGTGGATTGCACGTTTCGCTGAGTAGCGAAATCAAGAAGCAAGAGATCAGCGAATGCATCGCGTGCGTCGGCTGGAGGGAGCCGCGTAAGTGGGAGGGAGCACGATGTCAGGTCACACCATTCAACATCGATTAACGCTTAGTTTATTGCTTACACATCTCGTCTTCATGGGGGCATGCGCGGAGAAAGAGAAGCCTGCGCCGCCACCTCCAGGTGTCACTATCACACCCGTCGTGCAGAAGGATGTCCCCATCTACCAGGAGTGGGTGGGAACGATGGCAGGCAACATTGATGCTGACATCCGCCCGAAGGTCGAGGGCTTTCTGCTCAGCCGCGTCTACACAGAAGGGTCATACGTTCAGAAGGGGCAACCATTGTTCAAGCTTGATCCCCGCCAGGCACAAGCGGCGGTGGAACAGGCACAGGGACACCTGGAAAGAGCACAAGCTGGCCTGGCACAAGCCCAGATTGACGTCAACCGCTATACACCATTGGTGCAGCAAAAGGCCGTCAGTCAGGCCGAACTCGACAAAGCCACCAGTATGCAACGCGCAGGAGGCGCAGAGGTTGACGCGGCGCGTGCCGCTTTGGACAATGCCAAACTGAATCTTGGCTGGACAACGGTGGTTTCTCCGATTTCTGGAATCGTCGGCATCGCAAAATCGGCAGTCGGAGATTTGATCACTCCCAACACCGTGATGGCGACAGTCTCATCTGTCGATCCCATTTACATCGATTTCAATATCGCAGAGCAGGATTACCTCCGCTTTGCCCGGAATAAGAGTGGACGCAAAGCCGGCCAGAATCTCGAGCTACTCTTGGGCGATGGTTCCTCATTCCCGCAGCGCGGGCATGCCCTGTTACTGAACCGCGAAGTGGATTCCAGGACAGGCACGATCGCGGTCCGAGCAGAGTTTCCGAATCCAGGCAATGTTCTGCGTCCCGGACAGTACGCCAAGATCCGCGCCGTCACCGAAGATTTGAAAGAAGCACTGCTCGTACCTCAACGAGCGATTGCTGAGCTACAGGGCATCTACCAGGTCGGTGTTGTCGATGCCGAGAACAAAGTGGCAATTCGCCAAGTCCAGACCGGCCCCCAATTCGGCGACATGTGGGTAATTACTTCCGGACTGCAGGCGGGCGACAAGGTTGTCGTCGATGGACTGCAACGACTGCGCGATGGGATGACAGTAACTCCTCAGCCATTCAAGGACACTCAGGCGAATGCTGCCAAAAGCGGGGAATAAAGCATGGCCAAATTCTTTATCAATCGCCCGATCGTAGCCATCGTCATTTCGATATTGACGGTGATTGCGGGCGTTCTCACGATGGCCAAGTTGCCGATTGCGCAGCTGCCCGATATCGTGCCCCCGCAAGTCAATGTAGCTGCAACTTACACTGGTGCCGATGCGCTAACCATCGAACAGTCTGTGGCGACGCCGCTCGAGCAGCAGATGAACGGCGTGGACAACATGCTCTACATGATGTCCACCAACGCCAACGACGGCACCATGAACCTTAAGGTCACCTACGATATCGGCACTAACGTCGATATCGACCAGGTGAACACGCAGAACCGAGTTTCACAGGCCAGCCCGAACCTTCCTACGTCGGTCAACCAGTACGGAGTTACCGTAAAGAAGTTGATGGGCTTGCCGCTGCTCGTATTATCCGTTTATTCGCCGACCAACTCATTTGACGGCAGATTTCTCGGTAACTACGCCACTATCAATATTAATGATGCATTGTTACGCGTTCCCGGCGTCGGACAGGTTACGAACTTCGGCGCCGCAGATTACGCGATGCGGATTTGGGTGAAGCCCGACCAGTTGACGAAGTTGGGAATGACCGTTGCAGACATTACGAATGCAGTCCAACAGCAGAGCGCCGTGAACCCAGCCGGTCAGATCGGCGGAGAACCCGCTCCCAAGGGACAACAGTTTACCTATTCCGTGCGCGCTCCGGGCCGTCTGGTGAATGCTGAAGAATTCGGCAACATCATCGTGCGTCAGAACACGGATGGTTCCGTGGTCCGTCTGAGTGATGTTGCGCGAATCGAGCTCGGCTCTCTTGTGTACCAGCAGATCGGGCGATACAACGGGAAGTCCGCCGTTATCATTTGCGTTTATCAGGCCCCGGGGTCAAATGCGCTGGCAGTCGCGAATCAAGTCAAGGCGCAGATGGTGGAACTGAAGACTCGATTTCCTCAAGGCCTGGACTACACGGTCTCTCTCGATACGACCTTGCCTGTAACCGAGGGCATGAAGGAGATCGTAAAAACTCTGTTCGAAGCAATCGTGCTCGTCATCATCGTGGTGTTCTTGTTCCTGCAAGGTTGGCGAGCAACGCTCATCCCGCTGATTGCAGTCCCGGTTTCTCTCATTGGCACCTTTGCCATCTTCCCGATGCTGGGATTCTCAATCAACACGCTTTCCCTCTTCGGAATGATCCTCGCCATCGGGCTCGTTGTTGACGACGCTATCGTCGTGGTGGAGGCCGTCGAGCACAACATCGAACATGGCTTATCTCCGAAGGACGCAACCTTCAAGGCGATGGAGGAAGTCTCGGGCCCCGTCATAGGTATTGCTCTGATTCTGGCGTCGGTGTTTGTGCCGATGGCATTCATGGGGGGCATTCAGGGCTTGTTGAACCAGCAGTTCGCGGTCAGCATTGCGATTTCGGTACTGATCTCGGCCTTCAACGCTCTGACGCTCTCACCAGCACTCTCCGCCATGCTGTTACGGCCGCGCAAGAAAGCAAAAGGTCCACTTGGAAAATTCTTCGACTGGTTCAATCGCACCTTCGAGAAAGTCACGGGAGGTTACGTCTCCTGGAGTCACCTCCTCATCCGAAGAGCTGCGGTTTCCATGCTGTTGCTGCTCGGTTCGGCTGTGATCGCCGGATTCATGGGCAAGAAGCTGCCCACAAGTTTTATTCCGGAAGAAGATCAAGGCTATGCGTTCCTACAAGTGCAGTTACCGGATGCGGCATCGCTGCAGAGAACTGATGCTGTCATGCGCAAGGTGGACGACATATTGAAGAACACTCACGGCGTCCAAGGTTATGACGGAATTGCCGGCTTCAGCCTGCTTTCGAACACGTCCGCTTCTTACAGCGGTTTTTACTTCATTCAATTCGATGACTGGGCGGAGCGTCATGACCCAGCACTATCCGCGGCTGGCCTGGTTAAAACATTGAACATGAAGCTTGCTGCAGAGGTTCCGGAAGCCATCGGCTTTGCTTTTGGCCCACCAGCCATCCCCGGTCTGGGTACCGCAGGCGGCTTTACCTTCATGCTGCAGGACCGCTCCAGCGGCACGGTCGAGCAGCTCTTTGACGCGTATGAAAAGTTGAACCAGGCGGCGCGCAAGCGTCCGGAACTGGCTTCGCTCGTCAGCACCTTTCGGCCATCTGTGCCACAACTGTTTGTGGATGTCGACCATGATCGTGTGATGAAGCAGGGCCTTCAATTCGGCGAGGTGTATCAAACGCTGCAAGCCTTCCTCGGTGGGGCCTACGTGAACCAGTTCAACCGCTTTGGACGACAATGGAAGGTCTATTTGCAAGCGGAACCCGAATACCGCACGAGCGCAGACAAGATCAACAACTTTTATGTCCGGAACGCGAAGGGAGAGATGACGCCTCTAGGTTCTCTAGTCACAATCAAGCGCGTCTCCGGTCCCGAGTACACCAACCGCTTCAACCTGTTCCGGACGATCCAGATCAACGGCTCGCCGGCGCCTGGGTACAGTTCCGGCCAAGCCATGGCCGCGATGGAACAGGTTGCGAATGAAACCTTGCCTAACGGCATGGGATTTTCCTGGATGGATATGTCTTACCAGGAAAAGAAAGCACAAGGCGGTCAGATGGCCGTATTTGGCATGTCCATTCTGTTCGTCTTCCTCATTCTGGCGGCGATGTATGAAAGCTGGTCGCTACCCTTCAGCGTTCTGCTTTCCACTCCCGTCGCGGTGTTTGGCGCTTTCGGCGGCCTGTTGCTTCGCAAGTTCGACAACAACGTTTTCGCACAAATTGGACTGGTCATGCTGATTGGTCTCGCTGCGAAGAACGCCATCCTCATTGTCGAATTCGCAAAGCTGGAGCATGAGAAGCATGGGAAGGAACTGGTCGCAGCGGCATTGGAAGGAGCAAGGCTACGCCTGCGTCCAATCCTGATGACTTCGTTTGCCTTCATCCTAGGTTGCGTACCCCTTTGGACTGCGAAGGGAGCTGGTGCGGTGGGACGGCAGGTGCTTGGAACCGCCGTGATTATTGGCATGACCGTCGCCACGATCATGGGCGTCTTCCTTGTTCCGGTGCTGTTCGTCGTTGTCGAACGCTTGGGTAAGAAGAAGGCGACGGAACCTACAGCAGCTCCCTCCACTCCTGCGCATGCCGAAGGAGGAGCAGACTGATGCGAAAGGCAGCCTGTCTCATTCTTCTTGCCCTAGGGCTTTCAGGATGCGCAGTTGGTCCCAAGTACAAGCGTCCGGTTATCACCGCGCCTGACAAGTACTACACCGAACAAACGTCGGACCCGAATTCAATCGCTGACCTGGCGTGGTGGGAGATCTTCAAAGACCCCGTCCTGCAGAACCTGATCCAGGAAGCCCTAAAGAACAACTACGACGTCGCCACCGCAGCAGCTCGTGTGGAGCAGGCACGCGCACAGGCAGGCATAAGCAAATCTTTTTATTATCCGCAAATCGGTTATGGAGTCGGCGTCGGCGGGCAAAAAGCCGAGCTTGTTCCCAATCACACCTACTATAACTACAACGTCAATCTCGCGTGGGAACTGGACCTTTGGGGACGCATACGCAAGCTCAACGAGCAACAAAAGGCGATATTCTTCGCAACTCACGAAGCGCAGCGTGGCGTATGGCTCAGTCTTGTGTCCGATGTGGCCCAGGCATATTTTGAATTGCGTGCACTCGACGAGCAACTCCAGATTGCTAAAGATACCGCCGTAAGTTTTCAGGAAAGTTACGACCTATTTAATAAGAAGCTGTCGGGAGGCGCCGCTTCAGCTCTTGAGACATCTCGAGCGGAAGGTGCCATGGCGGATGTGTTGGCTCAGGTTCCTGATCTGGAGCGACAGATCGTAGCTAAGGAAAACCAGATCAGTCTATTGCTGGGAAAGAATCCGGGTGAAATTCCCCGCGGGGCATCGCTCGCTGAACAACATGATCTTGACACGCTCCCCGCTGGTTTACCGTCGACATTGTTGGAGAGGCGTCCGGACCTTCGTCAAGCCGAACAACAGCTTGTCGCCGCGAACGCCGCTATTGGAGTGGCAAAGGCGAACTTTTTCCCGGTAATCAGCCTGACGGGATTGCTGGGTGGCGTCAGCCCACAACTCTCGGGACTCGTCAGTTCGGGTACGCAGTGGAGCGTGGCCGGTAACATCGCCGGACCATTATTCACCGGAGGTCGCCTCAAGAATGAATACAAGTTCGCATTCGCGCAGCGTGATGAGGCACAATCGTTTTACGCGCAATCTGTAACGCAGGCTTTCGGCGAGGTATCGACCGCGCTTTCTGCTCATCAGAAGCTTGCAGAATCGATGAAACAGGAAGCCCGTTCCGTCTCGGCTTACCAGGAATCGGTACGCCTGGCGAACTTGCGATACGATAGCGGACTCTCGGCCTACTTCGAAGTCATCGATGCAAAACTAAATTTGTTTCCAGTAGAACTCACTTTTGTACAATATGACCTGGGTCGCAAGGTCGCACTCGTGAATCTCTATCGTGCGCTCGGTGGGGGCTGGAAACTGACTGACCTTGACTGGACCAAATCTGCAACGAACAGCAACCCAGCTCAGCAATCGCCGAGTACTACGAATAGATAACCCGACCGCAGTGGTGACGACGCACGCTCTGTTCCCCGATGCGTCGTGATGGCCCCCACTGCAGGCGATACGTCCCCCATCCCACGGAGCCATATGAAAGTTCTGTTGCTCTCCATGCCGGATTATTTCGAGCATATGCCTCCAGTTGCCGTACGTATGCCGAACGGCGCGTTGACCTCATTGGCAGGGAATGTCGATTCGCATCACCAAGTCGCGGTGGCGGACCTTATTTTGAGGTATCGACAGGTACGAGAAACAGTCAGGGCTCTGTTACACGAGTTTGATCCTGATGTTGTCGGGCTCTCAGTCATGACGTTTCAGCGACGGACTGCCGGTCGGACCATCCAACTTGTCAGGGAACTTAAGCCAGGGGTGAGGGTTGTCGTGGGCGGCTATGATCCTAGCCTTGCCAGCGAAGCATACGAACGAATGGATGTCGATTTCGTCGTTCGTGGCGAAGGCGAGGTCACGTTTCGTGAGCTTTTACGAGCCCTGGAACGACGGCAGGAGTTCGGACAGATCTGCGGACTTTCCTACCGCTCGGGTGATGGATGGATCAGCAATCCCAGTAGGCCGCCGCAACGACTGGAATCCGACGAGATCCGGCTGCCCGACCGGAAGGCTCGGGTGCTAAAGGGTTACACGCTTCTGGGTCGTCAGGTAGATGTGGTCGAGACCTCGCGCGGATGTACGTTCGACTGCAGTTTCTGTTCGATCATCGAAATGCGTGGCCGCAATTTCCATACCTATGGCTTCGAACGTGTCCTGGCAGACATCGCTGACGCGCAAGACCACGGTGCCCGCACTATTTTCTTTGTGGACGACAACATTACGCTCAACGTCCATCGTTTTGAAGCATTGTGCCAGGCCATCATTGAGGCAAAGTTGAATCGGATTGATTATTTCGTCCAAGCAATGACCTCGACCATTGCTACACACGGAGAAACTCTTGCGCCACTGATGCGCGAAGCGGGCTTTCGCTATGTGTTTCTGGGAATCGAAAATATTCTGGAAAATGATCTGGAATTCCTGCGTGCAACTGCGAAGAACACCACGCACGACAAGCTACGACAAGCAGGCAACGCATCCATAAAGGCGATCGACTGCCTGCATAGAAACAAGATGTTCGTTGTCGGAGGCTTAATCGTAGGGAATCCCGATGACACACGAGAATCTATCGAGGCAAATCTCGCTTTTGCTCGTCGCTACGTGGATTGGCCGTATATCCAACACCCGACTCCTTATCCAAGGACTCCGATGACCGCCGGTTTCCGTGAGCGTGGATTGATCCTGAATGAGCAGTTGGAAGAATACGATGGCACGACTGCGGTTGTGCGTACAGAGCAGATCACGTCCGACGAAGTGGAATACCTTCGGTGGAAGTCCGAACGTTGGATGAAGGTGCAGCACATGCCAGCAGCATTAAGACACGATCCGTGGTTTGTCATCCGCAATGCTCCGCAAATGGTGGCCCACACCTTTCGGGGATCTACGTTAAGATCAGTGCTTGGATTGGAAGACAGTAAAAGAGCATTCGAGCGTTACAAGGCCATCCGGCGCCAGGAACGTGAGTACCTCTAGCCTCGCTAAGGTTCAAGGAGGCCGTAGAAATAGTTTTACCGGACAAGCGAAGACAGTTACCTGGCGGGCGATTCTCTAAGTCGTCTTCACCTAGAGAATCGCACACGCGAGTTTCACGAATTTACTTGCACGATTCACTTACCATCTTTAGATCTGCAACACGGAAATCGTGGTGGGTTTTTCCTGCTGCTTCTTTCTTCTCTTGCTTGCTGATCTCTTCTTCCTTGCTAGCGGGTTCTTGGATGGTTGAACCGGTAACCGCAACGGTATGACCGACATGCTCGGCCAAACTCACGGTAGTTCCGCTGAGTTCCAAGACCTTTCCGTCGCTGGAGGTGAGATAGTATCCACCGGCTTCTTGCCCTTTTTGCAGGCAACCGGTTGCCGTCTCCGTCTTCCCTGATGACGTGCCTGTTGAGTCTTGTTCTGATTTGTTCTCTGCTGAAGCCCCAATTGCGCAAATCGCAAGCAGCAAGGCTCCGGAAAAAACAACTCCAAAAAACCGAGACATTGGAAGGCCTCCTTTCACGCATTTGCATTCAGTCTACGACTCGAACTCCCTGTGTACATACCGTATATCCCGTATAAAGCTGAAGCTACCAGGGAGCACAAGAGGATCCCAAACTGCATTGGGTCTGGCAAAGCGCGACTGATGCGATTTTATAAGTTGCGTTCCAATCCTGTAAGTGCCGCTGAATGTTCTATTTTTCAACGCTGCGAACGGCAATCATCCGTTGGCTTTGGCAACTAACAAGATTGCGAGGCAATAGAAGACGAACATAAGGACAAGATAGAGTTTGGCTCGGCTGCCCGCTCCGGCAAATTCCTTCCACGCGAGGACTCCCCACAAGGCGGCCACCATGGGCGCGGATTGGCCAATCGCGTAGGAAATTGCCACACCGGTGAAACTCGCCGCGACCAAGTTGAACACCATACCGGTGCCCCAGATGACTCCGCCGAGGAGCCCTAGCAAATGGCCTGAAGGGGGACCCTGGAAGAAGCCGCTGAAGCTTACCGGTTCTCCCACCAACGGTTTCTTCATGAAGTAAATATTCCAAATAAAGCAGGAGAGCAAAGCACCAAGAGTTAGAAATACCGCGATGCTGTAGGGTCCGAGGGTATTTCCCGTCGTCATGGCGTGTGCGACGAAGGGAGCCCACAACCCCATCAGTACACCAGACACGACGCAAGTGATGATGCTTTTGCGTGATGTTACACGACCGCCACTTCCCAGGCTTCCGTACGCTTTACCGTCCATAATGACTGCAACGACGGCGCAAAGCACTCCTGCCGCCAGTAACGTGATATTGCCTTTTGGTTGCAGGGCATAGCTCAGGACGACGCCGACGACGAGCGCGATTCCTATGGAAACAGGGAAGGCGATGGCCAGTCCAGCCATGTCAATTGCGGCCACCAGCAAGAGATTTGCGAGATTGAAGATCGCGCCCCCTATCATGGTAGAAACAATGTTAGACGTGTCGGCCGAATGAACATTGTTTAGAAAACTGTTCGCATCGTGTCCCGTGCTTCCCATCGTCAGCGCCAGGACGAGCGACATCAGGAAGATTCCTACGGCGTAATCCCAATAAAACAGTTCGAATCGATAGTTCTTTACGCCTTTGTAGGTATTCGCCCAGGATCCCCAACAAACGGCGCTGGTGATCATCATGAAGAGAGCGACAGTGAGGCTATCCGGTGTGAACATTGTTTCTCCTTGGCCAACTCATTCGGTCCAATGCACGAGTCGTTGTTCATGCCTTATCCATGAAGTTTTCACTTGCCTCGAATTCTTGAGACATAGAGCTGCAGGAAACGATCCGCATCCACATCCACACAAACCTTGCCGTTGGGAGCCACCTTGTCCACGCCTTCAATCCACAAGTGGTCTCCGTGGGGCACATTACGCTCGATATATCCGTGGCGGTTGGCGACGGTTTCCCCGCGCGTGAATTCGCCACGCGTCTCAACATCGACGTGCATTTCCTGCGTCTTGACGAGTGTTGGGTCGATGACCACGGCGACGGCTGAAGGATCGTACATCGGTGATCCTGGTGATCCGAATTTCTCTGCCAGTCCAAGCAGATATTGATTCACGCTATGAATAAAGTCATTCACCGGACCATGGGTCTGGCCGAGTTGATCGAGGTATTTTCGCGTGAAGAGAGCCTTGTCCCCGATCTCGAGTCCGACCATGGTGAGCGGCCATCCCGCCTGAAAGACAATTTGCGCGGCTTCGGGATCGTTATAGATGTTCGCTTCGGCAGCTCCATTTACGTTTCCACCGCTGATAGATCCACCCATGAGGACGACCTCTTTGACAAGGGAAACGATCGAGGGGTCCTTCTTCACCGCCAAGGCGATATTAGTGAGAGGGCCAACTGGGACAAGGGTGATCTCATGAGGGGAAGCGTGCACCAACTCGATAATGAGATCGGGTCCGAATCGAGGATCGAGCTTGCATTTACTTGGGGGCAACTCGACATTGGCCAAGCCATTTTTGCCGTGCCACATCTCGGCCGTAACGAGCTTCTGTGCGAGGGGTCCATGCGCGCCCGCGGCGGTTGGAATATCGCAGCGATTGGCCAGCGAAACCATCCGCAGGGCGTTGTCCACTCCCATCTCGAGCGTCACGTTTCCAGGAACAACCGTTATGGCCCGCACGTCGAGTTCCGGAGAATTGAGGGCGAGCATGAGAGCTTGCGCATCGTCGCTGCCAGGATCCGTGTCCAGGATGATCTTCTGCGCTGCAAAGGATTGCGGTGTAAATAGCAGGAGAAGGGCGACAACTACGGCAATCAAGCGGTAAGGCTGCAGGGATCTGACCACCAGGGCCATCTTCATCGTTTTAAGGAGTGATTCGCGACGTAGGCTAGTCGGCGTGGAGGTGAGTGTCAAGGCCAAAGTAAGGCGGCGTCAGCGCGCAAACTGCCACATGACCCCCGTCCGACCTCCGCTTCCTTTTTTCAGATTCTTTCGTACAATGACCTCGCGGTTCTGCCTGGTTCGCGGATTTCTAGACCGGTCAGAATCGTGAGCCGGCTGCAGAACATCCAAGATCATTGTGGGAACAACATCCAGCCACGATTCGTCGTTGCCAGTAGCCACATTGGCGGGGCGGCCACTGCTATCAAATCGAGGTATACCGCTTAACCTGGATTGGGTCCGACAGGTCCGCGTCAACACCAGTGCCGTAGAACGTCGTGCACAGACCCACGTCACCCGCCGCACGGTTAAGAAAGAGTGGCAGGCAGCCTGGTTACTGCGGGCAATCACGTGCATGGATTTGACGACCCTTTCGGGCGACGATACGGACGAGCGCGTGCGCCGCTTGTGCGCAAAGGGCCGCCAACCGATCCAATCTCTCTTGGTCAAGGCTCTCGGAATTGAAGATATGGAAATCCAGGTCGCAGCCATCTGCGTGTATCACCGTTTCGTTGAAACAGCCCGCAGGGCCCTCGAGGGCAGCGCGGTGCGCGTGGCAGCGGTTTCGACTGGCTTTCCCGCGGGTTTGTCTCCATTGTCGGAAAGGGCGGGAGAAATCCGACGTTCGGTAGAAGCGGGAGCGCACGAGATCGATGTGGTCATTACACGAGCGCACGTTTTCGAAGGGCGTTGGCAGGAGCTGTACGACGAGATTTCGGAATTCAAGCAGGCGTGTGGCCCTGCGCACATGAAGGTGATCCTGGGTACTGGTGATCTGTTGACGCTACGGAATGTGGCCCGCGCAAGCATGGTGGCGATGATGGCTGGGGCGGATTTCATCAAGACTTCGACCGGCAAAGAGCCTACGAACGCGACGTTGCCCGTTGGATTCGTGATGACCCGAGCTATCCGCGAGTACGCCGAAGAGACCGGGATGGCAGTCGGTTTCAAGCCGGCAGGAGGTATTCGCGCGGCAAAGCAATCGACGGAGTGGTTGGCCTTGATGAAAGAAGAGCTTGGCGTTCCGTGGATGCATGCCGAACTGTTTCGCTTTGGCGCCAGTGGACTGCTGAACGACATCGAGCGACAACTTGAACATCACGCGACGGGACGCTATTCGGCTGGGTATCGACATCCCATTGCATGATCGATCTTCGCAAGAGGCTGTCCAAAATCTATGAGCATCGCTGAAAAGTTTGTCAGCATGGAATATGGTCCCGCGCCCGAGGACGCCAAGGAGGCACTCGGCTGGCTCGATCATCATGAACGCAAGTTTGGACACTTCATCAATGGCGAGTGGATCCAGCCTGCTGCTGGCGTCTTCTTTGACACCAACGATCCGTCCACCGGAGAGAAAATTGCATCGGTCGCCCAAGGATCAGCCGACGATATCAATCTGGCAGTCAAGGCGGCTCGGGATGCGTTTCCAAAGTGGCAGGGCCTGACGCCGCACCAGCGCGCTCGTTACCTTTATGCGATGGCGCGGCAGGTCCAGAAGCATTCGCGTCGTCTCGCTGTGCTGGAAACCATCGATAACGGCAAGCCGATTCGAGAGAGCCGCGATCTCGATATCCCTCTGGTAGCTCGTCATTTCTATCATCACGCCGGTTGGGCCCAACTGCTGAACCAGGAATTTCCTCATCACACCTCCTGTGGCGTCGTGGGGCAGATCATTCCGTGGAATTTTCCGCTGCTGATGCTGGCATGGAAAATCGCTCCTGCGCTAGCGACAGGGAACACTGTTGTTCTCAAACCCGCCGAATTTACGCCCCTCACGGCGCTTGCTTTTGCCGAAATCTGTCATGAAATAAGGCTTCCCAAAGGCGTTGTGAATATTGTGACCGGGGACGGCACAACTGGCGAAGCCTTGGTGAAACACCCCGACGTAGACAAGATTGCTTTCACCGGTTCGACCGAAGTGGGACGAGCCATTCGCAGCGCGACAGCTCACAGCCACAAGAAACTATCGCTCGAACTCGGAGGCAAGTCCCCCTTCATCGTCTTTGAGGATGCCGACCTCGATAGCGCAGTCGAAGGGTTGGTGGATGGAATTTGGCTGAATCAAGGCCAGGTCTGTTGCGCAGGTTCGCGGTTGCTGATGCAGGAGAGCATTGCGGAGCCGCTGATCGCCAAGATTCAAGATCGCATGCGAACCCTCCGTATCGGTCCGCCGCTCGATAAGGCAATCGACATAGGGGCAATTGTAGCGAGAGTACAGTTTGATCGTATTCAACGGCTCGTGGATCAGGGAGTGGCAGAGGGCGCAGTCTGCTGGCAACCGGAAACGGCCTTGCCGAAGCGCGGTCTATATTTCCCGCCGACGCTGTTAAGCAACGTGCACCCTACTTCCATCGTCGCGCAGCAGGAAATCTTTGGACCTGTTTTGGCCGCAATGACTTTCCGCACTCCAAGCGAAGCCGTTGAGCTTGCCAACAACACGATCTACGGATTGGCCGCATGCGTCTGGAGCGAGAGCATTAACGTGGCTCTGCAGGTCGCGGCCCAACTTAAAGCCGGTGTGGTCTGGGTAAACTCCACCAACCTGTTCGACGCCGCATGCGGCTTTGGAGGATATCGTGAGAGTGGATATGGACGGGAAGGTGGCAGGGAGGGACTGCTCGAATACCTTGAACCGGTTTGGTTCAAGAATGCTTCTGCGCTAGCGCCGGCAAAGCGGATAGCCGGTGACCTGCCCGACGAAGAAGATACTGATGCACCATCTATTGATCGGACCGTTAAGCTCTACATCGGCGGTAAACAGGCGCGCCCGGATTCCGGCCACAGTATGGAGGTTCGCGGGTTCGAACAGCAGTTGTTGGGCGAAGCGCCCCTCGGCAATCGCAAGGATATTCGCAATGCGGTAGAAGCTGCAGGTAAGGCGGCATGGTCAAAAAGCACCGCGCATACTCGCGCACAGGTGCTTTATTACATCGCAGAAAACCTTTCGCAGCGGAGGGATGAAATTCACAAGCGTCTGGCCGAAGCTGTGGGCGAATCGCAAGCGGCGGCAGAAGTCGAGGCCAGCATCGAAAGAATCTTCTCCTACGCCGCCTGGGCCGACAAGTTTGATGGAGCGGTGCATAACCCTCCGTTTCGCAGCATTTCGATCGCAATGAATGAGCCGATCGGAACGGTTGGTGTCATCTGCCCTTCAGAAACGCCCTTACTGGGATTTGTGTCATTGGTCATGCCACTGCTCGCGATGGGGAACACGACCGTGGTGGTGCCCTCGGAGAGCTACCCGCTTATCACGGGAGACCTGTACCAACTTTTCGATACCAGCGACCTCCCGGGAGGCGCCGTCAACATCGTGACTGGATACGTGTCTCAGCTTCTGAAAGTGCTCGCCGAGCATGACGATGTGGACGCGATCTGGAGCTTTGTCGATGGGGAAAGCGCCTCCGCTGCCAAGGCGTACTCAGTGGGGAACCTGAAACAGGTTTTCACCAATGAAGGCCGTGCGATCGACTGGTTTAATGCCAGTCAGGGCGAAGGACAATGGTTCCTGCAACACGCAACCCAGGTGAAAAATATCTGGGTTCCCTACGGTGAGTAAGGAAGCGTGAGGCCGACTCTTCATCCTCGAGTCAAAATTTGCTGTATTCAAAGTGTAGAAGAGGCCCAGCTTGCGATTGAATGCGGGGCATCTGCTCTGGGTCTGGTCTCACACATGCCAAGTGGGCCCGGCGTCATCGCCGAACAGATCATTGCTGAGATCGCAAAAAGTATTCCACCTCCCATCTTTTCCTTTCTGCTCACCTGTAAGCAAAATGTCAACGACATCATCGAGCAACACAAACGCTGCCGAACAAGTTGCATCCAGCTGTGCGATCGCCTGATCGAGGGGACGCATACTGAATTGAAGTCCGCTTTGCCCGGAGTATCCATCGTTCAAGTCATTCATGTCTGTGGTCCCGAATCCGTGAACGAAGCGGTTACTGCGGCGCCTTTTGTGGACGCTATTCTGCTTGATTCCGGTAATCCGGCACGCGCGATCAAGGAACTTGGAGGCACAGGTCGTGTCCACAATTGGACTCTCAGTCGCGAGATCCGGGATCTGATCGATGTTCCCGTCTTCCTTGCCGGTGGACTCTCATCGGAGAATGTTCAGGCTGCTATTCGGGAAGTCGCTCCATTCGCTCTCGACGTCTGCTCAGGCGTCCGCGTAAATGGCAAACTCAACCAAGGCAAACTGACTGACTTCTTCGCCGCCATAAATGCCTGTTCTTCGCTGCTCGAAGCTGTTGACAACCATCCTTAGCGCTGACTAGACTCGGCATTCTTCTATCTTAAGAAGTTGAGTCTCATCCAAAATCTATGCCAAAAAAGCCGCGGATCGCTGTCATCGGAAGCGCGAACATTGACCTCACAACATTTTGTGACCGCTTTCCCAAGGCGGGAGAGACCATCTTCGGCCAGAAGTTCGACCTGGGTTTTGGCGGCAAGGGCGCCAACCAAGCTGTCGCGTCGCGGTTATGCGGAGCCGACGTATTCATGGTGGCACGTGTAGGCAACGATCTGTTCGGTCCCGCGACCATCGAGAACTTCAAGAAAATGGGTATTGATGCTACTCACGTCAAGCAGATTGAGGGCGTCTCTAGCGGTGTGGCCCCGATTTTCGTCGAGCCGAATGGGCAAAACAGGATCTTTGTAGTGAAGGGTGCCAACGACCTTCTGAAGCCAGCCGATGTTGATGCTGCCGGAGACTTGCTTAAGAGTGTGGATTGCATGGTTATGCAATTCGAGATACCACTCGAAACCGTGACGTACTGCATCGGTTTTGCCCGCAAGAACGGCATACGCTGTATCTTGAACCCCGCGCCGGCACAACCGGTGGATCTTCACGCTCTTTCCGGTTTGGACTACTTCGTTCCCAACGAAAGTGAAGCCGAAACAATCAGCGGGTTGCCTGTTCGCACCGTCGACGATGCGAAGAAATGCGCCGAGAAACTGCTTCCCGGTGGTATTAAGCGGGTGATCATCACCCTGGGGGCGAATGGAGCCTTGGTCGCAGGCAAGGACGCGATGCAGCATGTGCCAGCTTTCAGCGTGAAAAGCATCGATAGCACGGGGGCAGGTGACGCCTTCATTGGTAGCTTTGCTGTTTTTCTGGGTGAAGGCTTGCCTGAACATGAAGCCGTTCGTCGTGCCAACCTCTATGCCGGTCTCTCGACTACCGGCGTAGGAACACAGAAGTCTTTCTATGACCGCACCCGCTACGACGCCGAGTGGGCGAAACGGGGAACGTCCTAGGTCTGCTTTTTTCTTTTCGACCAATCTAGAAGTTCGCAGGAGTGTGACTTCATGAAGAAAACTCCATTTCTACTCATGCTCGTCATGCTGTTGTGTGGCCTGGCAGTGGCCCAACCGAAGAAGATCAAGGTCATTGCGGACCAGGACAGCGCAGGACCACAAGGGACAAATTTTCTGTCTCTGTTGATGCTGCTTCGCGCACCGCAGGTTGACCTCCTGGGCATCACGACTGTGAGCGGCGATCAATACATGGAGCCTGCAACGGTATTTGCTCTTTGGGCGACAGAACAGGCTGGACGGGCCGATGTGCCGGTCTATAAGGGCGCGGAGATGCCTCTTCTGAATACACCCCGAGAACAGGAGTTGAGGGAAGTGATGTACGGCTCGCTCATCGGGTGGCACGGGTCATTTAATCCCGATGCGCCTGATAGTAAGCGTACCTGGGCGCCGCCGGGCGGTTTTCCAAGGGCAAAGGCTCATCCCGGCCGGGCAGCCGATTTCATCATTGACGCAATCCGCGCCAATCCGAACGAAGTGATCCTGTACTGCGCCGGACCGCTGACAAACATTGCCCTCGCAGTCAGCATGGATCCTGGCATTGTTCCTCTCACCAAAGCGATTTACATCATGGGCGGAAGTAGTGCCGGCGGAGCGGAACTCAACTGGTGGTGGGACCCGGAATCTGCAGCCATTACCATGCGGGCTCCGTGGAAAGAGATCGTCGTCACTCCTTTTGAAGCTGGGGCCCAGGTCTGGTCGAACGAAGCGCTCATGCGCCGGATTGTCCAGTCGGGCGGTCCTCTCTCTCGCCATGTCAAGGAGCTTTACCTTGACTCCAAGCCACCTGAAGGAACCTCGCTATGGTCCATGATGTGGGATGAGTTGACCGTGGCATCGCTGGTCGAGCCTTCCGTCGTAAAAAAGAGTGCGACCATGTATCTCGATGTGGATATCAGCCACGGTCCGAGCTACGGACACACACTCATCTGGAAGCCTGAGGCTGACGTTCCACATTTTTTCTTACCTTACAGTGGACCCGATGCTCCCGATCGCAGCAAGTGGGTCGGACACCTGAAGCCGCCGGAGCAATTGCACCCCGCTAACGTTCAACTAGACATCGATGTTCAGAAGTTTGAGGATGTTTTCGTCCGTACCATGAGCCAATAGCCTACGTGACGCTGGTTCACGGAACAAATGTTTCACACACGCAGCATTCTCTTTGCAAATCAGTCCCTAACTTTTGGCCGTTCCTCCTATCCAACTAGAGGCGAACTGCTATACGCGAAATTTCTTGACTTTCTTCAGCGCGTAAATTTAGATGTCGCTGGCATCAGGGGACCTCCAGTTTCGTGGGGGAACGGCGAGTCCCATTACTCGAAAAAACAACAAGGGACCGCGCGTAGGGGGAGCAATGCTGAACAAGAGGAGCCTCATCGCACTTTGCTGCTTTCTAGCCCTTCCAATTGGTTCATTGCTGTACGGTCAGTCCACAAGCAGTTTTGCCGGCACTGTCACCGACAAAACCGGATCCGTCGTCGCTGGGGCGACCGTACGAGCGATATCGCAGGCCACGAACGTGACCCGCGAGGCCAAAACCGATGACTCCGGCCACTATTCGATTCTGCTCCTGCCGGTCGGCGACTACACGATCCACGTGGAAGCGCCAAGCTTTCAGACGACCGAGCAAAAAGACCTTCGACTGCAGGTAGATGAGCATCGCGAGGTGAACTTTGCCCTCAATCCGGCGTCGGTTTCGACGCAGGTCGAAGTCAGCGCCACAGAAGTAGCGGTGCAGACAAACGATCCGAGCTTGGGCCAGGTCATCACGCAAGAACAGGTTGCACAGCTCCCATTGAATGGACGAAATTTCGTTCAGCTCGCAACACTCACTCCCGGAACCACCCAGGAAACAAATCCAAATAGCTTTTTCAACGGCGGTCCTAGCAGTGAGGTCTCGACGCGAGGCTCGTTCTCCCTTTCCGTCGGCGGCTCGAGAGCCAGCAGTACGGACTGGCTCTTCGATGGCAATGACAACAACGAGTTGACTGCCGGTGGTATCGCCGTCATCCCCTCCATTGATGCCATTCAGGAATTCAAAGTATTAACCTATAACTATTCGGCGGAGTACGGTACACGTGCGGGTCCGACCGTGCTCATAAACTCGAAGGCGGGATCGAATCAGTTCCACGGAACCCTCTTCGAATTCTTCCGAAATACTTCTCTCAACACCCGCAGCTATTTTGCGGCGACCAAGGAAAAGTTCAACCTGAACCAGTTCGGCGGAGCACTCGGCGGCCCGATCTGGAAGGACAAGACATTCTTCTTTGTGGATTACCAGGCAAAGCGCCAACGGAAGGGTGTTCCTTTCGTTGGAACAGTACCCACGCTGGCAATGCGCGACGGTGACTTCTCAGCCTTAGGCTCCCAGCTCTACAACCCTTACACCTCGGTGGCAAGTGGAAGAACTGCCTTCCAGTGTGACAATGCGGGGAATCCGTTGACACCCAACCCGGGTGGGGATCAACCCCTAGGCGTGCCCTGCAACGTAATTCCAGTAGAGCTTCAGAATCCGATTGCCCAACAAATGATGGACCTCTATCCCGCCCCGGTGAGCGGCGGAACCTTCAACAACTACTCGAATGTGCCAGTACGAAAGCTCGATGAGGCATCGTTTGACATTCGGGTGGACCACAACTTTTCGACCAAAGATTCTGCTTTTGGGCGCTTCAGTTATGACCAGGCCACCAACTTTGTTCCCGGCGGCTCTCCGGGATTTGCCGAAGCCAATGCCTTCGGCAGTTCACAAAACATCACCAATCACGGGCGCAATGCTGCGATATCCGAGACTCACATATTCTCCGATCGTGACGTAAACCAGTTCAACTTCGGTTTTAACCGAATTTTTAACCAGATTTATTCGTTCGGCAGCGGTACCTGCAAGTCGCGAGAGCTTGGCATTCCAAATGCCAACTTGGGAGGCATTAGTTGCGGCTTGACATCCACCAGTGTGGGCGGTGGCTACTGGTCTCTTGGCGATCGCGGATTTGCTCCCTTTCAGGGCGGAACCAACGTCTTTACCATATCCGACTCCTTCGACATGATTCGTGGCAAACACAACATCCATGTCGGTGGCCAGTGGCGCGCCAACCAGATGAACGTTGCCACCAATGCTTTTCAGGACGGATTCTGGGTGTTCACCAATTTCTGGAGTGCTGATGCGGGCGTAAGTGGAGGCACGGGCGACAATGCAGCAGATTTCCTGTTGGGATTCCCAAGCTTGGCACTTCACGATCAAACGTTCGAGGGAGCCGAAACTGGTCGCCGCTGGAAATTGTTCCGGCCATACGTGCAGGATGACTGGCGCGTCACTCCGGACCTGACTTTGAACCTTGGGCTTGCATGGGCTTTGGTAACACCGATCACTGAAGTAGTCGATCGGCAATCAAACTTCGATTTCGCCACCGGAAACTTTTTGATTCCGGGCCAGACTTCGGACTCGCGCGTGGGAATCGAGATGGACAAGACTGCCTTTGAACCGCGCATCGGCGTGGCATGGAAGCCTTTTGGAAGCACGAACATGTCGATTCGCGGTGGTTACGCGATGTTCCATGATTCTTCGTGGAACCAGGGCGGCCAGGGCCTTTGGGAAAATCCCCCATTCTTCCAGGAATCCAGTGCCTTCGGCTTTAACTTCAATGGATGCCCGCCAACGACTCCTTCTGGCGCGCCCTCCTTCTGCTCCTTAAACGGGGGCAGTGTCGGTGGATTCAGCATGTCTGATGGCTTCCCGCTCGCTGTTCGCGTAACAGATCCCGCGCTGTTCAGCGGAAACCTGCAGTCACAAAATTTGGACTTCAAGCAGGGAAGGGTTCAACAGTTTAACGTTAACGTAGAACGTCTCATTCCGGGCGATGTAGTTGTGACGGTCGGCTATGCTGGATCGCGAAGTTCCCACATCCTGGTGGACGGACTAAACCTGAACGTGGCTTCGCCTACCGCATGCGATTCAACCAGTCCGACCTTTAATCCCAACTACCATTTGGGCTGCGGCATTACGTCAGTCCCGTATCCACAATTCGGGACCATTGCGAACGCAAATGACATTGGCGAAGCTCACTACGACTCATTGCAGATCAAAGCCGAAACCAAGAGCGCAAGGCACGGCCTGTATGCGCTGATTGGCTACACGTATGCTCGGAACTTTGATACAGGGTTCTCGGATGGCCTGGGCACAGCGTCCGGAGCTACTTACTTCCCATTGCCTGACACGAGCCAGGCAGATTGGGCACTATCGCAGGTTCAACTGAACCACAATTTCACGGCAAGTGTGATCTACGATCTGCCCTTCGGAAAAGGAAAGCGGTACGGCAACGACTGGAATGGAGTCGTCAATGCCATTGCCGGAGACTGGCAAGTAGACGTTATTCAGAAGATCACTTCCGGGTTCCCGCTGTTCCTGGTATCAAGCAGCAACGGCTCGGGCGTTAACTTTGCGAGCGGCACGAATCGCCCGGACCAGATCTGCAACGGACGTCTCGACAATCCTTCCGTCGATCACTTCTTTGACACGAATTGCTACGTTGATCCGCCGGCTGGCCAGTTGGGCAACGCGAATCGCACACCGCTGTATGGACCAGGTTTCGTGAACACCGATTTCTCGGCGATTAAGGACTTCCGCCTGCCGTGGGAAGGAACTAACCTTGAGTTCCGGGCTGAGTTCTTTAACCTCTGGAACCATGCTCAGTTCTTTACTCCGGGTCAGGACAAGGATTCATCGGACTTCGGAATCATCACGCAGACGGTGAACAATCCCAGGCTGATTCAATTCGCCCTGAAGTTCCAGTTCTAAGGAGTCAACACTTTCCGCATGTAGGGGAATCGGCTGCCGCCGGTTCCCCCTCTTCTTTTTGGCCAGCTGATGGGCTAACCACTCAACCTAGCGAGAGGTCTGATCGCGAAGGGTGTATACGAATCGAGGAAGGTCCCTTCTTTCCCGTTCCGCCGCGGCATTCGATTCCTTGGCCAGTTGCTGGTAGATCATGGTTTCTTTATCAGCGTCTTCTCTATCGCCGGTCTGCCGATAGATCTGAGCCAGACGAAAGTGCGGCTCTTCCATCTGCGGATCTGCCTTGATTGCCTGCCGGAAAGCCGATATGGCTTTAGAAAAGTCCTTGCGATCGGAGTAGAGGATGCCTAGTTGCTGGTGGGCAGCGGCAAGCTTTGGGTCGAGGCGTATGGCGTCATGGAGAAGCGACTCAACTTTGTCCAGGGTGGTGCGGTCCTGTGAACCCTTTCGGCGATTCCATAGGCTTACGGCATAACTATACTGTGCCTCAGCGTTGCTGGGCTGCAGTGCAGCGAAGCGACCCATCCTCCGCTCAATCGCTTCTGATTGACCCGATGCCGCGTTCTGTACCTTCTGGAGGAACGAGTATGGGATTGGATCGTTAGGAGCCAGATCAGACGCTCGACAAAGGCTCTGTATTGCCTCGTCGTACACTCCCGCGGCATATTGACTCACGCCCAGGCCGATCAGCATCCTTCGGGAATCGGGAAATGCATGGCTCCCGTTGGTGAAGACCTCTATCGCTGGCTGAATTGTCCGATGGAGGAGCAATTCTGCACCCCAATCGAATAGGTTGGGCTCACTCGGTTTCAGCTCGGCGGCTCGTTGATATTCACGAACGGCCTCAAGCGGTTGACCGGACTTCTCGTAAAGCTCTGCCTGCAAGTGGCGGAGTTCAGAAGAATCCTGCCTCTGAAGCTGATCGCTGGTGACGATCTTGCCCTTGCTGTATTCCCCGACGCGGAGATACGCACAGGCCAATTCGTAGCTATTGTTGTAGTCCCCGGGTTTCACCTTTGACGCTTGTTCAAGGTATGGGATTGCTTCCTTCGGGCGGCCAGTCTCGACCAGGAATTTGCCGAGTGCGTGGTTGGGATCGAAGTCATGCGGCTTTCGCTGTACCGAGTCCCGCAGAGCAGCTTCAGTGGCGAGGCTATTTTGCGGAGACGTCGCAGAATCGCTATCCAGTGTCGCTACATTCTTCGCAAGGCCTTCGGACGTGCGTAATACACGATCGGATCCATGTCCACCGGGAGCCATGGTATCCGTAATACCGGCCACGGTGAAGGAAGGCTGGTCATAAAACTCAGGATTGGGAGTGGCTGCACTGGACAGAGGCGAAAGTTGAAGATCAATCGTCCGAGTTTCTCCCGGTTGCAGTAACACTGAGGAACGCGCCTCGCCAACGCTCGCTTTCCTGGCATGCACTGTAAAGGTCTCTTTAGCCGGCAGAGCAAAGCGGTAGAAACCCTTTGAGTCGGTGGATTGAGTCTCCTGCTTGCTGGTGCCCCCTTCAATGTCGATGGAAGCATCCCCTACGACGTGTCCGTTGGAATCCCGGACCGTGCCCTGGACTGTCCCAGGCAAGGATGTGGCTTGACCTTGCGTGGCAGCACTGTGCGAAAGAAATGCGATTGCCGTCAAAATAACAACCGTCAATCTCCGAACAGGTCGGTTTGATGCCAAAGTCGACACGAATCTGGTCTTCACAGGTTCAATTGAGCCACGTTAGCCAATGGACCGTTCTCGGCTGAACTCGAGTGCTGAGGATGCAGCCAGCAAGTCCACGTAGGCCGCGGCTATGAGTTGGTCGTTCTCAATTCCAAGCTCTTCAAGCAACGTTGCCGCGATCCGCTTGCCATCTTCCTCTGCCTGGCCTTCTTTGAGGACCACTTCCAGCTCCAGGAAATCTCCCAAGCCTTCGACTTGATCGAAATGTATGCGGGTTTGGCCGACCAAGTAAAGAGTTCGAATTTTCCGAACTGTACCGCCTCTTTCCAGCGATTCGCAGAGGATATCCAGCAATTTGTACGGATCGCTCGTACCTGCGATCGTATATCGGGAGCAACGAGCTTCGGGTGTATCGGGCCTTTCGTAGCGTATCAATTCGCCGCGGTCGGGCGCGAAGATTCGGAGTTTTAGCCGCCCACGCCTGGTTTTAAAGAACACATCCTCCTGAGCAAACGTCTCCGGGCCTATGGCACCCAGGCGTTCAGCTGCAGTGATGGCGGCCGTACGGTCTTTGAGAGCAGCCTTGATTTCAATATTGGCAGGCATGCTGACAGTCAGCAGGATAAACCATGCCTTGGCTAACATGGCCAGCGGTCACGGCTTTTCATCTAGCGAATGCCAAGGATACAAATTACAATGCATCGGTTTTCCGGATCGGTTGTTGCGGTTAAGCCATTTTCCATATCAATTTGAAGTAGCTGCGTCATACAAGAGCAGTCGAGGGAGATCTTTGCCATGAAGCGATCGTTCCTGGGTGTCCTGCTGATGTGGGCTTTCATGATGAGCGGTTCGATGCACGCTCAGAAGATCAAAGTCATTGTGGATCAGGATTCGCGCGGTCCAGCTACCACCGATTTGCAGTCCGTCCTGATCTTCCTTCAATCAGACAAATTCGACGTGCTCGGAATCACCACCGTAACCGGCGATCAGTGGGTTAAGGAAGAAACGCTTCGGACGCTGCGGTTGGTCGAGATCGCCGGGCGGACCGACGTCCCTGTTATCGCCGGTGCCGAGTTTCCGCTTCTCAATTCCAAGGAAGAAACCGAACGCTGGGAGGCACTCTACGGCAAGTTTCGCTATAAGGGCTGCTGGAGTGACTTTTCCAAGCTTCCTCCCGGCACTCCAGCGGCTTTCCGCGCGCCCTATCACGAGCCGGATGTCGTTCCGACGTTGGTTGAAGGAATGCCTCACACCAAGCCCCTTGACGAGACCGCCGCCAATTTCATTGTTCGGATGGTGCACAAGTATCCCGGCGAGGTTGTCATCTGGGCAGGTGGCCCACTGACCAATATCGCTCTCGCGTTACGCCTTGATCCCCAGGTGGCGACATTGGCTAAAGAACTAGTTCTTATGGGCAGCGGCATGTACGCCGACGATGGCGGCATCAATACGATCGACGGAAGGCGCGAGTTCAACTGGTGGTTCGATCCGGAAGCGGTTCACATCGTAATGCGTTCGCCCTGGAAGAAGATCACCATCACGCCGATTGACATATCCATCAAGACGACGGTCAACCCGGAATTGAAAGCCGCGATCGCGAAGTCGGACACGCCGGTCGCCCGTTATCTGACAGAGTATGCAGCTGTGAGCTTTATGTGGGATGAGTTGTCGGCCGCCGCCATGATCGATCCTTCGATCATCACCAGGCAAAGGGAGCTGTATGTGGATATTGATGTCGATCACGGACCAAGCTACGGCGAGACTCTTTTCTGGGATCCCAAGACAGAACTTCCTCCCTATCAGAGAATCGCCACCGTCCAATTTGATGTGGATACCAAGAAGCTTTATGACCTGTATATCAAGTTGATGACGCAGCCGCCGCGAAGTCAGAAGTAGGCAAAGGGAGAAGGGCAAAATGATTGAGTCGCCAAAAAGTTTTGGCCTTACCCGACGGCAGTTTGTGACCACAACCGCAGCTGGTTTTGTTGCTAGTAACTTTGTACCAGGTAACCAGACTTTGATGGGTAATGCAGGCTCAAGACCGAATCAGCAAAAGCGCGTCATCATCGACACTGATCCTGGTGTGGACGATGCCTTTGCATTGCTGCTTGCGATGCGTTCACCGGAATTGAAGATTGAAGGTATCACGCCTGTTGCCGGAAACGTGCCTCTTCACCTCACGCTTCCGAACGCCTTACGCATGGTCGAACTTGCGGGTCGGACAGATATACCGGTTGCGGTCGGTGCCAGCGTTCCCTTGGTTCGTCGGTTGGTGACGGCCGAATACGCACACGGTGATAACGGACTAGGTGGTGCCGTGTTTCCCGAGCCTAAGACCAAACCTGTCTCCGAGCCTGCATCAGAGTTTATCCGGGAAATCGTGCGGAAGTATCCCGGGGAAGTCACATTGATCACACTGGGCCCTCTTACGAACATCGCCACGGCGCTCACCATTGATAACAAGCTCGCGGAAGCGATCCGTGGTGTAGTGATGATGGGAGGATCCTTGTCAGGCGGCAACATAACTCCAGCTGCTGAGTTCAATGTCTATGTGGATCCGGAGGCTGCTCGCGTGGTGTTTCAGTCGGGCATCCCTATCATGATGGTTGGGCTGGACGTAACCCGCAAGACTTCGCTGACCGACGAACACGTGCATCAGTTGGAGTCCCAGCAAGATCCGGTAAGCCAGGCCGCCGCGAAAATAGGCCGAAATGCCATCGATCACAATCGCAAGGAAGGTTTCCTTGTGGGACCGAATATGCACGACTCCCTCGCGGTGGCGTCGTTCCTGGATCCCTCCATCGTGACCTGGGCCGAATACTACGTGGATGTCGAAACGACAGGAGAACTCACAGCCGGCGAGACCTTGGGATACAGCCCCAACGCTGGAGACCTGAAGCGCCGTCCGGGAATGGAGAATCATGCTCCTTCGACCATGCCCATTCATGGTTCAGCGCCGACATTGGCCCACACCGCCACATCTCCAAACGTAAGAGAAAAATACACGCCAAATGCCAAGGTAGGAGTGGATGTAGATTCAAAGCGCTTTTTTGATCTATTGATCGGTCGCTTATCAGGCAAGCAGTAGGCAACAACTTCGAAACAGGTGAGGGCTGAATGAAAGCTTGGCGGATAACACTGTTCACGACTGTATTGCTGCTGACCAGCCTTTCTGCGTGGTCACAACAAAAACGCAAGGTGATCATCGACCAGGATGCGGCGGGCCCGGCAGGAACGGATCAAACAGCTATGCTGTTACTCATCCAGTCGCCGCAGACGGATGTCCTTGGAATCACGGTGGTGACCGGGGACGAATGGCTGAACGCTGAGGTAGCACACACGTTGCGAATGCTCGAACTCGTAGGCCGAACAGACATTCCGGTCATGCGTGGAGCGGAATATCCGCTGATCCGCCGCAAGGAAGAAACAGAACTATGGGAACAGCGTTATGGGTCCGTTACCTGGCTGGGAGCATGGACGCCAAAGTTCTACCACCCGCCGAATGAACTCGGCAACATGCCAGAGGGCATGCCGACCACCAAAGCCGCCGAGGAGGATGCGGCGCACTTCCTGGTGCGCCTGGTGCACCAGTTTCCCGGCGAGATCACGATTTACGCCGGTGGGCCTCTAACTAATCTAGCCCTGGCGATTGCGATCGATCCTGAATTTCCTAAGCTAGCGCGGGAATTGGTCTTTATGGGCGCAAGCTTGAATCCGCAGACCGACAATCCAGAATTCCTGAATAACCCCCGTCATGAGTTCAATGTGTGGTTCGACCCGGAAGCTACTCACATCGTCCTGACCGCACCTTGGAAAAGGATCGTCTGTACAACCGTTGATATCTCTGTGAAGACGCAACTGACCAAGGATCTAATCGACAAGGTAAAAGCAGGAAGTTCGCCGTCAGCAAGGTACATGGGCCAATATTCGCAGCTATACGGCGAATATAACTACCTTTGGGACGAACTTGCTGCAGTTGCATGGCTCGACCCAAGCGTCATCACGAAGACCGAAAAGCGTTACATGGACATCGATATCGACCATGGTGCAGGCTACGGAAACATTCTCACGTGGACCGATCCGGTAAAACCGAAGCTTGAGGTTCAACCGGTCGAAATCCAGGTAGATCTCGATAAGGACAAGTTCTATAAGGAATATGTCGAGCTGTTAACCGCGCCTACACCAAAGAGGAGCGATTCGCGAAAGTAGGGAGACCTAGTGTGGCAGCTGAGTTAAAGCACGCTCCGCTGCGGCGTTCCCAGGACGATGTTTGAGTAGATCAAGAAGTATGGCCCGCGCCTTTTCAGTCGCACCCTCAATGGCATAAACCTGTGCCAAGTTGAGGTAGGCTTGATCGAAATCTGGTGCAACCCGGATGCATTCTTCGAATGTGTGTACCGCCTCATCGCGCCGGCGCGTTCGCAGGTATAGCACACCTAAGTTGTTCAGCGCCTCAGGATAATCGGGGCGGTACTTGAGCGCCTTTTGTAGATATTCATAGGCGTGCTCGCTGTCATCACTCTGGGCGAATACCATCGCAAGGCTATAGTTGGCTTCGGCATCTTGTGGATGCGCCGCCACTGCCCGTTCCAGGATTTGTCTCGCTTTGTCCCATTGCTGCTTTCGGCGATAAGCGTTCCCAAGGTTGAGCAACGCAATCGGGTGCTCGGGGTTGAGTTTCAGCGCTTCCTCAAAGTTAGCGATGGCATCATCGATGTTGCCTGCATTGGCCTGTAGCAGGCCGAGGTTGTTCCAGGAGTTCGGCAATGTATCGGGGTATCCGGCAACAAGCTTTGTCGCTCGCTCAAAACTCTCGCGCGCTTCGGCCAGTCTGTTTTGCTTGAGGTAGACGCTGCCGATACCGTATGTGGCCTCAGCACTCGTTGGATCACCTGATAGCGCCAGTTCGAAAGCCGCAAAAGCCTGGTCGAAATATTCTCGCTGAAAATAAACCGAGCCATATGAGAGGTAGTTCCGCCGAAACTCGTCGGAGTCCGCTACTCCCGGGAAGGGAAGTGCCTTGGCTTGTCGCTCCGCCGAAGTCTTAGGCATGTTTTGGCTATCACGCTCGACCTGCGGCGGGCTGAATGGTCCTTGGTAAACCTTAACAATGGAACCCGTGTGGTCAATCAGAAAGGATGTGGGCAACGTTAAGTCGCGATGTCGATCGAACAAGTACCGATAAAGAGTGTTGTAAATGCCCGCGAAATCGTCTGAGCCCCAAAGAACACGTAAGGAAAAACCACGCGACATTGCGCGAACACGATCCCGATTCTGTTGATCGTCAAGATTTACGGCAACCGCCGGTAGCCCTTTTGCCTGCAGTTGCTGGAGCAGTTTCACCGGCTCTGCAGAAGTTGACGAGCCCAATGCCCAGAGATGGAGGAAAAGAGGCCTTCCGCGAAAAGTCGCCAGGGAGACGACCGTGCCATTGAGATCCGGCAGTGAGAAGTCCGGAGCCGGTATCGGTGCGATCAGCCACGTCTCCACAGTTTCCGGCAATGCCTCGGCAGTCGATGGTTCGATCGGCTGTGTGTGTCGAAAATCTGTTTTTGCGAACGGCTCAACTCTCTCGGGTGGCGTTCCTTCACGAACCCAGATGCGGTGTCCCACGGGTAAGTCATGGAGTTCCTGTACAGTCCCGCTGGGCCACGCAATGGTCGCACGCAGTGTTCCAGTGTCCTCACCAAGACCAAAAAACAGTTCTTTGCTATGTTGCGACACAAATCCGGAACCCGCCTGCAGGGATCGTGTTTGCCGGTGCGACGCGGTCTCCACCGTGATCTTTGCGCCAATTCCATCACGATTGCTTTTCACGCCGCTCAAGCGGAATGAAATGGAGCTACCCAGTTTCGGCACGATGTTTTGCAGTATTCGTATCTGCGGCGAGTTGCGATTCTTAACGATCACTTCCAATCGACCGTCACGGTCGATGTCGGCAAGTGCAAAGGCGCGCCCATCCTCCAAAAAATCCAGCCCAATCGCGCCCGACACGTCAGAAAAGGTGCCATCTCGATTGTTAGCATAGAAGACGTTGCGTTCGCAACCGCTCCAGGTCCCATCGGAACGCAGCAGGTCGTTGATGGCGTTCCATCCCTGCTCGTAGTCCGCTGACGGCCTCACCTCCGCCGGGGAATTGGCAACTACCTGCCTCCAAAAGAAACTGTTCAAGTCTTCAGGCGAGATTCCAGAGACCATTCCGTTTGTGACGTAGATGTCCGAAAAACCGTCGTGGTCGAAATCCCAGGCATCGCTCGACCAACTCCAGCGTCCCATTTGAATGCCAGCCTCGTTGCTGACATTGTCGAAGGTACCATCCCCCTTGTTCTTGAACATGGAATTGCCCATCGCGTGTTTGCGGTATAAACCTCGTGCAAGGGTCGCGCTGTCTTTCTGGAACATGTCCTGTTCAGAAACTCGCAGTCCTGCAGCTGTCCACATGTTTGCGATGTAGAGATCATCCTTGCCGTCGTTGTTGTAATCGAGCCAGCAGACGCTCATTCCGGCGCCGACATCTTCTAAATTGGTTTGCGCAGCGACATCGGTGAAAGTGCCATCCCGGTTGTTGCGATATAGATTCTTTCGCCCGAAGTCATTTACGACGTACAGGTCAGGCCAGCCGTCACGGTTGTAGTCATTCCAGGCACAGCAGAAGCTGTAGCGAGTATTGTTTTGATTGAGTCCAGCTTGGTTCGTGACGTCTTGAAACGTGCCATCACGGTTGTTTCGCATCAGGAAATTAGGCGGACCGTTCTCAGCAGCATAATAAGGAGACGGATACTTATATTGCCCAGTACCCTGATAATAAAGATAAAGACAAAAGTACACATCAAGCCAACCGTCACGGTCATAATCCGCAACCGCAGCCCCTGTAAACGTTCCTCGCGGAGGGTTCGCGAATTGGAACGCGTCTGGCTTGAGCGTGAACTTGCCTCGGCCCTGGTTCAAAAAGAGCAGTGGACCGTTCGTCCGCACAACAATCACATCCTGTCGCCCACTGTTATTGAAATCCGCAAATAGTGCACATGAGGTATTTTCAATGACACCAAGCCCGGACAACTCAGTGATATCTTCGAAAGTCCCGTCTCCTCGATTGCGATACAAGCGATTGGGAAGCCCCGCGGGTTGACACACGTACAAGTCGTCTAATCCATCTCCGTCGATGTCAGCGACAGACACCCCATTGTGGCCGTAAATGTCGATGCCGCATGCGCCATCAAGCACCGTACGCCAGTAATCAACTCCCTTGAGCATTTGACCCTGATACGAATCATTTTTCCCCAAATATTGAGCTGTCACATCAGCGAATACTTGCTGGGCCGCAGCACTTCGTCTCTCCTCCGTCCCGTGCCACGAGCGGATCGTGAGCTGGTCTCCGCCGGCCAAAATCCAGTTGATGAACCATTCTCCAGTGCGCTGTTCGCGAAAGATGTCTTTCGACCTACCAACGAGTTCATAGCGAACTGTTGTCTGCAGGCTGTTTCCATTCACATGAATACTTGTCACCTGGAACTCGGCCGTAAGAATCTCTGTGAATTCTTCTAGCCATGATTGCAGCGCCACCATGAAAGGTTTGTTCTCAAGCACCAACTCTGGACTGAAATCGCGAAGCTCAGCCTGGACAACTGGGCCACTCCTCGTAGTCCGGGATTTCACCGGAGCAAACTTGCCTCCAGCGAAACCTGGCGCGAGCGCTTTCTTAATCGAATCGAACGCCGTCGGCGATCGTTTCAGCTCCGTAGTCCACTGATCGAAAACTGCCGCCACTTCTTCCGCATATTTTTCGCTAATGAAGTCATCCGAACCGGTTTTCACCTTGAGCAGCGTGGCGTCGATCGGCAACTGCGCCCGATAATGAGGATGGAGATGAAATCCAGACTCAGTAAACGATGTTTGTGACGCCTGAAACGGCGAAGACCAACTTGGCGAGATTCCCGATGGGAAAAAGGCTGCCGACGCTCCCTGGCAACATCGCAGTAGAAATTCGCGGCGGGTCTGGCTCATGGTCGTCTGATCTGTCGGAGGGAAATCCCGTCGACCACGCGCCTCCTTGTGCGACTCAGAACGTATCCCTCGGAAAGCGGAATGGAATCGCAATCTACCATCGGCTCCGGGGAGCGTCAAGGCGCTCGTGACGTACAGCGTATGGTACGCTTACGCTGATTTGTATGCGATTTCTCACCGGCTGTGCGGCGCTGCTTACAATGTTTGCTGTATCTGTGCCTCCTACCGCAGCGGGCATCTACCAGGAAGTTCCCACTGGCTCAACGTCCTCAGATCTGGAAACGCGCCTTGGCAAGGGCTACGATGCGCTCAAGAACGATCGCTACGAAGAGGCCGTGGGCCAGTTTCGCGCCGCGCTACAGGCGGATTCCACACTTGCGTTGAGGGCACGCTTTCCGTTGGCTGTCGCCTTATTCGAATTGCGAAAATACGATGAGGCTCGCCAAGAACTCGAGACGGTTCGCTCGGCCGTTGGCGATCATCCGAACGTGCTCTACTACCTCGGCCGAGCGGACTTGGAAGAACGCAATTTCGCTGATGCCGTCAAGTATCTGCAGTCCGCCGTGGCTGATCCGCCCTTTCCAGATACGGCTTACTACCTGGGATACGCCTACGCGAAGCAGGACAAGCTCGCTCTAGCAGAGAAGTGGTTAAAGAAGGCAGCTGATGCGACGCCAAGAGACAGCCGCGTTCCATATCAATTGGGACTCCTTTATAGGAAGCAAGGTCGCGCTTCCGAAGCCGATAAAGCAATGGCATTATCGTCCGAGCTGCGGCGGAATGATGATAGCGACAGCAAAATTCGCTTACAGTGCGCGCAGAAGCTCGAACAGGGGTCGCGCTCGGACGCGTATGCTGTCTGTAACCAGCTCTACGATCCTGACAACAGCGACAAGCTTACCGAACTCGGCACACTGTATGGACAGCATGGCGATGTCCAGGCCGCTCTGAAGCCATTACAGCGTGCGGCTGAACTCTCTCCTCAATCGCCGCAAGTTCAATACAATCTTTCCTACGCTTACTATCAACTCGGTCGGTTCGAGGAGGCGCGTGCACCACTGGCACGCATCATCAAGAAATGGCCCGACCTCTTTCAGCTGAATGCGTTATATGGAGCCGTGCTATTTCAGCTTGGCGACGATGTCAACGCCTATCAGGCGCTGCACAAAGCCAAACAACTGAATCCGGATGACACAGCTACGCTGGAACTCCTTTTTGCGGCAACACTCCGCCTTTCAGCGAAGAGCCATGATGCCAGGAATTACGCCGAGTCACTTCGATATCTGGGCGAGGCCGCCCGTTTGCGTCCTAACGATGCGGGGCCCCACCGACTGATGGCAGAGATCTATACCGAGATGGCTCGCCCGGACCAGGCCGCTGCAGAGAAAGCCACCGCGGACCGTTTGAGCAGCAGCCAGAACTAGCGCTGCGCCAGAGCCATGTCCCGAATCTGGTTCAGATATCCCACATAAATTGGTATCGGAATGTCGGGAGAGTCGCCATCGTTGAGAAAGTGTTCCAGTCGAATTTCTTTTGGGATGCCGGCAATGACCTCGCGAAACCGCGCCATCTGTAGATATTTCACCCGCCATATCTCCAGCATGAGCGAACGAAACTCCGGGCTGATGAATCCCATCTTTCGGTCACCGAGGTAAATGGCATCAAAATGGTGTTCGGCCAAGGTCCTACGAATAGAATCGTCAGGCGCGGCAAAGGTATACACGAGATAAAAAGTATCCGCCAGATCTCCCCAAAGCGCCTTCTCCTCTGGCGCGGTGAAGCGGAAAGGCGCCGTGACACGTTGTTGGGCCATGCGCGCCAATTCGTTGGGCTGCAGTCCATGGCCCTTTAATTCCTCACGGAAGCGGCGCAGTCGCTCAGGCGCGAGGTTGTAGCGCAGGAATTCGATCGAATACGCATTTGGAAGATACGTGTTTGGATCAGCGTCAAGCTTTGCCAACCAGGGCGTCCAGTCTCGTTTTTCGAACGCCGTCGTGAGTTGAATGAGTTCGCCGACAGTAGTGGCGGGATGATACTTCACGGCCTGCCAGAAATGCTCAGTGGAATCGTACGTCGCACCAAACAGTTGAATGCCTTCCGTGATCGGATACCAATTCGAAAGCACGTGCGCCGGAATTGGCGGGGCTGCACTCCAACAATTCAGGGAGTGCTTCCATTTCTCCTGGACCGCTAAGAAGGCTTCTGCGTACCCCGGTGGAACAGGTTCTTTCACTGCCGCCAATGCAGTTCGTAACTCCTCTGCAGTATGGGTGACGAGGGTTTCGACCGGTCGCCCATCGACCATTGAAATTACCCGGCTCTCCACGCCTCTGCGCAACAGGTCTGACAACACCTCCTGACGGCGCTTATCGTCAAGCGCGCCGGTTTTCTTCCACCGCTGGTCCTGTGTCTGAATATAGGAGAACATTTCATTCAGCGACTTGAACTCGATAAAGCCATGGAGGGCGAATGTGACTGGATGTCCATCTTTCACGATGACGGTGGATGGCGTCACCAGCGCCTCGAGCGATACCTGCTGGGCATAAGACAGACTTGGTATCGTCAAAGCAACGAGAGTTACTCCTAGGAGTTTCCATAGACTCCGGGCTCCGCTATTTGACATCGCAGTTTTCTCCTCAACGTCAACGCTGCGCGAGAAACTAAGCTCCGGCTAGATAGACATAGCGCAGTACGAATAAGGCAGTGAGAACCCACAACACCGCGCTCACCTCGCGATGCTTTCCCGAAGCGATCTTCGCAAACGCGTAGGCAATTACTCCGAAGCTGAGACCAGTAGCAATGCTGAAGGTAAGGGGCATCGCAATCACGGTCAGAAATGCAGGGAAAGCTTCGCTGAAGTCATCCCAGTTGACTCGCGCAATGGATTGCATCATCAGCGCTCCAACCAAGATTAATGCCGGCGCTGTCGCAAACCCTGGAATCGCCGCCGCGATCGGGGCACAAAACATAGCTAAAAGAAATAGCGCTGCCACAAGAACGTTGCCGAGTCCGGTTCGCGCCCCCGCGGCTACACCTGCCGCACTCTCAATGTAGCTGGTCACAGTTGAAGTGCCAGTCAGCGATCCAAAGATGGTTCCCACCCCATCGGCCAAAAGAATTCGGCCGACACGAGGAATCTTTCCGTTTTTGACAAAACCTGCCTGCTCACACACGCCGACGAGGGTGCCGACGTTGTCGAACAAGTCGACAAAGAGGAAGACAAAGATAATTTCAAGCAGGCCCAAATGCAGGGCGCTGCGAAGATCGAGTTGAAAGAGCGTTCCGGAGGGATGAGGAAGGGAAAAAAACGCCGACGGCCAATGAGCGATCCCGCGTGCGATTCCAAACAAGGTGGTGCCAATAATTCCTAGGAGAATGGCGCCGTTAACTCTTCGAGCCATCAACGCCAAGGTTAGTACTACGCCGAGCCAGGCCGCTTGGACTTCGGGATCGGAGAAATTGCCCATGCTGACGAAAGTTGCCGGATTCGCGACGACCATCTTGGCATTGCGCATACCAACGAAGGCGATGAACATTCCAATTCCGGCTGCAGTCGAATGCTTGAGCCCATCTGGGATCCCGTTTACGATCTGCTCGCGAATCCGTGTGACCGTCAAAAGCACAAACAGGACGCCAGAGAAAAAAATCACTCCCAGTGCCGTCTGCCACGGAATTCCCATACCCTGGCAAACGGAATAGGTGAAGTAGGCGTTTAGCGACATGCCAGGCGCAAGAGCGATTGGGTAGTTTGCATACAGACCCATCATGAGCGTGGCGGCGGCTGCGGAGACACAGGTCGCGAAAACCACCCCTTCGGCGGGCATTCCTGCTTGCGAAAGAATCTGCGGATTCACGACGATGATGTAGGCCATCGTCATGAATGTGGTGAGTCCGGCGACGAGTTCCTGCCGTACCGTAGTATGGTTTTCCGTGAGTCTGAAGAAGCGATCGAGCAAAACTAGCCTCCGGCATGTTTCCATCACGCTTCGCCGCGCATCTTGAAGCTTGGAAGCGACCCAATGTAGGGGTTACATCGAAGCAAAGTCAATGCGAAAATCGTAGTGGCGCAGTTTGATTTATCATTCCGAGCCGCCTGCCTTTGGCGAGCGAGAGACGTGGGCGAGCCGCGCGATGTTTTGCGTTCTTTTGCGAAATACCAATCGCGCGCGTCTGGCTAGCTCCCTTGTTAAGCTGCACCAATACCCGCAAATTTGCCCAAACAGGTGAGGGGAGTCCGAGCAAGGCTGTGCGTTGCTTGACTTCAATTATTGCGGACAGCTATACATGCTGACGGAAAGGTGAGACTGTCGAATCAGTCAAGAACAAGGTGAGGCGTGGCGCAAGGGCTTGAGTTTTGCGGGAGGCGCGTATTCCTGGTAGTTGCGGCGGTGCTGGTCTTGGTCGCGGGATGGCCTGTGGCATCCGTTGCCCAAGCATCCGAAAAGGTCATTTTTGACACGGACTTCGCAATTCCTCCCCAGGATGACGGCACAGCCCTGATGCTGGCTCTCAAGTCGCCAGAATTGAAAATTCTGGGTGTCACCACCGTTGCCGGCAACACGACCGTGCAACAAGCAACCTCGGACGCACTCAAGGTCCTCGAAGTGGCTGGACGCACCGATATACCTGTTTATCGTGGATTCAATCGTCCATGGCTCCATCAAAAGACAGAGTTCGCCACGACGGTACACGGCAAATGGTGGTCCGACGAGCCTGCACCCATGCCTCCAGGCGGATTCGCAAAGAAACAAGCAGAAGAGGAGAGTGCCGTTAGCTTCCTGATTCGGGCGGTGAATGCCAATCCACATGAGATCACGATTATTGCCATTGGTCCGCTTACCAATGTCGCAACTGCAATCCGGCAAGACGCTACGTTTGCCAAGAACGTGAAGACGATTGCAATCATGGGCGGAGCCATTGCTTCACTTCCGGATGGTGGAGGGAACATCACGCCCAATGCAGAATTCAATTTTTGGGTCGATCCGGAAGCCGCACAGGTTGTCATTCGCTCTGGGATTCCGATCGTGCTCACTCCATTGAACGTCACCAGCAAGACGGATTTTTCGAAGGCGTGGTACGACAAGATCGTGGCCGTCGATACTCCTCTCACGCGTTTCTTAAAGGAAACAATGGGACCGTGGGTTGCGAAGTATCCCGATCGCCATTCTCAGATGTACGATCAATTGACAGTCGCCAGCCTGGTGGATCCGTCATTGGTCAAGGCGAAGGACCTCTTTGTTGACATAGATATTAACCACGGACCAGATTACGGAACGTCGCTCGGCGCTGAACGAATTTGGGAGGGCGGAGAGGGAGCAACAAAGGTATCCGTGCAGTATGATGTCGATGCGAACCGTTTTGCCCAGATGTTTGTCCAGAGAATCACCTCGCAATAGCGAACGGAAGTGAAACGCGAGGCAGCAGTGCATGGGCGAATCCATAGAAAAATACGGGAGATTTCATGAGGACAAGTGCCCGAAATGCTTTTCCAGGAACGATTACCAAACTCAAGAAGGGCGCGGTTAATGCCGAGATTGAGCTAACCCTTACCCCGGGCGAGCGCATTATCGCTATCATCACCAATGGCAGTGTCGACGCACTCGCGTTGCAAGTGGGCAGTAAAGCAACGGCACTCATCAAAGCTAGCTGGATTATCTTAGGCAAAGATCTGCAGAACGCGAGACTGAGCACCCGCAACATTATGCCCGGCACAGTACAGAGTGTTCAGGAGGGAGCAGTCAACAGCGAAGTTACTCTGAAACTCGATGCCGGAACGCTGCTGACTGCCATCATTACGAATAGAAGCGTAGTAGCATTAGGAATGAAGCCCGGAGACGAAGCGTTTGCTGCCTTTAAGGCAAGTCATGTCATCCTGGCAGTCGAGTAAGTAGCTGTGTTTTGTTTTGCGTCGCCGACGGCCAGCCCCCGAAAAGCATGTCCATCGCGAGTTGGGGCAACTATTTGCAGCAATCCTCAGAAACGTTGTATCTCGCACCAATCCACGCTGATTGCATACTTTCCAAAGATAGGGTAAAGTTCCGTCCGCGTTAAAAGCCGCGCGGGTGGGAGCAAAATTCCCCCAAACGGCTAAAGACACGGGAGCACTGTCAACATTTGCAGTCAATATCAGAATGCTTCCGTGATAGAACACAGCAACTCTGGGCCTCTAAGTCTCCAAGATCGCTTGCACTCATAGACTGGAGAACAAGGAGTCGTCATGCAGCAAACCTTCGCCCGCACCAGCCGTTTGCACCTTCTCTGCTTTGTAATCCTAACTTGCATTCTCAGCGTGCCTGCTTATGCACAAAAGCGAAAACAAGCGGATGCTATCGGCGACCCGCTTGACGGCCTCAAGCCCATGGAACTAACTTTTTTCAATCACGGTCGAGACCAATTCCTCCGCGTCTGGGGAATGGCTGAAGGAGTCGGCCCTGTATTCACCGACGGTGCCTGTGGACGATGCCACAGCCTGCCCGTGCTTGGGGGAAGTAGCAATCGTCTGTTGACGTTCTTTGGTAAGACAGTCAACGGCGTCTTTGATCCTTTGGATGGGAGCGACGCGGAACACCTGAACGAAGGCGGCATTTTACTGCAGCCGCGGTCAAACCAGGCCTTTCTTCGCAATTGTTCTCAGGGAGGCGAGGTGCCACCGCAAGATGCCAACAAATTTGAGAACCGTTCAGCCCCTCCTGTATTCGGCTTCGGACTCATAGATGCGATCGC
>DATBFG010000089.1:0-25007 GCA_036558645.1 Terriglobales bacterium
CCATACTGGTAGTAATTCCACCCAACTTTTGCTGTGAGGTTGTGCCCAATGTCCACGGCTACATTGGCAAGCGGCTGGTGGTAGTTGTACTGCAGCGAGCCGAACGGCTGCAGGCTGTTGAACTGCGGAGTCTCTCCGCCAACGCTCGTGATGCTGTACCCAACCTGGGTCGTCACCCGTCGTACCGGCCGCACGATGACTGAGCCCATCCCGTAATGCGTCCGGTTTTCATATGAACCGAGCGTGAGTAGGGGATTGTCCTCATCGTTGTAGCCATTTGCAGTGCAGCTGCCCGCTCCAGATACAACTGGCAGAGTGGTGTCGGCGTCATCGAAGCAGATAAATGCATTTTGCTGATAATCGTTATAGTTATAGGCGAAGTCGAAGCTAACACGTTCCCGTGGGCTGAGCGACGCCGTGAATCCGTAATTGCGATTGTGTCCGCGGTAGTCCGACAAGCTGTCGCCATTCGAAGCTTCCCAGATGTTTACGGAGCCGCCCAGCACGGCCCAAGGCTTTGGCGTATAGCTGGCTTGAACGCGGTAGCGCGATTCCTTTCTTGGTCCAATACGCACGATGGCGTCATCGTTGTTGACACGCTCCCAATCGAAGTTGAACCGCATGTTTGTCAGTGGCTTTGCCCACAGACCGATAAGAGGCGTGTATTCTTCAACGACGACGCGATCTTCGTCTCCCGTGGCGAAGTCAACGACGTGAAAAAACTCCTTGGAGCCATATCGGAACCCTATGTGTCCGCCAAAATGCTTCGACGCATCCCAAACGAGATCGACCTGGTTCCTCTTCCAATTCTGGTTAAAGGAGAGGAAGTTGGAAGCCGGAGTTGCCGAGGCGGTCGTTCCACCGTTTATGGGCGTTAGGAGAGAGCAGGTTCCAGAATCGATACACTCCCAATCGGTCTCGACGGAGTTGAAGCTCTCGGGGATCCGATAACTCCAGAAGCGGAACGTGTCGACCACGCGTAGGTGCGGGTTGATGTGAAAAGTTGCAGTGAAGTCGGCGACATTTGAAATGCTGTTTGCCCTGGTGGGACCGGCGACGTTTTGTTGACGAAGGTCGGACCGCGAGCTCAATCCATTAAAGAATTCATTGAAGGGAGCCTTCATGTCCGACGAACTGTAGGCATACGAGGCACTCAGCTCCATTCGTTCGAAATAGCTGCTGTGCATGCTTAGGCGCTCCGTAGGTGTGTATGTGCGGATGCGGTTCGAACGGTTGTAATTGAAGTAGGCATTGCAGTCGACATTGGTCAGGGTTCCGGTCGGATCAATCAGGCTGGTTGCCGGAGCATTGATGGCACATGGATTATTGCTCGCTGTATTGATCGGGAGGCCCAGTTCCACACTGCCTGGGGTGCCGGGCAAAAGCGCCTGTGCAAATGGCGCCAAGTTCCAAGTTGTATCTCCCTTGTAGTAGTCGAAGAACTGGTCGTAGCTGATCACTGTCTGCGGAAGAACTTTCACGTCCAAACCGAAACGGTAGGAATTCACTGTTGTGTTCCAGTTCTGATAGAGCAGTGCGTCGGTACCTTCATGCACACTTGAAAACGATGGACCAGTCATGTTGTTGCGTGAGTAACCCAAGCGGAAATCAACCTTTGATTGCGGCAATATCGTCAGATCGAAGTCGCTCATCCGTCGCCGTGTATAGAAACCGTGCGGGGATGAAGTCACCGGGACATTCGGACTTGATGTCGGCGGATTCAGCGGATTGGCCAACAAGTTGAAATCGAAATCCGTTTGGTCGCGCCGGAATGCAGCACGGAAGTCATACCACTTGTTCTTGTCGATCCGTGCTCGCAATGCGTTGTTGGGATCTCCTCCCCAGCCAAAGCTGTTGATGAACAGGTTGTCAAACAAGACTCCGGCATGATTCTCGGATTGCATGGACAGGCTCTGGTCCAGGAAGCGTGGTCCGTCCCGCTGGTTCACCAGGGTGTTGTACATCTGGTCGCTACCTGATACGTCAGATGCGCGGTAGCCGATCTCCATCGACTGGTGAATCACATAGCCGCCGCCCTCCCAGCCTTCCGGTGGAGCTGGGGCCGAACTGCTTCCGGTAGTTTGGGCCATGGCCGCTATGTTCAAAAGGCCGGCGAGCATCAGAACCCGTTGCATTCGGAGCCGGTTTGGTTTCATGCGTAGCCTTCTTTACCTGAAGAAAACATTACTGGCGTTCGAGCCATGAATCGCCGCGTGGCACATGGTGCAGGCCTGATACTTTGTAGCTTGATTGTGTGAAGGTCCGGCAGGTCCCTGTGCTGGGAATGAATGACACTGCAAGCACAGAAGGTTTACCTGACTTACTCGGAGATAGCGCGGGTTGGTTGACCCATGCGGCGTGTGGCAGCTACTGCAGCCTTCCGTCTTCACCGGGACATGCTCGAACACAAACGGCCCACGCTTGTCAGCATGGCAGTTGACGCAGATTGCGTCGCCGCTGGGTAGGGCCCGCACCTGTCGCAATGTCGTAGTGCCATGAACGTTGTGACAATCGCTGCAGCGAATAAGTCCTTCATCCACCCGATGGTGGTATGGCTTGGCGAAGTCAGCTTTGGCCGATGTATGGCATCCGTAACAGAGTTCCGGTTGTGTTTGCACCAGGAGGTGTTCGGGAACTTTGGCCTTATGAGGAGAGTGGCAGTCGAGACAGCCAACGTCATTGCTCGCATGCGCCGATGCCGCGGCGTGCCGCTGCTCGTGTTTGCCGCCATGACAGCTTAAACAGTTCGCGTTAGCTTCCTGCTTCGACAACGTGCTGAACCTGATGATTTTCGTTACGTCGCCGCCACCGTCCACATGTGCTGATCCCGGCCCGTGGCATGACTCGCACCCATGTCCGCTGTCGAGCGTGGTTTTGAAATGCGGAGTGTTTTCGAAATTCTTCTTGTAAAGATCTTCGTGACAGGTCTTGCAGGTCTCTGCGCCAACATAGTGCGCGGCGTCCGCCTTCGCCGGCGGCGTTGCACTTTCCTGCTGCCCCGCGGCGAAAATAGGACAGGTGAGAAGCAACATCATCACAGCTGTTGCTTTCAACGCTGGTTGGTACGAAATACTGATCTTCACGATCGGAATCCTAGCGCACTCACCGGGATTAACATGTCGCACGTGGGTACCGGCGGAGCGCCGCAAGGTTGTTGGTGACTGAGGGGGTCTCCTATTGCGATAAACAGGCAAGCTGACCTTTCGTTCGCAGTAGCCATAGGACGCCTAGGACTGGTTCTGGATATTGGGTTGCTTGAGTGTAGAGAGCGTAGCGAAAAATATGGACTGGTAAAACTGACAGCTTTCGTGACGCCAGGTTGAGCCATAGCTGCACGATTGCTGTGGCAGTAGAGCGTCAGTCACATGCGGGGTACAGGGCCCGTGTTTACGATATGAGAGAAAAATCAGTGACACGCGATGTGCGAATGCCGCACATGCGGGATTGGGTCGAATAAGTGACCTGCATGAACTGATCGTAGCTCATCACTCTTGGCAAAGGGGGGACTGATAATTAATCAAAATTGAAATCTCAAGACAGGCCTTTCACACGGAACTTTGGCCGGCACCAGCATCCACATGTTCTCTGGCCGCGCGCCACCGATGCGACGACGCATCTCATTTCGCATCGCGTGGTTATCACCGGAAATCAACGCCGGCGGCCTCCGTGCTGCTCGATCGTAGGGATAAAGGCCTATGCCGTGGGCAGGTGCGGCAAATATGAGACTCCTAAGCAGGGGAATCATAAGTAAACTGCTGGTCGGGACGCTTCACTCTAAGGAGATGCAGCCATGATCCTGGGTATGAGCACTGAATCGTATACGCTTTTGCACGTCTTGATCAGCCTTGTGGCGATCGCAATAGGATTCATCGTCATTTTCGGTCTTGTGAACGGAAATCGTAGGAACCGGCTGACCTCGATTTTTCTCACGACCACGGCTCTGACCAGTATCACTGGATTCGGATTCCCCTTCGAGCATATTTTGCCGGCTCACATTGTGGGGATCTTGTCGTTGCTAATTTTGGCCGTAGCGATTCCGGCTAGATACGTTTTCCAGCTTGCTGGCTCGTGGAGGTGGATTTATGTAGTTAGCTCGTCGGTGGCTTTATATTTGAATGTCTTCGTATTGGTCGTGCAGTCTTTTCAAAAGATTCCGGCCCTGAAGGCTTTGGCTCCCACGCAGACCGAACCGCCCTTCCTGGTGGCTCAACTCTTGGTCTTGCTCATGTTCGCGACATTGATCGTCCTGGCGACACGTCGATTTCATCCCGAGCGCGTCCCTACAGCCTAAATTGCCGAGCCGAGCGGGGCATCATCCTTTCGGCCAGAGGCAGGATTCGGATTAGAGACCTTGGAAAGTGCACAGAAAATGTCACCCTGGTGGAAGCTGCGAATCCTTCACTTTCCTAGTGCATTGCTCACGATCTGCTGGGCTTCGCGCACGATTGCATCCAGATGCGATTCACTCGTGAAACTCTCGGCATAGATCTTGTAGATGTTCTCTGTCCCGGAGGGTCGCGCGGCAAACCACCCGTTCTCGGCAACAACCTTTAAGCCTCCAATCGGCGCGTTATTACCCGGTGCTCGAGTGAGCTTGGCTGTAATGCGCTCGCCCGCTAAATCAGATTCTTTAACCGCGTTCGGTGAGAGCTTCTGCAGTTGCGCTCTCTGAGTTGGGCTCGCAGGCGCGTCGATGCGTACGTAATAGGGTGTGCCAAACTCCGTAGTGAGATTATTGTAGTGCTCGCCGGGATCTTTGTTTGTACGCGCGGTGATTTCGGCGGCGAGCAGGTCCATGATCGGGCCGTCTTTGTCGGTCGACCATACTGTCCCATCAAGCCGTAGGAAACTGGCTCCCGCGCTCTCTTCACCGCCAAAGCAAAATGAGCCGTCGACTAGTCCGGCGACGAACCACTTGAAGCCGACCGGTACCTCGCTGAGTTTGCGGCCGAGTTTGCCGACCACCCGATCGATCATGCTACTGCTCACAAGCGTCTTTCCAACCACGACGTCCTGACGCCACCTAGGACGATTGTTGAGCAAGTATTGGATGGCGACAGCAAGATAGTGGTTCGGATTCATCAGCCCCGCGCTCGGAGTGACGATGCCATGGCGGTCGGAATCCGGATCGTTAGCGAAAGCCACCTGGTAGTGGTCTTTCAATTTCACGAGGCTTGCCATCGCATAGGGACTCGAGCAATCCATACGAATCTTGCCGTCGTGGTCGACGGTCATGAATGAAAAAGTCGGATCAATGGTCGGATTGACCACCTCGATATCCAAGCCATAAATGGAATTGATCGGCTCCCAGTAAGGGCGTGCCGCTCCTCCCAGTGGATCAACCGCCAACTTCAGGCCAGCGCCGCGAATCAAGTCTAGATCGACGACATTCTTGAGATCGCGCACGTAGGGAAGAACGAAGTCTTCTTGGTGCGTGCTGGGGGCAGAGATTGCCTTAGAGAAAGGAATGCGCTTGACGCCATGGTTTCCTGAGCGGAGTAAATCGTTGGCGCGGTCCTGCACCCAACGTGTTACACCCGTATCGGCCGGTCCGCCGTTAGGCGGGTTGTACTTGAATCCTCCATCATCCGGCGGATTGTGCGATGGAGTAATGACGATGCCATCCGCGAGATGAGCCTTATGATCGCGGTTATAAACCAGAATCGCGCGCGAAATAACAGGAGTCGGTGTAACGCCGTCGTTTTCCTGAATGATAGTTTCGACGCTGTTCGCCGCAAGCACCTCGATCGCCGTTCGCTGGGCGGGAGTGGAAAGAGCATGAGTATCCTTGCCCATATACAAAGGACCATCGGTCTTCTGGTCACGGCGGTAATCGCAGATTGCCTGGGTGATGGCCAGGATGTGTGCTTCGTTGAAAGCTCCGCGAAGGGAAGAGCCGCGATGTCCGCTAGTGCCAAAGCTGACGAGCTGGGTGGGATCGTTCACGTCGGGTATGCGCTCGAAGTACTCTTTTTCCAGGCGCGTGACATCGACCAGCATTTCCTTGGTTGCAGGTTTTCCTGCAAGCGGGGAGAGACTTTGACCGGTCTTAGGTTGAGTCTCTACGGTATGGGACATGGTTCCACCTTCCAGATCTCTGATGCATATTCTGCGATGGTGCGATCGCTCGAAAATTTTCCGGAACTCGCAACATTAAGGATGGCTTTTCGTGCCCACTCCTGAGGAGTAGCGTAGAGGTCACCTAGCCTGTCCTGAGCCTGGCAGTATGATGTGAGATCCGCCAGGTGCATGTAATGGTCGCCGTGAGTTAGCAGTGTGTCGCGCAGCGGGGCGAATATTCCAGGTTCATTGCGGCTGAAATAATCAGAGAAGATCAGATCCAGAGCCGCTCTGGTTTCGGGTTCGTGCTCGTAGTGCCAGTGCGGATCGTACCAGGGCTCGCTGTTGTGAACCTGTTCGACCGTCAGACCAAAGAGGAAGAGGTTCTCTTCGCCCGCTTCTTCAGCCATCTCAATAGTCGCTCCATCACGGGTGCCCACCGTCAAAGCTCCATTCATCATGAATTTCATATTGCTGGTGCCGCTTGCCTCGTAGCCCGCGGTAGAGATCTGGTTCGAGACGTCGCTTGCAGGGATCAGGTGTTCAGCCAGTGAAACGTTGTAGTCCGGCAGAAAAACGATTTTCATGCGGCCCCGCGTGATTGGATCGCCGTCAATCGTCCCAGCGAGATTGTTAATGAACTTGATAATCAGCTTGGCAAGATGGTAGGCCGGGGCGGCTTTGCCCCCGAAGAAGAACGTGCGCGGCGCCATCTCCGTGTTGGGATTGTTACGGAGCCGGTTGTAGCAAACAATAATTCGAAGCGCGTTCAGCAGTTGCCGCTTGTATTCATGAATCCGCTTAATCTGAGAGTCAAAGATCGTCTGAGGGTCGATCGTTTGGCCTGTCGTTCTCTTGAGCCACTCAGCAAAGCGCGTCTTCGCCTCTCGCTTCGATCCAAGAAATGTCGAACGGAAGCCGCTGTCGTCTGCAAGAGGTTTGAGTTCAGTCAGTCGCCCTAAATCAGTGATCCAGTTCTCGCCGATCGCTTGCGTAATTGTTCTTGCCAGTCCGGGGTTCGCTTCAAGCAACCAGCGGCGGGGCGTAACACCGTTCGTCTTGTTGTTGAAGCGCTCGGGGAACATTTCAGCCAGGTCTTTCACGGTTGTCGTTCGCAACAACTTGGAATGGATGGCTGCTACTCCGTTGGTGCTGTGCGATCCAGCAATGGCGAGGTTCGCCATGCGAATCTTTCGTGAAGTCCCCTCTTCCACCAGACTGATCCGTTGAGCGCGCCCGTCGTCTCCCGGGAACCGTACGCGGACTTCGTCGAGTAGACGTCGGTTGATTTCATAAATAATTTCCAGGTGCCGCGGAAGCATCATCTCAAACCAGGCAACTGGCCACTTCTCGAGTGCCTCAGGAAGCAATGTGTGGTTGGTATAAGCAAGTGTTTTCCTTGTCAGATCCCAGGCCATGTCCCATCCCAGGTGCACATCGTCCAGAAGAACACGCATCAACTCGGCGACGGCCATCGATGGGTGGGTGTCGTTCAGTTGGATAGCAGCCTTATCAGGCAGTTTCTCCCAATCGCTGTTGTGACGCAGAAAGCGACGGACCATGTCAGCAATTGAACACGCCACCAGAAAATATTCCTGCAGGAAACGAAGCCCTTGCCCGGCTGTCGTGTGATCATCCGGGTAAAGCACGCGTGTGAGCGATTCCGCTTGTAAGGTCTCCCCGAGCGCCCCGACAAAGTCTCCCGTGCCAAATTCCTGGAAATCGAAGTAATCCGGCGCGGCCGCAGCCCATAGTCGGAGAGTGTTGATGGTTTTTCCGCCGTAGCTCACCACCGGCCGGTCGTACGGGATGCCATACAGTGTGGATGGCTGATCCGGGATGGCCTTGAAATGCCCATCTATTAACCGGAAGGAGCAGTTCATCTTGATCTCGACTCTCTCATGAGCGCGAGCGATTTCCCACGGATCACCGTCCCTCAGCCAGTTGTCAGGGTCTTCACGTTGCCAGCCATTCACAAACGACTGCCGAAACATGCCGTACTCGTAGCGGAGGCCGCAGCCGATAGCAGGCAGTTCCAGCGCAGCCATCGAATCCAGGAAGCAAGCCGCGAGTCGGCCGAGGCCTCCGTTTCCCAAGCCTGCGTCCGGTTCCTGGTCAATCAATTCGAGCCAATCCAGGCCTTTCTCCTGGGCCGCATAGTTCACCAGCGAACTTAACAAGAGGTTAGTCACGTTGTTTGCCAACGAACGTCCGATGAGAAACTCCAGGGATAGGTAGTACACCCGCTTGGCATTCTGCTGGTCATAGGTGCTCTTCGTCTTTACCCAGCGCTGGGCCAGAATGTCGCGCACAGAACTTGAGAATGCCTCGAATCGTTCCCTGGCGCTGGCGACACTGGGATCAATAGCCCGGTCAAAAACCAGGTGCCGCTCATAAAATGCGGCTTCGGCACCCACAAATGGAACTGGACCACATCCATATTGTTTGAGAAGGTCTGCTACATTTGCGCGATGCGTCATCGGAAGGACGTTTGCGGAATTCTGTGCGGCGACACTCTTTGTGCTCATTGGTGATCCTTCTATAGGTAATCCAAAACCGGCTGTCGTTCATGAGGAAGTTGGAACGGACAAGTTTGTTCTGATTCTACGCCCCCACGTGATGATCATCATTCCAGAGGCGAATGACCGGATTGGCCAGACTGTGTTCATAACCGAGCGCACTCAAGCTGGCCGGATTGAGTACAAGGTATCTGCCCGCGGTTCCTCCATCGAGTGCCAGCCAAGTGGCTGCCAGTACTCGCATGATGTGTCCACTGGAGAAGAGAAGTACGTCGCCCGCAACACTTCGGAGGCTCTGGACGACCCTTTGCGCACGTGCTCCTATCTGTTGAGGCGATTCGCCTCCGGGGCAGCCATCACGGAAAAGTTGCCAGTCCGGGTGCTTGTCGAGAATCTGGGCCGAGGTGAGTCCTTCATATTCCCCATAATTCCATTCCACTAGGCCTGGTTCGACGATGGCGCCGTCGCCAAATCCGGATAGCTCACATGTCCTTGCCGCACGCTGTAAAGGGCTGGTAAACACCTTGGCGAACTTCATGCCCTTCAAGCGCTCACCCAACCTTACGGCATTACGCTCGCCGTCAGGTGTCAGTGGCAGGTCGGTGAGGCCGGTGTGCTGTCCAGTGTGGGTCCAGGCTGTATTACCGTGGCGAGCCATGAATACCGCAGGGAGTTTTTCGGCCATGGAAAACTTTCTGGTAGACGGTGAGCACTTACGGATTCAGATACGCGCGTAGTCGGCTATCCATCGAGACGGTGCTGCCGAAACTTAATGACGAAAGCTTAACAGTGTGCGGACCAACCTCACAAGCTTGCCATCCTCAATTTTTCAGCGGCTGAGGTGCGCGATGTTTTTCAACGCTTAATTCGTCTCTCAATTTCCAGCACTCCCTTGCAATGGCCCAATCCTCCTGGGCTCGGATTACCAGGATTCGAACGCTTGATCCTGTGTTGGCGACATCGGTGTCAAGCCTGGGCTGGGAGTTTCGTTCGCGGTCAAGTTTGATGCCTAGGAAGTCCAGGCCAGTACACGTCGCAGCCCTTACTTCAGGAGAGTTCTCACCCACGCCAGCAGTGAAAACAAGAACATCCATTCCACCCATTACTGCCGCCATACTGCCAATTGCTTTGCGCAGACGGTGGACATAGATATCAAACGCCAACTTCGAACGTGGATGATCTTGGATCGATGCCAAAATGTCTCGCATGTCGCCAGAAACTCCTGAGATGCCAAGCAATCCCGATTCTTGGTTCAAGATTTTGTCAACACGCTCGGGATCCAGGTGAGTTTGGCGCATGAGGTAGATGAGAATTCCGGGATCGACGGACCCGGATCGCGTTCCCATCATCAGGCCTTCCAAGGGAGTGAAGCCCATGGTCGTATCAATACTGCGGCCACCTTGAATCGCAGCGAGAGAGCATCCATTTCCTAAATGGCAGGTGACGATTTTGAGTGATGCCAAGTCTTTGTTCAGTAGTTGTGCTGCGCGCCCAGCACAGTACTGGTGGTTGATGCCGTGAAATCCATATCGCCGAATGCCGTTCTCGAACCACTGATAGGGGCCTGGGTACATCGCAGCCACAGTTGGCATTTGCGCGTGAAACCCCGTGTCGAATACAGCCACCTGGGGGATCGTCCCCAGGGTGGCTCGGACCAGATCCATGCCTTCGACTTCGGCGCGAATGTGCAGCGGAGCCAAGGTCGCTGTATTGGCAATCGCGGAACGCACTTCGGCGGTAATCACGACCGGACTCTCAAAGTGTGGGCCTCCGTGCACCACACGATGCCCCACAACATCAATCTCAGAGGGAGAGGCGAGCACATGCACCTTGCCATCGCACAAAGTGTTCAACAAATATCGGAGGGCGTCTTCTCGTGAAGGCGTGTCAATCTTCTCCTTTTCCTTTAGTCCTTGATAATTTCTTACTGTGACCGCGGCAGAGTCTGGGGAAAATTCAACCTTAGCCTCCCATAGGGGATTCGGTGCGCGATCCGGCAGAGATTCTGCAATTTCATAAAGGCACGCCTTCTGGCTGCTTGATCCGGAGTTGAGGACTAGGATCTTCATGGTGAGGTTTTCACCCCTCTAGTTAACAGGATACGTCAGGGAACGTCTTGTTGCGGAGCGCTTGATGGGAATGAAACTGTGTTCGCTTCTCTCCAAAAGAATACAATTACCAGAGTCAAACTTCGCATTCGATTTCGGCACTTGCAACTGCAGGGGCCATCCACTTCCCGGCCAAACCAAGAACCGACTAACCTCTCGCGAGGAAACAAGGAGTTCTAAGCCATGACCCCTGTAGCAGAAGTAGAAGAGCGATCAACATCCTCTCTGAGCGCCTATGGAAGAGCGAGATCCACCGTTCAAGGGTCGCCACTGAACGCGGAAGATTTGAGAAAGACCCATGCTTACTGGCGGGCATGCAATTACCTTGCGCTGGGAATGATTTATTTGCAGGCCAATCCCTTATTGAAAGAATCTCTGAAGCCTGAACACATCAAAAATCGTCTACTCGGGCATTGGGGATCCAGTCCCGGGCTTTCGTTCATCTACGTTCACTTGAATCGCCTGATCAGGAAGTTCGACCAGAACATGATCTTTATGGCGGGTCCCGGGCATGGTGCACCGGGAGTGTTGGGCCCAGGCTATCTCGAGGGGACCTACTCTGAGATCTATCCAGAGAAAAGCGAAGACGAACGCGGCTTGCAGGAATTCTTCAAGCAGTTTTCATTCCCCGGCGGAATTGGGAGCCACTGCACGCCCGAAACTCCAGGTTCTATTCACGAAGGCGGCGAACTTGGATATGTACTCTCGCATGCCTGTGGGGCAGCGTTCGACAATCCTGACTTGATCGTGGCCGCAGTGGTCGGCGATGGCGAATCTGAGACTGGGCCACTTGCTACTTCGTGGCACATCAACAAGTTTCTGAATCCGATTCGCGATGGCGCGGTCCTACCCATCTTCCACTTGAACGGATACAAGATCAACAATCCCACTCTTCTGGCGCGCATGAGCCATGAGGAGCTGGAAAGCCTTATGCGAGGCTATGGATGGGCTCCTTACTTTGTGGAGGGATCGGATCCCGAAACGATGCACCAAGCAATGGCGGCTACGGTAGAGCACTGCATTCAGGAGATTCATGCTAGTCAGCGGGAATGTCGGTCGAGCGGCATTGCTAAGCGGCCGCGGTGGCCGATGATCGTACTGCGCTCTCCCAAAGGTTGGGGTGCGCCCAGGGAAATCGATGGCCACTATCTGGAAGGATTTTGGCGAGCACACCAGGTGCCTTTAGCGGATGTGAAGAAAACTCCTGAGCAATTGAAACTCCTTGAGCGGTGGATGAGGGAGCAAAAGCCTGAAGAGTTGTTTGATGCGAACGGCAAGCTTGTCGCGGAACTACAGGAGTTGGCTCCCAGCGGCAATCGGCGAATGAGCGCGAATCCACACGCAAATGGTGGGACTGTTAGACGATCGTTACGGGTACCTGATTTCTCCGATTACGCAGTGAAGGTGGATCAACCCGGAGCCGTCGAGTTGGAGAATGTTCCGCCCCTAGGCAACTTTCTGCGCGATGTCCTCAAGTCAAACATGAACAACTTCCGCGTGTTTGGGCCTGATGAAACCACATCCAACAAGCTGAATGCGGTTTATCAAGCTTCAAAGAAGCTCTGGCTCGAAGAGTACTTTCCGGAAGATCAGGATGGTGGCGAACTGGCGACAGACGGCCGTGTCATCGAGATGCTTAGCGAGCACACGATGGAAGGCATGCTCGAAGGTTACTTGCTTACGGGCCGAAATGGCTTCTTCTCCACTTACGAAGCGTTTGTTCACGTAATTGACTCGATGTTTAACCAGCACGCGAAGTGGCTTTCGATTTGCAATCATCTGCCTTGGCGCCAGAACATCGCGTCACTCAACCTTCTCATTACGTCGACCGTTTGGCGGCAGGACCACAACGGATTCACACATCAGGATCCCGGCTTCCTCGATGTTGTCCTGAACAAGAGCGCCGAAGTCACGCGTATTTATCTTCCACCCGATGCCAACTGCCTGCTGTCAGTCGCAGACCATTGCCTTAGGAGCGAGAACTACGTCAACGTGATCGTTTCTGACAAGCAGTTGCACCTTCAGTATCTAAATATGAATGCCGCAATTGAGCACTGCACAAAAGGCATTGGTATTTGGGGCTGGGCCAGCAGCGACCAAGGGGTGGAACCCGATGTTGTAATGGCCTGTGCCGGCGATATACCAACCCAGGAGGCGTTGGCGGCGACTGAACTCTTGAGAGAAGAATTTCCTGATGTCAAGATTCGCTTTATCAACGTGGTCGACTTGTTCAAGCTACAACCGACAAGAGATCATCCCCATGGCTTGACGGACAAGGACTTTGATTCATTGTTTACTGTTGATAAGCCCATCATCTTTAACTTTCACGGTTACCCCTGGTTGATTCATCGCCTGGCCTACGCTCGCAAGAACCAGCATCTGCACGTGCGTGGGTACAAAGAGAAAGGCAACATCAACACCCCGATGGAATTGGCCATGAACAATGAGATCGATCGGTTCAGCCTGGCGATCGACGTGATCGACCGGGTCCCAAGATTGCAACGGATAGGAGCTCACGCGAAGGAGAAATTTCGAAATCAGCAGATCGCGTGCCGCGCGTACGCTTACAAGAACGGTATTGACAGCCCGGAGATTACCGGGTGGAGATGGAAGAAGCGTTAGCAGCAAGACTTAGCTCGTCCCAGGCACCGTAGTGGGGTCATGCTCGCCAGCCCTGCTACGGATGTCGCCGAAGTAGAATAACAATTGATCTCGGACCAACCCGGTAGTTCAACGCTTGAACAGGTTCGGGACGGTCTTGGATATCGCGAGGGCTGGGCAATGCAGTATCAACGATTCTCTGCCATTTCTCTGGTGTGCCCTCCTGAATGTCAAACTCCAATTCCTCCCAGTAGGCATTGATCATTACGTAGATGTCATCGTCGTTGCACGAGGCACCGTGCAAACAGTAGGCGAGGCTGCGGGAATCATGCGATAAGTCGACCCGCGGGCCGGTTCCGTACCAATCGATGTCTTCGCGCCAGAATCGGCTGCGGCTGAGGGAAGGATGGCACTTTCGAAACGCGATCATCTTTTTGAAGAACCGGAAAATGTCCTGATTTCCCTGAAGTTGGCTCCAGTCCAGCCAGCCGGTTGTGTTGTCCTGGTTGTAGGGATTGTTGTTGCCATACTGGGTGTTCAGGAACTCATCTCCGGCGCGAAACATCGGCGTGCCGTTCGACAACATTAACAGGCAGCAGAAGTTCTTCACCTGTCGGCGGCGCAACGCGAGCACCTCCTCTGGTGCTCCATCGTCGCCCTCATGGCCGCAGTTCCAACTGTAATTCTCGTTCATCCCATCCTGATTATTGTTACCATTCGCCCAGTTACGCTTTTCGTTATACGCGACCAGATCGTACAAGGTGAAGCCATCGTGCGAGGTTACGTAATTGACACTCTGGTATGCGTGATAGGCATCCGCTCGGGTGTCAGGAAAGAAGTCATCACTTCCGTAGATCCGCCGCATCAGGTCTGGAATCATTCCAGAATCGCCTTTCACAAAGCGGCGGATGTCATCACGGAATCGACCATTCCATTGAAGCCAGGTGATACCGGGGAAGCCTCGCCCAAGCTGATAAGCGCCTGTATCCCAGGGTTCGGCGATCAGACGCAAGGTGCCCAACTCAGGGTCAGCTGCAATTTCGCTGAAGATTGGGGCATGTACCCAGTTGAGGGATCCATCCGTGTTGCGGCTGAAGACAGACGCTAAATCAAAGCGAAAACCATCGATATGCATTTCGTGCTTCCAATGGCGCAAGCTGTCCATCACCATCTTGCGCACATGCGGCTCTCCGAAATTCAAAGTATTTCCCGTACCGGAGTAATTTGCGTAGGGATAGGTCGGATCGGAAGACAACATGTAATAACCATCAGCGTCGAACCCTTTGTAGCTATAGATTGGCCCTTTGTGATCGCCCTCGCACGTGTGGTTGTAAACGACATCAAGAACAACGCCGATACCCGCCTGATGAAATTCCTTGATCATGTCCCTGAATTCCAGTTGCTGCTGCTCTGCGTCTGTGGTACATGCGTACTGTGCATGGGGAGCGAAGAAGTTGAGGGGCATGTAGCCCCAGTAGTCGCCTTCCTGAGGGTCGCGCTGGAAAATTGGCATCAGTTCGACGACAGTAATTCCCAGTTCTTTCAGGTATGGAATCTTGTCCACAAGTCCCGCATAGGTGCCAGCGCGTGACGGATCAACGCCCGAGGTCGGATTTTTTGTAAAACCTTTCACGTGGAGTTCGTATATCACCGCATCAGACTCATGATGTGGCGGATTGGATTCTTCCCAGTCGAAAACAGGATTATGGGGGCTTAGAACTCCAAGCGGTGCCTTGCCGGCATTTGACCCCTCGCGCATGGCGAGTTGGCGATCGAACTCAGGCGGGAAAAAGACGAATCCCGCATAAGGATCAAGCAGGATTTTCTGTGGATCATAGCTGTGAATGTAAGGGGGGGATTGCCCCGTGACCGAGTAAGCATAATATCGGCAGTCGCTCATCAGTTGGACTGGTATCCTGCAATGCCAGATGCGCCCTGATTTATTCCGCAAGAAATCAAAGCGATAGTCCAATCGCGGTACTGCGAGATCATCGGGCGAATAAAGAAGCAGTGTCACGCTTTCGGCATGTTCGGCATGAATCGCGAAGTTGAAGGCCTGCTCTTCCTCGATCCAGGTAGCGCCCAAAGGCAACGGGCTTCCCTCGCTCTGCGCCCAAGTCGGACGATTTGTGGCTGGAAAAGTTGCTGTTTTTGCCGTGGGCACTCGATCATCCATGCTGCCCTCGCTCATGGCACTAGGAGCTTAACTGTAACTCACACCTGAAGACCGTGCTGCTGCAATATTTTGCAGCGGCAGTTGCGCACTACCTTGTCGACCGGACACAATGAAATGAGCTGCCGTTGAGCGGCAGCAAGGAGTACGAGATGGCAGCACAGCCTCATCCGATTACCCGGAAGCGCGCGGCGACACAGTCGGCGTGGAAGGCCCTTGCTCTGCATTACAAGACAATCTCCAAGCTGCACTTGCGCGAATTGTTTGCAGAGGATGCCAGGCGCGGTGAACGCATGACCGTTGAAGCCGAAGGTCTGTACCTCGATTACTCCAAGAACCGGGTCACAGATGAGACTTTGACACTGCTCCTTGAACTCGCAGAAGCGGCGACCTTACGCTCGCGAATCGACGCTATGTTCAGTGGAGAGAAGATCAACATCACTGAGAAGCGCGCAGTCTTGCATGTGGCTCTACGTGCCCCAAAGGGCACTTCCATTGTTGTTGATGGTCATGATGTCGTGCCCGAGGTTCACGCAGTGCTCGACAAGATGTCGGATTTCGCAGATCGAGTGCGTAGCGGAGCATGGAAAGGCCACACCGGAAAGCGCATTCGGAATGTTGTGAATATCGGAATCGGTGGATCCGATCTTGGGCCGGTTATGGCCTATGAAGCCTTGCGATACTACAGCGAACGTAGCATGACTTTCCGGTTCGTATCCAATATCGATGGTACTGACTTTGCCGAGGCGGTGCGGGATCTCGATGCGTCGGAAACGTTGTTCATTATCTCGTCCAAGACATTTACCACGCTTGAAACCATGACAAATGCCCACACTGCACGTGCGTGGTCGCTTGCGCAATTAGGGGGAGATGAAAGCGCAATAGCGAAGCATTTTGTCGCCGTTTCTACAAATGCTGCAGAAGTTGCAAAATTCGGTATCGACACGGCCAACATGTTCGAATTCTGGGACTGGGTCGGTGGACGCTACTCCATGGATTCGGCAATCGGCTTGTCTACCATGGTCGCCATCGGTCCGCAGAATTTCCGTGCGATGCTCGGGGGTTTCCATCGAATAGATGAACACTTCCGCACAGCTCCGTTTGAGCGAAATCTACCAGTGCTCATGAGCCTGCTTTCAATCTGGTACAACAACTTTTTCGGCGCGCAAACTGTGGCCGTTTTGCCGTACGAGCAGTACATGAAGCGGTTCCCGGCATACCTGCAGCAGTTGACGATGGAGAGCAATGGGAAACATGTCACTCTCGATGGGAAGGAAGTCTCGCGTGACACGAGTGCGATCTATTGGGGAGAACCGGGAACAAACGGACAACACTCTTTTTATCAATTGATTCACCAGGGAACGCGTCTCATTCCCTGCGACTTTATTGCTTTTGCCAAGCCCTTGAACCAGATTGGCCGTCATCATGACATGCTATTGGCCAATATCTTCGCCCAGAGTGAAGCGCTCGCTTTTGGTAAAACCGCGGAGGAGGTCAAGAGGGAAGGGACAGCGGATTGGCTGGTGCCGCATCGGGTCTTTGAAGGCAACCGTCCGTCGAACACAATCCTGATTGAGCAGCTAACCCCCGAGACTCTTGGTGAGTTGGTGGCGCTCTATGAGCACATTGTGTTCGTCCAAGGTGCCATTTGGAGCATTGATTCGTTCGATCAGTGGGGCGTGGAACTTGGTAAGGTTCTGGCGCAACGCATTATTCCGGAACTCGAGAGTGATTCCGAGCCGACCGTGCAACATGATAGCTCGACGAATACATTGATTCGCTTGTATCGGGAGATGAAAAAATCATGATTATCCCCAGGGTGCTGGCGGGCCAAGGAGATGAATGATGAACATAAGAGTTTTTTCCGATCCTGAGAACACCGCTCGAGAAGCTGCAGTGTTCATTGCGGATCGCGCAAGAGCCGCGGTAGAGAAGAAAGGTTTGTTTGTTATGGCTGTCAGCGGCGGGCACACTCCTTGGCTTATGTTGCGTGAGCTTGCAGGCCGGGATTTGCCGTGGAACTCAGTGCATGTGGTGCAGGTGGACGAGAGGGTTGCGCCCGAAGGCCACCCCGATCGGAATCTCACGCATATCCGCGAGAGCTTGCTTCACTCGCCACTTCCTTCCGAACACATTCATGCGATGCGGGTGGAATCGCCCGATCTGGAAGAGGCATCACGAGAGTACTCGAGGACCCTTCAGTCGATCGCCGGCTCGCTGCCGGAACTGGACCTTGTTCACCTGGGTCTAGGACCGGACGGGCATACCGCTTCTCTGGTGCCGGGAGATCCGGTGCTCGAAGTCAATGATGCGGACGTTGCCGCTACCGGCATCTATCAGGGCAGACGCCGCATGACGCTAACCTATCCGATTTTGAATCGGGCAAGATCGACGTTGTGGCTCGTGACAGGCGCCGAAAAGGTCCCCATGTTGTGCCGTTTACAAAATGGGGATGTATCGATACCAGCTGGTAGAGTCCGAAGTGATCATGCCGTGGTGCTCGCGGATCGCGCAGCAGCTGGTCAATCAGACTCGGGCTATGCAACCAAGCTTGCATGAAGGGAACAAGTAAAAGTCCTATCGCGTTTCACTGGAACACAACTGTCCATCCCGGATTTTTTGCCTGTTCGCGCGTGTAAGACACGCCGTGGACTTTCAGCCCATCTTCGTTCAATAATGTGATAATCCCACCCTTGTTCGAAAGCGCGACCGGTGGTTGGATATCTACTTTCAGCACAGCACCTGCCTCAATATTGCCAGACAGTGGCTGCTGTGCTTTTTGCTTGTCTAAGATTTTCCAGCCATCCAGAGAAAGCGCGCGATCACTCGTATTGAGCAACAACACCCACTCTTTTTCCGGAGACTGTTTAGAATTAATCATAGCTGCCACGACGCGTACCAGGCCGTCGGGAAGGACATCGGTCGGATTCGGCTGTACGGGATCAGGATTTGGATTTTCGTCCGGGCCAAGTTCATTCAAAGTGTGGCCGCTGTGGTCGTCGGTATGCCACGATTGCGACTGGAACTTTAAGAAAATCGCGCTCCACTGATTCTGTTCAGGAAATTGAAACAGAAGGCCGCCGTCCTGCCAAACGCCGTCGTCCTGGACGAAACTGCCCACGTTTCCCTGATTCATATGAATGTCATGGATGCCGTTTCCTGGCTTGAATCCGAAATACTTGTCGCCCTTGGTCTCGGGTCCCCAGCGTTGTCCGAATGCATATATGAAGGATGTCTCGTCCGACATGGCACGCTGAACAAGGCTGTCAAGTTTTTCGTTTAGATCATTGTCCGGGCCGGCAGCTGATATTGGCAAGGGTGTCATCAGACCGGGTTGAAGCAAATTTCCACGAATAAAATCGAGCGCACCTGAAGCCGGTTGTGCTGCGAGCTTGTGGAAACCTGTCGCCAGACTTCCAACCATATCTGTCACCGGATGGATGAAGAACGCCTTGACATAGAACATCACTTCCGACGGACTGGTCTGCGATGACACATTGACCGCAACTCGGTAATGTGTTGCGTCGTCATCTACCACTTCGATTTGGTAGTGAGGAGATGATCCGGAGCCAAGTCTGCGAGAGATCGGGCGTCCCTTCAGGACACCGTAGTTAGCAATAGGCAATGTAGCCTCCCATCGCTGAGTAATAACCCGGGGATCGGCAGAGTATACCATGGTTAGTAAGTCAGCGTCCGAACAAGGCGCCCTGCTTACGTGGATGTGACTTCGAGTAAAGAGTCAAGCCTTGCAGTTCGCTGCATCGTTTGTTTGTGCTCGTTCCAATATATTCGCCGTTCTTCCGTCAGAAGAGTAGGAGGAATTGGTGGGTGTCCATGGGCTTCGACCTCAGAACGATGTTTAGCCAAACTCAAGTCCACCTGATCCTTTGAATCCCTTTCTAAAAGTGGCGGTTGACCCGTGAGGCGCTAGATGTAAAACTCGAAGGGCATTTATGAACAGCAACTCACGATGAAATACGGATTCATCATCGATAATCGCAAGTGCATTGGTTGCCATGCCTGCACCGTCGCGTGCAAGACAGAGAATCACGTGCCTGTCGGAGTGAATCGCACCTGGGTCAAATACGTAGAGAAAGGTGTTTTCCCGAATACTCGCCGCGTTTTCCAGGTCACGCGCTGCAATCATTGTGAGAAGCCGCCCTGCGTTGCGATCTGCCCGGTCAGCGCCATGTATCGCCGCAAGGATGGCATCGTTGATTTCGATTCCGATAGCTGTATTGGCTGCAAAGCCTGCATGCAGGCCTGCCCGTACGACGCAATCCACCTCGATCCTCAGCGCGACACGGCATCAAAATGCAACTACTGCGCGCATAGAACGGAGGTCGGGCTCGAGCCAGCATGCGTGATAGTGTGTCCGGAGCATGCCATCGTTGCGGGCGATCTGGATGATCCGATTAGCGAGATCGCCCAGCTGCAGGCGCGTGAAACTGTGCGAGTCCGCAAACCGGAACAGGGAACCAAACCCAAGCTCTACTACATCGATGCAGACGAGTCAGCCATTGTGCCGACAGCCGCGCGGCACGATGTTTTCTACATGTGGTCGGAGCGAAACCAGCAGTTGCATGGCGGCGGTGCAACTTATCTTGTTGACAGCCCATTCCTTCAAAAAAACGCTGTAGCCGCTTATGACGTAGGGCACGAGCGACCGTGGGGCTGGCTAGTACCACTTTATCTTTGGACCAAGTCCATCGGTTCAGGAGTGCTGGCTCTCCCGGCGCTGGCGCTTGCATTAGGATGGTTTCAAGCCGATCGTTTACGTGACATCGTCCTTTCCACGGTGGCCTTGCTATTTACGGCTGTGACAGCGCTGGTGCTTGTCGGAGACTTGACCCGCAAGGATCGGTTCTTACGCATCCTGCTCCATCCTCAGAACAAGTCGTGGCTGGCTCGCGGGACGTACGTCCTTATGCTTTATAGTCTGCTCGTCGGCCTGTTCTGGCTTTCCGCGATTGGCCATTACGGACAAGTTTCCGCAATATTGAGCTGGCCGACGGTCTTTGCCGGATTCTTCGCTGCGATCTATACGGCGTTCCTTTTTGGACAGTGCGAGGGCCGCGACTTGTGGCAGACGCCTTTGTTGCCTCTCCACCTGATCGTTCAGACCCTGCTGTGTGGTTCCGCAGTGCTTACACTGTTGGCCCCCCTCTTCACGGCGCAGTCTCCGCGGACGCTGTCCATTGCCGCTGGCAGTCTAGCTGCCCTTCAGGGATTACATCTGTTAACCATGCTCGGTGAAATTTCCATGCCGCACCTCACCGACAACGCCGCTTATGCAGTTCGACTGATCACGCACGGTCCGTTTCGCACGTTGTTTTGGGGAGTCGCGGTCGGTGTGGGAGGGATCATGCCGCTCGCATTGTTATGGTTGGCGTTCGGCAACTACTTTGCTCTTGCTCTGGCGAGTGTCTTATCACTCGTTGGACTGTTCGCGTTCGAATGGTGCTTCATCATGGCAGGGCAGAGTGTGCCGAACAGTTAGCGACTGGAGATTCAGTAATGACCGACTTTAAGCGTGAAGGCAGCCATCTTGCTTCATATCCCCCCGTTGAGAAGTGGGATGACTGGGTTGAATACGATCCAGAGGCTTGGCCACGACGTGTAGCACGTCACTATCAGTTGATTCCGACGATTTGCTTCAACTGCGAGTCGGCATGCGGACTGTTGGCGTATGTCGATAAAGAAACGGGCCAGATCGCCAAGTTTGAAGGCAATCCAATGCATCCGGCCAGCCGAGGGCGAACCTGCGCAAAAGGTCCGGCGACGATCAATCAGGTGCAGGATCCCGACCGAGTGCTGTATCCCATGAAACGTGTGGGTGAGCGCGGAAGCGGCAAGTGGACGCGAGTCTCCTGGCCCGAAGTCATCGAGACTCTAGGCGCACGCATTCGTAAGGCGATACAAGAGAGCCGCGGCGAAGAAGTGATGTATCACGTTGGCCGTCCGGGCTACGACTTCATCATGGAGCGTACCCTCCAAGCCTGGGGGATCGATGGCCACAATTCGCACACTAATGTCTGCTCTTCATCGGCGCGATTTGGATACATCCTATGGCATTATGCGGATCGTCCCTCGCCGGATCATGCGAACTCGCGCTTCATCCTTCTGCTCTCGGCGCATCTTGAGTCAGGACACTATTTCAATCCACATGCGCAACGCATCGTGGACGGAAAAATGGCGGGTGCCAAACTCGCAGTGATGGATCCACGGTTATCAAACACGGCTAGCATGGCGGACTATTGGATGCCGACATATCCAGGTACAGAGGCTGCCGTACTGCTGGCGATGGCCAAAGTGATCCTGGATGAGAATCGCTACGACGCAGCATTCGTCAAGAATTGGACGAACTGGGAAGAGCTGAAAGTCGATGGATTCGATGCGAAAGGAAAGAGTTTTGAAGAAGTGATTCAGGCACTCAAGAAACATTATGAGCGATTCACGCCAGGGTTCGCCGAAAAGGAGAGCGGGGTTCGCGCCGAAGTTATCGTGAAAGTGGCACGTGAGATCGCGGAAGCGGGTAGCCGCTTCGCATCGCATCTGTGGAGAGGAAGCGCCTCCGGTAATCTAGGTGGTTGGCAGTCAGTGCGTGCGCTGATGCTGTTGCACGTTCTCACGGGCTCGGTGGGAACTAAAGGCGGTCACAATCTGGCGGCATGGAACAAATTTGTCCCCAAGCCTTTCAAGGTGCCACCTGCACAGAAGCAATGGAATGAACTTCTGTATCCGCCAGAATGGCCACTGTGCACGCACGAGATGTCTTTCCTGTTGCCACATCTACTGAAAGAAGGACGGGGACGCCTGGATACATACTTCACGCGGGTCTTTAATCCCGTGTGGACTTATCCGGATGGATTTTCATGGGTGGAGATGCTACGAGACGAGAACCTCGTCGGTGTCCACGCCGCACTGACTCCGACGTGGAACGAAACCGCGTTCTATGCTGACTACGTGTTGCCCATGGGAATGTCTCCTGAGCGGCACGATTTAATGAGCCAGGAAACTCATTCCGGCAGATGGATTGGCTTCCGCCAGCCCGTGCTCCGCAGGTTTCAGCAGTTGAAAGGGAACAAGGCTGATCATACCTATGAAAACAACCCTGGAGAGGTCTGGGAGGAGGATGAGTTCTGGATCGACCTCTCGTGGGCTATCGACCCTGATGGCTCGATGGGGATCCGCCAATGGTTTGAGTCGCCACAACAGCCGGGCAAAAAGCTGACGGTGGATGAATATTACGGTTGGATTTTTGAAAACTCAGTGCCGGGCCTGCCGGAAGCCGCGCAAAAGGAAAATCTCACCCCGCTCGAGTACATGCGTAAGTACGGCGCCTTCGAGGTGAAGGGCGATGTTTACAAGCTGAACGAAAAGCTGGTTGCTGACGCTGATTTCTCCGGTTCGAACATTTCGAACAACGGAGTCATCACCAAGGACGGCAAGCCTCTCGGCGTGATGATCGATGGTAGAGCGGTCACGGGCTATAACACTCCTTCACGCAAGCTTGAGATCTTTTCTTCCACAATGGCCGACTGGAGATGGCCGGAATTCACATTGCCCGAGTATTATCGCAGCCACATTCATCGGTCTGCGCAACAGGTTTCCGTTGGGCACACTTCGGCGGATTTTGACGCTGAGCACATGCCGAAAGTGGAGTGGCCTGCGGAAGCCAATGGGGAAGTGTTCACCCTACTTCCGATTTTTCGCCTTCCCACGCTTATTCACTCGCGGTCTGGAAATGCAAAATTCTTGTATGAGATCGGGCACAAAAATCCTTTGTGGGTGAATCCGGAGGACGCCTTAAAGCTCGGGAACCTACGAACCGGCGAACTGCTGAAAGTGCATACCGAAATCGGATACTTTGTTTTGCACGCATGGGTGACAGAAGGGCTCACACCTGGCGTAGTGGCTTGTTCTCATCACCTTGGACGATGGCGCATCAACCAGGAAGATCAGATCGAACGGCTGGCCAGCGCATTAGTTGATCTCAGAGAAATCGGCAAAGGGCAATGGAAAATGCGGCAGGTGCACGGCATTGAGCCTGATCAGAGCGATGATCCCGACAGTCGGCGTATCTGGTGGAATGACGCGGGAGTGCATCAGGATATTACGTTTCCCGTGCATCCCGACCCAATTAGCGGCATGCACTGTTGGCATCAGATGGTGCGTGTTGAGCGTGCTGGAAAGGAAGATCGTTACGGAGACATCTTTGTCGATACCAATCTGTCGTTTAAGGTTTATGAGAGATGGAAGGATTTGGCTCGTGGAGTGACGGGTTCGGGCGTTCTTCGCAGGCCGAAATGGTTCCCACGAGTAGTGCGCCCGGCGGATTCAGCGTACATACGATGATACGAAAGATCCTAAGACTACTTTCTTTGTTAACTTTTCTGCACTCTTCATTCCTGTTGGGCCAACTATCCTCCCGACCCGAGGCCACGAACGAGCCCTTGCGTCCGGAATGGTGCAGGCAGCTGCCTCGCCCTGGATATGCCGGCCTGGAACGAGTTTCGACCGACAGCACGTGGTTTGAGGTCTATCGCATTCGGCCGGGTGTCTTCGCTATTTATGAGCTACACCAATACGAAGAGGTAATTTCGTACTTGATCACCGGCTCGAAGCGCGCCTTGCTATTCGATACTGGGATCGGAATCGGCGATATGAGAGCGCTGGTTAGCAAGCTTACAAACTTGCCCATCGAAGTATTGAATTCCCATACGCATGTCGACCATATCGGGGACGATTGGCAATTCGACAATATTCTTGGAGTGCGAAGTGCCTACACGCAACTAAATTCCCGAGGAGCATCGCATGAGCAAGTACGAGAGATGGTACTTGCTGAGCGGCTGTGCGGTGATGTTCCCGCGGGATTTGACGCCCAGACGCACTCGATTCCAGGCTTCAAGATCTCGCACTACGTGAAGGACGGTGAAACGATCGACCTGGGAGGCCGCAAGCTCGAAGTGCTACTCACACCCGGCCACACGCCGGATGCCCTCTGTCTCCTCGATCGAAAGAACAAGCTGCTTTTTACAGGGGACACGTACTATCCGGGACCAATTTATCTTTACGTCCCGGATACTGATGTTGCGGCATACACGCACTCGGTCGAAAGGCTTGCGAAGCTTGTATCACAGCTAGATCTCTTGTTGCCCTCGCACAACTTCCCTGAGGCGAAGCCGGAGATGCTGGTGCGGTTGAAAGAAGCCTTTCAGAAAACACAGTCTGGAAGCGCAGCTTCTGTTCCAAGTGGCGACCTGCGTGAGTACAAGTTCGACGGCTTTTCTCTAGTGATGGCCAAGTAAGAGCGTTGTACGACATTCGTATCCCGGTATTCTTCTTCTTTATTGTGAAGCTGCTCTTCTGTGTTCCCGGCCTCATTTAGCCTTCCCTCAGTTGTGCTACAGTCGAGAACTCCATGGATATTCCCGCCATTTCCACTGAAAATCTGACTCGTCGTTTCGGTGAGCTGGTCGCGGTCGAAGACGTTGATCTCCGCGTTGCTGCTGGACAGTTCTTCGGTTTCCTTGGGCCAAATGG
>DATBFG010000090.1:0-18069 GCA_036558645.1 Terriglobales bacterium
GACCCGATGCACCAAAATTTGAGGCTAGAGCGGCAATGCTGCATACCGGGTCTCCGGCTCCGTTCCGTCGCTGAACGTGAAGCCAAGGTTTCTGAACAGTCGTTCGATCGGTTGATTTTCCGCGAGAAAGGACGCCGTTAACAGTTCCAGCCCTTCATCCTTGGCGAAGTCGATCAAGCGCTGGACCAAGGCGCCGCCGATTCCCCGCTTCTGAAAAGCGTCGCTCACCAGCACCGCGATTTCTGCCTCATTCTTCCCTGGTATCTTAATCAACCTGCCGACGCCGACAATTTCGCCGGACTCCCCTGGGCGCTTCGGGCGCTCGGCGACCAAGGCCATTTGCCGGTCGTAATCAAGAAAGCACATTCGAGTGAGCCGCTCGTGCCGGACGCGACTTTCCAGATTCATCAGGAAAAAGTAGCGCCGGTAGACGCTTTCATCCGACAGGGTGGCGTGGAACCGGACAAACTCCGGCTCGTCCTCCGGCCGAATCGGACGGATATGGAGCACCGTCCCGTCCTTCAGCATGGCTTGCCCCACATATTTCAAAGGATACGGACGGATCGCCGGTTTTGGGATCTCCGACGGATCTGTCTCCGCCGCATGAAGAACCACGCGCGCATCGAGAGCTAGCAATGTTTCCGAAGAAGCAAGCAGGGGGTTGATGTCGATTTCTCGGATCCAACGCTGTTCCAGGATAAGCTGGCTGAACCGGACAAGAAGGCGTTCCAGTGCTTCTATGGCTACAGCTTTGCGGCCGCGCACTCCTCGGAGGGCCGTGAAGATCCGCGTTTGTTCCATGAAACGCCGCGCCAGCGTGGTGTTGAGGGGCGGCAGCGCAAGAGCCCGATCTTGGAACACTTCTACAAGTTGCCCCCCAGTACCAAACAAAAGCACCGGGCCGAACTGCGCGTCCGTGCTCGAACCGAGGATAAGTTCGTAGCCTTCGGCGGGCGCCATTCGTTGGACCGTCACGCCATTGAAGTGCTGTGCGCCAAGCTTGTCCGTAACCGCACTTTGGATCTCACGGTATGAAGCACGAACGCTCGATGCGTCTTGGAGGGAGAGTTTCACACCACCGACATCGGTTTTGTGCGTCACGGTAAAAGAATGCAGCTTGAGCACTACTGGATAGCCAAGAGATTCCGCAGCTCGAACCGCATCGTCTTCCGAGACGGCGAGGTGCGTTGCAACGGCCGGAATTCCGTACAATGCAAGCAGTTGTTTTGACTCAAATTCGGTCAGCAGTGTGCGTTCGTTCTGGCGCGCGCTGTCGATGAGCTGCCTTGCAGAATCTATTGCGTTCAGGTTTTCATCTGTAATCGCCGGTGTTTCATAAAGCGCCCGCAGATTGTAGCTGTAGCGCCACATATAGTGGAAGGCGCGGACGGCTGCATCCGGGAACGGAAACGTCGGGATCCCCGCCTCGTTCAGGACAACCTCTCCCTCGCTGGCCTTCTCGCCGCCCATCCAACTGGCCAGAACAGGCTTGTTTTTCAAAGATGCAAACGGCACTAGCTTTTTAGCGATTTCGACGGGATCGCTCATGGCTTGTGGTGTCATGATGACGAGCACACCGTCTGTATTAGGATCGGTTGCGGCTATCTTGACGGCTTGCTCGTAGCGATCTGGCCCCGCGTCCCCGATGATGTCGATCGGATTCGCGTGACTCCAGTGCGGTGGCAGCACTTGATTCAACCTATCGATTGTTTCTGCAGCTAAACCCGAAGGCTCCGCACCGAGATCGACCAGGGCATCAGTAGCCAAAACGCCAGGGCCTCCGGCATTGGTAAGTATCGTGAGGCGCGGACCGGCAGGCCGTGGTTGACGCGCAAGAACTTCAGTCATTTGAAAAATGTCGCCGAGTTCATCGATGCGGAGAACTCCGATCCGGCGAAAAGCGGCATCCAATACCGCATCGCTTCCCGCCAGCGAACCGGTATGCGAAGCCGCAGCCTTCGCTGCCAATTCCGTCCTGCCGGCTTTGATTACGAGGATCGGCTTGTTCAACGCGACTTCGCGCGCCGCCGACAAGAAGGATCTGGCGTCTCCGAGGGACTCCATATAAATGACGATGCTTCGCGTATGGGAGTCGCTGCCAAGGTAATCGATCAGGGCATCCCATCCGACGTCGAGCATCGATCCGACGGAGACGACTGCGCTAAAGCCTACCTTTTCGCGAACGCTCCAATCCAGCAACGCGGAGCAGATGGCTCCGCTTTGACTGATGAGGGCTACCGTGCCCGGCTGCGCCATGGCCGGAGCAAACGTGGCATTCAATCCGGTAACCGGACACATCACCCCGAGGCAATTGGGACCAATCACCCGGATACCTTTTGCTCGCACGGCTTCCAATGTTTTCCGTTCTAACTCCAACCCACGAGGGCCAGTTTCGCGAAAGCCTGCAGAAATAATCACAGCTCCCGCTACGCCGGCATCAGCACATTCGCGCATCACCTGGGGTACAGATTCTGCAGGTGTCACAACGACAGCCAGATCGATACGCTCGGGAACTGCGGAAACTGAGGGATGAGCCCGGATTCCCAGCACAGCGGCCCGCTTCGGATTCACCGGATAAACCGTTCCGCCAAATGGGCTGCTGATCAAGTTCCAGAGAATTGCGCGGCCTACATGTCCGGCTTTCTCCGTGGCACCGATCACTGCGACAGATTTCGGTTTGAAGAAGATGTCGAGCACGTTCCCATTGCGCGACTCCGCAGCGCAAGCCCGAGGACGGCTCATACGCTTAAGACCGCACAGTCCGCCTGCCGAATGATCGCGTACGCATTCGTTCTCAATCGCCCCCCACCGCCAACGTGAGCTCCGCGTCCGACAACCAGCAGGTCAGCACCGATGGAATGTGCGAAAGAACACACCGCGCGGGGAACGTCGCCTTCCTGAATACAGATACTCACGCCCTTAATGCCCGCCTCCCTTTGAAGTTTCTCGACATCCTTACGCGCTATCTCTTCCCATTCCTGTTTTAGCCTGGAAGTAAAAGTCACGTACAGGCCAGGGCTTATCGACGGTATCACGTGAACGAGACTGAGCCTGGCCCCGAAGTCCTGGGCAAGACGGAATGCCCATGCCAGGGTATCCGCGCTGCGCGGACCCAGGTCGATCGCGCAAACGACATGAGACAACTTTCCCTCTGCCAACGACACCGGCGCCTCCGCTTGCGTGCCCGTCAACACAGGGCAACGAACGTCGTCCAACACTTTGGCAGTGATCGATCCAATTAAGTAACGCCGTAGGACACCATATCCGTGCGTGGGAATAACCACGAGGTGCACGTCTTCCGTGCGTGTGAAAGCGGCAATTTGTGTTTCGGGATCACCTTCATATACCAGTCGGCGTACGGAAAGGTCCATAAGCTCCGACACCGCAAAGCGTTCGAGCTGCTCTGATTTTTCCTTGAAGACCCACTGTGGAACAGGTACGAGCACGGGAGCGGAAAGTCCTGTCTCGGGGATAGCGTAAACGGGGTTCACCACATGAAGAAGAGTGACGTCGGCCCTGTAGTGTCCGGCAATCGTCCTCACATAGGGCATCATGGCAAGGCAACGCTCAGAGAAATCAACCGGGACGAGGATATGAGAAATGGGAGGCATTTACCGGCGATATTGCAATTCCGAAGCCAACGGGTCAAGAATAACCCTGCCAGCTAGCAGCGTCTTCCGGTTATACGCTCAGCACTGGGCAGGCAGCTTGCCGGATGATAGCGTAGGCATTCGTTCTCAATCGTCCGATTTCGTGATCCGAAGCGCTACGTCCAATGACCAGCAGGTCCGCTCCGATGGACTGCGCGAAAGAGCACACTTCTCGCGCAACATCACCTTCGCGGATGCGGACTTCCACACTCGCAGCGCCGGCCTGTTTTTGTACCTTCTCGACATCCTTCCGCGCCATTTCCTCCGACTCGAGCCTTACCTTCGAAGAAAGCGAGGCATGGAGGCCAGGAGTTACGGAAGGTACCACGTGAACAATGCTGAGCCTGGCCCGCAGATCGTGTGCAAACCTCGATGCCCAAGCGAGTGTGTCCCGGCTGTGGGACCGCAAGTCCACCGCGCAGACAATAACAGACAACCTTTTGCGCCTGAGAGGCACCTGTTCTTCCAAGTGCACGCCGGTCAATACCGGACAAGAAACGTCGTGCAGCACCTTCGAAGTGACCGAGCCAATTAAATAGCGCCGGAGAACGCCATACCCGTGCGTTGGCATGACAATCAGTTGCACGTCCTCCGACTGGACGAAAGCGGCGATTTGCGTTTCAGGATCGCCGTCATACACCAAGCAACGCACCGGGAGATTTTGAAGCTCGCAGGCAGCAAATCCCTCCAGTTGTTTCACTCTTTCGGTCAGGATCCACTGCGGAACGCGCAAGGGCTTGGAAACCTGTATTTCAGGGACTACATCGGTGTGGCCTTCGCAGAGGCGGCGGTGTATTTGTTGTATGACATAAACCGGATCCACCACATGAAAAAGAATCACTTCGGCCCCATATAGTTCGGCGATCAGCCTCACATAGGGCATCATTCCAAGGCAGCGATCTGAGAAATCAACCGGGGCAAGGATGCGGGAAATAGGAACCATATCAATCGCTCTGCAATTCCTCAACCGGGCATCAGTGTTCCCTTTAGTACCCGTGTGATTCTGGACCGGCAACGGGTTGGCTCAGCCCAGTTTCTCGGTCTGCGTGGCTATTCCCACAATCGGTGGGCCGCATCGTTTCCGCTCCCTCAAGGTAGTAGCTGCCAATTCTGTTCAGGTCGGGACCAAGCTCGTAAATAAGAGGCACACCACAAGGAACCTCCACATCGGCGATGTCGTTGTCAGAAATTCCGTCCAGGTACTTCACCAGGGCTCGGAGGTTGTTTCCGTGTGCTACCACCAAGACTTTTTCGTGGCGCCGTAAGGCAGGAGCGATGGAGTGCTGCCAGCACGGCCAGAGCCGCGATGCCGTGTCCTTCAGACTTTCGCCCAACGGCAGTGCAGCGGGGCAGATGTGTCGGTAACGAGGATCACGGCCTGGATAGCCCCGGTCGTCGTTCGCAATTTGGGGCGGTCGTACATCGTAGCTGCGCCGCCAAAGCTTTACTTGGCCTGCACCAAACTTTGCTGCTGTCTCTGCTTTGTTCAGCCCTTGCAGCGCACCGTAGTGTCGTTCATTCAATCGCCAACAGGCATGAGTTGGAATCCACATGAGGTCTATCTCATCCAGTACGATCCAAAGGGTCCGAATCGCGCGCTTCAGAACTGAGGTATAGGCGACATCAAACCTGAGCCCGTGACGGTGAAGGATCCGGCCGGCTTCCTCTGCCTGCCCACGACCTTTCAAAGAAAGATCGACGTCGACCCAACCGGTAAACCGGTTCTCTTGATTCCAAGTGCTTTCCCCGTGCCGTAATAACACCAGTGTTGGCATGTGGAGCCTTAGACGCTCAACACGGAGCATGGCGATTCGCGAATGATCGCCCCAACATTTGTACGAAGACGCCCCAAATGACTTGGGAGATGCCCACGGCCGATTACGACAAGATCTGCACGACCATGCACCGCTGCCTCGCGCAGAACAGACGACACACTTCCGCTTAGAACGCAAGCTTCCCATTGAGTCCCCGCCTGCACCTGACACTTGGTAATCTGTTCTCTCGCTGTATCGCACAAAAACCGCTTGAGGCCTGAATCGATATTGCTTCCTGGCTTGGCTTCTGGTGCGGCGATCGCATGGACCAAGCGGACTACTGCGCCATAATTTGCAGCCACATCGGAAGCCGCCTGTATCACGCGGACCGGCTCCGAATAAAGATCGATACCGCAGATGATTGTGTGAATCTCATTTACCGTGCTGGGTAGAAGCGTCTCAGAATGGACGGTAGTCCAGACTGCGCAGGCGCAATCATGCAGAATCTTCGCCGTCACGGAACCTAGCAAGAGCCAGCGAAATGTTCCCAGTCCGTGCGTCGGCATAACGATGAGATCGATTTCATTCCGTTCAGAGTACCTGGTGATCGTCTCGGCGGCGTCCCCGATTTCCAGAGCTCTCGTCACCCTTAGGTCGTCAAATACGCCTGGTGCAAACTCCGCAAGTTCTGACTCTCGCTGCCGGCGGACCAAATCTTCATAAGACTGGAAGAGATCATGTCGAAGCAGCGGCACGGTCGGAGACACCAGAGACACATCCAACGCGTGCAGCAGGATTACGTCACTGTGGAACTTACGCGCAATCCCAGCAACATAGGGGGCGGTTTGTCTCGAGCGCTCCGAGAAATCGACGGGGAATAGAATCCGGTGAAAGTTCAGCATTTTCGGTCTTCAAGCGGCGGCAGTCTTCTTGGCGTCAGCAGTCTCTTTGCCCGGAGCCTCAATTTCAATTGACTGCGCTTTTCGAACAATCGGTATTTTGATTTCCAAACGGTTGTGCTTCAACTCGGCGATAATGCCAGGAACATTGGCGCCGGCAGGAAGTGGCCACCAGTAAAAAAGGGCTGGCGACCCGTTTGTCGACTGCTTACCCCGAGCCGAGTACACCCCTTGTGGGTTGCTCTTCACGAACAGGCCATTTTGGAGGATGTAGATTCGGAGGTTCTGAGCCGCCAGGCCTGACAGAGATATAGAAAGGTTGTAGGTTCCCGGCTCCTGGGTCACTTCAAATTTCGCGGGGAAAAGAAGTTCTTCTTCCGCACGAAACCAGTCCTGCAGATCCGACCCATGCTCGCCGGTGCGCTCCTCAAATAATGCATATGCGCGGTGCCGGACCCGGTCGATCAGATCGTCGAATTGCTTCGTGAGGCCCGCCGCGACGTCGGATCTTGATCCGACGTCTTCTATCTTGATTGTTGACATGGTATCTGGCTCCGACGGTACATCCTTCTTAAGAGCAGCTGCAATCGTTCTGCCACAGGAAGAGCGACGATTCGCGGACTTGAGCTTGCTGAGCATGCGCCCTGCGCGAAATGACGTAGGTAGGTTGCGCCGAAAGACCCATCTGACGAAATCAGAGCTCTGTGTTTCGCGATGCCACCATGCCTAATGTCGGCGACCGAGATGCAAGGTGTCATCGTGGCCGCTCGTGCGAGCAGGCAGTGAACTTGTTTCGTAATCTGACAGACGAGGTGAGTGCTGAAACCACGTAATCCCAACCGCAGTGCCGTCGGTGATGGTTATCCATCTCGTCGTGATCGCCCGGGATCAGCGGAACCGGGAAGTCGAGAGGGCCAACCGGCTCAAAAGCGAGTTCCTCGCCAGTATGAGCCACGAACTTCGAACACCACTCCACACGATCATCGGATTGGTTGACCTGCTCGCAGAAGAGTTAAAGGGTCCACTGAATCCGGATCAGAAACGGTTGGTCGGCTACGCCTGCATGATGGCCTTGAGCGACACGATTGATGTTCGAGAGCTGCCCGAATGCCTTCGAAGCCTCGAGTCCTTCCTCAGCGTGACCCCGCAACTCCCATTTGTTGGAGCTGTTCTTGTCACGGCTTTCGAGACCGGATCATCCGCCTCGATGCTCGAAAATACAGAGCAGCGCCTGATTTCGGACGCATTGTCTAAGGCTGCCGGGAACCAGTCGGAAGCGGCGCGCCTCCTGCGCATTGGGAGAGATGCTCTTCGATACAAGATGAAGAAATATGGCTTGGCTGGCTCACCGAATAGCTGAGCACTGGGCAGGGAGCATATCGAATAATTTCGTATGCATGCGTCTGGAACCGTCCCAGCGTCTTCTGCGCCAAGCCGCGCCCGATCACGACCAAGTCGGCCCCATACTCTGCGGTAGCCTCCGTGAGTGCGTTTGAAATTCCTACTCCGCTGACGGTGAGTGGGAATTCGGTCCCAGCCTCTCGCTGCAGTTTGGCGATCTCCACTCGTGCCGACTCAGTCAGGTATCGATGTAGATCAAAGTCAAAATACCGGTTTGGCCGGGTCTCAAGTTCGGGTACGCAATGGACGAGCCTTACTGTCGCACCCAGTTCCTCCGCGAACTGCTTGGTAAACCGCAGCAACGGGATAGCCTCTTCCATTGGTTCCACTGCGCACAGGATCCTCGACATGCCGAATTGGTTCGGCCGTGCATGTAACAGCGAGTCGGTCCAAACTGAGCACTTCGCGGCGTGCAACACTTTCGCCGTCACAGAACCCAAAAGCCAGCCCTGAATTGCTCCATAGCCATGTGTGCCCATCGCGATGAGATCCACATCATGCTCAGTGACAAAGTCCAGGATTTGGCCCGCAACATTGCCTTCGGCAACAGCGCGTTCCACGCGAGCGTCCGGGATCTTAGGTGCCCAGTTTTTCAGGTGCTGTTTCGCTGCGTCGCTGAGCGCATTGAGACAATCCATGTTGATGAAGGTTACGTCTCCGGCTCCGTACCACGCGGCCGGTATTTCGAAGACATGCAGTAGTGTTACTCGCGAACCAAAACGAACCGCCAGCCATTCGACCTGTTGAGTGAGTGCACGACTGCGCTCGGAAAAGTCTGTTGGAAAGAGTATATGGTTGAATTTCATCGTGCACCACTAGGTGAAATGGCCTATCTGTGCTCAGACTCAGCAAACGTAGCACCAAACTCCGGCGATGCGAAGAGAGATTCTGGCTGGATGCGGTTCTCAGGAACTTAATTTCAGGGTTAAATTCCGCGCCGACTGAGTGCAATGAGCCAACCCGGGACGAGCCACGCTCTTCTTCGCCGACCTTTTGTGGATCTGGCGATCTGATTACGGAAATCAAGGAGAAACTGGTTTAGTGACGTATCCGAAAGCCAACGTCTAACAAACGCCGATCATCGCCGCAGCCTGGCTCCCGCCGTTACTGCAACCAAGGATTGTGCTTGTTCTCGGAGGTTACTTTCGTCCCTCCGGTCCAAATACCTGCCCTTGAGTTGGCCCAAGTATGGCAGTAATGTAGTTCAGCCATTGATACATGCCTTTGCCAGTCTTCGCCGATACTTCCATCACGGTCATTCCCGGCCGAACTGCCCGAAGATTGCGATAGAACGTATCCCCGTCAAAGGTAGCGGCTTGGGACAAGTCGATTTTTGTGACGATTGCCATATCTGCGCTATGAAGGATCGGAGGATACTTCAAGGGCTTGTCTTCGCCTTCAGTGACCGAGAACAGGACCACACGAAGGTTTTCTCCCAAGTCATAAGACGCCGGACAAACCAGATTCCCGACATTCTCAACAAACAGGAGGTCTAAATCAGTTAGCGACCACTCTTCGAGGGCGCTTTCGACCATCGCTGCTTCGAGGTGGCAAAGTGTGCCAGTCGTGATTTGCCTGACTGGGACATGACTACGCGCAAGCCGCGCCGCGTCGTTATTGGTGGCCAGGTCGCCAACCAGTACGGCAGTCCGATATTGATGAGCTAAAAGTGTTAGGGTCTTCTCCAGAAAAGTTGTTTTTCCGGAGCCAGGGCTCGAAACCAAACTCACCACATAGACGCCGGCTTGCTGGAAGCGTTGTCGCAGTTCTCTGGCTACCTCGTCATTGCGCTTGAGGATATTCTGCCGGACTTCGACAATGCGAGGCGTGCTCGACATTACACCAACTCCAGAGCCGAGAGTTCCAATTCCCGCCCATGCAGGACCTCAGAAATGGCATTCCCGCAATTTGTGCATTGAAGGCACTGTAACGAGTGGATTGGCTTTTCAGACTGACACTTCGAACAATATCCAGAAATCGGAATGTCTTCGATTACAAGACGGCAGGTCTCGTATTCACTTCGCTCCGTTGCAAGCTGAAAGACGGAAAGCAATGCCGCTTTTGCCACACCCGAAAGGACACCTATTTTCAAATAGATTGCTTCCACACGAGCCCCGCCTCGCCGCTTTGACTCGTCCTCGGCTAGCGCCAGAATGCTTAAAGCAATAGAGAGTTCATGCATGGGGACCTTCAAGACCTATCGCCGCGATGGCCGCCTGTCCCAAGCTGACACCTCCATCGTTTGGAGGGACGGCAGAGTTTGTCCACATAGCAATGCTTCGAAGCGCGGGCATTGATCTTAGGTTCTCGAGCAACAGCTCATTTTGAAAAACACCCCCGGAGAGTACGACTGTATCGATTTGATGTATTTCGCACAACATCAAAGCCGCTTCGCCGATACCGCGGGCAACTGCCAGGTGAAAGGCGCGGGCGATCTTTGTGGGATCACAACCTCGAATCCGGTCTGTTACGACGGCTTCGAGTAATGGCCTGAAGTCCAGCTCATCGCCTCTTATAAGAAATGGATATGAATCGCCAGCCTGTGCACGCCGGGCCAGATGTTCCAGCCACATTGCAGCCTGGCCTTCGAAGCTGATGTGGCGCGTAAAGCCAATGAGCGCTGCCGCCACATCGAAGAGACGACCGGCTGAAGTTGTCTCAAAGGCTTGCACACCCTTTTGAACCAATAACAAAGAAGCAAGATAACGGTCGGGAAATTGAAACGGTGGAGCGGTCAGATCGGGCAGGCCTTCGATCTGAGCCAGAAAACCCGCTGCACACTGCACCGGATACCGTGCCGCTGCATCACCTCCGGCCAGCACAGCCCGTCGCAAGTGCAACATGCGCTCGAAGCCGTCTTTCAAAGATCCTACGAAGAATTCGCCTCCCCAGATTGTTCCATCATCCCCAAATCCAGCACCATCGAAGCTCACGCCCACTACGTGCTTTTCCCAAGCACGCTTTTCAGCCAGTACGGAAGCTATGTGCGCACGATGGTGCTGAACATCTATTTTTTGCGCAGCCGGAAGAGCCAGGGCGTAATTCGTCGAAGCATATTGCGGATGCTTATCATGCACCACTATGAGCTTTTCCCAGTCCAGCTCGTACATCGAGGAAAGATCACGAACGGTCTCTTTATAGGACTTCAGCGATTCATACTGATCGAGATCGCCAATGTGCTGGCTAACGAAGGCCTGGCCATCAATAACCAGTGTGACGCTGTTCTTCAAGTCGGCACCGAGAGCGAGAATCGGTTGTGACGCAGGAATTGCGGTTACCGCCGCGGGCGCATAGCCGCGGGATCGCCGCAAAATAACTGGGCCGAAGGCTCCTGCACGAACCACTGAATCATCCACGCGCCGGGCGATCGGCCGCTCGCCGACGAGCAACGCATCTGCTATGCCGGATAAGCTCTCGCGCGCAATGGAATCTTCGTAGGCGATGGGCTCGCTCGACCGGTTGCCGCTCGTCATCACAAGCACATCTGGCGCGCCCGCAGCAAACAGCAAATGATGCAAGCCCGTGTAGGGCAGCATTATCCCTAATTCATCGTTATCCGGCGCAACTTCCGGCAGCAGCGCTTTTGCCGGAGCAAGAACGATTGGACGTGCGGCTGATGTCAATAGCCGTTCCGCCTCGGGCGACAGTTCTACGAATATTCGAGCTACATCCAGCCCCCGCGCCATCACAGCAAACGGTTTTTCCTTGCGGTCCTTACGCTTGCGAAGAGATCCGACTGCCCGGGCATTTCGTGCATCGCAAGCCAGGTGGTAACCGCCGAGGCCTTTGATCGCTACGATAGCCCCTGTCCTGAGAAGGTGAGCCGTACGTTCTACGCTGAGTGCATCGCGTTGAATCGTTGCTCGCGGTAGTTCGAGCCGATAGTGGGGACCACAGGCAGCACAGGCGACCGGTTGTGCGTGGAACCGCCGGTCGCGAACATTATGGAATTGCGCCATGCAGAATGCGTCCAATGCCCACCCCTTCATGGTGGTGTTGGAACGATCATAGGGGAGGCTCTCAATAACGGAGTAACGAGGGCCGCAATTCGTGCAGTTGATATACGGGTAACCGGATCGCGGGTCTTCGGGATCAAAGAGCTCTGCCCGGCATTGCTCGCAGATAGCGAGATCTGGTGAAATAGTGACCGCCGGGCGGCCGTCGCAGCGGCTGTCTCGAATGCTAAATTCTTGCAAGCCGGTCGCTTCACATTCCAGAACCCGGATGCCCCCGATTTTCGCTGCGGCCGGAGCTTCGCGAGTGAGGTCGCGAAGAAAAGCTTCAAAATGCGCCTCGTCGCCCTCGAGATGTACATCGACTCCACCGTATCCGTTACATACCCATCCATTGAGACAATGTGAGCGCGCCAGGCGGAAAATAAATGGACGGAAGCCAACGCCTTGCACAATGCCATGGACAGAAATGGAACGGGCGACCGTCATTCGGTCGCACCTCCTACAAGCTCGCAGAGGACATGGTAAATCGAAGCCTGCACTTCCTGAATCCGTGGGACGTAATCGGAATGCACAATCAGAGGGAAGTCGGCCAGGCTGCGCCGCACGACTTCTCCGCCGTTATATCCGGCAAGCGCAACCGTAAGAAGACCACGCCTGCGCGCTTCTTCGAGCGCCAAGATAATATTCGGCGATCCGCCACTAGTCGAAATACCTATGGCTACGTCTGGAGCGCGAGCGTGTGCAATGAGCTGACGAAGGAAAATCACCTCCGTTCCAATATCATTGGCAAGCGCGGTTGTGATAGCTGGCTCGAGTGATAGTGAAACAGCCGGAATCGGGCGACCCCCTTTCTGCGGAAGAATGCAGTCAATCGCCCAATCGTTGGCATCGGTCGCTGAACCTCCATTGCCGAACAGAATCAGCTTGCCGCCCTGCTCGACCCGCTTGCGGATCGCTGACGCTGTGTTCGCAATTCGCTCGGATTGCTCACGGGCTATCTCTGCTCGCAACCTCGCATCTTCTTCAACTTTCATGCAAATCGAGATTGCTACTTCCTCGATTACGTTCGCAGGGCCCTGCTTTTCCTCGCCTAGAAACGGATAAAGAAAACGTGCGGCACCAGCGCCGTAACCCAATTCCCGGCGCTCAAAGAAGACGTGCACTGTCTCCCAGAGGGTGTGATAAAGAATCTCGATCATTTCCTGGTGTATGAAAGGATCAGAAGTTGCCGCCTTCAGGCTATACGAACCGTAATCTCCGGGCAGCGCGAACGTCATAGCCCCGCGCTGGCGCGCCGTTTCAAGTGCCGCTTGAACTTCTGGGTCGCCATCCGGCGGTCCAAAACCCATTACGATATCCACCGGCAGAAGGAGCGTTTCCAGCCACGGTCGAAAGAGCATCGACAGATCCAGTGCCGGTAAGGCGCGCTTGCCAACGATTATTGGATGAACGAATTCGACTGAGACGTGTTGTGCATCTGTGGCGTACGGTCCCTGTCCGAATGACAGGAGACGGCCGCCCTCGAGGAATCGCTGGGACATTTCGTAGCAGGCGAGTGCCAGATGTTGCGCTTCTCGCGAGAAGAACTCACGAAACAAGTCGTTCCGCGCGAGGAATGCGTTCTCGACATAACCTGTGGACGTTGCTACGTGACGGACCGGCATCTTCTCAACAAATGCGCGGTAATGGGTCACCCACCAGCATGTTGATGACTCGCGTGCCGCCGTAAGCGGTTATTCCTAACACAGTGCCGAGGGGCTGCTCCCGTATTTCACCTATGACTGCCGCCTCATCGCCGTCCGGAGCACTTCGTAAGATGTCTAGCGCCGCCTCGGCGTACTCAGGCGCGATGATGGCAACAAATTGGCCCTCGTTTGCTATCTGGAGGGGATCAAGCCCCAGCAACTCACAGGCGCCACGCACTTCATCGTGAACCGGAATCTGCTCTTCGAAAAGGAACACTCCTAAGCCGCAGTCCCGCGCGAGCTCATTAAGCGAGGTTGCCAGGCCACCCCGAGTGGGGTCACGCATCCAGCGAATGCCTGGTCCGGTCACGACGGCGAGCCTTTCAATGAGCGGAAGAACCGATCGGGTGTCGGACTGCAGATCCGCTTCTAAGTCCAGTTCGCCTCGGGCCAGCAGAATCGTAATGCCATGATCTCCAAGGGCCCCGCTGAGCAATATACGATCGCCCGGACGTACCAACGAAGCCGATAGCGTGAGTCCCGGAATCGGGCTGCCAAACCCTGCCGTCGTAATGTACATCTGATCAGCTTTCCCATGTTCCACGACCTTCGTGTCACCGCCGACAATCGATACACCAGCGATGCGAGCAGCTTCGGCCATAGCGCGAACTTCCTTTTCAAGAAGATCGGCCGGGAGCCCTGCTTCGAGAACGTAGGTGACGAGCATCGCTTCGGCCCTCGCCCCGGATACCGCAAGATCGTTCACAGTCCCATTCACTGCAAGTCCACCAATCGATCCTCCCGGGAAACACAACGGCTTCACCACAAAAGAGTCCGCGGTCAAAGCAATGCGCGTTCCATTGGTTTCAAAGTACGTCGCATCGCCTAACGGGCCGCTCGAGGGACCAAGCAGTAGAGGGGCGAAGAGTCCTTCGATCAGCTTGCGGCTAGACTTGCCTCCCGCTCCGTGCGCCATCTCGATTTGAGAATCACGGAATCGGATTTTCGCATCGCAAAGCATTGTGCGGAGTTCTGTTTCAAGCTGGAGCGCCAATGTTCGTCAGCGCCTCGCTCCTGCGGTGATCGTAGTTGTAATACGCTGCGCACGAGCCTTCTGAAGAAACCATTAACGCTCCCACGGGCTGTTCTGGTGTGCATTCTCGCCCAAATAACTTACACTGTGGTGGCTTCAAGACTCCCTTCAGCACCTCACCGCATTGAGCGGCTTTAGGGTCGGTCACCCTCACACCTGGGACCTGAAAGCGGCGTTCCGCATCCCACGCCGCGTAGCTTTCGCGGATCCGCAAAGCGGACTGGGAAATGAATCCCATCCCGCGCCACTCAAAGTACGGCCGTATTTCGAACACTTCAGCCATTGCTTTAAGAGCTGACCGATTTCCCTCCCACGGAACCGCTCGTTTGTACTGATTCTCAACTTTCGCTTCGTGCCCCCTGAGTTGTTGCAGCAACATCACGATCGACTGCAGGATATCCGCCGGCTCGAAACCGGAGACCACGATCGGTTTGTTCTCCTTCTTCGCAACCCACTCATAGGGCCGGCACCCAATGACGGTAGAAACATGTCCTGGTCCGATGAAGGCGTCGATCCGCATATCGGGCGAATCGAGAATCGCTCGGATTGCAGGGATGATAGTCACATGGTTGCAAAAGACTGAGAAATTGAAGATGTTCTTTGCCTTAGCGCGCATCAGGATCAGAGCAGTGGAAGGAGCCGTCGTCTCAAATCCGATCGCAAAAAAAATCACTTCCTTCCCTGGATTTCTTTCCGCAATTTTGAGAGCGTCCGAAGGTGAATAGACGACGCGAATATCCATTCCGCGCGCCCTGTGTTGTAGCGGGCTGCCACAGGCCCCGGGCACGCGCATCATGTCACCGAAGGCAGTGAAGATGAAGTTCGAATCTTTTGCCAACGATAAGCCGTCATCGATTCGACCCATGGGCAGCACACAGACAGGGCAACCGGGGCCATGCACGAGCTCGATGTTCGGAGGAAGAAGGTCTTTTATGCCAAACCGGTAAATGGCATGCGTATGGCCCCCACACACTTCCATGAATCGGTAGTGGCGGCCTCTATCGGCAAGGCTTGGTCCAGCCAGACGGCGAATCTCGGATACTGCATGTCCGATCACTGCCGGATCACGGAACTCATCGACGAATTTCACGTCTGGCCCCGCTCGTTTCCGCTTGTTGACTGGTTGAATTCATAGCCCCGAATCTCCTCCAATGCCGCCTCGTGCTCACCGAGAACAGTAAGGGCCTGCAGCTGGTCTAGAGCCTGTTCTGCGCTGATCTTGCTCATGGCAAAACCGACATGAATGAGGACCCAATCTCCTATCCTTGGAGGGTCGTCACCAAGCAGTCCGGTGTCGATTTGACGACGCACACCAGCCAGCTCCACGACGGCAGAGGACTCTTCAGCGGCAAGTAGCTCGACGATTTTTGCCGGTATTGCCAGACACATTCGCAGATTCTCTTCAGATTATCGACGTTTTTGATTGTTGACCACTCCCCGGTTATCCAGGTCTTGCTCGCGTCGAGACCCGACGCTGCGAGTACCGGACATTCATGTAGGCACGCCCAAGCGAGGCAGAATCCAGCCCAGGAACACGAAATAACCGCAAACCTCGAGAATGAACTCTAGCCAGCCGGACATTTTCCGGCTCCCTTGAACTACTCCACAGTATCAGCCTGCATGCGCCAAAGTGCGTGACATCACTTTCAGGCCGAGGTCCATTGCTTCCCATGCCAAGCCGGCATGAAAGGGTTCTCCGTTTCCAAATCGCCAGGGCAGATAGAGGCCGAGTGCCTTCTTTCCAATCCTCCAAAGTGGTGACACCCCGACTCTGTAGTGATTCACATCTTCCGCTGCAACGGTGACCTGCTTTGCCGGGTCGTAAGTATACCTCAACGGGACCTGTGCAAACGTGGCTTTGTTCAGCTCCTCCATCACACACATACTCATCGGCTCGAAATTCACCTCCGGCGACTTGCCCTTGATCGCTGCTCGAATATGATCGGCGGCAGCATCCGCCTGCAAGAGAGCGAGGAATGCTTGCTTGATCGGGAAATCCGCAATGTCGCCGACAGCAAAAATTCCGTCCTGCCCTTTTACGCGGCGGCTTTCCGGGTCCACCAAAATAAAACCGCGGTGATCAACGGGAAAGTTCGCGTATCGCTGGCCCGGAACGTAGGGCGGAAAGGAGACCAAAACATCATACTCGTGCTTGTCACCATTTTGGAAGAAGACAGCATCCCGTTCCACGCGGCCAACTGGGCAACCTTTGAAGCCGTGAATCCCTCGTTCTTCGAACTCGCCTGCAACGACTGTGTTCAACCTTGGCCCGAAAGCCTCGATGTAGCTGTCCTCGTAGGTCCTCCACGTGATATCGATTCGGTCTCGTACTCCCTGCGTACGCAGCCACGTGTCCGTCATCAGCGCTATTTCATAGAGCGGTCCCGAGCAGCGATTATTCGGCGGTATTAAAAAGAGGAGGCGCTGCGTTTCCTTCTCGCGTGCTTTTTCCACGAGGCGCGCGTAACTATGCCGCAGCCTTAACATTTCTTCGGGAGTCCAGAGGGTGATTGCGTGCTCGCGCAGGCCTGGGATCTCCTCAGGCCGCATATCGGCGCCCGTCGCGATCACCAGATAGTGGTATGGAAGTTCATAGCTGGAAAGGAAGATGGTCCGGTGGTCGGCATCCACACCGACGACTTGATCCTGGATGAACGCAATGTCCTTTTGTCGGGTGGGCTCCTCCAGGTAAATGCGATACTTTTCAGGATCTTCTCCAAATGGAATGTAGATCGTGTTCGGCTTGAACAGGAAATAACTCCTGTCAGATATTAGCGTGACATTTACATTATCGTGAAGCTTGTGCTTCAAGTAGAACGCGCTTTCAAGCCCCGCGAATCCCCCGCCGAGGATCACCACGTTCGGACGTGCTTTCATAGGACGCTCTCCTTTCCCGGCATGCGGCCAATCGGTCCAGCGAGTCTTCGCCGTTACTGTTCAGATAACTCGCCTGCACGTCTGTGAGTGGCAATTGCATGACCACGGCTTCCAGCGCTTGGGTTGGGATGTTCAGCAATGATCGGCGCTGTATCTGCGCAAACTGGCGCAAAGAACGTGCGCGAAATGGCACAGGGAGTGCAGTCCAGGGAAAGCCATTTTTCCATCCGCTTCGTCGTCGGCCTGTCGGGAATGTGGGAATCGCGCAGCGATTTCCAAGGACTGTGGAAAGCGGGGTGTGCTTTCCATCAGTACGTCATTTCCACAGGCAAGGTTTTTATTCGGCCGCCCAGACCGGGCACTCCGCAAAATGCGACGCTGATAATCATCAAGGTGCGCTTGTGACGTTCGTAGCGCTTTTTCACGGATTCCATGAACCCCTTTGCATGAAAGGGAGCCAGCCGGTCTAAGCGGTTTAGACGGCCTTTGGATGCACATCAATGATATCGAATCCGACCATGTCGCAGGAGCTGACGTGAATCCGATTGTTGCGTGGAAATGGATTTTTGATTGACGGCCCGAACGCTTCCGAAGCGGAGCATCAAGCGATAGGTCTGACGTGTATCGTTACCGGAGGTCGTTCATGCGCTAGTTCGGCACTCAGGTCTTCTGAAGTGGACGGTCATATCCAAGTGCCAGACGCAAGCGGCGGTCAATGACTTGTAAGCACTCTTGAACCCTATCGCGTTCTGGG
>DATBFG010000091.1:0-20983 GCA_036558645.1 Terriglobales bacterium
GCGGCGTCGTAGAGTTCCCGGAAAAAATCCGGCAAAGCTTCAACCGAGTCCTCGGGGTGCGTGTGGTGGTGGGCAGGGTTGTAACAGGCAGGAACGCCGTTCATATGCTGGCCGTCGAGTTTGAGACCGTCAAATCCCCAATCGACAAGGATCTTCCGCACCAATTGTTTGTGATACTCCACAACCCGTGAGTTGGCAGGGCACAGATAGTAGGAATTCCACCATGAAATCTTGCGCCTTGAGCCATCGCGATTTTCCAATGCCAGATCAGGTTCGTCTGTAAGCAACTCAGAATCAGAGACCGCGCTGAGGGGCGACCACCAGAGCTGTGCCTTGAATCCTTCCTGGTGAATCCGGTCCACCATCGCTTTGATGTCGGCATCGCCATGGGGAAACTTCTTCGGATCGAGCTGCCAATCGCCGTAGTTATTCTGCCAACCGTCATCTAACGTGACCCAGGTGAATCCCATGCGCTTCACGGTGGGCAGGGTGTCGTAGACCTGCTGCGGCTTGAAGTCGCGTCCATATCCCCAAGCGCACCAGATCGCTCCGAAAGCGCTGTCCGGCGCCTTGGCCATCTGAAAACCCTGTTTCAACATGAACCGGCGGTAGGTAAGCAGCGTCTGGAAGTAGTCTCCGTTATGGACTGAAACGAAAGTACGAAAGGTGCGAAGGCCTTCGCCGGACGACAAGGACTGCTCGTGCCGATACTGCACGCTAAGCTGAGCCTGGCGCGCGTTCGGCATGGCAACTGGAAGCGAAATCAGACGCGGTCGCGGTTCAACTTGGCCTACTCCTATGCCCGCATCTCTGCGCCAGACATCGACAATAGGCGTGCCACCTCCATAGTCGCTCGCGTTCATGCCCAGGTAGTTCTGCTGAGAGAATCCTGCCTTCAGTGGGACTATCCAGTCCGGGCGACGCTCGTAAGAACCGCTCTGAAACGACCAAAAAGGCACATCCGACGGGCTGTGCTGCGCATCGATCGTATACTTATTGTTGGTCCACTCCAGGATCTTTAGTTGTGACTTCCCGGTATTCGTGTAGCTGACATCGAAGATCGCAAGATTGGGGAATTCATCGTAGATGATGACGGAGAGATTCTTTCTCAGTCTGCCAGCTATACCGACAAGTGTGAGTTTCTCTCCCGCACCATAGGTGTCGGTTATGCGCTCTTGCGTCTGCGAGATCAAATTAAAGTCGGACCAGGAGCGCTCAGTGCCTTTGACAGTCTCGGAAGCGGAGAAAGAGCCCAGGGGAACATCCTTTGCTCCGAATCGTGCAATCACGCGGCTGTGCATGCTCTTGTCGAACTCGATGCGGAGGCTGGGGCTCTCGATCTGCGCCAACGAGGCACGACGCAATGCGGATTGACCAGGCCTAGTTGAAGCCTGGCCCGCCGCCCACAGTGCTGTGAAGATGAGCAGTGTAGAGAACACTTTCGTCATGGTTCACCGTTAAAAGCCATGATGGAGGTTAGAACGCAGAGTTAGTGAACCATCCTCGTTGAGCTTCTGCCGACAAGCCCATTGGACTGGGTAACGCATACCTTTTACGTCCAACTCCGCTCTGAGTCTTAAACCTGCAAATTTTGTTTCTTTGGGCAGCACGAACTGGGCCTGCCGGAGCTTCCCGGGCAGGGGATACCCCGGGTCCAGGCATCCGGTCGTCAGAATTTTTCCGTCTGCAGTTTCTACTGTCACGCGAAGCACGCCTGGAACACCGGAGATGCCATCGTTTGCAAAGGCGACGATAAGGCCCAGGTAGTCGCCGTCATCATAGCTCCAGATCATGGAAGGCCTGACACGATAGCCAATTCGACGATTGATCTGGTCGAACGCCTTGGGGAATGCCCGATAATAGCTCAGCAGATTCTTGGCGCTGATCGCGTGAAAGTTCCAAAGCGACCAATAGTTCGCCCCCACGTCGATTACGTGAGCAATCATGTTTTCCGCTGGCGACAAGCCTTCTTCGGAAGGGAACGAGTCCGGACTCTTCGCAGGGATGCCTTGTTCGAGCACTGCGGCGATCCACGGCGGACGATTACTGAGGGCTTCGATTTGCTCGTTCTCGATGAAGATGGTGTCACTACGAATCCAGTTGTGACTTCGAATGGTGAGATCTAGGACCTCTGAATTGCCGACCCGGCTGTAGTCGGGCTGAGTGTTCGTTAGTAGCGGAGTCTTGGTAAAGTGTTTCTGCTGAATTTCCAGCATTTTAACCCAGGTCTTCTCTGCGGTTTGGTAGTCGGGAAACGGAGTGTTGATGAAGGGCCAAGTGTGGCCTTCACCCCAGAATCCATATAGAAAGGTGTCAACAAACTCGACAGACGGGTTGCCATCGAATTCCGCCGCTAGAAGACCGACCAGTTCACTGAATGCCTCTTGAAAAAAAGGATGATCGAACCGGGGCTGATAACGCGAATATTGATTCTCTATGAAGCGTGCAGCAGCTTTCTTTTCTTTCTCATCAGGAATGAGATCAACAGTCGGTACTTTGTCGAGAACGAAATCCGGTAGCGCCGGCTCGTGCTTATAATCGGGCGCGCTCATCTGAATGCGAAGTCCAACCCGTTTATTGTTCTTTTTTGCAAGATCGAAGACGAGTTTCACGTAATCAGGCAACTCGAGCCGACCAGGTCGCGGCTGGACCTCCCGCCAAGTCGGTCGTATGTAAAGCTGTTGCCCCAAGGGAAACCGAACCAGGTCTTCAATGGCCTCGGGAATGTTGTCCGATTTAATTTCCTCTGTGCCACTGTCGGCCGTGATGTAAGTAATCAGTCCCTTGCCATAGTTCGGTACGACTTCTTCGGATGGTGTCGTAGTCATCACCACTTCATCAGTCGGGATAAGGGCCTCAGGTGCGTATTGTGGAAAAGGCCCCTGATTGAGCCGATTGGCGACGGGCGGCCCAGAACCAAAGTCGTATTTGTCCCAGTTGTGGGCAGGAACGAACCCGTAAGCTTTGGTAGTTCCAAGTTCAGCAGCTACTGCTAAAGCAACACTCCGTTTCAGAAAGTCTCTTCGCTGCATTGAAGTTGTCCTCCCATTGCCAATCGGCCCACGAACCGGGCCAAGAGGAACATTGCTTTCGATCTGTTTCCTTTTATATCGTTTTATTTCGTTTTGTCTAGGGCCTGATTTTCATAGACTGAAAACAATCCGAGGTGCCGTTGAAGAAATCGGGACAGAGGGCGAGGTTAAGCCGACCGACTCAACAGGCAATCACGTTATTGGGGTCCAAGGCGCCGAAGGAAGATCCAGAAAGGAGTTTCGAGGAAGTAAAACGTCGCATTCCGTTCGACCCGCGAAACCATATTCAGGAACCGGCATAATGTGCCAAAAGTGTGCAGAATTCATGCTGGCAACGCGGGCGGCTGTGGCACCACTATTGGCTGAGTGTCGGTGGGTCTGAAGGGCCTGCGCCGGTGAGGTCTTCTGCAGGAACTGTGCCAATGGTGCGGCGGAGATGAGCGCAGAACGGCATCGAGAAGGGCGCGTCCAAAATCAATAGCGGTACAGAGCGGAGAGTCTAGTGTGGTACATGGCTGGCGTGCTCGAGGAGCTCAGTCGACTTCAGAGTAAAAGGCAAGGCCAGGTTCGAGCGTGTGGTAATACGCCCTAAGTTTCTTACGCACCTGAGAAATACTTCCTTTCGTATTTTGCCGTCCGGCATGACGCGCGTGTACCAAGAAGAAAGCCACTGAATCCAGAGATCGATCTGCACGTCTAGAGATTGATCGACCGGTTTTCGTGGCTTAGTCTTTCGGATGACCTTTTCCCAATCCTTCTCAAGAGCAACGTCGGCCATGTTCCGGTTGCGATAACGATCATACTGTTCTCTGCCGAAATGCTCATTCATGATGATGTGAAAAAGACGGTCCCAATAACAGGGCTTTAGGTTGTCTTTAAACCATCGTTGAAGTCTCTCCTCTAACTTAGCTCGAAAGTGCTCACCTGAGCTGCCTTGGAGCAACTTCCTGCATCGACTCATCACTGCAACATCGCTTCGAACGGACTTCATCCTAGCCTTTTTCCCAAGTTTTTTCTTCAGTCTGGGTTTTGGAGAATAGAGAAGTTCTAGCAAGCAGTCTCGCACCAGTGTGTCCGAAACCCCTAAGCATCGTGCCAGCTGTCTTTTGCTATAACGTGCATGCAGGGGCCTCAGGCGGTCACGGCGTTGGCGCTGGCCTAGCTTTTTCCAAATTTCTTTCAGATGTATCACATCCGGATCTGTACAGCAGTCTGGGTTCTTTGAGTGCCAAGTCATCGTAAACACCATAGTCACCTGAAAAAATCAGATGTGGTGATGAACATCACAGGTGCGGGAGACCGCGATCACGCCAACAAGTGCATGAACCATCGACAACCTCAACATTTCGACGATCCTCGTGGCACGAGGGGGTTCGCACTTGCAAAATTCCATGAATTTGCTCTCCTGGAGGGGTTCGCACTTGGATCAGATCACGAAATGCGGCGCTAGGGCGGTTGGTCGAGGTAGCAAGCATTCGTCCTTTTGCGGTGGAGTCAGCCTCTTGGTCCGATTTGGAATCACTCTGCACCGAGACTTACCGACCGGCACCTTCGGCATCTATCGAGTAAGAGTACTCGATGCCAACCTAGGATTGCTTACAACCGAAGGTTGTAAGTGGAAGAAGGCTTTTATATATGCACATTGAAGTTGATTCTTCCTCGACAAAGAGCGTGCCGCTCGATACCCTGCTGCTCTGGAGGAGGCATGAGGCGATCATGGCGGAGTTGGCGCGCATTGGTCACGACTGGGTGGAACTCGCGAAGCGCATTCAGGCGTTTGTCAGGGCGAAGTTTTTCCGGGCGGTGAAGAACCCTGAGACCAACAAGCGTTTTACCCGGGCCGCCGACTGGGTCCGGTTCGTAACCGGGCAGTGCCCCTCCGCGTTTTGCCGCGACCAGCAGATTCTGCGGGAGCTGGAAGGCTTGGTGCCGGAAACGGATCTCAAGGAGATGAGCCGCGAGAATGCCAAGCAGTTGGTACAGCACAATATGGAGTTTTCGCCCCCGGCCAGGCTTCGCGCCTGGCCTTTACTTTTCTTAGCGATGCCAGCTCATGGACAACGCTCGGTATCTGGTTACCTCAAGCTCGGAGCCAAAATTCTAGCCCGTGCATTTTGAGTGCTATCGGGATGTTTCGCCAATCGTGGCGACGCAGCTGAGCAGAAGATTCAAATGACCGGGCCAGTCATCAAGACGAACAAGGGCTATCCGATTCAAAACCCCTACCTTGGAATTTCGAATACCGCTCTCGAGAATATCCGCAGGTTCCTAATTGAGTTTGGCATGTCCCCAGCCTCTCGCAGCAAACTGCGGATCACGATTAAGGACAGTGACGAAGAAGATCCGCTGGCGGAGTTCCTGAGGCCGAACACTCAGCAGAGAGAGCCGAATTGAGAAGACTTCAATTTTTTGTCTTCTACATCTTCAGAACTTAGGGAGTCAGCTTAAAGGCTGTTCCCAAATCAAAAGCACCTCCACTCGAAGTTGTGCCGTATAAGTTGCCCGCATTGTCCCGAATTAGCCCTCCCCAAGGAAACGATCCGTCTGTGCCTCCATTGAAGCTATGCAGTAAGCTCAAGTTGCCGCTTGGGTCCAACCTGAAAGCAACGCCGTAGCCGTAGCTGCCTCCACCGTTAGTTACACCATATAGGTTCCCTTCTTCGTCAGCGATCAGGTTTCCAGAGCCCGCCAACCCGTCAGACCTATCAAATGTGTGCAGAATTGTTTCCTGGCCGCTCGGATCTATCTTGAAGATCACTCCTGCCCTAAAAGTTCCCTCTTCGTGAGTAGTCCCGTAGAGATTTCCTGCAGCATCGCGCACCAAAGGTCCATTCGGATAGCCCCCGTCCTCACCGCCAGCGAAGGTGTGCAACACCGTCTCGTTGCCAGCCGTATCCAACTTAAACACTATTCCAAAATCGAACGTACCGCCGTATTCAGTCACGCCATAAAAGTTGTTTTCTTCGTCTCGAATCAGCCCTCCAGCAGGCCACCTTCCATCCGCGCCGCCTGCGAAGTTGTAAAGTACCGTCTCTTTCCCAGTGACATCGAGTTTGAAAACCACTCCCGCATTAAAGGTGCCGCCCTGGAGAGTCGTACCATACAGCGTGCCCTCTGGATCCCGTAGCAATCGCGCAATGGGTCCCCACCCGTCCGCGCCGCCCGTGAAGCTATATAGGACAGTTATCTTGCCTGCGGTATCGAGCTTAAAGACAGATCCGTAGCTGTATGCGCCTCCTAACAAGGCAGTGCCGTACAGATTCCCCTCCTTATCTCGAATCAACGTCGATTGAGGATCACCTCCATCTGCGAACGTAAAGAAGTGCAGCACCGTTTCACTGTTGCCCGTCGTGGCGTTCGTTATTTTGAAGACTGCTCCCGCGGAGTCAGGGCCTCCGCCTAGAGTGGTGCCGTAGACGTTGCCTGCATGATCCCCGACCAGCCCTGTATATGGTGCTGCCCCATCTCCGATACCACCGAAACTGTGAAGCGTAGTGAACGTCTGTGCCGGCGCTGCTATTGCCCATGCGACCAGGAGAGTCACGGTTCTGAAGCCCGTAAGACTGAACGATTTCATGGTGATCTCCTTTGCGAGAGCTTGAGCGATCCTGAACGCCGTGCGCGTGACCTTCATGGATGTAGCCCTACAATGCGCTACATCTAGTTAACATTAATCTGATCAACCACCTTTGCTATCTCTCCACTCGAATCCACAGCTTTGATCACAAATCTTTCATTCATGCCGACGGGAACGTTCATGTCGGCGTCGAGGCTAGTTCCCTCAACGCTATAGACTTTTTGGTAATTGACCCAAACCTCGAAGAGAGTGCCCGGATTTTGTCCCACGGCTGTGGCGGCAACGTGGACAGGGTTCGTCACGTTACTGCGGTTCGCGGGGCTTGAGACCTGAATTGTCAGGATCGGAGTGGCAACAAACGCAGCGTCTAGAAATTCTCCGTCCACTCCGATCAGGATGCGGGCATCATTCAAGCCTTGCACGTAGGTCCACCCGCGAATGTATTCCACATTCGACACACCTTGAGCTGGAACGCCAAAGGCCAGGAATCTGGTCTGACTACTTCCAACAATATCCCCTCGGTCGTTTATGCCGAGTGGAAATTTGCCGATCGTGTCGCGTGCATTCAAGAAGTGAAAAACGTTTTGGTACAACCAGAAACCGCGCCCGCCGCTGCGATCCGACACGCTGCCAACGATCATTCCAGCATTGTTGACGCCGAACAATAACGTATCTACCCGTCCGTTCGAGTCCACCAGCGGAGCATCCACTTTTTGGAAAACCCCGTGGTGGTACACGAAACCATGATTGACTCCGTTTTCGTCGGTGCAGGTGCCAACAATCGTCCCCAGGTTGTTGATTGCGGATGGATATGTATTGCTCGATCCTGGTCCGTTGATGGTCGTGAAAACACCCTGGTGAAGCAAGTACCCATGGGTTTGTGGATTGTTGGGCAGGGCATAATAGCCCACGACATCACCATCGTCATTGATGCCGGTTGCGGAGGAGTAATTCGTGCCCGGAAAGTCTACAACTGTAAAATTCCCCTTTTCGTAGATGAAACCGTGCGTTGCAGGATCACCTGAGCCGAAATCTACATACGAGCCCACGATCACATTGTTGTTGTTGATTCCGCGAGGATTGATGAACCAGCCAGGGTTATACAGCCGGTTGTACTTGTAAGCGATACCCAGGCTGGTTTGGCCGGATGCAACGACTGCGGTTGCCAGTAGAGCTGCCAGGAAGGCGGAGAAACGGATAGCCATGAGAGTCACTCCAGGGCGGAGTTGCTGCGCTATGGATGCGAATTATGGTTTACTGCGATGCTTCGCCGCGCGGGCCAAGTTGCAGGAAAATAATTCTTTGCCAGAATCCAGGCAGAGCCGAACAGGACTGACAGCAGTATTCCGCAAAGAACCACAACGATCCTGAGTGGTCCAGCTCTCTTCTCGGGAACAACCGGAAGATCGATTACGCGGACGGATGGCAGGCCCTTCGCTTCCTCTAGCTTGGCGCGTTCGTATTCCTGGCTGAGGGCTCCCAAGACGGATTCGTAAACCATCTTTTGTCGCAAAAGATCGAAATACTTCTGCGCCAGCAGCGGAAGCTTCTGGATGGAAGGATAAGTGAAATTATCTTCCTTGTGCACGTCTACCTGTCGTTTCCCCTCCACCTTGGTCATAGCCTGCAATTGTTGTTGCAAGTCCATAGTGCGGGCTCGTAGCGATCGCATCCGCGCGTGGCCCGGTGTATAGATTTGCTCCAGGCCGGCGAGACTCGATCTTGCCGCAATCAGCTGACCTTGCAAATGAGCGGCGCTCTCCAATAAGACCTTTCCTTGCTCGGTGACATTGATTACTGCGTTCTTACTACTAAAGTCGCTGAACTTCCTGGCAGACTCGTCCAGTCTCTGTCTTGTATCGCGGAGCCGCTCTTCGATAAATACCCTTTCCTTGTGAGCAGCCGACGTATTTACCCGGCCCAGGCATCGATTTAACCCTGTGATGTAGGCTCTCGCCATTTCTGACGCGCGTTGTGGACTGCGGTCTGTCACGCTAATGGTGATGATGCCGCTCGGCAGATCTTCGACGATCTCGGTGTGGTCCTCAAGTTGGTGGCGCGCATCCTCGCGCAAGTTCGTGCCGTACAGTTCCATCAAGTGAAAGCGATCAATGATTTCGTCTTGCACACTCGTGCTGTACATCACCCCAACCAACAAAGCAGGGGAGAGTCGTATAATGTGACCTCCTAACACAATGGCCGAACTTGCACCTGGGGGCACGATGCGGGCGGACGAAATGTAATAGTTGGGAAGCAGGAAGGCAGTCGCGCCCGAAATTACTACCCCGCAGATCACCGCGCTCTTAAGCACAGAGCGGCGTACCCAGAGCAAGTGCAGCCAATCATTCGGCGTCGACCCTGCCTGTGAAGGTTCACCGGGCAGCACTTTCCCGGAAACATACGAAGTTTGCACGGGCCGACTATGGGACGCCATGGTCTTACCTGCCGCAGTTCGGGGAGAACTTGCTGTCGAGTTACGGTGAAGATGATCGAATCGCGGATAGACAGCCACGCCCGCCCGTTCGCGTCCAGGAGAGCAAAGTATTAGCCACTACCAGACATTGGAGTCAGTGGATAGGGACCACGTAAGCATTCCGGAACGTGTCCAGGATGCCCAAGGCACGTTCCAGAGCCTCGTGCTCCCTAGACACGACGGGAACGTCTAGAGTCCGTGCTGTCATCGCATCGTGAGCATCTTCGATCCGCAGGACGCGAAGCAGTGGGTTGGTTTCCCGCAGAGCACGCTTGTATTTTGCGGTCCACTCTGCCTCGGATATGACGGAGTGTGATCTTTCCATTTCATTTACCTCCACTTCAGTTAGGGAAGATCTTCCGGGACCCCACCCATGCCAAGCCAAGGATGGAGCCGAATCCAGACACAATGATTAGGAACACTTTTGTGACCGCCCAGGAAAGGATCGGGTCCTCAACTATGTACATATCCCTATCCTCACTTCAATGGTGGTTGGGTAGCAGAGAAGTACGTTGAGGTCCTTTCTACGTTCACCCATTATCGGAGGCAACTGTCACAAGCGACAGCAGAGACCAGAGTTGATCGTTTGTGGGGTGTTCGAGTTGCGGGTGAACGATGGCGATGCGTGCTCTTTGCACATTCGATTCTCATCGCACGATTCATCCCACTGAGCCGCAGATTGGTTACCGGAGATTGTCTCTTGTTTTTCTCCGGTTTTTGACAATGTCCTGACACTGCAGCGGCCGCGGACCGTTATAGACTTGCCACGGTGCTAACATGAAAACATACATCTTCGATTCCCTGCGGCGTCTTCGATCTCCTCGTAACAGTTTCCACCTTCTTTTAAAAACCAGCCTCTTCAGTGGTCTGATGCTTGTCTTGACCATCGCCGGGCTCAGCCAGTCGGCACGAGCCGCAGCGGGTGATTTGGACATTACGTTCGGCAATAACGGCAGGGTGCTTTCCGACTTTGGAAACTCCAGTGAGATTGCCTACGCAATGGCCCTGCAACCTGACGGCAAAATTGTGGCCGCTGGTTACCGATTCTTCGGACTCAGCTCCCAAGGAGCCGATATGCTGGTCGCCCGTTATAACCCCGACGGAACGCTCGACAGCAGTTTCGGCAGCGGAGGCAGAGTAACGACCGATTTCGGCTTGACCGACATCGCCCGCGGTTTGGTCATCCAGCCCGACGGAAAAATCGTTGTGGCGGGACAATCTTACGACCTTTTCTCGGTGTTCGGGGAGTATGCGCTGGCGCGCTACAATTCCGACGGTTCCCTCGACTCTACTTTCGGTAATGGAGGGATGGTCACCTCGTTCCTTGGCGGCCAAGGTTGTGCCGCCAATGCTCTAGCCTTGCAAACGGACGGCAAGATCGTCGTTGCGGGAGAAATAACCATTGACTTCATTTTCGGGGAGAATGGAGATCTCGACTTTGCCGTGGCTCGCTACAACCCCGACGGCTCGCTTGATACTACGTTTGGCACTGGCGGGGTGGTGACAACAGACTACTTCCATTTGAGCGATTCAGCCGCGGCTGTCCGTATTCAACCGGACCGGAAGATTGTCGCTGTAGGCACGAGCCAAGGGGTCTCCAGCTTCTCTGATTTTGCCCTGGTGAGATATCTTCCGAATGGAGCGCTTGACACCAGGTTCGGACAACAGGGAAAAGTCCGCACAGATCTGCACCGGGCCAACGGTGAAAGCGCCAGTGCGGCCGTGCTGCAAGCCGATGGCAAGATTGTCGCGGGAGGATACGCAAGTACTGCGAATGTCCAGAATCCTTTTACTCTCATCCGCTACAACCCGAATGGCAAGGTGGACACTACCTTCGGCAGGAACGGCATAGCCACTGTTAATTTCGGACGAATCCTGCAAAGTGTAGGTGGTGGCGGGCTGGCACTTCAAGCGGACGGAAAAATAGTCGCCGCTGGATTCTCCTCGGGTGAAGGATCTACTGACGACTTTCTGATTTCGCGTATTCTGCCCACCGGGCAACTGGATTCCAGTTTCGGAACCGGAGGAAAGGTCACTACGTCATTTGGGAACCTGAATGGAGGCTCCTTCGCGACCGCCCTGCAACCCGATGGGAAAATCGTAGCAGTCGGTTTTCAGGCGACTAGTAACGAAGGTGTGAATCTCGCGATGGCTCGCTATTTGGGCAACTAAGATCGCAGGGACGATTGTCTCTGTGCTCCACGGCTTCTTGTGCTGAGGGTTGCAGTCTAAATAGGCTATTATCGCCCGGGTTACAGCGCAATCTTGGTGGGTCGCTCCCGGTCCCCCATTGGGAATTAATGCTGGAAGAGATCCAGCGAATATGTAGGCATTGCGGTCTACCAATGGTGCGAGTGCCATTGGAGCGGTGTTGGGAATGCCATGGCAGCAACCTCACTCCACGTCTATGCTCTCGCAGCAATTGCGAAGTTCTTTCCGCTAGGCGACCCGTCCAGCAGGATCGTTGCTGCATTTGACCCCAAGGGTCATGACAGCTTTCTGGAACTCCAATGCGAGCGGGAAGACAGCGGAACGCTAACCGATATGAACAAAATGTGATCGGACTCTCATGTCAGCTCAAAGATATAAGCAAGTTGCTGGAGAAATGTCGGGGAGAGAGCGGTCAAGAAAGAACTATTTACTTGCAAATGTCGAGTGCAGGAAACTTGCGTCCAACTTGCGTCCAATGGTGCGGTTTTTTTACCCTTGGTCGTACTCTAAGTGCTTGATTCTTTAGGTCGGGATTCGGCGGGAACGCCCTTTCAAGGCATGGGTCGCAGGTTCGAGTCCTGCCGCGCTCACCATCCGACCGCTTGATTCTTTGGCATATTCAGTAGCTTTAATCGGATTTACCGGTGGCACGAAAATCGGAATGTGTCCAGAATTGTGCCCACCCACGCGCAAGATAGCCTCTAAGACCGCTTCTTCGAGGGATGTACATAGCGAGCGGACGCTGCTACCGAGCTATGACCTGCGATCTTGGCGAGGGTCCACGCGTCGCACCCTGACTCACCAAGACGTGTCAAGAAAGTATGTCAGGCTATGCAACACGAAGCGCCGCACGCCGGACAGCTTCAGTGCCCTAACGTGCTGCTTCTTGAGTGTCGAATGCGAGATGTGCCCACTAGCCGTCGGGGCACCCCAGACCCAGCCTTCCTCGGGCTTGCCTGCCAAGGTCCAACGATGTTCTAGAATGGCCCTAACTCTTCCGGTCATAGGCAGCACACGGCGTCGCTCGGTCTTATATGGCGTAACTCCCTCTAGTTGGCCCCGCTCGCCTTCCTGGCGGCCTCGATCTGCGACTTTACTGCATCGAGATTGAAGCTGGCGCCCTTTTGCATCGGTGGAAATTCGACAGCTGTCATCGCAAGCTTCTCAACCTGCTGCTGCACAAACACGAAGCGCCAAAATTCATACTGGAACCATGTGAAGTAGTTTTGTGCTCCGTCTTTAGTCCCATTCCCCGGCCAGCCTGTTCGCTCGAAAGGATCGAGGCGGAGGTTGGTCAGGTAGGGTACGTCAGCCTTGGTCTTGTCACCCAGCCAGCCGCCGGGCTGGTCGATGAAGCGATACTTGAAGTCGTCGATGCGCACGGCACCCAAGGTGCCTTCCCCAAAGTAGTAGATCTCGTGGCGATCTGACGGGCCTTTGCCGGTGATGAGCGCCATTTGGTTGTAGCCATCAAGATGCACTTTGAAGTTCTGACCATCGAGCTGCTTACCTTTCTTAAGCTCTTCGACGATGTTGGGGTTACCAGCAGCAGCCACGAACGTCGGGAACCAATCAAGTCCGGAGAACAGGCCGTTCTCGACCTTGCCGGCTGGGACGTGCCCGGGCCAGCGAAGGATGGCTGGTACACGAAACCCCCCTTCCATGACCGTGCCTTTGCTTTGCGCAAAGGGCGTTTGACCGCCATCCGGCCACGTGAAAACTTCTGTGCCGTTGTCGGTAGTGAACATCACGATGGTGTTGTCGTCCACGCCCATGTCTTTCAGCTTCTGCATGGTTGCTCCGACGATGTCGTCAAGCTGTGCCATTCCGGCTTCCGAGAGGGACCAACCATTCTCGGGAGTGCGCAGCTTCTCGTACTTGTCCGAGAGGTGGGTGACAATATGCATTCGTGTGGGGTTTAGCCACAGGAAAAATGGCTTACCGTCGCTCTTGGCCTTATCGAGGAACTTGGAAGCGTGGTTGAAAATCTCGTCGTCCACGGTTTTCATCCGCTCCGGACAAAGCTCCCCGTCATCCTGGATTTTTTGTTTGCCGACCTTGCCCCAGCGCGGATCGACGGTGGCGTCGTCCTTGTCACTAGCCCAACTGTGGAGCAAATTCCGAGGTCCCACTACATTCCTTAGCGCTGGAGGGTAATTGGGATGGCAAGGATCCTCCATTGCGTCAAGGTGGTAGAGATAGCCGTAGAATTCATCGAAGCCGTGGACAGTGGGGAGGAATTCGTTTTTATCGCCCAGGTGGTTCTTACCGAACTGGCCCGTAGCATATCCCATGGACCTGAGAACGTTGGCGATAGTCGCAGCTTGCGCGGGGAGGCCGATGGGGGCGCCGGCTTGGCCGACGGTCGTCATTCCGGTGCGTATGGGAAGCTCACCGGTGATGAAGTTTGCGCGTCCTGCCGTGCAGCTCGCCTCGGCGTAATAGTCGGTGAACAACATGCCTTCGCCGGCGAGTTTGTCCAGATTCGGTGTACGCGAGGCCATGAGCCCCCGGTGGTAAGCGCCGATGTTCCACATGCCGATGTCGTCGCCCATGATAACGACGATATTGGGTTTCGTTTGTAGTGCGCCGGCGGTCACACCACCCAATAACATAAAACTCGCCATGCCAAGTGCGACAAATGCCAGCGTTCGACAACGTACTCTTAAGTTCATTGGCTGTAACCTCTATTTCTTAATTTCGGGGAAGAACAGAGAAAATTAGCCTGTTGAGAAGTAAGGGTTAGCCTTGGGTCCCACAACTGTCAGAACTTACCATTGAGATTCCAGGAAAACGCCAGATTGTTCATAGCGAAGATGAAAGCGGCTGGAGATCGGCGCTGGCAAGAATCACCTTTCGAAACCAGAGTATCGGGCAATTTCTCTCGTGGGCACTTTCGCGACAAACGAATACGTGATGATTTCGCCAGGAATGATCGTGGTGGAAGGTCCGTGATAACCGCAGAACAGGGTGCAGAAGCCGCCGCCGAAAGCGGTCTCGTAAACGTCCGTCGCGGTGAGCACGAAGTAAACCCCGTTCGTGTCGTCGGGCAGATGACCACCCTTGGATGGCACTCCTCACGAATCGTAGTTGGGGCGATTACGAAGAGGATGCATGTTCACGAGCCTGCGATTATTGCTCTAAAGCGATGCCTCTGTTCTTTGTTCTTTGAGGTCAGAAACCTATTCACGCCGATAAAGTAAGGCTTTAATATCAGGCGATGGCTTCAAGGTGGAATGGGTTAGGACGGATTTTTGCTAGATGTCGATAAATCCCTGTTACGCTCATTGAGAGTCGCCCTCTTCCCACTTAGAACAGCGAGAAAACAGTGTGGCGATTTAGGCTATAGCGATTCGATTGGAATGTGCCCATTATTGTGACTACTCCCAAGTCTCACCAGGTCCGCCCGAGTAGCCGACGCCGCTGAAGTGACGATATCCGTAACACTTTGTCACACTTCGTCAGACTTCTGTAAGTTATTGATCCCTAGTGCGGCAACTCCTTTTAAGGCATGGGTCGCGGGTTCGAGTCCTGCCGCGCTCACCATCCAGCCATCGTGAAATTTCTTATGAATGGGTTGAAATCTTATTGTCTACCTTGACGGTAGCGATCTGATCTTCCTCAGCGTCAAAGGTCAACCTCGCCACTTAAGTCTGTCTTACGGCCGCCGACCTGGTTCTCTTCGTACGAAAGATCATTGGCAAGTCTTCAAGAGCACTGACGTACATCTATTATCCTTGGCAACGGTGAGCTGGGCAGATCTTAGTATCTCAGTAGAACTGCACTCGTAGAGCAAATTGTACGATCGAGAATCGCGGTTCAGGATGTCTTTGTTTTTCCATCCTGCTGCAACTGAGTAGATGCCCACTTCGAATTCTCTTGTGACACAAGAGACTCCACTCGGTCGGCCAGCAAAGCACGGGGATCGCTTGCGTTTGAATAAGGAGGTGCGCTGCCCAAAAATATGAACTTCTCATGCTTAAGCGCTTCGGCCGTTGCGCGGTATGAAATCCAATTATTCTGATATTGGTTGAGGTGAAGGGTACCTTCAAGAATGCTGATCACAACTCCCATTGCGCCCGTAATTGGCAGCACGTAAGGAATGGGGAGCCCGGTGAGAAATGGTATTAACGCAGCAGTGGCGATCTCAATCGTCTTGATAAGCTTAAACCGGCTCTGGTTTCGAGAACTGTTGCCGTCGTACCACGAAATCTGGTCGTCCAATCGGGCTAGAATCGCGTCCGAATCGAGGTTTTTGTCCATATGTGCGGTCCTGATCCTGCCACAAAAGATTGCAGAATGACCATTTGAGGACCATTGAATAACCGCAACATCAGAATTTGTCAATTAGAGATCTTGCATTGAGTGAAAAGAACTCCTTCCAAGTGATCTTTGCGAATCGCACAGAGTTCCGCACCAGATTAGTGGGAAGGAACATCCACCCCATTTGCGAGATAGCTTGTCGCCGGGCTATGTCTGGCAGAACCATTTGATGATTGCCCCAAGCTCAAGAGGACACGCCAAGCCATGTCCGGCTTCAGGATCGCTGAGGTATCACGCAGCATTCCTTGGACCTCCAGAAATCGCTTTCGTGACCAACGATCGGTGGTTCCCAAGCGCAGAACTCGATCGACGTACCAGTGCATGATTCGAGTCCTCCAATTCGCGTGTGCTCCTTCAACGGAGCGGAAGCGCAGGTCTGCGCTTGTCGCCAAAGTCCATGGAGACTTTATGACCTGTGCGATCCTCCGTTGGAAACCGCGAAATGGATTTCCCAGAGGCGAACTTGTGCCCAGGAGTGTACTCAACAGGCTTGCTTCAATGGCTGCGGTAGACATTCCCTGTCCATAGACCGGATTGAAAGCGCAGGCTGCATCTCCAAGGACAATCAACCCGTCGGGCCAATCACGTATCTGGTCGAGGTGCAATTGACGATTGTCGGTCGCCCGGTAGGCGCGGATCGGAGTCAGCGGCTCAGCATCGCGGATTGCCTGGTAGAGGCAGGGATTTGCCAAGCTTCGGGCAAACTCCAGGAATCCCGTATCGTCATTCGGAGGATAGTCCCGATCAGCACCGATGAGCGTGACAAGCCAGCGATCGCCTTCCACGGGGAACACCAGTCCACTTCGGTGAGTCGCGGGAGGCGCAGCTTGAAGAATGACTGCTTGCCAGTCAGAAGGGTGATGACTGGGACGCCGATACATGCGGCTCGCATACCCGATGTGCGCATTGACGGTAGTCAGCATGGGTTGCTCGATGCCGGCGTCATCGAACCACTTGGAGATTGCGTTCAACCGCCCAGTTGCGATAACCACCAGATCGCCCGGGACTTGCAGATATGGAGCTCTCGGGTCCGCATTCAGTTCGCGAGCCCTCACGCCAAGAATCGATCCGGAGGCGCTTCGTACGAGTCCACCGACTTCCCATCGGTGTGATAGGGCTACGTTCTTTAGCGCTATAACCCGGCGCCGCACGATGAAGTCCAGCAAATCGCGGGTGAACGACAGCGCCTCGAGTTCAGATCGGAACTTAACACCCCATCCTTGTGGCGTCAGCCAGGCCACGTCGTCGCCTATGTCTAGAGGAATAGCCCCGTAACTCCGAAGTTCTTCACAGATTCCCGGGAAGAGACTTTCGATGATGTTGAGGCCTCGCGGCAGCAGAGCATGCAGATGCTGACTTTGTGGAACTCCCGGCCTTGGTCTCACGTCGTCGCTTAGCGGATCTTTCTCCAACAATCGCACTTCGGCGAAGTGATCCGATAAGACACGGGCGGTTAACAGACCCGCCAAGCTCCCCCCGACCACGATGGCGCGATTACGACGATAGATAGACTGCTCACGAACCCATCCACTACTTGCTTCCGATACGTGATTCACAGCAAGTCTCCCCACTTTCTTGGAATTCCACGCGCAGCTTGCCCGTGTTCTCGAAAACGGACGCTCAACCGCGTTCCGTCATCATGCGAGGGGAGCTGGAAACAGTCCTAAGGTTCCTGTAAAAAGCTTCGAAAAGAATTCCAAAGAGGTTATCGAATTGAATGGAAATGCTTTGCCTAAGCAGGGGTTGGCAATCGTAGTAGATGGATAGGTGCATGATCCTAAGTCTTTCGACCTAGGACCATGCGGATTCCGGGGGCCGCCGAATGCTCAGACCCCTGCCGGGACACGTACATGAATAAGGAGAAATCTTGGTAGCATGAGCCGCTCCACACTCTGAATCTAGGAAATCGTGCCAATCACTTGATTCGAATGCTGTAAACATACGAATACGCATTTTCGGCTGCCTCACCCGGTATCGATGTTCCGATGTACGCTGTCTTTCCGTCGGGGACAAATCTGGCGCGCGAAAAAGGCGTGACGCGCCCTCCGTTTTCTTGGGGCAACATCATTCTCCAAAGCGGAGCACCGGCAGTGCTGATCGCCTCAACGAATCCCGGCTGGCCGTAGTTGACGATCCCCCCTATCAAGACTAGATCATTCAAGGGACTCGCGATCATTGTCTGAAGAATTCCATTATCTTTACGCTTTCCTTTGATCGACCCATCTGGATTGACAGCGTAAAACTCGTTCAAATTGACACTGTCATAGATGACGCCGTCCGGACCCACGTCGGGCGAACCTAATACTGAAGTTGGCGTTTGGAAATCATCAAAGGTGCTCCACATCGGCACTCCGGAGTTGTTGAATGCGGTTAGCGCTAAGCCCGAGCCTGTTGCTGAAAAAGTATTGGTGTAGAGCGTTCCATCAGGGCCGGTCACGGGTTGCGGATCTCCCTGGGAAGTGCTTATGAACTCCGCCCGCACAAAAACCGGAGTTCCGTCCAACTGAAGGCCGCGTATGTGCCCATTCGCGTGAAAGTACAAGCGGGATTGTGCGAGTGGACCGAAGGCGACTTCCTGCAGGATCACAATCGGTCGATCATAAGCTTCCGGTACAGACCATCGAAGGTTGCCCTGCGGAGTCAACGAAAAGACGCCGAGTCCCTGGGCCGCGACCGCATAAATGTTTCCATCAGGGCCAACGTTTGGGCCAAGCAGAATGAACGCTGCGGGATTCTGGTCGTACTGCCACTTGAGAGTGCCATTTGGCCGGATGGCAAAGATGGCAGTGGAGCCACCGGTATAGATCGTTCCGTCGTCCCCGACGCTTACATTCCCGAAGCCATAACCGGTGGCATTGAATACCCACTTCAAGCCTCCGTTAGGTTTGATCGCGTATAAGTGTCCGCCGATATCAATTGCGTAGACGGTTCCATCTGCACCAACGGCTGGACGAGCATAGACGTAATCAGCATCCGCTTTGAAGCGCCAGTTCAAATGACCCTGAGGGCCGGGCCGCAGCGTAACATCGAGCGATACCGTATTGCTGGCGTTGCCGTTCGCATTGAATACCTGAACGGTATCCTGCCCGGTCGGTGCGGTTTCAGGGACATAGGCCGATATCAACTGATCCGCCCATCGGGTAATCGGAGCCGAAATCCCGGCGATCTCAACACGGGCACTTCCCTGTGCAACCCCGAAACCTGTGCCGTTAATGAGCAGTCGGCCGCTGCGCGTCAGCGTTGTGTCTGAGAGAGTAGTGATGTTCGGCTGGGCAACAGCCACGGTCGTGACTAGAAGAAGGAACAACACGAGTGCGAGGGTGAGTTTTGATTTCATGGAACGTGCCGCCTTGTCGTCGGCGCTTCAGCGACAGCTTAGCCTGTGTTCCCTCTCGCTGAAACTGGCAAAACGTGGTAGCGCAGGCGGTTAGAGGGTAAAGGTGACCGAATTGGAATCCATGGAAGATTCTAGGAAGCCGATTAGAGATCCCACCTTTCGCGGCCCGGTGCTTCCCTGAACAAAAGTAGTTGCCGATGATACGGAAATCTTGAAAAGTAGCCGTCAAAATGCGCCAGACTGGCAGTCTTGACAGTTACCCGAATGACAGTAGACATTCTCTAATCAAATTTCGCGAAGTTGCGCGCGACTCGGATAAAGACCTTCAGACAACAACTCAGTGTCTTCAGTCCAGTACAGGAGAGTGCGGCTTACCTCTTGCACGCGTAACTCCCGCAACCGATTCCACCGTCACCCACGCCGTTCGAAGGAGAGAGTGTCATGATGCCACCTAAGCCGAAGTCTCCCATCACCTATGCTGAAACGAACGAACAGAAGCGCCTGAATGACGCGCGTGAGACGGGTGTCCCGTGGAAAAAGTGGGGTCCATACCTGAGCGAACGACAGTGGGGCACAGTTCGTGAAGATTACAGCCAGGATGGGAACGCTTGGAACTACTTCAGCCATGATCAGTCGCGCTCGCGCGCCTATCGCTGGGGTGAAGATGGCATCGCCGGAATTTCTGACGACAAGCAGCAACTCTGCTTTGCGCTGGCTCTATGGAATGGTCGAGATCCTATTCTGAAGGAACGCCTCTTCGGCCTCACTAACAGTGAAGGCAATCACGGCGAGGATGTTAAAGAGTACTACTTCTACGTCGACAGCACTCCCACGCATTCCTACATGAAGTACTTGTACAAGTATCCACAGCGGGAATTTCCCTATCGCGACCTGGTGGAGACGAACCGACGGAGATCGCGCGAGGAGTTCGAGTACGAACTTCTCGATACCGGCGTCTTCGACGCCGATGAGTATTTCGATGTATTTGTGGAGTACGCGAAGTCGGATCCTCAGGACATATTGATCCGCATCACTGTGCATAACCGCGGTCCAGAAGCGGCCGTACTTCACTTGCTGCCGACACTCTGGTTCCGAAACACCTGGTCATGGGGAAAGAGTGGGGATAAGCCTTTCATTCGCCAGGTCGGCGACGCCACCGTCATGGCAACTCACGCCCAGCTTGGAGACCGCACGCTCATCTGCGACGGCAATCCGAAACTCCTGTTCACAGAGAACGAATCGAATGCCACCCGGCTTTGGGGACAATCTAACTCCTCGCCTTATGTGAAGGACGCTTTCCATGAGTATGTAGTTTCAGGCAACCAGGCGGCCATCAATCCCAATGGCGCAGGCACGAAGGCCGCTGCACATTACCGTCTTGAAGTCCCTGCTGGCGGCAGCCAGGTCTTACGCCTGCGACTCAGTCAGAAACCAGCGGTGGACGCATTCCGCGCATTTGACGAAATATTTGCAAGTCGGCTGGCTGACGCTGACGAGTTCTACAATCGAATCACTCCGACTAACCTCAGCGAAGATGAGCGTCGCGTACATCGCCAAGCGATGGCGGGAATGTTGTGGAGCAAGCAGTATTACTACTTTGATCTGGACCGCTGGCTCATCGAGCATCAATCGCATCCGATGGTCGGACCTAAGGGAAACGCCCGCAACACCGAATGGTTCCACATGCTGAATAGTGACATCATTTCGATGCCAGACAAGTGGGAATATCCATGGTATGCAGCATGGGACCTTGCCTTTCACACCCTTGCATTGTCACTAGTGGATTTCGACTTTGCCAAAGACCAGCTGTTACTGATGCTGCGCAATTTGTATGCGCACCCCAATGGTCAGATTCCAGCCTACGAATGGAACTTCAGCGATGTGAATCCGCCCGTGCACGCCTGGGCCACGCTCTTCCTTTACAACATTGAGCGAGAGCTGGGGCGGGCCGACATTCGATTCCTGGAACGATCGTTCCAAGGACTCATGATGAATTTCAACTGGTGGGTCAACCGCAAAGATCCGCAAGG
>DATBFG010000092.1:0-59080 GCA_036558645.1 Terriglobales bacterium
ATCGAGCAGAAGAAAGGGATCGAAATCGGAAGTATTTCCGAAACCGAACGCACGGCGCAGGTGCACGCCCGCACCCTCGAGAGTGGGCTTGGACTTAATCAGGCGCTTCACTGGGCGAATCGACATCGCTCCCTCCTGCACGAAACCGTAGCTTTGATTTTGAATTGGATTCATTCCAAAGCCTGGAAGGTTCCCACTTTTTGCGACGGATTCCTTGTCGACGGAGGGCAGGCAGCAGAAAAGCCGCAGAGTTTGGTGCGAATTCATGTCGCGACCGAGCGCGCACGGAGACGATTCCCGCCTTGAAAGCAGAGAGATTTTGCCACTGAAGATTCCATAGGCCATGCGAGATGAGGGTGTTATGATTCTGCCCAATGAGTGTTTTCCGCAGCAGAACCGCCTTATTTCAATCCTCGAGAACCTAACTATGGCCGTCACAAAACCGTCGACACCCGTAGCTACGACCAGCGAAGTCACATCCACCTATCGAGCAGCTCTTGCTGTAATGACCACGCTGTTTTTCATGTGGGGATTCGTGACCGTCCTGAACGATGTGCTGGTTCCTCACCTGAAGTCGATTTTCGATCTGAATTACACGAAGGTGATGCTGATCCAGTTTGCATTCTTTTCTGCCTACTTCATTTTTTCAATACCGGCAGCGAAGGTGATTGACTGGTTGGGTTACAAGAAGACGCTCGTCATAGGGTTGTTGACGACGGGGCTTGGGGCGTTTTTGTTCATACCCGCCGCGACGGCTTTGTCGTACCCATTATTCCTATGTGCGCTGATGGTGCTTGCCGCAGGAATTACGACTCTGCAGGTGGCTGCCAATCCATATGTGGCGGTGCTGGGCCCGGCCCAGACGGCATCAAGCAGGCTAAACCTGGTCCAAGCGTTTAATTCACTAGGAACGTTCGTTGGGCCTTTTATCGGTGGTCTCTTCATCCTGAGCGCGGCGCCGCAAACTGCCGAGGCGATTCGGCAGATGTCGGTGGAAGCCGCGCAGGCATATCGCCTTCACGAAGCTTCGTCGGTAAAAATGCCGTATATGGTGATTGGTCTCCTGTTGGTAGCCCTTGCTGTGACAATTGGATTGTTCAAACTCCCGCCGATTCCGAGTGCACACAAACACGGTGACGACACGCGCGGGGACAGTGTGTGGAAGCACCGCCATCTCGTACTGGGAGCGGTGGGAATTTTCGTGTACGTCGGCGCGGAGGTTTCGATTGGAAGCTTTCTGATCAACTACTTCGGACAGAAAGAAATCGCAGATCTTCCGGCTACAGTGGCGGCACGGTATGTCGCCTTTTACTGGGGCGGTGCCATGGTCGGACGCTTTATTGGGTCGGCAATTCTGCAAAAGGTGCGCACAGGCACCGTGCTTGGAATCGCAGCGATGATGGCGGCCATCCTGGTGGCAACATCGATGCTGAGCATCGGCTCGGTTGCAATGTGGAGCATCATCCTAGTCGGGCTCTTCAATTCGATCATGTTCCCGAGCATCTTCACTCTTGGCATTGCGGAGTTGGGTCCCCTGACCGGCGATGGTTCAGGGATGCTGGTGATGGCAATCGTAGGTGGGGCGATCCTGCCGGTGCTACAAGGCGCCATCGCTGATCGCATCGGGATCCACCATGCCTTTATTCTTCCAATCATTTGCTACATGTACATCGTCTATTATGCACTCCGAGGTTCCAAGCCGACGGTTACGGCATGACTGCACCGCATCGATGGGAGCGCTCATAATAGAGTAACGCCAGAACGTTGCGAGGGGCGCCCCTCACCGGCCGACATACAAACGATATCTATCGCGCGGGGCACGCACGACATCCTGACAAGTAGCGGACAAGTCTTCTTATTGCCTTAGTCTGCGAAAGTGCGGCACTTTGGTTTGGATCGGTCAAGATTGTCAGTTTCGACGGATTTTCGATGCGCTTAAGATAATGTTGTGATGATGTTGCGAAAACTCGGGGGGTTTTAATATGGAGATCGAACAACAATCCAACAACACGATCGACAGGACAGAACCCCGGAGCTTAATGCTGGACGCAAAAATCGACTATCACCTGCAGTACACCCTCGCCAAACGCCCCGGAGAGGGAACTTCGAACGACTACTATCGGGCCCTCGCAAACTCTTTAAGACCGTATATTCTCGACGCCCTTTGGGCGACCGAAGACCGCTTCCGAGCCGCGTCTGCCAAGCGTATGTATTACCTGTCGTTGGAGTTTCTGGTGGGGCGGTGCCTGCGGAGCAACTTGGCGAATCTCGGGCTTTACGAAGCCTGCCAAAAAGCGCTAGACGCACGTCATGTCAGCTTGGCTGATGTCCTGGAAGCTGAACCGGATCCTGCCTTGGGCAACGGCGGCCTCGGGCGCCTGGCCGCTTGCTTTCTGGATTCACTCGCGAGCTTGGGCATGCCGGGGTACGGGTACGGCATTAACTACGAATTTGGTTTGTTTAAGCAGGAAATTCGAGGCGGACGGCAATACGAAACGCCCGATCAGTGGTTCGCGAACGAGTCGCCATGGATGCTCGAACGTGCGGTTGATCTTTGTCTGGTTCCCGTTTATGGCCATGTCGAGCAGGGCGCGGACCGCCTTGGAAATCCGAATCCGATGTGGATGGACTGGCGTCTGATCGTCGGTATTCCCTATGATCTGCCGATTGTCGGGCGCGGCGGCCGGACGGTCAACTATCTTCGCCTGTTCTCGGCGAGATCTTCAAGCGAGTTCGACATGAACATCTTCAACACCGGCGACTATGTCCGTGCGGTGCAGGAGAAGATCTCTTCCGAAAATATTTCGAAGGTCCTTTATCCCAACGATGCCGCCCCATCGGGGCGCGAGTTGCGCTTGCTGCAAGAATATTTCCTTGTTGCCTGCTCGGTCCGCGACATCATGGGCCGTTTCTTCAAGGAACATGACCGCATTGAGCTATTCCCCGAGAAAGTCGCCATCCACATGAACGACACGCATCCCGCGCTGACGGTGGCGGAACTGATGCGCATTTTGGTTGACGAACATGAAGTGCCATGGGAAAAGGCTTGGGAATGGACGCAGGCAGTTTGTGCCTATACCAACCACACCTTAATGGGTGAAGCGCTCGAGAGGTGGCCGATGGGCCTGCTTGAGTATGTGATACCGCGTCACCTGCAAGTAATTATGGAAATCAATCACCGCTTCCTCGAACAGGTGAGGGTGCTCTGGTCGCATGATGAGGCGAGGGTACAGAGAATGTCCCTGGTGGAGGAGGGTAATGAAAAGTCCGTTCGCATGGCGAATCTGGCCATCCTCGGCAGCCATGCGGTGAATGGGGTCTCGAAGTTGCATTCGCAGTTGGTCAGGGAAGAACTCTTGCCTGACTTCGCCGCCCTGTGGCCGGACCGCTTTCACAATAAGACCAATGGGATAAACCACCGTCGCTGGCTAGTCGAGGCGAATGCTCCTCTGACGGGCCTCATCTCACGCACCATCAGCAAAGAATGGATCTCGAGTCCCTCGCGTTTGCAGGAACTAGCGGCGCATGCAGGCTCGGAAGAATTGCAGACGGAGTTTTTCGAGACGAAATACCAAGCCAAACTGCGGCTCGCCAAACTTATTCGTGAGCGTACTGGTGTCATTGTCAACAACGCTAGCCTTTTTGATGTTCAGGTAAAGCGCATCCATGAGTACAAGCGCCAACTCCTTAACGTGCTTTCGATTCTCCATCAATATCTTGGGTTGATCGAAGACGGAATCGCTCCTCGCGTGCCGCGTACCTGGATTTTTGCGGGCAAGGCGGCGCCGGGATACTACATGGCGAAGTTGATCGTGAAGCTGATCAACGACCTCAGTCAGTGCATCCTGCGCGATCCAAGGGTTACGGATTTGTTCTCCGTGGTGTTCTTGCCCGACTACAAGGTTTCGATGGCGGAGAAGATCATTCCCGCAGCCGATTTGAGTGAACAGATTTCGACAGCCGGCATGGAAGCATCCGGCACTGGCAATATGAAATTGGCGATGAACGGCGCGCTCACGATCGGAACTCTGGATGGCGCGAACATTGAAATCCAGGAAGCTGTGGGTGCCGACAATATTTTCATCTTCGGCCTGACCGCCGGCGAAATCCGCCAGCACCGTCAGAACAAGACGTATGTCTCGATGGACTACTACCACCAGAATCCATGTATCCGCCGGGTTATCGATTTCCTGGATAGCAAGGAACTCTGCGGGTCCGAGCCGGGAATCTACAAGCCGATTCGGCAGGTCTTGCTGAGCGGAGGCGATCCATATTTCAACCTTGCGGATCTCGAGTCCTACCTACAAAAGCAAGAGGAAGTCACTACCGCGTACCTCGAGAAATCTTCGTGGGGAAGGAAGGCTCTTCTGAATATTTCGGGAATGGGCTTCTTCTCAAGCGACCGAACGGTCATGGAATACGCCCGCGATACTTGGCACATCAAGTCGTACCGCGAGTGATTCCTTACAATTCCGTCGCAACTGCAAGTGATTCCCTCCCAAGTAGCGAGCGGCATCCCCGATTTGTGGTCAGTAAGCTAGAATGAAGGGCCGTTAGCAAAACATCAGAGGGTGGCTGCTTGATCGTCGGTGTTCCGAAAGAAAGTTATCCAGGAGAGCGCAGGGTTGCGCTGGTCCCTGTGGTTATTCCCACCTTACTTAAGGCGGGATTCCAGATCATGGTGGAATCCGGCGCCGGAGTAGAAGCCGGGTATCCGGACGCGCGTTACACCGAAAAGGGTGCCCAGGTTGCAGCCGACCGTGCCGCCGTGTTCAAGGCGGCCGATATCATTGTCCAGGTCCTCTCCTACGGATCGAACGACCTGACCGGACGCACTGACCTTCCCTTGTTTCGGCCAGGCCAGGTGCTGATCGGTTTTCTGCGACCGCTGGGATCGTCGGAAATCAACCTTGAGATTGCGAATTCCGGTGTGACGGCATTTTCGGTGGAACTGATTCCCCGCACAACGCGGGCTCAGAGCATGGACGCGCTTTCGTCGATGGGAACACTTTGCGGATACAAAGCGGTGCTGGTGTCGGCGGATCACCATCCCCGTGTTTTCCCGATGCTGACAACTGCGGCGGGAACGATCACGCCCGCACGAGTGTTGGTTATCGGCGCTGGAGTCGCGGGTTTGCAGGCGATCGCCACGGCGCGAAGACTGGGAGCTGTAGCATCAGCCTACGATCTGCGTCCAGCCGCGAAAGAACAAGTGCAAAGCCTTGGCGGCAGATTCGTTGAGTTGCCGATCGAAGCATCCGACGCGCAGGATGCCCGTGGATATGCGCGCGCACAGGATGAAAGTTTCTACCGGCGACAGCGCGAGTTGCTTGGAAAAGTCGTGCAAGAAAGTGATGTGGTCATTGCAGCTGCCGTGGTTCCGGGGAAGAAGTCACCGGTGCTGGTGACGCGCGATATGGTCGAGAGGATGGAACCGGGATCGGTCATCTTCGATCTGGCGGCAGAACGTGGCGGCAACTGCGAGCTGACGCGAACGGGGCAAACAGTAGTCGAACACGGCGTTACGATCATTGGCGCGATCAATGTCGCGAGTGGCGTGCCCTATCACGCCAGCCAGATGTACGCGCGCAACATCACGGCGTTCCTGCAGTATTTGGTGAAAGACGGGAAGCTGAACCTGAACCTGGAAGACGAGATCATTCGCGAGACGCTGGTTATCCATGGCGGGCAAGTGGTGAATGCACGCGTTCGAGAAGCATTTTCGATGCCGGCGCTTGCTCCTCCGGTTACCGCATAAGCGCCGTAAGAAGTTAAAGGACAGGCAAAGATGAGTTCCACTCTCCTCAACGGGCTATTCATATTCATGTTGGCGGGATTCATAGGATTCGAAGTGATCCGCCGCGTCTCACCGCTACTGCACACACCGCTGATGTCGCTGACCAACGCCCTTGACGCGATAGCGGTAGTCGGAGCGATCGTCCTGGTCGGCGAACGGAAGAGTGAACTGGCCACCATTCTGGGGGCGATCGCAATCATCGCTGCCACCAGCAACATCGTCGGAGGCTTCATCATCACGGAGCGCATGCTGAAGATGTTCAAGACGAGCCGACCGACCAAATGAACACTCTGCCCGTCACACAAAGCGTCATTGAGATCATCTATCTCCTAGCCAGCATCCTCTTTATTCTTTCGCTGAAATGGATGAGCTCGCCGAGCACGGCGCGACGGGGGATCCACGCCGGAGAGTTCGGCATGCTGCTGGCGATCGGCGGCACGCTGCTGCAACACGGCATCGTGGACTACACCACCATCACTATTTCTCTGGTGATTGGAACGATTATCGGCATTCCGCTGGGCCGAGTACACATGACCGCAGTCCCGCAGCGAACCGCACTGAGCCATGCCTTCGGCGCACTTTGCGTGACGCTCGTCGGGACGGCGGAATACTACCTGCGCACTCCGGACGTATCGAAGTTCATGATGTCGGTGCTTTCGATGGAAGTCATCCTCGGGTCGCTGACATTCACCGGCAGCCTGATGGCGGCGGGAAAGCTGCAAGAGATTCTGCCGCAGCGGCCTCTTGTATATCGCGGCCAAAATGTCGTGAATGCGCTGCTGTTCGCCTCAGCCGTATTCGTGGCCGTTTATCTGGTGTTCAATCCCGGAGAGAGCCAGCTCTACCCGTTCATGATTGGAATCGCGTTGGTTTTTGGAGTGTTGCTGGTCATTCCGATCGGCGGCGCGGATATGCCCACGGTCATCTCACTGTTGAATGCGTACGCCGGACTGTCGGCCGCGGCAATGGGATTCGTGTTAGACAGCAAGCTGCTAATCATCGCGGGCGCGCTGGATGGATCGTCGGGATTCATTCTGTCGGTGATCATGTCGAAGGCGATGAACCGATCATTCAGCAACGTGCTGTTCGGAGGCTTCGGACAACTCCAGACCTCCGCCGCCGCAGGACAGGAAGCGAAGACGACCCGCAGCGCCACGCCGGAAGAGGCTGCCGCAATTCTTTCTGCAGCAAACAAGGTTGTTGTCGTGCCGGGTTATGGTATGGCGGTTTCGCAGGCACAGCACAAGGTGCGCGAGCTGTATGACGCGCTCGCGAAGCGCGGAGTGGATGTTAATTTCGCGATTCATCCTGTCGCTGGACGCATGCCCGGACATATGAACGTTCTGCTAGCAGAGGCCGATATTCCTTATGACCGCCTGCATGATATGGACGAGATCAACGGTGACTTTCCGCAAACCGATGTCGCGCTAATCATCGGTGCAAATGATGTGACTAATCCGGCAGCGCGAACCGATCGCACCAGCCCAATTTTCGGAATGCCGATTCTGGACGTAGACAAAGCACGGACGGTGATGGTCATCAAGCGCGGCATGAGCCCGGGTTTTGCAGGGATCGATAATCCTCTTTATTACTTCGACAAGACGCTCATGCTATTCGGCGACGCGAAAGGTTTCGTGGGCAACATCGTGAAAGAGTTGAGCGGGGAGGGGTAGTTGATTGTGCGGCGACGGGTCCGCATATTCTATGTAAGGACCCTCGTAAACAAAGGGTTACTCCACTTCGCTCGGCGAACGCCTTCGCTCTGGTCAGAATGACAAGTTGCGCTTAGGATGACAAGGTCTACCTTATTTCCCTAACTGTTGTGCTCGCGTCTGCTCTTTTTTCGCATCTTCTGCGCGGCCGAGTTTCTGATATGCCTCCCCTAGCATCGCGTGGGCGCTTCCGCATTCAGCCAGCCGCGATGCTGCGATTTCCAGGTGAACCGCTGCAGTCTTAACATCGCCAGTTTTGAGCAAGCTCATGCCCATGTAGTAGTGCGCCCAAGAAGCATCCGGCTGAAGTTCAATTGCCTTATGCAGGTATTTCACTGCTTCAGCGAATTTCTGCTGCTGCGTGCTCGCCACTCCCAGCGCGTACTGCGCAAGATAAATGTCTCCTTTCTTGGCGACGATAGGCTGAAGTGCAGCGATGGCTTTGTCCGGCTGCCCACCCAGCACGTCGGAATACGCGCTCAGGACTTTGTTGGCGGTTGCAATTTCATCTTTGGGGTCGGTGCCGGTGGCTGCCGTGCTCGCGCCTGCTGACTTCTGCAGGCCAACGTAACCCAACGAAGCCAGCTTCTGCATCTCCGACGAACTGAGTTGACTGCCACCCTTCGCGCCTTGGCTGAAGTGTTGATCGAATGACGCCAACTGTCCGGCGATTGTGTCGAGAGTTCCCTTCGAACTCTGCGCCAGGTTTTTCGTTGCACCGGGATCAGCAATCACGTCGTAGAGCTCAGGCTTCGGTGCGCGAATGTATAGATACTTGTTCGCGATCCAGGATTCGAGACCGCTCCAGCCGAATCCTCGCTGCGATAAGTCGCTGCTGGCGTAAACCTGTTGGTCTGCCGTCGAGCTTGCCTTCGCAATCCGAAGAAGGGATTGCCCCTGCATTTGGGATGGAACGGGTACTTCGGCGGCTTCGAGCGCAGTCGGGGCTACATCGACCAGGCGAACTCGGCTTGAGACGCGCTTGCCGGCAAGCTGATTCTTCGGAAGCTTCACCAGGAGCGGCACGCGCGTGGTTTCGTCATATAAGAAGATGCCGTGGGTATCTTCGCCATGGGCCCCTAGGCTTTCGCCGTGGTCGGCGACAACGATGATGATGGCATCGTCATAGAGATTTTGCGTGCGTAGCGAGCTTAGTAACTTGCTGAGTGCTGTGTCGGTGGCGCGGACTGCATTGTCGTAGGAGGCTCCATACGGTGCGTGAGGGTCGTTGAGATGAATCCAAACAAAAAAAGGTCCCTTCGCATTCTTGGTGATCCACCCAATGGCCCGCGTAACGACTTGATCTCCGCGACGCTCGACTGAGCCAAAGCGGTTCTCACCCGCTTGCGGAGGGTGGAAGCCGGCGTCATAGGCTTCGAATCCGCGATCGAAGCCGGGAGCAAATCCGTTGCGCGGATCGAGAGCGATCGAACCAACGAACGCAGCAGTGTGATATCCCTTAGCGTGAAGCACGTCAGGTAGATACGGAAGAGTCGCCGCGAGGGGAGAGCCGAATTCAGTAGCCTGAGTAGTCTGGGGATAAGTCCCGGTCAGTATGGTTGCGTGCGATGTGACGGTTGTCGGCGCCTGAGTGTAAGCCTTCTCAAAGACGATCGCATTCTGCGCTAACCCGTCGATGCTGGGAGTGAGCTTACTCTTCGCGCCCAGGAATCCCATGCGGTCGGCCCGGGTTGAGTCAAGGGTGACCAAGATGACGTTAGGCTTCGACGCCGCGCCTAGAGCCGTGGGAATAGACACCACCAGAACAAGCAACCAAACTGCTTTCCGGAACATGGAATCAGTCTAATGCCTGCAGCGATTTTCCTGAAAGAAGGCTTCCCGGCGAGAGTCTTTCCCTCCCTTGACACAACCCGTGCTCCACGCCAGAATCACCTATCTACCTATTTCCTGGGTATACCGCTCTTCTGTTGTTTTCCGCCTGCCCACCCGGGCAAATTGGGGAAACCATTTCGGAGCCTGGAAGATAAAAGGAAGCATGCATTTGAAAAAAGCGGGTAGGGTTATGGGTGCGTTGCTGCTGTGCGCTGCGACCCTGCTGCTTTACTCGTGCCAGCGCGCCAGCGGTGCGTGGAGTGGCCAGCAGAAGCTGATCATCCTCGGCATCGACGGGATGGATCCGCAGTTACTCGACCGCTTCATGGAAGCGGGCAAGATGCCCAACTTCGCGAAGCTGGCGCAGACGGGATCGTATAAACGTCTTACGACCAGCATTCCGCCGCAGAGTCCCGTGGCGTGGTCGAACCTGATTACCGGCATGAACGCCGGTGGACACGGCATCTTTGACTTCATCCATCGCGATCCGAAGACGATGGAGCTGTACTTCTCGACCTCGCGCGTGGAGCCTCCGAAACATTCGATTTCGATTGGTAGCTGGGTGATTCCCCTGGGGAGTGGAAGCGCCGAACAACTGCGCGAAGGCAAAAGCTTTTGGGAGATTCTCGATCAGCACGGCGTGCCGAATTCGGTGATTCGCATTCCCGCGAATTTTCCTCCAGTGCCCGCGAAGGGATTCACCCTTTCTGGCATGGGAACGCCCGACTTGCGCGGCACGTATGGGACGTTCTCGTTTTATACCGACGATCCAATGGCAACCCCGGGCGCCGTCGAGGGCGGGCAGATCATTCCGGTGCAGGTCGATAACTCGCAGGTCAAAGCAACCCTGATGGGTCCGGATAACAGTTTTCGCAAGAATTCTCCGCCCACCATGGAGCCGTTTACCGCTTCAGTTGATCCGCTTGAATCGGTGGCGAAGATTGAACTGCAGGGTCATGAGTTCGTCCTGAAAGAGGGCGAGTGGAGCGATTGGGTTCCGGTGGAATTTCAGCTGATTCCGTTCTTCGGGAACGTGCGCGGGATGTGCCGCTTCTATCTGAAGCAGGCCCATCCGCGGTTTGAGCTTTACGTATCGCCAGTGAATATCGATCCTGCGGCTCCGGCGTTGCCGATCTCGACTCCATCGAGCTATTCACGCGATCTGGCGAAAGAGGCCGGGGAGTTTTATACGCAAGGGATTTCGGAGGACACGAAGGCGTTGTCGGCGGGTGTGCTCGATGACAAGCAGTTTCTTGAGCAGTCGCACACGGTGCTCGAGGAGCACCGGAAGATTTTCGACGCCGAGTTTCCGAAGTTCCATGAGGGATTGTTCTTCTTTTATTTTTCGAGCCTGGATTTGAACGCGCACATGATGTGGCGGCTGACGGATTCGAAGAGTCCGAAATATGACGCAGCGGCGGCGGCGGAATATGGGTCTGCGCTCGAGGAGTTCTATCAGCAGATCGATGAAGTGCTGGGAGAGGTGCTGCCAAAACTCGACGAACACACTACGCTCCTTGTGCTTTCAGACCACGGATTTGCTCCCTATAACCGCTCGTTCAACCTGAATACGTGGCTGTTGAACAATGGTTACGTGAAATTGAAGAGTGGCAATTTTGATCCGAACGTTCCTATGGCGAACGTTGACTGGAGCAACACACGGGCATATGGAATCGGGTTGAATGGTTTGTATCTGAACTTGCGCGGACGCGAGCGCGAAGGAATCGTACAGTCCGGCATCGAAGAGAATGCGTTATTGAACGAGTTACGGACGAAGCTATTGGCTGAGCGGGATCCGGAGAATGGGCAGCCAATCATCACGCGCATCGATTTTGCAAGCGAGGCGTACCAGGGTCCGAATGCACGCAAGGGTCCCGATGCGCTGGTCGGATATAACCGTGGCTACCGCGCCGGGTGGCAGACGATTCTCGGCAACTTTCCGTCGGACGTGCTCGAGAACAACGACAATCCGTGGAGCGGCGACCACTGCATGGACTACACGCTCGTGCCCGGCGTATTGCTCAGCAACCGCAAGATTGAGATTGCGTCGCCAGCACTGACCGACATCACGCCGACGATTTTGGCGGAGTTCGGTATTGCCAAGCCCGACGTTATGGCGGGGCATTCTGTTTTTGCAGCGGACGGCGCAGGACGTCAATAAGCAGGAGGATTCATGTTTGGCTCACATAGGGTAAAGATCGAAGGCGAGTTGCTGGAGAAGGCCAAGAAGTGCGCCGATGCGGCCGGGTACGAGTCGGTGGATGAGTTCGTCATCCACATGTTGGAAAAAGAAATAAAGAAGATCCTGCCCCCCGAGGAAGGTGACTCGACCTCGAAAGAGATGATGAAGAAGCGGTTGCAGGGACTAGGGTATATAGAGTAGGAGCTACCAGTCGTTTTCTAGCCGTTGTTCAAGTTACTTACGCGCGCGATCGCAACATTGGATGAAACCACATTTTCATTTCATATCTGGCAACTTTGCCGCGGGACTCTTTCTGCTCAATAGCCCGCTTGCCATCGTGATCATTCTCTCCATCATCATCGGATTGATCATGGTCGTTCTTTTTTATTACACCTCCGACCAGGACGCCATCGCTGTAGCCAAGGATCAACTCAAGGCACAACTGCTCGCGGTGCGGCTCTTTCAGGACCAGCTCTCGGTCGTAGTTCGCGCCTACGGACGCATCATTTTTGGCACCGGGCGCTATATCAAGCTGGCATTCAAGCCGTTGCTCATCATTATTATTCCGATGACCTTCATGTTGGTGCAACTTGATTGGTACCTGGGATACTCGCCAATCGAGCAGGATCAGCCATTTCTGGTGGAGGTAAAGACTGCCGCTGCGGATACTGTGAATGACGTCTCGCTACAACTACCTCCGGAACTTACGATCTCCGCTCCGGCAGTCCATGTGCCGAGCGATAATGAAGTGGTCTGGAGATTGATTGCGACCAAGCAAGGAACGTATGACGTAAATGTCGCGGCTGCGGGGCAGACCTTTGCCAAGCGAGTCATTGTCTCGCCGCAGATGAACCGCATTTCGCTGAGCCGGATGCGCGCTCCTTATTGGGAGCGGCTTTTCAGCTCATCGGAGCCTGCCTTGCCTGATAGCAGTCCGATCAAGGCGATCGACGTCAAATATCCAGAGCGCAGTTATCAATTTACCTGGATGGAGTGGAACTGGATCGTCCTGTTCTTTGTATTGTCGCTGGTGGCCGGATTCATCTTCAAGAGCGTATTAGGAATTGAGATATGAGACGTACAACCCACAGCCGCATATTCGCCGCGATCCTTCTAGTAGCGGCCGTAATTCTCCTGCCGCTCCCCGCGCATGCCTATGCCGGCCCAGGTGCTGGCTTTGCGGTGTTGTCCTCGTTTTGGACGCTTTTTGTTGCGTTCCTATACTCAATGTATGCGCTGTTGACCTGGCCGCTGCGCTACCTGTGGCGCGTGATTCGCGGACGCAATGCTTATGGCAAAGCGCGGTTCAAGCGCGCCGTGATCCTAGGCTTTGACGGGATGGATCCCGAACTCGCCGATCGCTTCATCGGAGAAGGGATCCTGCCAAATCTCGCTAGGCTGAAATCAACTGGGACCTTCCGAAAGTTGCGAACGACGTATCCCCCGATTTCTCCGGTGGCATGGTCAACATTCATGACCGGCGTGAATCCCGGCAAGCACAACATTTATGACTTCCTGGCGCGCGACACGAGCAACTATCTTCCGTTTCTCTCGTCGGCGGAGATCAAAGGTCCGAAGCGCGAATTGAAAATCGGCAAGTACGTGATCCCTTTAGGCAAAGCTCAGATCAAAGGCATGCGTAAAGGAACTCCATTTTGGCATTGGCTTGGTGAGGCGGGCATTTTTTGCTCGGTGATTCGCGTGCCTGTAACGTTTCCTCCGGAGAAGTTTTCGGGTGTGCTTCTCTCCGGCATGTGCGTTCCGGATCTAAAAGGCAGCCAGGGTACTTTCTGCTTCTGCACTACCCGCGCCAGCAGCGACAAGTTCCGCGAGGGCGGCGTACGAGTTCCAATCGAGCGCAATAGCAAGGGATATCACTCATACGTCCCCGGCCCGGACGATCCAGTTGCGGCAGGAAAAGAGATGCGGATTGATTTCGCAATCCACCCCGACTTAGGCAAGAAAACTGCCAAGATTGAGGTGGAGAACGAGTCGTTCACACTCAAGGTCGGCGACTACTCGGATTGGATTCCAGTGAAGTTCAAGTCCAGCATGGGACTTTCTGCGCGAGGAATTTGCCGCTTCTACTTGAAAGAGCTGGAGCCGGAGCTGGGCGTATATGTCACGCCGGTAAACATCGATCCCGGCCATCCCGACCTGCCAATCTCGCACCCGGTCACGTATTCGATTTATCTCTCGAAGCTTTTCGGACCGTATGCAACCCTCGGTCTAGCAGAAGATACATGGGCGCTGAATGAAGAAGTCCTCGATGACAACGCGTTTCTAGCGCAGGCATACGGCAATCACGAAGACCGCGAGAAGATGCTGTTTGACGCACTAGAGAAGACGCCGAAGGGATTGTGTGCGTGCGTCTTCGATACCACCGACCGTGTCCAGCACATGTTCTGGCGATACCTGGACGACGACCATCCAGCCGCGCGTAACGTTCCACGCGATAAGCGGCCCCAGGTCATCCAGGACCTTTACAAACGCGTCGACGGCCTTATCGGCAAGGTCCTGAAACAGATCGATGATGACACCTTACTGTTGATCGTATCTGATCACGGATTCAAGTCGTTCCAGCGCTGCGTGAACCTGAACGGCTGGCTCTACAACAATGGCTACATCGCATTGAAAGAGGGCGTCACCGAGAGCCGCGATTGGTTCGAAGACGTGGATTGGTCCCGAACACGCGCCTACACCATGGGCCTGAACGGACTCTATCTGAACATCAGGGGTCGTGAGCGCTACGGAATTGTGGATGAAAAGGATGCGGATGCACTCAAAGAGGAATTAAAGACGAAGCTCGACGGATTGAAGGATCCGGCTTCGGGCAGCGTTGGCATCACCGGCGTCTTCGCATGCGATGCCGTTTATGCGGGGCCGTACATCGATAATGCTCCCGACCTGCTGGTCGGTTACGGCGACGGCTTTCGGGCATCATGGGATTCGGTGACAGGTCGCGTGACCAGCACGATTTTCGAGGACAACATCAAGGCGTGGAGCGGCGACCACTGCATCGATCCACGGTTAGTGCCCGGCGTTTTGTTTTCCAATCAGAAGATCGCGGATGAGAAGACAGCCATCGTCGATGTGGCGCCCACCATCCTCAAGCTGTTTGGCCTTAGGCTGCCCTCGCACTTCGACGGAAAGGCATGGACCTTGGCGAATGCGGGCGCTGCGGTAGGCCAGCCTACGACGTCCGTCGCAACGTAATGTCGCCTGCGTAAAGGTGAACGCGAATGCTGTACTTCCCCGGCCCGTCCTGTTTAAAAGATCGCCATAGGCCATCTTTTGAGACATTGAAAGCCGAAGCATCGATACTACCTGCTGTAACTGACGCCTCCCTGTGCCCGTAGTCCTCGGGACGGGCAATCTCAATGTCCAAGTCGCCTGCGCGAAGTGCGACGTCTTTGTCGCCTTCAATTCCTTTGATATCCAAATCGCCGGCGCTCAAGCGGATCCATAGGTGCGACTTATGGGGCACCTGGATCGTCGCATGGAAATCGTTATGCGGAGTGTTCTTGACCCAAACTTCGGCATTCGATCCGGAGGTCTTAAAATTGACATGGATGTTCTTCAGGTGCTCCGCATCTTTGGCAGAATAGGTAACGACAATGTCTGTCGAGTCAGTTCCTTCGACCGTGTAGTCACCCGCTTCCATGTGCAGACGAATCGAGCCGTCAGAGACGAACTTCTGTTGCACCGTTGCTTCGTTGTCCTTCGATGGGCTCGACTGCGCAAATCCCAGAACAGCGGAAGCCAGCCATAATCCAAGGCAGGTTATCCAGAACGCTGCCATCGCATGTTTCTTCATCGCGCACCTCACCAGAGGTAGGTACGAGCGCCAGCTCAGGTTTGTTCCTTACCTTTTTGTAATGACTGCAGGCTAGGGACCCTAACCTGCCTCTCTAGTTAGCAGCTACTCGCGCCAGCTACAATATCCCCGTGAAACCCAATATCTTTGTGGTTGAAGACGATCCGGATATCTCACGACTGGTCCGCCACCACCTGGAGGGCGCCGGCTTTTCTGTAAGGCTGTTCCCTGCGGGAAACACCGTCATCCCCGAAGCAGAGCGCCAGCATCCAGCCCTGTTCATTCTTGACATCATGGTCCCCGGCAAGGATGGCCTCGACCTCTGTCGGCAAATCCGTCAAACCCAAACGCTCGCCCCAATCCCGGTTATTTTCCTGACGGCCAAAAGTGGAGAAGCAGACCGCATCCTCGGGCTTGAGTTAGGTGGCGACGATTACATTCCCAAGCCTTTCAGTCCCCGTGAACTGGTCGCCCGCGTGAAGGCTGTGTTGCGCCGCTTCGAGCGCCCGCTTTCGCAATCTCCGGTGCGGGTCGGGGATATCGAAATCGACCCTGGTGCGATGACCCTTTCGGTGCGGGGCACTCTCGTCACAACAACCGCTACGGAGTTCCGCCTGCTCGACTACTTCATTCGTCACGTAGGAAGGGTCTTCACGCGCGACCAGTTACTTGACTCGGTCTGGCGAGATACTGCCTATGTCACTCCGCGGTCAGTCGATGTGTACGTTCGTCGCATTCGCGAAAAGATCGAGCCGGATCCTGAAAATCCCCGTTATCTGAGGACCGTTCGAGGCGCGGGCTACCGCTTCGAGGCTCCGAAGTGAAGAATCGGATCTTCTCAAAACTGATGGCAGGTTTCCTGCTGGTGATCGCCGCCGTCGCTTTAATCCTGGATTTTTCGGTACGGCGAACCTGGGAAGATTCGTTGCGCCGGGAAATCGCACGCAATCTCACACAAAAAACCCTAATGCTGGCAAACCACGTCAATAGCGATCGCCAGCATTCTCTGCAAGACTTAGTGGCCCAGGAAGGCCGCGCCGCGGGAGCGCGCGTGACCGTAATCGATGCCCAGGGTAAGGTGCTGGCGGATTCCGAAGCTGCTCCGGACGCGATGGAGAACCACGCAGGACGGCCAGAATTTGTCGCAGCGTTGGGTGGATCGGTGGGGACAAATGAACGCAAGAGCCATACCCTGGGAGTTCCGTTTCTTTACGTGGCCGCCCCGATCTCGGGCGGTGCAGTCCGGCTTGCTTATCCGCTCTCCGATATTGAAGCCACAACCTCCGGGTTTCGACGTACCCTGATATTCGGATCGACCGTCGCTCTTGTGATAGCCATCCTGCTCTCGGCGATTGCGGCCGAATGGACTGCCCGACGCTTGAACCGCATTATGCGTTTCGCCGACGAGATCGCAGCCGGTAATCTAACCGCTAGGATCGACGAGCAATCCACCGATGAAATCGGGAGCATCGCACTCTCGTTGGACAAGACAGCACAGTATCTGCAGAGCAGCATTCTGTCCTTACAGGAGAGCCAGCGCCAACTCGAGACTCTGCTGAATAGCATGCGGGATGCCGTCATCGCCGTGGGCCCGGATGACCGGGTACAGTGGGCAAATCTGAGCATGGACAAACTGGTGCCGCAGAGAACCCGGCTAAAGGCCCCCATAGTGGAGACGGTACGCGATCCCGATTTCCTGCAAGCGGTTCGCACAGCCAGTGAATCACGTGAAGTCTGCACGACTCGGGCAACCTCCATACTTGTCGGGCGAGCATTTGACGTCACCGCGGCACCGTTACCCGGCGGCGGTTCGGTCGCTGTGTTGCGCGACTTGACAGAGACGGAGCGAGTAGAGAAAACACGGCGCGACTTCATCGCCAACGTGTCTCACGAGCTCCGCACTCCGCTGACCTCCATTCAGGGCTACACCGAAACGTTGCTCGACACTACGTCGGAGAGCGATTCAACGCGGGAATTCCTTGAGATCATCCGCAAGAATGCCATGCGCATGTCGCGCTTGACTGAGGATCTGCTCACATTGGCCCGCGTAGAATCAGGAGAGCAGCGTTTCGATATGCAGCCGGTCAGCTCGGAAGAAATTTTGCAAGAGGCGGTTCAGAACTTTCGTGAGATTGCGCGGACCCAGGGGATTGAACTTGAGGTTTCGCACACTGCCAAGGGTGTCGTAGTCGCCGATCGAGAGTCGATCAACCAGGTGTTTTCGAACTTGATAGAAAATGCGTTGAAATACGGAAGCTCGGGCAAGCTCATCGTCCTGGGAACGAATGCATCAGTGGAATCCATCGAGTTTTATGTACGGGATTTCGGCCCAGGCATTCCCTACGAACATTTGAAGCGGCTATTCGAGCGTTTCTACCGGGTGGACAAGGCCCGCTCCCGCGAATCCGGCGGGACAGGATTGGGCCTAGCCATTGCGAAACATATTGTCCTGGCTCATGGGGGCACGATTCGTGCCGAAAGCGAGCTGAATCACGGATCCACGTTCCTGTTCACTCTTCCCACTCTGTCTTCAGATTGAGATTGCTGAGTCAGGAGCTCGAAATTTTTATCATCCCAATACAAAAATTTACATCCGTTTAACCAGAGTACCAGTCAAAACACCTATTCTTTTGTCTTGCTACGCAATCTGCAAAGACAAGGAACAGCGGTAGGAATCCGAGGCCGCTTGGGCTCCTCCCGGAGGGACGAATACATGGGCACTGCGAGTATCAAGAGCCCCAAGTCAGAACTCTCGCCAGCGACCCTGGTTAAGATGACGATTGAGGCCTGCCGCCTCGCCAAGGAAGCTGCCGGCGCCGCTGCGGAAGGAATCGCCACTGCGTCTACTCCCTTGTTGAATAGCCTGCGAGATCGGGAAAAAGTCCTCGATACGTTGGACATGCAGATTGACGATGGCGTCACGCAAGCTATCACCCATGTAAGCGCACCAGAAGCTCGCGAGTTGTTGGCGTGCATGAAAATCATGATTGGCGTTGAGCGCATCGGTGACCTTTTGTTGAGCTTCGCAAGCAGCGCCCAGGCCGCCGGAGCACGGCTAGATCCCCAAGACACCCGCGACCTGACCCACATGGCGACGGTGCTCGAAAAGATGCTGAACGATGTCGGCCTGGCCTTTTCCACCCGCGACGTAAAGAAAGCCGTTGATGTGCTACGTGCTGACGCGGAGATGGACCGCCTCCGCAACCTGGTTTTCCTGCGCCACATTGAAAATCCTGAGAACATTCAGCGGCAGGCCAGCATGCAAGTCATTTTCATGACCCAATCTCTTGAGCGTGCCGGCGATCACGCCAAGAATCTGGCGGAAGAGGTTTGCCACGTAGTGAGCGGCCACACGGTGCGGCACGTCATGATGACGTACGATAAGCCGATCGAGCAGATGTTTCTGGATTGGCTCCGCCAAAACGAAGAGAAGCGTTAGACCGAGCGCTAATACCGGCACTTATGTAAGACCCCTTACGGGATTTTCATTACGGCGAAATTCTGGCTAATTCGCTTGATAAAAACTGCTCTATCAGCGTTTTGATTCGCGATGTAACTCCTACAAAAACCTGCTCCCTTATTGGTCATCGGCTTGCACTACTCGTCGCAACTCTGAGGAGGAGGATTCTTCATGAAGAAATTGATCGGAGTTTTCGCCACAGTCGCACTATCCATGGCTCTGTTGCCGGTAGCGTTCGCGCAACAGGATCAATCCCCGCAGGATCCAGCAGCTCAGCCCAGCACAACTCAGCCGGGTACAGCCCAACCTAGCGACCAGCAACAACCGGACGCGACGCCACAAGCCAGTCCTTCACAGCAGCCGGACATGACGCCGCAGAGCAGTCCATCACAGGACACGACCAGCCCGTCAACTCAGCCTTCGCCGTCTCAGGACAGCACGACCGCTAGCCCGGCGTCGCAGAGCAACGCATTCACAGGTATGGTCGTGAAGGCAGGCGGCAAGTACGTGCTGAAAACCGACAGCATGACTTATCAACTGGACGACCAGGACAAAGCCAAGGTGTATGAAAACAAGCAGGTCACTGTTACCGGCAGCGTGGACCAGAGCACCAGCACGTTGCACATCACTGACATCATGCCAGTACCGCAGCAGTAACAAGCTTAGCCGCACCGGGCAGAAGACCCTCCTGGCGGGGAGGGTCTTTTTTCTTTGTGCGGTACTTCCGTACTCTTCCTTCTTGATCTTCCGACACATCCGGGAGTGACCCACATCACAGCCGTTTGAGGTTAGAGGTCGCATTGTGAGAGATGGATGAGTCTCTCTCCGGCGATTGCGTGTGCCTTACAAGGGTCTCTGGATACGTTGTCGGCGATCCAGCAACTCTCCGCGGGGTCGGACTTGGGCATTGGTTCCGTCGCCCCCGTCTGCTCGGCGACAGTGGCGGTTCTTCTTGTTTCGTGGTATTGGCGGCACAACGAGGTGAACAGGTTGTCCTCGGAGCTTAAAGAAAAAGAAACGCTAACGCAACAGCTTGCACGCGAGCGCGATCTGGCCCAGGAAGAACTCTTCCGGCGGCTTTACGAAGAACGAGAACTGAACAAGGAGAAAACGCAGTTTCAGGCGCAGCTTGCGGAATTCGAGAAATATGCTGCGCTGGCGCGGCTCGCGCTCGGAGCGGCTCACGAGATCAATAATCCATTACTAGGCATTCTTTCCCACTTGGAGCTTGAGCTCAAAACTGCAAGTGATCCAGAACAGCGTTATGAAATAGAGCAGTGCATTGCCGGTGCCAAGCGTATCTCGAAAACGTTGCGCGGTCTGGTGAACTATGCGCGTCCAGGTCCGCTCATGCTCACTAAGATCAGCATGCATCGGCTGGTCGTGGATGTTCTCAGCTACCTTGAAGGTCAGCCCATGCTGAGAGGCAAAGAAGTAAAGAACGAGGTGCCTCCGGGTCTGCCGCATGTTCGCGTAGATGCCAACCAGCTTTCGCAAGTGCTCATGAACCTGCTGCTCAACGCTGCGGAAGCCACACCTGAAGGCGGCAGAATCAAGATCTCGGCTCATAAGCTAACTTATGTTGACGATCTCGAAATCCGCGTCAGTGACACCGGATGCGGCATTTCTCACGATGTGCTGCAGCACATCTTCGAGCCGTTCTTCACCACGAAACGCGGGAAAGGAACAGGACTGGGGCTCAGCATCAGCCAAGCTTATGTCCGCAGCCACCACGGCGACATCCGCGTCGATAGCGTGGCGGACCATGGAACTACCGTCACAATCACGCTCCCCTTGCGCCAGGAGTCGGAAGATGAACTTGCCGAGGAAACGGCGGAGGTAATGGTGTAGCTAAGTCGAAAAGCATATGGCTTACACGGTACTAATAGTCGATGACGAAGAACTCACGCTGCGGACCATGACTCGCGGGCTACGGCAGGAAGGTTTTGAGGTCTTTACGGCAGCATCGGGGGAAGATGCCCTGCAACTCGTCCCTGCAGAGAAGCCCGATATCACGATTCTCGACATTGTGCTTCCTGGCATCGATGGTGTTGAAGTGTTGCGCCAGATAAAAGAGGCGACTCCTGCGGCCATCGTAATCATGATGAGCGCCTACCATATGGTGGATCGGGCCGTGGAGGCGATGAAACTTGGCGCTTACGATTATCTGATCAAGCCATTTCACCTGGCGGACGTGGTGTCGACGATTCATCGGGCCACGGAGATGCTGGCGCTGCGACTGCGCGTCCGGGATACCGTCGAATCGGCGAAGGGCCGATACGATTTCGGACGGGTCGTGACGCGTAATCCAACCATGGTTCGCATGCTCGAGGTAGCGCGCAAGGCGGCGGAGTCCGATCACACAACCATTCTGGTTCAGGGTGAGAGCGGCACCGGCAAGGGCGTCCTGTCAAAAGCAATTCACTATGCCAGTCCGCGCGCGGCGATGCCGCTTCTGGAACTGAACTGCGCTGCTTTGCCGGACACTTTGCTCGAAAGCGAACTGTTTGGATACGAACCCGGGGCTTTCACCGATGCCCGTAAACGGAAAGAAGGCCTTCTCGAGCGCGCACATGGTGGCACCGTTTTCCTGGATGAAATCGGTAACATGTCGAGCACTGTCCAAGCCAAACTTTTGCGGGTTCTTGAAGATGGCACTTTCCTCCGGCTGGGGGGCACGCGGACGATCAAGATCGACGTGCGCCTGATCACGGCTACCAACAGGAATCTGAAATCGGCTGTCGCCGAAGGATGCTTCCGCGAGGACCTATATTACAGGCTAAACGTAGTCCGCCTGGAAATTCCGCCCCTGCGCGAGCGTCCCGAAGACATTGTGCCGCTGGCTCTCGATCTCGTGTATCACTTCAACCGCGAACTGAACAAGAAATTCACCGGTTTCAATCCCGCGTCCGCCGAGCTTTTACAGGGCTATGGCTGGCCAGGCAATATTCGGGAACTCAAGAACGTGATTGAGAGGACCATGATCCTCGCTCCCGAAGGAGAGATCGACGCCATCTACCTGCCGGAAGAAATTCGAGAGCGGACCGAACAGGAAGACATAGAAGCTTCCGTGCTGGGCGCAAGCGGACGTACCTTTGTAAGCCTGCGCGAGATGGAGCACAACTACATTGAGCAGGTTCTGAATGCAACCGGCAATAATAAGACGCAGGCTTGTCGGATTCTTGGCATTCATCCCACATCCCTGATGCGCAGGATGAAAAGAGAGAGGGTTTTGGAGCAGTAATCACCGTGTAGTCACAGGCAAGAGTGACCAAAGGACTGACCCCATAGCGTGCCTTCCTTCCGCCAGACTTTACGAATACTCCAGTTTCATCATCTAAACTAGACGTTGTAGCATGCGAATACTCTTCACTCTCGTTCTATTGGCCGCGCTTTCTGTAGGCGGATGGCTGGCCTGGGCTCTTTACCTGCCAGTCACGCCGCAGCAGCAGACATTTGTATTGCTGCACTCTGGATATTCGACGCGCCGCATTGCGCGAGAGCTGAAAAACGCGGGCGTTATTCGTGACACGCATGCTTTCGTTCTTTGGCATCATCTCCGCAGGCACGAGTCATTGAAGGCAGGAGAATATCTATTCGAGAAACCTGCGGATATGCGGGCAGTGTTCGGTCGCCTCGTGCGCGGAGATATCTACGTTCACACCGTTGTAATCCCGGAAGGCTATACGATGTTCGACATCGCGCAAGCCATCCAGGATGCCGGCCTGGGCACGCGTGAGGACTTCCTTAAGGTTGCCACATCGCAGACGTCGCTGATCGCCGACCTCGCGCCGGATGCGAAATCACTCGAAGGGTATCTGTTTCCGAATACCTATCAGTTCACTCGCACCCAGACTCTGCCTGACATGGCGACGGCCATGGTCAAGCAGTTTAGGACAGTGTCGGAAGAACTCGGCTTGACCACCGACATTCAGAAGACGGTCACCCTGGCATCCATTATTGAAAAGGAAACCGCTGCGCCTGAGGAACGATCGCTAGTCGCCAGCGTTTACGGCAATCGCCTCGCTCGGAATATCGCACTGCAGGCCGATCCCAGCGTGATCTACGCCGAACTGCTGGATGGCACCTACTCCGGCGCTCTCCATCATGAAGATCTGAGGGTAGCTTCGGAGTACAACACCTACCTTCATACGGGCCTGCCGCCCGGACCGATAGCCAATCCTGGACGGACATCGCTCGAAGCCGCCATGCATCCGGCAACTACGAACTACTATTATTTCGTCAGCGATGGGAACGGGCATCATCGGTTCGCCACCAGCCTTGAGGAACACAACCGGAACGTAACCTCCTACCGGCATTCGATTTCGCGCACCGGATACCGCTAGCGACCTTGCGTGAATAGAAATTTCGCCCGAAGGGCCACTCGCCTCGCTCCTCCGGTATACTCTCAATCTTAGGAATCTCGACCAAGCCTCAAGGAATCCAACAAGTCTTCATGTTTCTTCATTACCGTCCTCGTACAGCGCTTCTGCTTTTACTCGTGGTACTTCCCCTGACGGGATGCCTGTTCCGTTCTCGCAAGGTCGAACTCCAGTACAGTTCTGCACCTCTGAAAGCCGCTACCCAGCAGGAACTTATCGATTTCATCAACGGCCAAGCAACCCGCCTTCGTTCAGTTCAGGCGACAGTCGATATCGACACAAGTGTTGGCGGAATCAAGAAGGGGAAGGTTACCGACTACCAACAGATTCGTGGGTACGTGCTCGCGCGCAAGCCGGAGATGCTGCGCATGATCGGATTGATGCCAATCGTCCGTAACAAGGCTTTCGACATGGTGAGCGACGGGCGCGAATTCAAGCTCTGGATTCCACCGAAAAATCGCTTTGTCATCGGGCGCAACGATGTGCAATCGCAGCATCCCGAAAATCCAATGGAGAGCATCCGCCCACAACAGATCTATGAGGCGTTGCTGATCCCGCAGATCGATCCCAAGGACGAAATCGCGGTCATGGAGAATGATTTCGAGATTGTCAATGATGCGAAGGGACATAAGGTGCAGCAACCCGACTACGAACTCGAAGTCATCCGCAAGAATAAGAGCGGCGTCTGGTATCTCGAACGAAAGATTGTGTTCAGTCGGGTCGACTTGCTTCCACACCGCCAGTTCATTTACGACGAGGAAGGTAATGTCGTAACCAACGTCCGGTATGACGATTACAAGGACTACGAGGGGATCAAGTTTCCATCACAGACTGAGATTTGGCGTCCAGCGGAGGAGTACGACATCACACTTACGATCGTGAAGTTGGAAATCAACCCGGACCTGGGTAATGACAAATTCGCCCTCGCTCAACCGCCCGGAGCTCAGGTCGTCCGCCTCGATCAGGGCCAGGAGACGGGGACTGCCTCACCACAGGCAAGTAACAGATCGAATCGCTGACTGCGTAGAACGCTCGCTATGATGAACAAAATGATTGTCGCCAACCTGGTGCACCGGCCGATACGGTCGTTGATCAGCATCGTGGCGATCGGTCTTGAAGTCACCCTGATCCTTCTTATTGTCTGGCTCTCGCTCGGCATGCTGAACGACTCGCGCCAGCGGCAATTGGGCATTGGCGCTGATGTCATTGTGCTGCCGCCAGGATCATCGAACATGGTTGGTCTCACTGGCGCACCGGCACCCATCAAGATCGCAGACATCATCGCCAAGCAACCGCACGTGCGGTTGGTTTCACCCGTGGTGATGCAAATTCAGACCAGCGGGAACATCGAGGTGCTGTATGGGATCGATCCGCAAAGTTTCGAAGCGCTGGGAGGCCCGTTTCACTACCTGCAGGGCGGACCCATGCAAGCACCAAATGACGTGCTGGTCGATGACTTCTTTGCATCGTCTCGTCGTGTGAAGGCCGGCGACACGATCGAAATGTTGAACCATCCCTTCCGGGTTGCGGGTGTGGTCGAACACGGCAAGGGAGCCCGGCGCTTTCTTCCGATCAAGACCTTGCAGGACCTGACCGGAGCGCAGGGAAAGGCGTCCGCCTTCTATGTGAAGGCCGATAATCCGGATAATGCAGAGATTGTAGCCGCCGAAATCAAGAGGATTCCGGGCATGGAGCAGTATCAGGTGCGTTCGATGCGCGAGTATCTCTCGATGATGACGCCGAGCAATGTGCCGGCGCTCTCGATTTTCATTAATGTCGTGATCGGAATTTCGGTCATTATCGGTGTCCTGGTGATCTTCCAGGCCATGTACACGGCGGTGATGGAACGCACCCGGGAGATCGGGATTCTAAAGGCCATCGGCGCGTCGAAGCTGTATATCGTGAACGTCATCTTGCGGGAGACATCGCTCCTCGCGGTCGGCGGCATCGTGGTGGGAGTGATCTTCAGCTGGGCGGCCAGCGTCGGCTTGGCCTACCGCATTCCTACTCTGAACGTCGTTCCAGACTGGACATGGGCGCTGAAAGCGGCGGGAATTGCCCTGGTCAGCGCCATTGCGGGAGCCATGTACCCCGCCTTTAAAGCAGCGCAGAAAGATCCGATCGACGCGCTGGCATACGAGTAGTACGGCTCAAGGTGAGACACTTCCAACCTCTTCTCTGATCGCGGGTAACCCTCAGCTTTCATTGACATTTGGCGAGAGCGTGGGTTATCTTTAAAGCTTCGGCAGTGCTGTGGTTGCCCGCCTGAACCTCTCCGCTTTCGCCGAGAGAGGTGAATCAGCGGTCTTCTTCGTTTTTTTATTTCTGGGAGATTCGGAATGTCAACCTATTTCCCCACTGAGGGGGAAATCGTACGCAAGTGGTTCGTCGTAGATGCTTCGGACCAAACCCTGGGACGCCTGGCTTCGCAGGTCGCCCGCATCCTCATGGGCAAGGAAAATCCGAAGTACACGCCCTTCATCGACACTGGCGATCATGTGATCGTGATCAACGCCGAGAAGGTGCGAACGACGGGCGTCAAGGCGGAGCAGAAAAAATATCAGCATTACACGGGTTATCCGGGTGGTTTGCGCTCGGAGGATTTCCGCAAGCGCTCCGAGAGGAAGCCCGAACTGATCATTGAGGAAGCCGTGTCACGCATGCTGCCCAAAACGAAAATGGGCCGCCATATGATGAGCAAGCTAAAGGTATACCGCGGTGAAAAGCACCCGCACCAGGCGCAGAAGCCGGAAGCAAAAGAGCTGGTTGTTCGAGCGTAAGGTTTTGGATTAACGATATTGGGCTCGGGCCGGGCGCAAAATGCCAAGAGCTAAGAGCCAGGAGCTAGAAGCTAAGAATGCCTGAACAAGTTCAGTACTACGGCACGGGACGGCGCAAGTCGGCAATCGCGCGCGTCTATTTGCGTCCAGGAAGCGGCGATTTCAAGGTGAACGGACGCCCCTTTGAAACTTATTTTGTGACGGAATCGCAGCGCGCAAGCGCCCGCCAGCCGTTGCAGTCAACCGAGACGTCAGCCTCGTTCAATATTGTGTGCCGTGTCTCCGGTGGTGGAGTGAATGGTCAGGCCGATGCCGTGAAGCTGGGCATTGCCCGTGCACTCATGGAGTTCAACGGCGAGTTGCGCAAGAAGCTCAAGTCGGAAGGCATGGTCAGCCGGGACTCGCGATCGAAGGAACGCAAGAAGTACGGACAGAAGGGCGCACGCAAGCGCTTCCAGTACAGCAAGCGGTAACGCTGCAGGTTTCAAGGTTTCAGAGTTTCAAGGTTTCAAAGCCTTAAAACCTTGTGACCTTGAAACATTGAAACTTCGATTTTAGGTGTTCAATTCTTCCCGTGCCGCAGGCGCGGGGACGGGAATGGCAATCGTTAGGGAAGGTTTCGCAGGTTTCAGAGTTTCAAGGTTTCGAACCCTTGAAACGTTGCAACCTTGAAACCTGGTCTTTCGATGCAGACCAACATAGGAGGTTAATTGGCTAACATCACCATGAAGGAGTTGCTCGAAGCGGGTGTTCACTTCGGGCACCAGACGAAGCGCTGGAATCCCAAGATGAAGGAATACATCTTCGGAGAGCGCAATGGGATCTACATCATCGACCTGCAGAAGACCTTGAAGATGTTCAAGGAGGCCTCCAAGTTCGTTCAGGACTTGGCAGCCGAAGGCAAGATCGTCCTATTCGTGGGAACCAAGCGGCAGGCGCAGGACGCGATCGCTGAGGAAGCTTCGCGCTGTGGTGGTTTCTACGTGAATCAGCGCTGGTTGGGCGGCCTACTCACCAACTGGGTGACAGTGCAAAAGTCTGTCAAGCGCCTGAAGGAACTCGATGATATGGCCACCGATGGCCGCTACGAGTTGCTGCCAAAGAAAGAAGTGATCAAGCTCGAACGCGAGCGCAAGCATTTGCAGGCGAACCTGGCCGGCATCAAGAACATGAGCCGCCTGCCTGACACGATTTTCGTTATCGACTCGAACAAGGAGCAGATCGCCGTGCGCGAAGCCCGCAAGCTGGGCATCCCGGTGGTCGCCGTGGTCGATACGAATTGCGACCCTACAGAAGTGGACTACGTGATCCCGGGGAACGATGACGCGCTACGCGCGATTCGTCTGTTCGCCTCGAAGATCGCCGACTCGGTGGTCGAAGGCTCGCAGATCGCGAGCAAGCAAGGCGAGGATCTGGCTGCAGCCGCGGGCGCCGCACAGCAAGCCGAAATGGCAGCAGTGGAGCCTCCGGTCGAGGGTGCCGAGAACATTTCCGGCTCCTTCGGTGACGAGACCGTCGATAGCGATGACATCAGCATGGAAGACGTGCTGGGCACGGGAACCCGCAAACAGCCTTCCGGCGCAAAAGCCGAAGCTGCCGAGACCCCACAGGTCGAGACGCAGACGTATTCGTAGGGAGACGGTTCTTTATACAAAGCTAAGCCCCAGGCAAGTTCACAGGGAAATCAGACCCGCGTGCATCGCCCGGCGCGGGTCGTATTATGTAAGGGCAGTCGTTGTCGTTTGTCTTTGGTCGTTGGGCAACACGCGCGGCCGCTGCCAGCGTTGTGATAGGAAAGCTAACGAAAAACGACCAAGGACTAATCACTGATTTTATGAGCACAACTACCGTGAATATTTCCGCTGCACAAGTAAAAGAGCTCCGCGAAAAGACCGGGGCGCCCATGATGGATTGCAAACAGGCCCTGACCGAAGCCAAAGGCGATCTCGAGCAGGCGGTTGTCGTTCTGCGCAAGCGAGGCGTATCTGTGGCAGCCAAGAAGGCAACGCGTGCCACCAGCGAAGGCTCTGTAGCGAGCTACATCCATGCCGGAGGCAAGATCGGCGTGCTGGTGGAGGTAAATTGCGAGAGCGATTTCGTCGCCCGTACCGATGACTTCAAGGAACTGGTGCACGATATTGCCATGCACATCGCTGCCAGCGACCCGAAGTATGTTCGTAAGGAAGACGTCACTGAAGCCGACCTGAAGCGGGAGAAAGAAATTTACCTCGACCAGGCCATCAAGAGCGGTAAGCCAGCACATATCGCCGAGAAGATGGTCGCAGGCAAGATGGAGAAGTTCTATGAAGAGGTCTGCCTGCTGGAGCAGCCCTTCATCAAAGACCAGACAGTGAGCATCTCCCAGCTGATTGCCACAAAAATTGGCAAACTGGGCGAGAATATCGCCGTGCGCCGCTTTGCTCGCTTCAAGGTCGGAGATGCGAACGTCACCGTGGCGAGCACGAAGCCGTCCGCAGACGAGGGCGGCGAAGAAAGCAAGTAAAAGTTTCAAGGTTTCTTGGTTTCAAGGTTTCAAGATGCGGACCTTTGAAACCTTGCAACCTTGAAACTGTGAAACCTGGACTTATGGCGGAGCCCATTTTCAAACGCATCCTGCTCAAGCTGTCGGGAGAAGCTCTGGCAGCCAATCAGGGCTTTGGCGTCGATCCACTCCGTATTCACGAAATCGCCGCTGAACTTGCCGACGTTAAGTCCCTCGGCATCCAGATTGCCATCGTGGTCGGAGGCGGAAATTTTTTCCGCGGAGTGGCCGAGCAGGCGCGCAGCATGGATCGCGTTTCTGCCGATCACATGGGCATGCTGGCGACAGTCCTCAACGCGCTCGCGCTGCAGGACGCTCTCGAAAAGCAGGGTGTATTCACTCGTGTGCAATCCGCTATTGAGATGAACCAAGTGGCGGAGCCGTTCATTCGGCGCCGTGCGATCCGTCACCTGGAGAAAGACCGCATTGTCATCTTCGCCGGAGGCACCGGCAATCCCTACTTTTCGACCGACACGGCTGCGTCCCTCCGCGCCATGGAAATCAAGGCTGACGTAATTTTGAAAGCCACCAAGGTCGACGGCATCTACGACGCTGACCCGATGCTGGTGAAAGACGCGACCAAGTTTTCCGAGATCAGCTACATGGAAGTCTTGAAGCGCGGGCTGAAGGTGATGGACTCGACCGCGATCTCCCTATGCAAAGACAATAACCTTCCCATCATCATCTTCAATTTGAATCAGCGCGGAAACATCCGCAAAGTTCTCACCGGCGAGAAGATCGGGTCGCTGGTTTCGGCCTAAGCGTAGCGCCGCCGTCCCTCCCAACTCGAAACGCCTAATACGGCTACGCGCTCACAGAACCCAATGGGTTTATAATGCAAAGTTTTGACAACACTACTATTTGGAGCTGACTCATGGCTCAAGCCACCATGGCATCGATTGCCGGACTGAAAGATACCTACGTGCAACTGAAGACCCGCATGGACAAAGCGGTGGAGGATTTCCGCAAGGAGATGGCTGGGACGCGCACCGGGCGCGCTAACGTCCACATGCTCGATTCAGTGAGTGTGGACTACTACGGCACGCCAACTCCTCTGAACCAAGTGGCGACAGTTCACGCCGAGGCCCAGCTCATCACCGTGCAGCCATGGGACACGTCGCAACTGCAGGCGATCGAAAAGGCCATCCGTTCCGGCGATCTCGGCCTGAATCCGATGAACGACGGCAAAATCGTGCGCGTGCCGGTGCCACCGCTCACCGAAGAAAGGCGTAAAGACATGGTCAAGCACCTCCATAAGGTGCTCGAGGAGCATCGCACGGCCATTCGCAACATCCGCCGCGATGGCAATGACGCCATCAAGAAGGCGATGAAGGACAAGAAAGTTACCGAGGATGAAGAGAAGCGCGCTCTCGATGAGATCCAGCGTCTCACCGACGACGAGATCAAGAAGATGGAAGAGATGAGCAAGGCGAAAGAAAAAGAAGTGATGGAAATAAGGTAAGCGGCCGGCCACCTATAGCAGATTTAGTTTCGCGAGGCTACGTAGAAATCACCTGGATCCTCGTAAGTCTCTGATTTCCCCGAATATCCAACTCTTGACATTACGGCGTCGATGTTCTTTAATTTCTGTAATGACAGAAATTACTGTATGGCAAAACTAACGGCAATCCAGCAGCGCTACGTTCTTCACTGGGGCGAGATGGGTACCCGATGGGGAATCAATCGGACGGTCGCCCAGATCCATGCTCTGCTGTACTTGGCGCCAAGAGCTCTTTCCGCGGAAGAGATTGCAGAGACCCTGAACGTAGCGCGCTCCAACGTCAGCACTTCGGTTCGGGAGTTGGAGAGCTGGGGACTGGTCCGTCCAGTCCACGTGCTGGGTGATCGCCGCGAACACTATGAGGCCTTGAAGGACGTCTGCGAGAGCTTTCGCATCATCGTGGATCAGCGTAAGCGGCGCGAAGTCGATCCTACTATTCAGATGTTGCGTCAGAGCCTAAACGAACTCGAGCATTCAGGGTCAGATGCCTACACCAAGGAACGATTGCGAGAAATGGCTGAGTTCTTCGATGCGGCTATGGCTGCCTATGACGAAGTCAGCCACTTATCGCCGCAGACGATGCGCAGCCTGATAAAGATGCCTGGCAAGTTGCGGAAGCTGTCGCGGCTGGGCGGATAAAAAATTTGTTTTTTTATTTCTGTCTATACAGAAATGTCTGACGTAGAAGGAGGAGATGTGTCGAATGCATGGCTGTTCGTCAGCGGGCTGGTTTTGACGCTCTCTCTGGCAATTGGCGTCGTGCGATATCTGCGACGCCCGTTGTTCAACTTGCTCGTCGAGCTTTGCGGTAGCGATAATCGCGCGGAGTTCTGGGCTGTCTTCTCCAGTGCAATCCTGGCGCTGGTTCCATTGGTTTTTGCATTGGACTATCGCCCTTCCGACAGGACGCCGGTCTTCGCTATTGCCGATCAACTCGTCTGGGCTCTTGCGGGCCTGGTGAGTTCGCTCCTGGTGTTGGGGTGGATGTTGAATCGCTCCATTCGACGATTGAATGCCAAGGAGCGAGTGTGAACGCGAACCCGATTTCGCTGATCTACGTCGCAGGATGCATTCACGTGGGCATTATTGCCGCAAATATTCCCCTGCCTGGCCTGTTGAAGGTGCGGAAAAGGCTCGCCGGGGTAGAAGGTTTCGTGCGGCAAATCTTCTATGTGCATTGGCTCTATATCGTGTTGGTGCTCGCGCTATTCGCCGCCCTTTGTTTTGGCTTTCCCGTCGAACTTGCCGGGGCGAGCAGGCTGGGCCGTTTCTTCAGCGGCTTCATGGCATGTTTCTGGGTTCTTCGAATTGGGTTGCAGTGGCTCTATTACGACCGAAAGCTGCGGCGTGAGTACGCGATCCTTGATTGGCCGTACGCGATCGCTCTGATCCTGTTGAGCAGCATTTTTGTCCATGCAGCTCTATTTCCCGTGAGGCAAATGTGACGACAAACCTCAATCTGTGTGAGTGGTCGCGAAGATCAGCTCTGGCGGGAGTAATCGTCTGGTTGGTAATGGTGGTCTTGGCGGGATCAGGCTTTGCGCCCCTCGGGGTGATCGAGCTGTTGTTTCTATTCGCGCCGCTCGTCATTGTGCCACTCGGGCTAGACCTGGCGGATCGATTGGTATCGGGTTCTCTGCCGTCACTCGAGCATGCTGCGCGGATTCTGCAGCCTTTGGCGGCGCTCAGCGTTGTTGCGGCGTTTTGTACGCGGCAGGGGCCGTTTTCCGCGGCGCTGGCGACGCCATGGCTGGTCGCGTGCCTTGGTGTTGCCACCAGTGGTGCATGGTCTCTTGTCGACCGGGAACATTGGACGATTGCTTCGCTGGCAGTTCACCTAGGCCGTATCGATCTAGTGATAGGAGCAGCATGGCTTCTGATCTCCCGCAGTGGAGTGCATGTTCCCAGCACCCAAGAACCCATCGTGCTCCTCACCGCTGTTCACTTCCATTACACCGGCTTCGCTACCGCACTCCTCGGAGCATCCGCATTTCAAGGAAGCCGCGCAACCCCACGATGGATCCAAGCGCTGGTGCTCGACGTCGTTTTAGCTCCCTATATCATCGCTGCAGGTTTTGTTTTCTCTCCATTTTTGAAGATGTTCGGTGTCGGGCTACTAAGTGCGGGTGTGATTGGCATTGCGCAGGCACAACTCCGGGAGAGAACCGAAATAACGAGCGCGGCTGCCTTTCTGAAAATGTCTTCACTCGCTATATTTGGCGGAATCGCCCTCGCGGTTGTTTATTCGGTCGGAGAATTTCTGCATAGAGATTGGCTGACCATACCGCGAATGGCGAGCATCCATGGCGTGCTGAACGCTCTCGGGTTTGTACTGTTCGGGATTCTCGGCAGGTTGATTGAAGCTCATCCCAAACACCACGAGGTGATCGATGAAGGTGGCAATTACCGGAGGTACAGGATTCGTCGGACGCCATCTGGCACAGAAGCTCTTGCAGCACGGGCACGAGGTCGTGCTGATCGCCCGCGGCATGCATCGGTGCGAATCGGCCTTACTACCTTCGTCGCGCGTGAGTTTTACGATCAGTGACTTGCAGGACACTGCGGTCTTGGAGAAGGCGTTCGACGGGTGCGACGCCGTCGCCCATTGCGCAGGTATTAACCGCGAGATCGGATCGCAGAGCTATGAGAGGATCCATGTTCACGGCACACGCAACGTGGTCGACGCCGCGCGCCGTGCCGGAGTTTCCAAAGTTGTTCTGCTCAGCTTCCTTCGCGCTCGTCCAAAGTGCGGCTCGCTGTATCACGAGTCCAAATGGGCGGCAGAGGAGATCGTACGGGAATCCGGTCTCGACTATACGATCTTCAAGTCCGGCATGATTTATGGCTTAGGCGACCATATGTTAAACCATCTCAGTCGTGCTTTTCACACTCTTCCGTTGCTGGCAACGGTCGGCTTTCGAACCAAATCGGTCTGCCCGCTCGCAATTGAGGATCTCGTCCGCCCTTTTGCGGCGGCTGTTGTAGACAATCGCTTGAGCCGACAGACAACCGCGATTACCGGACCAGAGGAATTGAGCTTGGCGGGTGCAGCGCAGCGCGTCGCGATGGTACTTCAGAAGAAGATTTTGATCTTCCCTGCCCCTATCATGTTTCACAAATTACTAGCGACGATTTGTGAATGGACAATGAAGGTTCCCCTCGTGTCCCGTGCACAAGTACGGATCCTTTCCGAAGGAATGACCGGGCCTTGGGGAGAGATCACGGAATTACCTTTGGACCTGCGTCCAACGATTGGTTTTACGACTGAGCAGATTCGGAAAGGACTCCCGGAGCCCACGCCATTCTCACTTCACGATCTCCGCTGCTGCCTGCAATGACCTCGGATACCAAGATAATCGTCCTTTATGACGGCGTGTGTGCGCTCTGCAACCGACTGGTGCGCTTTCTGCTCCGCCACGATAAGCAGGATCAATTTCGCTTTGCGGCCTTACAATCGAGTATGGCGCGCGATTTAATGCGGCAGCGTGGCCTGAATGCTGAAGAGATGCAGAGCGCATGCGTGCTGACTCCAGATGGAAGATTACTAATGCGCTCTTCTGTCGCGGTGTATGTAGTTCGCCGCCTAGACTGGCCGTGGAAAGTGCTCGTCGTTACTCGGCTTGTACCCCGCCTCGTCCGCGATTTTCTCTACGACGTGGTTGCGCGTTCCCGATATCGAGTATTCGGATGGTTCGATACTTGCCCGCTGCCCGCTCCGCAATTTCGGCATAAGTTTCTGGTGTAGCGCGTACCCTGCTTATAACGCCTTTATGAGCGTGACTGTAGCCGCGACACATGCAACGTATAATGTCAGGAGCAATGCCCCGTGTCGTCCATGCCGCCTGCCCGCACGACTGTCCAGACGCTTGCGGTGTGCTGATCACCATCGACGACGGCCGCGCCACCAAGATACAAGGCGATCCCTCACATCCGGTCACGCGCGGTTTTCTTTGTGCCAAGGTCGCCAAGTATCTCGACCGCGTCTATTCGCCCGATCGCGTGCTGTACCCGATGCGCAGAGTGGCAGCCAAGGGTGCTACTCATTCCCAGCAAGCCTGGCAGCGCATTCCCTGGGACGAAGCCCTCGACGAAATCACCACACGATTCAAAGACATCGCTGCAGAATTCGGCAGCGAAGCCATCCTTCCCTACTCCTATGGGGGCAATATTGCCGCTCTCAATGGCGGATCGATGGACCGGCGTTTTTTTCATCGCCTGGGTGCGTCACAACTCGATCGCACGATCTGTTCCGCCGCCGGCGAAGAGGGACTGAAGTCCGTTATCGGCGTGAAGCTTGGCACCGACACCGAACAGTTTCCGCGTTCGCGCTACATCATTGCCTGGGCAGCGAACATTCACGCAACGAACGTGCATCTGTGGCCTTTTATTGAAGAGGCGCGGCGCAACGGCGCAAAGCTGGTCGTTATCGATCCTTACCGCACCCGTACGGCGAAGTGCGCGGACTGGTATCTGCCGATCAATCCGGGGACTGACGGTGCGCTGGCGCTCGGCATGATGCACGTCATCATCAATGAGAGCCTTTATGACGCCGATTATGTTGCGCGATACACATCAGGGTTCGAGCAATTGCGCCAGAAGGTGCAAGGCTACCCGCCCAACGAAGTATCTCAGTGGACCGGCATCGCAACCGAAGACATCGTCAAACTCGCGCGCGAATATGCAACGACCACACCCGCCGTCATCCGCCTGAACTATGGAGTGCAGCGCGCCGAAAACGGAGGCATGGCGACGCGCGCGATTACCATGCTGCCCTGCATTACCGGAGCATGGAAAGAAGTCGGCGGCGGGCTGCAACTGTCAACCAGCGGCGCTTTCACATTGAACAAGCAGGCGTTGCAGCGCCCGGACCTGATGAACAAGGCTTTAGGGCGCCCCGCACGGGTCATTAATATGGTGGAACTGGGACAGGCGCTGAACAACCTGAGCGATCCGCCGATCAAGGCCTTGTTTGTTTACAACTCAAACCCGGCCGCCGTGTGTCCCAACCACAATGAGGTGGTTCGCGGCCTTAAGCGAAGTGACCTCTTCACCGTCGTCCACGAGCAGTTCTTCACGGATACGACCGACTATGCGGACATCCTGTTGCCCGCTACTACGTTTTTCGAGCACAAGGATCTGGTGAATGCGTACGGTCACTACTATGCTCAGTGTTCAAATCAGGCGATCGACCCGCTCGGCGAGTGCCGCTCTAACGTTGAGGTGTTTCGCTCCCTCGCGCTACGAATGGGATTCGATGATGCCTGCTTCCATGAATCAGTTGACGACATGATCGACTCGGCGCTTGACGCCGAAAATCCCTGGCTGAGTGGAATCACGCGCGAGCGACTCGAGCGCGAAGGACACATTCGATTGAATTTTGAGCAAGCTGAAAACGGAGCCGCTGCAAAACCCTTCCTTCCGTTTGCCGAGGGAAATTTCGCCACACCGGATGGCAAGGCACAACTCTATAACGAATCTTTGAAAACGTTTGGCCTTGATCCGGTAGCCGAGTTCCGACCGCCAACTGAATCGCGTCATAACTCAAACGGCAGGACATTTCCGCTCGAACTGCTGGCGCGCAAGGCAGATAATTTCCTTAATTCGACTTTCTCGAACCTGCCGTCGGTGCAACCGCTCGAGCAGCCGGGATTGTTAGAGATCAGTTCGATCGATGCCGAGTCGCGGGGTATCAGTGAGGGCGATCGGGTGCGTGTCTTCAATTCCCGCGGAGAGATCATTCTCAAGGCCAAAGTAAATGGCGCCGTTCAACCGGGAGTAGTGGGAGCCAAGCTCAATTGGGCCAAATTTGATACTCAGTGTCGCAATATTAACGTCCTCACTTCCGAAAAACTTACCGACATGGGCAACTCCGCTACGTTTTATTCCGTCTTGGTTGAAGTGGAGCTTTTCAAGCCGGCATTCTGAGGGCAACCAGAAGAGGTCGTAGCGCAGCTGCGTTTGGACGCTTTCCACGACACTACCGTATAATGACCGTTTTCCAGATTGAATAAGCTGAGGTAGGCGCGATTCTTCGTTTTCATCAGGATAGCCCTGCACTGACGAAGAGCAGGAACCACCGCGTGCGGCTCATTTCTGCTGCCGCTTCGCGTGGATGTCATTCACAAGCAAGGTTTTGGCAAGCCCGCGGCCGAACCCTGGCCTGCCTTTTTGTGCTGCTCCTTTGTTTCCGGTCCCTTGGCTTCGCGCAGCAGGACCTCATCAGCGAGATCAGCATCACCGGCAACCGCCGCATACCGGCGGAGACCATTCGCGCCCGCATCTTCACTCGGCCAGGTGACGTATATGATCAGGCCGGACTCGAGCGCGATTTCAACTCCCTTTGGAATACGGGGTACTTTGAGGACATTCGGATCGAACGCGAGCAGACTCCAAAGGGCTGGCGTCTCCATATTTATGTCAAGGAGCGCCCGACCATCCGCACCATCGACTATACCGGTCTGAGCTCCGTCTCTACGAGCGATGTACTCGACCGGTTCAAAGAACGAAAAGTCGGCCTTTCGCCCGAAAGTCAGTACGATCCGACGAAGGTGAAGAAAGCAGAAGTCGCGATTAAAGAACTTCTTTCTGAACATGGGCGACAGTTCGCTACCGTGCGCACGGAGGTTCGTCCCATTCCTCCGGCAGCGGTCGGCGTCACCTTCGTCGTCAAAGAAGGCCCCAAGGTCAAAGTCGGCAAAATCAAGTTCGAAGGCAACAAGCACGTCAACAGTCGAACCCTTCGCAGTTCGATGAAGAACTTGAAGCCCATCGGCATTCCACATTCCATCTTCCTGGAAAATCTCTTTTCCAAGACCTACGACGCCAGCAAGCTCGAAGAAGATACGGAACGTGTTCGAAATGAGTACCAGAACCGAGGCTACTTCAAAGTCCTTGTGCAAGATCCGCAGACCAAGATTCGGGATACCGGACATCAGGGTTTCCACATCCCGCTTCTGATGAGCGGGCCTGGTAAAGCCGTCGATATCACAATGCCTATCGAGGAAGGCGATCTGTACCGATTGGGCAGCATCACGTTTAAGAACAACAAGGCGATTCCCAACAGCAAGGCACTCCGCGGCATCTTCGCGATCAAAGATGGTGACGTCTTCAGCAAGGAGAAAGTCGGCAAGGGCCTCGAGAATCTTCGCAAGGCATACGGCGAATTGGGGTACATCAACTTCACTCCGGTGCCGCAGACATCGTTCGACGAAGACAAGAAACTTATCAACCTCGAAATCGACGTGGACGAGGGCAAGCAGTTTTATGTCCGACGCATAGAGTTCTCCGGGAATACGACGACACGCGACAAAGTCATCCGCCGCGAAATTGCCTTGGAAGAAGGTAACGTGTACAACTCGCGGTTATGGGAATTCAGCCTGCTGCGTCTCAACCAGCTGGGATACTTCGAACAGCTGAAGCCCGACGATCCTAACGTGACAGAGCGGCATCTGGACGAGAAAAATGGAACAGTGGACCTCGTCCTTAAGGTCCATGAGAAAGGTAAGAACAGCATTGGTCTGACCGGCGGGGTCAGCGGCCTTTCCGGTTCATTCATCGGCCTCAGTTACAGCACCAACAACTTCCTCGGACTGGGCGAGACTCTTACGGTGCAGGCCAATATTGGTAACCGCCAGCGCGATCTAGTCTTCGGATTTACTGAACCTTATCTCTGGGATCGCCCACTGCAGTTCGGGTTTACCGTCTATACGAGACGTTACAACTTCGATCAGGCACAACAGGCAGAAATTCTCACCGGACAAAAGCTCAATCTGCCTTCTCCATTCCTGCAGAACTTGCAGAACTATACGCAGTCGAGCACTGGATTCTCAACCAGCCTGAGCTACCCTCTTCGCCGCTCACTCAGGCGCGTTGGCATCACTTACTCTTATGACCGCTCGTCTCTGACAGCCCTCAGTAATGCTTCAAAGACTCTGTTCACCAACCTGGCATTCAGTGGAATCAGCGGCCCGAACTCGCTGGAAGGCATCGTCACGAGCAAGGTGATCCCCAGCTTCTCGAAAAATACGCTCGACAGCGCTTACTCCCCCAAGACCGGTACCAGCATCTTCATGGGCGGGGAAATCGCCGGGCTGGGCGGCACCGTGAGGTCAGTTCGCCCGATTCTGCAGTACAAGCACTTCATCCCGATGCAGAATCGCCGAAACACTATCGGGTTTAACGTTCAAGCTTCGTTCCTGACCGGCTACGGCGGCTTGGTGGCTCCGCCGTTTGAGCGCTTCTATCTGGGCGGCGAGAACGATCTGCGCGGGTTCGACATCCGTTCCGTGTCCCCCGTTGCGTTTCTGCCCAGCCATATCAATGTCACATTGACGAACCCGGATGGCTCGCCTGTTCCAAAAGATCCTGCTAATCCGCTGCGTGGCAACTACGTCATTCCGGTTCCGTTCGAGCAGATCGTGTTTCCCGGAGGCGATCTCAGCCTGGTGACAAATCTTGAGTACCGCTTCACGATCGCAGGCCCGGTAGCAATCGCTCCCTTCGCCGATTTCGGTTTTGATCCAATCGTTCGGCCATCACAACTACGCATCAACACAGGCCAACTGAATGACATCAACAACACAGTGTTTGGATGTCCAGCTCTCGACGTAGCCCTCAATTGCACCGGAGGCTCATCGATCAATTTTTCCGGGATTCTTCAGCCGGTATCCAACACGAATTGGGTTCCGCGCATGTCCACGGGATTGGAGTTGCAGGTGTTCCTGCCCATCGTCAACGCGCCGTTCCGTATTTACTGGGCCTACAATCCGCTGCGACTCGACACAACTGCCTCGGGACCTGTGCAGATTACGCGCGACATGTTCCCCCCCGGAGCTGCTGGAGATTTCACGTTCCAAAATGCCCTTCGCGCGACCTCGCCCACGTATCAATTGCGGGAACCGCGCAAGACTTTCCGCTTCACGGTGGCGACAACGTTCTAGGAAGGTAGAACCTTGCGAAGCCGGGTGCCAGAGTGGGCCTGAGACATTCGTCCCGGGTATTGTTTTGGCATCAAATTCAATGTTTGACGGGTGCGGTAGCGTATTTCTATAATGTTAAGTATCCGAGCCCTGAAAATCGATGTTTGTCCCAGGGTTGGCCACTGCGCCTTCAGGTTCGGCGCGAGGTGGTGAAATCTGGTCTCGCCCGTCCGTTCGTAGCGCGTTTGAGGCCAATCGGGAATTGTCTGAGCAATCTGAAATTTCTCCAACGAATCAAGGAGTACAAACCCGCCCCATGATCAGGAAGCTTGCGCGAGTACTAATAGCCACTGCTGTTGCGTCCGTAGCAGCCTTTGCACAAACCGGCACCGCATCTGCCGCTCAACCCATGCCGTCGGCGCCGAGTGCGAGTATGGCCGGCGCTAATGCGCCCGCTGCCACTCCCGCAGCCGGTGGATCTCGCGTCGGAACGATCAACGTCGAGCAGGCCATTTTCGCTACCAACGAAGGCCAGCGTGACTTCGACGAGTTGAGCAAGAAGCTTGAACCCAAGCAAACCGAACTCAAGAATCAATCCGACGAGATCGAGTCGCTTAAGAAGCAGCTCAACACTCAGAGTGACAAGCTGAATGACGACGCCCGCGGCAAATTGGTCAAGCAGGTTGAGCTAAAACAAAAATCATTTGAGCGTTCTATGCAGGATGCCCGCGACGATGCCCAGGCACAGCAGAACGAGATTGCCCAACGCATTCTGCAGAAGATGGCTCCCATGCTCGTGAAGTACGCCAACGATAACGGATTCGGCGTCATCATCGATACCTCGAATCCGTGGCCGAATGGTCCGGTGCTTTGGGCCGGTACGTCCGTCGACATCACCAAGGGTATTGTCGATGCTTACAACGCCCAGTCTGGTGTTCCGGCGCCTCCGCCGCGAACCGGTGGTGGCGCAGCTGGTGCAACCACCAAGCCTGCTTCTCCGCTGACAAAGCCGGCGACAACTCCGGCGAAGCCGCAGACGCCGCAGATTCCGCCGAAATAAGCGGGACACCAAGGGTCATCACGAAGTTCCCAGGACCGCATTACTTGCGGTCCTTTCTTTTTTGATTTCGTAGCAGAGATCGCATACAGCCGATAGGTCGACCGGTGTCTGTAGCAGATGTCTGAACACATCTCGCGGAGGACACCATGTTTGCCGAAATCCTGTCTGACTCACCCTGGGATAACCGTCCGCATCGCAGAATGACCACGCTGGTTTCATTCGCGTTGCAAGGCGCCGGTCTCGGCCTGCTGCTTTTGATTCCTCTCCTCTCTACTCAAGGATTGCCGCAGCTCGAATTCGCGACCCCGCTCACGGTTCCGGTTTCGCTCCCCCTTGCACCGACCACTCTGGCACAGCCACGTGTGACCTCGAACTCAAGCAATGTGACGCCCGACGGCACGGTCATAGTTATCCGCAGTATCCCTCGCTCCATTGAGATGGTCACCGACGCGGCTGAGCCCCCTCAGATTGGGATTGGGACAGTGGGGGTTGTTGGAGGAACTGGTGACCACTGGAGCGATAACGGCGTGCTGCGCTCGATTGCCGGTGGATCGGGGGCTGTGCCCTCGTTGCCGCCGCCCACAGTCACGCCACCTCGGCGAGTGTCACGCATAATGGAAGGCAATCTGATTCATCGCGTGCAGCCGGATTATCCGGCGATCGCCAGGTCTGCGCGCGTCCAGGGAGAAGTGATTCTCGCCGCTGTCATCAGTAAAGATGGCGCGATTGAGAACCTGCGTGTTGTGAGAGGTCATCCGTTGCTGGTGAAAGCCGCACTCACTGCAGTCCAGCAGTGGCGCTACCGGCCCTATGTATTGAACGGTGAGCCGATCGAAGTGGAGACGCAGGTGACCGTCAACTTTGTGCTCGCAGGTGGAGGTTTGTAACGAGGATAGCCTGCGCGAGTAGGGCTTCGCGATGGCCTTCTTCTCCCGCGCCTGGCACGGGCGTAACCGTGTGTCACACGGGCAGGCTCGCTATAATCGCAAGGAGTGATCAATGCATTCGTCGAAAGCTCGATAAGAACCGCCACCCGCCCGACATGGGCCGAGATCTCACTCGCCGCATTGCGGCAAAATTATTGCGCCCTCAAGCAGCATCTGGGAGTGCAGATCAACATCTGCGCCGTAATCAAGGCCGACGCGTATGGACATGGAGCAACGCCATGTGCTCTGGCATTGCAGGAGGAAGGATCCGACTGGTTCGGGGTGACTTCGCTCGACGAGGCTATCCCGCTCCGCGATTTCGGAATTCGTGCCCGCATCCTTCTCATGACCGGCTTTTGGCCTGGCGAGCAAGAAGAACTGATTCGCTTGGACTTGACGCCCACGATCTGGACCCTGGACCAGGTTTCGCTGCTTGAGAAATCCAGCGCTGCCTTGGGACGACGAGCCTACCCGGTACATCTTAAGATCGACACTGGCATGGGACGTCTTGGTGTTTCCCTAGAAGATTTGCCTCAGCTGTGTGCCGTGCTGCATACGTCGCCTCATCTTCGACTCGAAGGGGTCTCCACGCACCTCGCTTCCTCCGAGGTGCTCGATGATCCTTCTGTCGACGAGCAACTAAGAGCCTTCGATCGCGCACGAGCAACGTTGCGTGATTCTGGATTCGATCCGTCCCTGATTCACCTGGCCAATACCAGTGCGATGCTTTCGCGGCGGCAAACTTGGCACAACATGGTACGCCCGGGCCTTGCACTGTATGGATACCAACTCCCCGTACAACGAAACGGAAACCAAATGCCGGGCAACGTACTGCCGCTGCAGCCGGTATTGAGTTGGAAGACTCGCATACTGTCAATCCGCAACATCCCTGCGAATCAAGCCATTGGATATGGCGGGACCTACCGCACCAGATCGTCGTCGCGTATTGCAGTCCTGCCACTTGGATACGCCGACGGATTGAACCGGCAGCTTTCCTCTCGCGGGCGGGTCATTATTCGTGGAAACTACGCTCCGATTGTCGGCCGTATTTCGATGGACCTGACCCTCGTTGACGTTACAGCGATTCCAGGTGCCAGTGAGGGCGATGAGGCGATCCTGATTGGCGCCTCCGGTGGCATCGAAGTCAGTGCCCATGAACATGCAGAACTGTGTGGGACCATTCCTTACGAGATTCTTTGTGCCATTTCAAAGCGCGTGCCGCGACGATACATCCCCTAAGATCCTGATGCCCCTTTAGTCAATAAATCACCCGTCCCATTCACCGGGTGAACTGGCACTCTAAATGCCCATTTGCGCCATTCAACTCGGCTCTCGCGCCTCGCACTCGATGGCTTTGTTAGTATTTAACTAAGTAATGTCTTCACGCTACGCCCAATGGATGTACGACTGGGAAACCCGTCTCACCTCGGTTGATAACAACCGGGTTGTGCGTCCATTGGAATGGGGTACCGAATGGGCCGGCGACTGGCCCTGCCGCAACGGATATCCTCCCGGGCAAGTACCTGCCGATCCGGAAAAATATCTGCGCGAGTACAACCAGCGCATTGTCGCTTCGAGCGATGAGTTCTACGCCTACACGAAACCGACGGACTTTCGCCTCGAACGCCGTGAAGTGCAGGTCTTCAGCACACGCGAAGTGCCGGATCCGGTGCTTGAGGGCAGGGTGAAGGGTACCTATTCCGATTTTCTGCGCTTTACATCCGCAGTGCGCTCGCCGTTTCCCGAAAACAATCTGGTGAATGCCCGCTGGTTTCCCGCCCGCGGACGCCGTGCTGTCGTCCTGTTGCCGCACTGGAACTCTGACGCACTGGCCTACACCGGGCTCGCCCATGCTCTCAATTTATTGGGCATCGCGGTGCTTCGGCTAAGCATGCCGTATCACGACATCCGCATGCCGGCGGAAATCCGGCGCGCCGATTACGCTGTATCCGCGAACATTGGTCGCACGCTGGATGCATGCCGCCAGGCGGTCGTGGACATTCGCTCTTGTCTGGACTGGCTGGAGCAACAAGGTTACAGCCGCCTTGGCGTGTTAGGTACAAGCCTCGGCTCCTGCTATTCATTTCTCGCGGCCGCGCACGATCCTCGTATTCGCGTAGCAGCTTTTAATCATGCATCGACATGGGTCGCCGATGTTGTATGGCACGGACAATCTACGCGCCACATTCGCGAAGGCATCGAGAAAGAGATCGACCTACAGCGCCTTCGCCAGCTCTGGGCGGGCGTGAGTCCTATGTCATACTTCCGGCAGTTCGCGCGCTGGCCGAAGAAGTCGCTGGTCATCTACGCAAAGTACGATATGACGTTCTTACCCGAACTCTCCCGCGACGCCGTAGCCGAGTTCGCGCGCCATCATCTTGACCACAAAGTAGTCGTGCTCCCCTGCGGACACTACACCACCGGCGAGACGCCTTATAAGTTCATCGACGGTTGGCACATGGCCAGCTTCCTGCGAACAGCGTTCGACAGCGTGTAGGGCTGGGTTGCAGTTCAGCCGCACATCATGGCGAGACCTGCTGAACCAGCACATCCGACTTATGTGGGTTAAATTTCGCATTGCCCTGATAAACGGCGTCGATGCGATGGTTCCCAACCGCAAGCGTGTTGGTCGTGAATTGCGCGACGCCATTCGTCAGGGCCACCGTTCCCAGGATCGTCTTGCCATCTTCAAATCGCACTCTGCCAAACGGTGTACCGATCCCCGCCACCGTTGCTTTCACTGTAGCAGTGAACGTTACCGATTCGCCCGAATGCGCGGGGTTGTTGGAAGACTGAATCGTGATACGCGTGCCGCCGGTGTTCGGCAGGACTTGTATCCAGGTTGCCGGCACCACCAAGTCGGGCGCTCCGTCGCCATTTACATCGCCAACGCTAACATCGTTGGGACCGTATCCTGCTTCGTAAAACACCGCTGGCAAGAATGTTCCGTCGCCATTCCCATTGAGCACCGAGAACTTCTCGCTGTTTGACCCGTTATTGGACGCCACCGCGATGTCCGGCTTGGTATCACCATTGAAATCCGCGACGACGATATTCTTGCCTGGTCCAATCGCCCCCGTAATAGGCGTATCGATCTCTTTGGCAAATGTGCCGTTCCCATTGCCCAGAAATACGCCGACAATGTTGCTGGAGCTCGTGGTCACGATGTCCGGATTCTTGTCACCATTCATATCTGCGACCGCCAAAGCCGCTACTCCATTCGTCGCCACAACATCGCTTCTCGGCTGGAACGTTCCGTCGCCGTTTCCCAGGAAAATGCTGATGCCACCGCTGGCTCCGACCACGACATCAGCCTTGTGATCTCCATTTACATCCGCAATTGCAACCGGACCAGGCAATCCTAGCGACGAGAAGTCGACAGCACCCTGTAACGTGCCATCGCCGTTATTCAGCAACAAGCTGAACACCTTATCAGTCTTGCTGGTGACAATCACGTCCGGCTTTCCGTCGCCGTTGATGTCGCCCACAGCCACGCCGCCAGGGTTCGCACCGGCGCTGTAATCTGCGTTTTGGGCGAAAGTGCCATCCCCATTGCCCTTTGCCACTGAGACCGTGCTGCTATAGTTCGCGGTGATAACATCCACAGTGCTATTGCCGTCCATATCCGCAACCTGGACGAATAAAGGATTCAGTCCCGTTGAGAATTCCTGCGGCGGCTGGAAGGTGCTATCACCATTTCCCAAGCGGATCTCAAATACTCCAGGAGGCGTGTGCGAATAGTACTTAAGCCCGAGAATATCCAGCTTGCCATCGCCGTTGAAATCCGCCAGCGCTGTCCTCTCGATATAGTCGTAGTATGTGTCGGTTGATGTGGCGAGATCGCGGCGCGCATGCATGGTGCCGTCGCGATTTCCCAGCAACACGCTGACGGAACTAACCTGGTTATCGCGGTAGCAGGTAACCGCCAGATCGTCCGTACCGTTAGCATCGAACTTTCCCACTGCGATGGCGGTGGTCTGGGTCATTCCTCCATATCCCTGGTGCTCGCTTAGAGTGCCGTCGCCGTTTCCCGACAGGAAATCGATCACGAATAATCCGATCACCGCGACGTCAGGTTTTTGATCGTTGTTAAAGTCCCCCACAACGATCCCTCGCGAGGCGGAAATGAACAAGAAGTCCTGATGCGTTCTCAGTGTGCCATCCCCATTGCCCAACAGAGTTGTGACCCCGCCGGCTAGCGCAACCACGTCGACGTTGTGATCGTTGTTGAGATCGGTGAGGGCAAGACCAAGAATCGCACCGCCTGCCGTTTTGTCGAGAGACGGCTGAAATGTCCCATTACCATTACCCAGTAACACGCTGACCGTCGAGCCGTTCCCGACCACCAGATCGGCCTTCCCATCGTTGTTGAGGTCTGCGGTGACAACGTTGGAAGGCGCAGTACCGGCTGCAATCGTACCTGGCGCCAGAAAGGTTCCATCGCCGTTGCCAAACAACAAGTAAACCGAAATCCCGTCATCCACCGCCAAGTCAAGGTTGCCGTCGCTATTGAAATCGGCCGACGCCACCGCCTCGAGATGCTGCTGGACCACGAAATAAGTGACGTCGGGTTGGAAGGTACCATCCCCATTGCCAATCAGGATGTCCACGCTGCCGTTGTAAAGGGCGAACGCGATATCCAATTTGCCATCTTTATTAAAATCATGGACTGCCGAACCAACCGGAACATTCGAATATTTCAGAGGTGACGCGTCTTGAAACGTGCCGTTGCCGTTCCCAGCGAGAAGGTGACCGGTGCTGCCGGCAAATCCCGCACCTGTAGTCACCAGGTCGGCTTCTCCGTCTCCGTTGAAATCGCCAACCGAAACTGTCGTCCCCTCGCCAACTTTAGCAAGGCTATAATTTGCCGCCTCGAGGAATTGATTACTGTTCTGCGCGATCGCGAGGCTGGCCCCGAGGAGAACGGTGCCGCAAGCGAAAATCAGGCTGGAGATGAGTCGGGGAAGTTTCACGAGAACTCCTTTGAACTGAGCTGCGACAAGTGGCGTGAAGTTTATTCGTTCTACTGGGAAGGCTTGGGACACCTGCCCAGCGTGGTGAAGTTTCATGGCAACACCTGCTGCACCAGCACATCGGATTTGTGCCGGTTGAAGTTGACATCGCCTTCATACACCGCATCCATTCGGTGATTGCCTACAGCCAGCGCCGACGTCGTGAACTGGGCGACTCCATTGGTCAAGTTGGCCGTACTAATGATGGTCTTGCCATCCTCGAATCGCACTCTTCCACGCGGCGATCCGACTCCAGGGAAGGTGGACCTCACGTTCGCGGTGAACGTCACATCGTCGCCAAGACGTGAAGGATTATTTGAAGACTGGATGGTGAGGCTCGTTCCGCCGGCGTTAAGTAGAATGTCGAGGGAACCCACTGCTACAGCAATGTCAGGCGCGCCGTCGCCATTGAAGTCATTGGCTAGGACCCCGGAGGGAAGGCCAACTTCATAATCCACGCCAGGCTTGAGGGTGCCGTCGCCGTTGCCCCACAATACGCCGACGAACTCTCCATGACCGTAGCCATCTTCTTGCCCCACCACGACATCCATCTTCCCATCGCCATTAAGGTCGGAGACATCGATGGAACTAGGTGGGGCTAATGGATGTGGAGACGAGGGCGAGTCGATACTGGACTGAAAAGTGCCGTCTCCATTGCCGAACAAGACGCTAATGGTGTTAAACAGATTGCCTGTCACCACATCCAGCTTTCCGTCGTGATTGAAGTCGACCACCCTCATCGTTTCCGGAACATTGATCGGAAAACCAAGTGGGCTCTGGAAGGTTCCATCACCGTTTCCCAGAAAGACCTTCCCTCCGTCCGGTCCGCTGAGCACCACAATATCGGTTCTTCCATCTCCGTTCATGTCAGTCGCTACGGGTGAGTAAAAGTTCGGGTTATGGGCAATTGTGCGGAAACTTGCTAAGCGGCCGTCACCGCGGCCGGGATAAAGGATCATCGACTCGTCGACGTCTTGTCCGCGCGATGTCACGAGTACGTCCAGAAAGCCGTCGCCGGTAAAGTCGCCTGCCGCAACATCCCAGGCGAACCGGGCGGTAGGAAGAGAGTAGGTTTGAGGCGCCGATAAAGCACCGTGGCCATCGCCCAACAATACTGAGACAGATCCGGTATGACCGTCTCCCCAGTTTGCTGTGACCACGTCGAGGTTCCCATCATTGTTGAAATCGCCCAACGCCAGATCGTTTGGGCGATCGCCGGTGGCGAAATCCTGATGCGGCCTGAAGCGTCCGTCGCCTTTGTTGATCATGACATTGCAGAGCCATGTACCGAAGCTCACCATGACGACGTCCTGCTCTCCATCGTTGTTCAAATCGCCTAGAGCTTCTGCGTTGGCGCCCTTATAAGTGCCTCGTCCCGTTTCGAACACGGGTCGTGCGCGCAGCGTACCATTCCGGTTGCCAAGAAGAATGCTGACCGAGCTGACCGAATCGATCTGGTAATAGTTCGCGGGGTTTATTGCAGCGATGTCGTCGGTTCCATCCTGGTTAAACGCCCCTACAGCCAATGACCCAAGCCCCGCTCCTGCTCCGTAGAGTTGGTATCCGCCTAAACTACCGTCTCCATTACCCAGCAGGACAGAAACCGCGCCCACATAATAGGAGCGGGTAGCGACATCCATTTTGTGATCTCCATTGAAGTCCCCGGTGAGAATCTGTGAAGACGCCTCCTCGTCGGGGAAAACCTGGGGAGACTGAAAAGTTCCATCTCCGTCGCCAAGCAGGATGCTGACGGTGGATTCGAGACCGTTTGTTACTGCCAGATCCGATTTCAGATCGTTATTAAAGTCTGCAATGGCCATGCTTCCTGCAGCGACTGAGAGCTGTATTGGAGTCTGGAATGTCCCGTTTCCATTACCCAAAAGGATGCTCACACCCGACGCGGTGGCAACAGCGAGGTCGGCTTTCTGATCGCCGTTGAAATCCCCCGTTGCCAGAGAGCCGGGGAACGTTCCGGCATTGATGGGTATGCCCGCTTGAAACGTTCCGTCACCATTGCCCGCCAATAAGTTCACGGCAACTCCGGTGTCGGTCACCACCAGGTCGGGATTGCTGTCACCATTAAAGTCCGCCACCACTACCGAGGTGGGCTTGCGTCCAGCAGCGTAGTTAACAAACCGGTGGAAACTCCCGTCTCCACTTCCCAGCGACACGCTGACGTTGTCTTGGAAATCGGTCGTCACGACATCTAGCTTTCCGTCGCGGTTAAAGTCTGCCACTGCGATCGAGTTGGGCGACTCGCTCATTGCAGAATTCTTGCCCGGACGGAACGTACCATCACCGTTACCGAGCAGAGTAGTCATTCCGGCGCCAGACTCCACCAGGTCCAGGTTGCCGTCTCCATTGAAATCTCCAGTCGCTAGCACGCTTGGGTTTTTCAGCACAGGGTATGCCGGAGCATCGATGAACTCCGGCCGCGTCTGCGCAGTGATCAACGTCGAGAACAGGAATACGCATGCAAGAAAAAAGCTGGCAGGGCGAAACGAACTCATCAGGCACCTCAAAGCGCAAGTAACACCGCGTAGGGCCGGGGAGGGAGCCAAAGCTTATGACGATGTGGCATCAGAGTCAAGCCGTGGCTTCTTGTGAATTCCAGCCCTTGACTCCAGTCGCTTTCTCGCCATAAAGTGATTGCCCCTTCCCTCACTACCGATGTGCCCGAGGTGTCCGATGATGTGTCTTCGCTGTGCAGCCATTCTTACCATTGTGTTTTCACTATCCATTGCGGTTGCGGAACAGACACGTCCTGAATCCATCCGTGCGGACAGCGGCCTGCCCGGAGCCATCGTCATGGGCAGTGGCGATTTCAATGATGATGGCAAGCTGGACCTACTCGAATTCGGTAGCCACGGCAGCGGCGTCTTGACTCTGCTAGGCAAGGGAGATGGAACCTTCCGCACGGGTAGGACCTCCCCAATGACGCAAGATCCAAACTCGGTGGCCGCCGGAGATTTTAACCACGACGGCAAACTCGACATTGTCACGGCGAACTTCGCGAACAACGTTAGCGTGATGCTCGGGAATGGCGATGGCAGTTTCCAGCCCTTCGTCAACTATCCAGCCACTCCTAAGCCACAGTCTGTTGCTGTTGCTGATCTCAATGGCGACGGCAATCTGGATGTCGTTGTCGTCGATCACAAATGGAAGACCGTAAACGTCCTACTTGGAAACGGCGACGGCACATTACAAGCTTCGTACTTCTTCAGCGCCGGGGACCAGCCGCTCAGTCTGGTCATCGCCGACCTTAACGCCGACCAGACTCCCGATCTGATCGTCCTCAATGACTCCATCGCCCGTGGAACCGCCGACATTCTGCTTGGTAACAGCGATGGAACGTTCCAAACGCCGGTGCAATATCTGGTGGGCAAGGTGCCGATAAAAGCTGTGGTCGGCGACTTTAACGACGACTCCAAAGTGGACATCGCGGTCGCGAATCTGTCCGATCTTACTTGTATCCTGCTGCTTGGAAATGGAGACGGAACCTTCCAGCCGCAAGCTCCCATTCATGCGTGGTATGGGCCTGACGACATGGTCGCAGGAGACTTCAACGGAGACCAGAAACTCGATCTCGTCATTGAATCGACGTTTCACATAGAGCTGTTTTTAGGAAATGGAGACAGTACCTTTCAGGGCGACAGGGAATATATCGTACGATCGTTGAAGGGGAATGAGGCTATCACGGCGGGACGCATCAACCAGGACGCAAAGGACGATGTTGCGGTGCTGGGCGTACCGAACGACCATACTTTCCAAAACATATTCGTGCTGCTTGGAAGGTAGAGTCAGCAATCTACCTGCCGCCCGGAAAGGAACCGTTTCAAGGTTCAGCGGTTTCAATATTTCAAGCTTGTCCCGGTGGAAACTCTGAAACCTCTGAACCATTGAAACCTGGTTTCTACGCCACCGCTTGCGCTCCCAGGCATCCAGGATGTTCGCAGCCACAACCCTTTCCGGAAGTCGACTGAGTTCCTCCGCTCGAACACGCGTCGCTACAGAATTTCTGATCGGCTGAAACCGTGCATGAGCACTGCGGATGAGCGCACTTTTTTTGCTCTTGTGTCGCTGTAGGCATTTTCCCTCTCCAATTCGCTGATCGCGATTCGGGTCTTGGATGCCAATGGGGCTAGCCTCGACTGTCCCGGCGGGCGCAAGGTTGGTCACAATATTGGGGTAACGTGGCAATGCCCAAAGTAACCCAAGCTAACCTCGTTCCGGATTGACCCATCCAATTCAGGGATGTACCATTTCTCATCCGAATTGCCGGAACGTGGCCTTGGTCGCGGTAAGTCATAGAGAGATATGACCAAACTCTATTGGAAGATCGCGCCTGTTTTGGCCATGCTCGTAGTGGGTACAGCTTGCCAAAGCGGCCGGCAGCCAGCTCAGTTCACGCCGCCGCATCAGGCCACTGCCCCAACTCTCAAAGCGACTTCCAAAGCACCTGTACCAGCGCCTGCCGCAGCGCCCAAAAAAGCTCCATCAACTTCTCAAGCTGAGCAGGTGAAACCGGATCCTGTTCCTGGGCTCATTGCTGATGTAGAGAAGGAATACCAGGCTGGGCAAGCAAACTATGCGGCCGGGCATCTGGATGCCGCAAAACAGAATTTTGACCGCGCCTTCGACCTGCTCTTGTCGGGACCAATTGATGTGCGCTCAGACGATCGGTTGCAGCGTGAGTTCGATCGCCTTCTGGATGGCGTGAATGGCTTGGAGCTGCAGGCACTCCAGCAGGGTGACGGTTTCACCGAGCAGCAGTCAGAACCGGCACCGATCGACGAGGCAAATGAAGTCACTTTCCCGGTCGATCCAAATATCAAGGCCAAGGCTGAGGCGGAGGTCAAGGAAACGCACTCCGACCTGCCGCTCATGATGACCGACCAGGTCGCGGGTTATATCAATTACTTTTCTTCAACTCGCGGTCGCGCCACTCTGGAAAACGCGCTCAAGCGTGGTGGGCGATACCGGGAAATGATCGAGCGGACCCTAAAACAAGAAGGCGTCCCGCAGGACTTGATTTACCTGGCGCAAGCCGAATCAGGATTTCATCCATTGGCGCTCTCGCGTGCCGGGGCTCGTGGCATGTGGCAGTTCATGGCGAGCCGTGCCAACGGGTATGGCCTGGAGCGGAACTGGTGGGTTGACGAACGGCAAGATCCAGAGAAGTCCACCCGCGCCGCGGCCCGTCACTTGAAGGACTTGTTCGAACAATTTGGCGACTGGTACCTGGCGATGGCAGCTTACAACTCCGGACCCGGAACCGTACAAGCGGCGGTGAAGCGAACCGGATATGCGGACTTCTGGCAGCTATTCCGACGCAATGTGCTGCCCAAGGAGACCCGAAACTACGTGCCCATCATTCTGGCCGTGACCATCATGGCCAAGAATCCTGCGCAGTATGGGCTGCAAGATCTGGTTCCGGACGAACCTGTACCGTACGACACTGTAAAAATTGATTATCCGGTAGACCTGCGCCTGGTGGCGGAATGTGTCGATGCATCGGCGACGCAGTTACAGGATCTGAATCCGAGCCTGCTGCGGCTGACTACTCCGAAAGACACAGAATTTGAGCTGCACATTCCGGCCAACACCAAGGAACGGTATCTCAGTGCAATCGCTGCGATCCCCTCCGACATGCGTGTGTGGTGGCGCTACCACAAAGTCGCGCCGGGCGACACGCTGGCTTCGATCTCTAAGACGTATCACACCAGCACGGCCACGATTGCCGAGGCGAACAACCTTGAGCCAGATGCTGAGTTGCTGGCTGACGGCAAGCTGATTATTCCGATGGCTCCTGGAACGAGAGCGGACTCTGAATCGGCAGGGACATATGCAAAGCGTGCGACGCGCTACAAAGTTCGCAAAGGGGACACAGTTCTTTCCGTGGCAGATAATTTCGGTGTCCCGCCGAGCATGGTACGAAAATGGAACCATTTGAAAGGGGACGGCTTGCATGGACGTCGCGTGCTATACGTCCACTTGCCGGTTGCGCCAGGCTCTGCCGACGTGCTGGCGACAGCATCTAAGTCCAAGCCCAAGAGTACCTTACAGAAGGCTCCCAGCAAGACGGTGTCTCACCACAAGGTCGAGGAAGGTGAGACGCTGTATTCCATCGCAAACACACACCACACAACTGTTGCTGCTCTGAAGCGTGATAATGGCAACGTAGCGACCCTGCGACCCGGAATGGTACTTGTCATTCGCGAAGTTCGCTGACGCTGGCAAATCCCTCATAGTCTTTCCTCGCTACACTTCCATTTGCGGGTGTAATATGCAATCGTTGATGCAGTCGAGTAGAGTGTCATGACTGCGGCGCGAAATTTTCCTTGTGCTATAATCGCCCGCCGTTCAGCGTAGATGAGCAGGATTCCCGGAAGTCTTTATATTTCCCAGGCGCGATTTCGCGCAGCGCCCGGCGCCGAGCGCAGCCGGCTTTCACAGGAGGAACGATGACCTTTGACGAAACCCTGTACGGACGTGATGACGAAATGGATGAATACGGTGAGGGCAGCGCCTACGGCGACTCTCTAGAAGAGGGTTACGAGGACGAAGAAGAGGAAGAAGAGGAAGAGGCAGAAATGCCTTCTATGTCAGACACCGAGCCGGAACCAGTCGAGCCCGAGCCCATGCCAGCCCCAGTGATAACTGGTGGCGGCGGAGGAGGACGTCCAACACCGCCCAAGAAAGCGGCAGCTAAAAAGAAAGCTCCCAAGAAAGCAGCAAAGAAAAAGGCCGCCAAAAAAGCACCGAAGAAGAAGGCTGCCAAAAAGAAAGCAGCTACCCGAGCCAAGGCGACGCGCGGGAAAGCGGCAAAAAAGAAAGCCAGCAAAAAGAAAACGGCAAAGAAGAAGAGTGGAAAGAAGCGCCGCTAGGCGTCGAGTCGAATCCAATAGCCGCAGCCGCGCAGGCTGCGGCCTTATTTTTGGGAAACTACCGGCCTACTTCTTGTTCTGCACGGTTGCTAGGCACTTGCCGTAGAGCTCCAGGAGAGATGCCGCGTACTCCTCTGGCTTCGATGCCGATCCGGTGCCTTGAAATCCTACTCCGGTCGAACTGGTCCGGCCATATCCCGTTGTCATTGCTACGAATTTCATAAGGTCCAGAGCTATGTCTTCATTGCGGCGTGCGCCAGCGGTGATTCCGGGAACTTCGTCCACGAGTGCCTCCATAAAACAACGAATTCAGAATGAGTTCAGACTTCTATCAAGAAGATTACCAAAATTCCGGGCGGTGAAGTTTGAAGTGTCTTCTGATCTCGCCGTCGGCGCCAAGGCTCAGGCCAGCAATTCGGCTAAGGCTTTGTGACCGTTCTTTTCCGCCAGAGCGCTGGCTGTGATCCCCTCATCATTCATGAGTTTCCGATCAGCGCCATGTTTTAGAAGAAGTTCGGCAATTTCCCGGTCGCCATGTTGCGCCGCGGCATGTAGTGATGTCCATCCTCCTTGTTGCCGGGCATTTGCGGGCGCACCATGATCAAGCAAGGCCCGGACGACAGCCACGTTTCGCGCGGCAGCAGCGCTATGCAATGGCATCACTCGCATCGAATTCTGCGCAACGGCGGCAACATCCGCTCCGCGTTCAAGCAGAAGGACAGCCGCGGCTTCACGTGCGAAGAAACAGGCGAAGTGCAGCGCCGTGAAACCGTCAGCGGAGTAGCTCGAGATCGACGCCGGACTCTCATCGAGCAGAAGACGAAGACGGCTGACATCACCTGTTGCCGCCGACTCAAACAAATTGAGGTCAGGATGGACTGCAGCAAGAAGTTTTAGCGCCTCGGCTTGGTGGTGATAAAGCGCCAGCATGATCGCCGACACTCCTTGCTCGTTGGCGGCAGCAGCTAACGACGGATCCTTTGCCAGGAGCGCTCGGAGTTCGTCCGCCTTGCCGGATTGAACAGCGGCGATGATGCGTGACCGATCGTCCATTTTGATTCTCCTTCGATATTTGTTAGCATAGCTAACGAATTATAATAATCCGAAGAACCTTGTCAAGTGGCAAATGATCCGTGGGAAGATGGAGAGGATGCCGGATTCCGCCGGAACGCCAAAACTAGCAGCGCACAGGGTCGAGGGGATTGCGAATGATTTGCACTCAGCGGCTATCCATCTGCTGCGGCGCGTGCGCAAGCAGGACACGAAAACGGGCGAAGGTCCGGCCCGGCTTTCGGCGCTTTCGGTCTTGGTGTTCGCCGGTCCCATGACTTTGGGCGAGTTAGCAACTGCGGAACAGGTTCGGCCTCCTACGATGACGCGAATCGTGGCCGCGCTCGAAAGTCGAGGCCTTGCCGAAAAAGTTCGCGATTCGGAAGATGCTCGACGGGTGAAGATTCATGCTACTCAGAAAGGCTCTGCGCTGCTGAAGCGCGGACGCAAACTGAGGGTGGCATACCTGGCGCATCAACTGCGTAAGCTCAGCGATTCTGAATTGATGACCTTGGGCGAAGGGATTTCGGTGCTGGAGCGAGTACTGGGGAATTGGGGAAGATCCTGAAGTTCTTTTGTGGCGTGAGATCTCGCGGACAGCCTTAATCAGGCTTCCATCCCAACATGACAGATCCTCCCGATGAGGTAGTCCAGGCCTGACTTTCCTTCTTCAATGGGCAGGATTTCTACAGGATAAGCGGAATTATGCGGACGTAGAACGAGGTTGTGCCCTGTTTCCTCGACATACGTCAGGCTACAAGCGCCATCCTTGCATACAGCGTAGATGTTCGCTCCGCCTTTGCGATAGGGCTTGAAAGAATTGTAGTGACGATCGATCAGCGCTGTGGCACCCGGCAAGAGTCGCGGATACATACTCATTCCTTCTCGGGCGTCGGCCTTGACGGCGACGAAACGTTCCCAATGATCGCGGGGCCTTCCCATTTCGGCACGCATTTTACGCAGAAAAGACTTCTTGAACTTCAAGATCTCCTTCACGTGCATTTCCATGATCCGCGGATGGCTGGCCGCAACGGGCCCCTCGACAACAAGGATGCTTTCGAACTCATCTTCGCTAGGTGGAACAATGCTGGCACGCTTGTTAATTTCTGCCGGATCGAGCAGATCGAGAACCGAAAGGCGTTGCACGCTCAGGATTTTGTCGATGCTTTCAACGCTGAGCCCCCGCTTGCGGTTCAGGAAATTTGAGATGTGGGCCTGTTTGAAGCCGGTCTGGTTCGCCAAGTCAACCCCGGTAAGCTCGCCGTCTGTGATGCGATTGAGTATCGTCTTGCGCAGGTTTTCCAGAAGGGCGCGCACTTTCATGTGCGAAGCATATCACCTTGCCTATAGCTATAAGCTATACACTCTATAACTTGCTCATCACGCGGTGATTATATTTCTTGACCGTCTCCTCAAGCTAGCCATAGGATGAAATCCATTTCATAACTCCAATTTATTTAGGAATTTTCGATGCAATCTCATTCCCCAACTCAAGAGAAGGGAGATAACTTCGCGGAATTTCGCCGTAAAGTTCAGTCCGCGGAAGTTCTCTCCACAGCCGTGGAGCGCCTGTTGCAGTCACTCCATTTCACGGGCCGGGTCAGCGTCGTCCTGCAGAATGGCCGTGTCCTGAAGTCTGGTTACGAGGAAGGTTATTTTCGTCAGAGAACGGAGGCTGCCATATAGGCTCGCCTTTGAATACTTCGTCGAAGATTAAATCACGCAACGCTAACTAAATAAAGCAAGCAGGCCATCGTAAGAGAAACGAGCCCTGTGACCGAGCAATCGGCGCAGGGCTTTTTTTTGCATTCATACCAGGTTCAAACGTGGAGGTCATCATTATGGAAATTATAGAAGTTGACGAAGTCGAAATTGTCGAACTCGAACTGAAGTATTGCGAGCGCTGCGGCGCCCTATCGCTGCGTCCGCAAGGTAGCGAACAGGTCTATTGCCGGGCATGCGCCATCAGGATGCTGGATTTGCCGATCCCACGGAAATCCCGCGGATACCGGCGCCTGCCGTTGAGTCGCGACTCCCGCCATGAACAGTCTCGGCACGAAGTTGTTGCCCTCGAAGGAGGCCGGGCATGAACGCAACGTTCATCTCATACGTCGAAGCAGTTGCAGACACGGAGACCCCCGGCGGGACTGACTATCAGAGACAAGGTGCTCAACAGAGCGCGCCGAAGGCAAAGAGAGGGGACGCAGACCGGGCGGAGCTACGTCGGGAGATCGAAGATCCGAGCCCATGGCTTTACCGAGACCGCAGCATTGCTTTGCTAAAACGTTTCGTAAGACTCGCGGTCGAGATCGGACGGTTGCCATCTTTACTGGGACGGGAGTTCTTTCGCACCCGCGTCACTTCTTACAGTACATCCACATTCGAGGATTCCGTTATTTTCGTCTACGACGTAGAACAGAGCCTGGAAAAGCTGGATCCCTTCGAGCAGGCGCTAATCAGGACGATTGTTCTTGAAGAGTACTCACAGCGGGAAGCGGCAAAAGTCCTGAACTGTCCTCTGCGCACGGTGGAGCGCATGTTTCCCGAGGCACTCGATCGTCTCAGCGAAGTGTTCCTCGATGGAGGAATTCTTATTCCGCTTGCCGACAACGTCGTAGCCAGGAAAAAACCGTGTCAAGGGGTCAGAAATACTAAAATCGGCTCAAGTCATTACAATCATGCCAAATAAAAATTCATAAAAGTTGGCGGGTTTACCCTGCGCAGTTTGGTATTCTGAAAATAAGAGTAGAGAAAAATCAATTAGGCATCATATGAGTTCAGGGGCGCACTCGGGAGTGTGCCCCTATTGTTTTGGGAGAAGCCGTTGATGGGCGAGAGCGAGCCATCCGAAAAAGGTGCGAAGACCACACCCGCGGGCAAGGATGAAGATCAGGTGCGCGAAGCGCGCAGTCTCCTCAGTCCAGTCGATCCTGATCTCGTTAGGGATGAGATTGCGCAGCTGGTGGGCAATGAAGCTTTTAGGATGATCCTGAGCACGATCGAGCAGGTTCACAACGGGCACTACGCCGCCATGAAAGTATTGTTTCAGCTGGCAGGTCTGTATCCGATCCCAAAGAAGTCCGAGAAGGGCGAAAGCCTCGATTTGGCCAAGACGCTTTTGGACCGTATGGGCTTGAATAGCGCTTCTGTGTCCGATGATGGTTCGGAAGGATCGGAAGGGCAAACCGAGCCGGTTGCGGCTCCAGTAAAATAGAAACGAACACTAGGCGGCGAACGGACTCTGGATGGATATCACATGGGTGACCGGACGGATCGCAGTTGGCGGCGGGATCTGGACGGCGGAAAACATGAGCGACGTGGCAGAAGCCGGCGTGACGCACATCATCGACATGCAAATTGAATTCGATGACACGGCTCTGGCGAAGCCGTTCGGCATTAAAGTCCTCTGGAATGCGGTGGACGACGACTTTCTTCCGAAGCCGCCCGCCGTCTTCCAGCGAGGCGTGGACTTCGCTCACAATGCTCTGGACGAAGAAAGCACCAAGCTGTTCGTACATTGCGCGGCAGGCGTGCACCGGGCTCCGATGATGACGCTGGCGATTTTGTGTTCACTCGGTTGGGAACTCGACGATGCTATTGACCTGATCGAGAGCAAGCGGCCAGTGGCGGATTTCGCGGACGTTTATGTTCGCAGCGTCGAGAATTTTCTCGAACAGCAGACGAAGGAATCCGGAACTCGCCGCGGCTGAGCACCGGATTCATCACCACGAGATTTTTAATCCAAGTTCATTTCACGTTTCCGAGGCGTCCTGCGTTTGTGGACGAACGCATAGATCTGTGTTCGTGGGCTTTGGGCCCGGCGTCTGTTTCATGAGCATTCAAGAGGTTTTGCAAATCGGAGGAGTTATGTTCGACGTTTGCCGCCAAGCCAGGCGGCTTTTCTGTTTTGCGGCGATGGTATCCGCGCTCCAGATCGCCACGTATGCGGCGACGCTGCCCATGACGACCGTCGGCGACACCGTCTATCGAGCTGACGGCCGACCAGCCGGTGGATCCCTGCTGATCTCCTGGCCAACGTTTACGACCGCGAACGGAGCCGCAGTGGCCGCGGGTAACAAGAGTGTCACACTCGGACCTCAGGGCGTACTAGCGGTCGATCTCACTCCGAACATCGGGGCAACTCCGGCAAACACCTATTACACGGTGATCTTTCAGCTCGACGACGGAACAGTACGCACCGAGTACTGGAGTGTTCCCACAACCTCTCCAGCAAACCTCGCCAGCGTGCGTGCCACGTTAGGTGCCAATTCGTCGGCAGCCCAGATGGCATCGCGGCAATATGTCGACATCGCGCTGTCGGGGAAGGCAAACGATGCCTTAGTCGTACACGTGACCGGGAATGAAACGATCACGGGCATGAAGCAGTTCGCATCTCCCTTGACTGTGCCAGTGCCGGTGCAGCCGAACGATGCCGCGAACAAGGCGTACGTCGACGGGGTGGTGAACAATACCGGCAGTGGCTCCTACGTAAATAAGAACGGCGACACCATGACTGGGCCTCTGTCGTTGTCTGGAGATCCCAGCGCGAGTAATCAGGCCACGACCAAGCATTACGTTGACAATGGCCTATCCGCGAAGGCAAATCTCGTTGCGGGAATTGTCCCCCCCGCGCAGCTTGGAAGCGGCACAGCTGATAACAGTCTTTGCCTTAAGGGCGACTCGAGTTGGGGACCTTGCGGGACGAGCAGCAACGCGGTGTCGATTCAAAACGTGGCAGTTGATTCAACTGCGCCCTCTGATAACCAGGTCATTACTTACGAAGCATCCAGCGGAAAGTACAAGCCAAAACAAGGTGGCGGTATCACCGCTGGAATGCAGGCATTGAAGTACGCCACGGATTTCGCCTGGACACAGTCTCCCTCGTCCGACTTGAGCACAGTAGGAGCAAAGGCGGTGACGCTGGCCGGCTGTGGCCCGGGAGTAAAAGCGTCGGAACCCGAGTACTACGTCTACATCGCTGGAACCGGAACCGCGGAAGCAGTAAAGGTCACTGGTGGCACCTGCAACGGAGATGGACAGCCCGGAACATTGCAGTTCACCACAGCCAATACGCATTCCTCGGGCTATACGATCTCGAGCGCCTCCAGCGGGCTGCAGGAGGCACTGATTGCTGCGCGCATGGTGCCGACAAATCCTACAGGCAGCGCACAAGCGGGCAAAGTGATTGCGCCGCCGAACGAGTTTCGTGCGTATGCGCGCG
>DATBFG010000093.1:0-40106 GCA_036558645.1 Terriglobales bacterium
GTCCTCCTGAACAAAGGAATAGCCAACAGCTGACCATGTTGAGAAGATGAGTGTAATGACGATTACGCCAACTACTAGAAAAGACATCCCGGTTGGCGGTTGTTGGTGTGATTGCGACATTTCGGCAGTTAACACTGCTTCGGAGTACGTCGGGGTGCAATGCGATTGGCGTTACCTGGCGAGTTCTCTTGCAATGTATACCCACACTAAAACACTTGCGAATGGCGATGAACTCGATGCCGTCAAGCACGACTAAACGCTGGAGTTCCCGCACACGAATTCCCAACAGTGAATGCTTCAGGTCGGCGACGGGGTACGACGGCGAAACACGGTTCCTGATCCGGCCGAACGTGCAGGTCGGGAGTATGAGCGGAATCGTGTCTCTAGCGCATATGCGGCGCTCCACGCTCTAGGCGCAATTTGAACCCACAAAACCCGTGCTATCTTACTTTGAAAAAAAATTCGTCGGCCCATGCCGTAAAAGCCTTTGGCAGTGAGACTCCCGGCCATCCAGTCGTCGTCATTTTGAACCACGATGCGGGCGGTCGATTATGAGGGCTGTACCCAGTCTCATTGCCTCAGGTGACTGCCAGTACTTGGGTGACTTCCGAGACCTAAACTCGCGGCAGCAGCAAACGGTAAGAGATTGGGCGGTTACGTATCCGTCAGACTCCCAACACTCGAGCCTCAGAAATTCCGCTTTCATGAGACACACACTTTCGTTCTGACGTTTGAGGCCAACGCAAGAGAAGTTCAGATGGCTATTTCATGCTATTTCGCAACTCGACCAGTACCTGATCGTAGGCTGTCACTTGGATCAGGCCGCGCCGCGGATACTCGATGTCCAAGATCGTGTATATGGCGGCCGCTACTATCACAACGAAGCCGATGATATGCAGCCAGTTCCGACGACCATCCCCTGCCATTCCGTAACCTGCCATCAATGAGCAGCACAGCCCCAATACAAATAATAGATAAAAAATCACCATCGGAGGGTGTATACGGGACGCCATGGCTCGTGTGGCCGTGATGTCGATCATCTGGTTGAGGGCAGGGAGAAGCAACTTCGCAGCGTCCGGGTGTGAGTCCGGAAGGCGGGTCGCTACGATCGCCCCCATCCAGATCTCGTGTTGGATGTTGGCCGAGTCTGCTACTGCTTGTTTCTCCTGGGCGATATTCGGCAATCGGCGATAAACCTCCAGCCGTGAATCCACATACTTGCGGAACGACTCGCGTAGGGGAGGTTGCGAACCAAACGGGAGCAGATCGAGTCTTAGGTAGGCTGTCCCAATGGCATTCGCTTCTTCGTTGATCAACTCGCGACGTGAGTCAAAACGTGATGCCGCGCCGGAGAAAGTGAACGCCACCAGGAGGCCGAACAATGCGAAAATAGCGCCCTGCACTGAACTCAGGCCTTCCTGATCTTCAGCGGGTGCCTTTGCCTTTCGGCGCTTACCTATCTGACGCCCAATCTCGAGAAACACGAACATCCCAATCAACAGGCCCGTAGCGAAGCTGGGTGCCGAAATCGGCGTATCCATGTCAGAAAACTCGGCTAATCATAGCCGAACACGTCCGTTCATCATACTTCGAAGCTGAGTATCCCGCTCAGAATCACAAATAAAGCAATCGAAATCGCCGATTCTCGTGCGAAATAGAGCGGTTCCTTGACCGCATCCGATTGCGCTATACACACGAAAGCCACTGGAGCGACAAGCAATCCTACGATTACCCCATTTTCCTTGAGAACACGCGATGCAACTACGGAGGATCAAGAGAGCGGTTTCTTGGGTTGGACTTGGGTTGGAAGGCCACAAAAAAAGTACTGCAAAAAACCGCTAAGTCATTGAGAGGAGATGGTAGGCCCGAATGGATTCGAACCATCGACCTCTTCCGTGTCAAGGAAGCGCTCTAGACCAACTGAGCTACGGGCCTGCACGCGAACAATCGAGATTTCAATTCTAATGGTTGGCGGGTGATTCCGGCAACGGTTTCGGCCACAGTTACCCTACCTGCGAACGATCAGGGCTGAGGTGCCAAGTTGCTCTGCGAAAGCGCTCCAGCGCCATCAAGCTGCCTTATATCTGTGCTGCATATGTAATATGAAAGCGCGTTGTCACCTGCGAAGGCGGGAAAGGACAGAAAGAGGCATGATCGCTGGGGTCGATATTGGGGGAACCAAGATTGCTGTCGGAATGATTGACGAAAATGGCCGGGTTCTTTCGCGCCTGGAGACTGCAACCGACGCGGCTGGCGGATACGCGAATGCCCTCGATCGGACCGCCGGCATGTTACGCGAGGCTGCCCGCCTTGCACAGGTCCAAATCAAAGGGATCGGAATTGGTAGCACCGGTCCCATTGATCCTCTAACTGGCGAGATCGGATTTGTGAACTTCTTTCCGACTTGGAAGGGAGAAAATCCGGTACGGGATCTCGCGCGGATATTCCAGGTTTCGGTTGCGATCGAAAATGACGCTGATGCCGCCGCCCTCGCAGAAGCACATTGGGGAGCAGGAAGGCACAAGAAACGGCTGATTTACATCACGGTTGGAACCGGAATCGGAGGCGGAATCATTTTGGACGGAGTTCTCTATCGTGGCGCGGACCACGCCCATCCAGAGATTGGACACCACGTCATCGATCCATCCGGCCCAGCATGCATGTGCGGCTTTCATGGATGTTGGGAGTCTCTGGCGGCGGGCCCAGCCATGGTGGCGTGGCTGGAGAGCAAGGCACCCCAAGACTACGCTCATCGCGCGGGCCTCACCGCAAAAAAGAGCTGCGAGCTTGCTAGACAAGGAGACGAATGGGCTCGACGGGCAGTGGATCGCGAAGCCTACTATCTCGGATTGGGCCTCGCTAACCTGGTGACGCTTTTCACACCTGATGCCATCGTACTGAGTGGAAGCGTTATGAAAAGTGCCGACCTTTTTCTCGATCAGATTCGCAAGACGATTTGCACCAGTTGCGGATTCGTTCCGTATGAGAAGACCGAACTCGGGATGGCTTCACTAGGAGACGACACCAATCTGATCGGTGCCGCCCGCGTCTGGTATCACCGGTTTGCCAGTTCGGAGGCGCAAGTTGGGCGCTGACCTCTCGATCCTCAAAGGCGAATATCTAAGCGATCTTCTTGCGCAACCCCAGGCCCTCGACGATACATGCAATAGCCTCGAAGTTTCCAAATCTGTTTCCGCGATCGCGGCAGGCTTGCAGCGGGGCAAGTTCCGGCGTGTTGTGCTCACTGGTATGGGATCTTCGTTTCATGCCCTTCACCCACTTAACCTGCAACTGATTGCTCAGGGACATACCGCGGTCATGGTTGAAACTTCGGAGCTAATTCACTATCAGAGACAGCTTCTTGATTCCAGAACGTTGATCGTAGCCGTCTCACAGTCTGGGCGAAGTATTGAGATCGTGCGACTGTTGAAGTCAAACCGTGGTCGTGCAACCGTGATCGCAGTGACGAATACTGCCGACAGTCCTCTGTACCGGCAATCCGACGCTGTCTTTCTCACGCACGCCGGCGCCGAATTCTCTGTTTCTTGTAAGACCTATGTATCCAGTCTGATCGCTTTGAAATTCCTGGGCGATGTACTTTGCGATCGGGACGCATCTCGAAGCCGTAAGGAACTAAGGCATGCCGCGCCCTCTGTTGCCTTATATCTGGCCGATTGGAGATCTCATGTTGAGTTCTTGATTGAACGACTCAAAAGCATTCGAGATCTGTTCCTCATTGGGCGAGGTGCTTCCCTCGCGGCTGCCGGCACTGGCGCCCTTATTATCAAAGAATCTACACACCGTCACGCTGAAGGGATGGGCGCCGCCGCATTCCGGCATGGTCCTTTCGAAATGCTCGGTGACGCAGTCCTTGTGTTGGTTTTTTCCGGTGATCGTAGAACGAAAAAGCTGAATCGCGGACTCTTGGACGACATCCGCGAACAAGGCGGCCAGGCAGAACTCGTTGGCGATAAAGCTTCTATTTCGCTGTTTCACCTGCCCGACGACGCGCCCGGAGTATTGCCGGTTCTTGAGATCCTCCCCGTCCAGATGATGACGTTGGCGCTAGCTGCACTGGCAGGGCGCGAGCCGGGACGGTTTGAAAGAACAGCAAAGATCACAACGAAAGAGTAGCGATCTCTGCAACTTGGTCGCGATTTATCTGTCATCTATTGTTCAATTGTCACCCAGTTGCCAAGCGAGCCATCTCGCGGAGACAATCGATAATGTGCCGGACAAGAGCGTCGTATCGGGTAATCCCTTTCAGTCGGGAACCATGGTGGTGCTGACCTTGGGTAGTCCCAGAGAAAAGTTCTGGGGCGCGGTGTTGACGCTCGCACCCGAGGGGATCAGTATTCGCGGAATTGAACTGGCATCCTTTGACGACCTCGTGTCGCTTGTAAAAGAGAACGAGCCCTATTCACCCGGCGTCGTCTTCTTCCCCATGCATCGTGTGGAACGTATGGAACTCGATCTTCCCGATGGCAGCATCCCTTCCTTGTCCCAGCGCTTTACGACACGGACTGGACTGGATCCATCAAAACTTCTAGCTCCCGAAGCGCAACCTGCCCCCAGGGAGTTCCGGTGAAGATTTCGCAGCTCTTGAGTTTTCCCAATCAGCTCACGCTCTTGCGAATGGTGTTCCTTCCATTTGTCGTGATTAACATGTTGAATGGGCGCTACAAGTGGGCGTTAATCCTGTTCGTCATCGCCGGGGTGACCGATGCACTCGATGGTTTGCTGGCACGAACTCTAAAGCAGCAGACCATGCTGGGACAGTATCTAGATCCAATCGCAGACAAGCTGCTGCTGAGCACAATGTTTTTGGTCCTCGCGATTCTGCATAAGATTCCGTGGAAATTCACAGTGCTGGTCTTCAGCCGCGACATTTCCATCCTCTGCGCCAGTGCAGTTCTCTACGCGATTGCCGGACTTCGCGACTTTCGCCCCAGCATCTTCGGGAAGGCGAATACTTTCGCGCAGGTTGCTGCGGTCTTCTTTGTTCTTCTATTGCAAGTTGAACCCGAGCGATGGGTAAGCATTGCGCGCATCACTTTCCTGCGAGCGACGTTCACATTCACAATTCTTTCAGGGCTCCACTACATTTATCTGGTCGGCAAGAGGCTCCATCCCCAGGATCAGGAATCACCGCCGCAGAGCATTTGACCGCTTTTCTTCACGACCCCTAGAATTGTTGTTCTTTCATATGGAAATGCAGCTATGGCGCTGAACCTGTACAACACGCTCTCCGCCAAGATCGAGGAATTTCGTCCCCTCATGCCCAATCAGGTCCGCATGTACGCCTGCGGGCCGACGGTTTACGACTACGGGCACATTGGGAACTTCCGCACCTTCGTCGCAGTCGACGTACTTCAGCGCTACCTTCGCCAGAGCGGGTACAAAGTTCACTATGCGATGAACATCACTGATGTGGACGACAAGATCATCCGCAATGCTGCGCGAGACGGCGTCGGAGTCAAGCAGTACACATCAAAATACGAGAAGGCATTTCTTGAGGACTCCGCCGCGCTGAACATCGAGCAACCTGACCTGGTGCGCGCAACCGATCACATTCCCGAGATGGCAGACTTTATCGCAAGATTGACCGAGAAAGGTTTTGCCTATCGCGCCGACGATGGCTCTTATTACTTCCGGATCGCGAAGTTTCCCGCATACGGCAAGCTCTCGAAAAAAGATTTTGCCGGAATGGAAGACGGCGCTCGCGTGGACGTTGACGAGTACGACAAAGACAGCGCTCGTGACTTTGCGCTCTGGAAGTCGCCAAAACCAGGTGAGGCATCGTGGGAAACCTCGATCGGCCCGGGTCGTCCGGGCTGGCACATTGAGTGCTCCGTGATGTCGATGCAAAAGCTGGGGAACACATTCGACCTGCACGCTGGTGGTGAGGATCTCATCTTCCCGCATCACGAGAATGAGATTGCACAATCGGAAGCTCTAACCGGCCAGCCTTTCGCGCATTTCTGGTTTCATGCCAGGTTCTTACTCGTTGAAGGCGAGAAGATGTCAAAGAGCCTCGGAAATTTTTTTACCCTACGCGATCTGGTGCTCAAAGGACACAAGCCTTCTGCTATTCGGTTTCTGCTGACCTCGGTGCCTTACCGGAATCAGCTGAACTTTACGTTCGACGGCCTTCGCGGGGCGGCCAGCAATGTCGAAAAGCTGCGTAACTTCAAACATCGCCTGACGAGTGCCCAGCTTCAGCCCGGTTCTACTGAAGCCATGACTGCTCTGGCACGAGAAACCCTCGAGCGCATGAAGATCGGCCTCGACGACGATCTCAATACCGCGCAAGCGCAGGCCGCGATCTTTGACATGATTCGCAAAGCGAACGTGGCACTCGATTCGGAGCAACTGAGGAAGGACGATGTAACGTCGCTCTTAGCTCCCCTGGAGGCGTTTGATCAGATTTTTGCCGTTCTGAAAGATGACGACGCTCAAAAGATGGCAACCATTCTCCAGTGGGCGAAGGCTGAGGGCCGCGGGGGCGAGATCACTCCCGAGCTGTTAGAAACTGTGAATGCGTCGCAACTTAGCGACGGCCAGGTGAATCAAAAGGTTGCGGAGATGGAACAGGCTCGGAAGGTGCGTAACTTTAAGACTTCAGACTTGCTGCGTTCAGAACTGGCCTTAGCTGGCATCATCGTAGAAAACACGAAGGATGGTGTACGCTGGCGCCGCAAGTAGATTCCACTCATGAATTCTCTTGACGAGTATCTACGTGAAGCAGAGCAGGCTCATGGACATCTGTGTGCCGGGCAAGTGCTGGGAGTTCGCATGGCAATGCTCGGCATAGCGAAGCTCGGCATCGAAGACCCACGGGGTAAGGATCGCAAGCGCTTGGTGACCTTCGTCGAGATCGATCGCTGTGCGACGGATGCCGTTGCTGTGGTAACCGGATGCCGCCTCGGCAAAAGGGCTCTAAAGTTTCGCGATTGGGGAAAGATGGCCGCCACGTTCGTCGATGTGAACAACGGCAAGGGTGTGCGCGTGGCCGCCAAGGAATCCTCCAAAGCCGTAGCTCGTGAGATGCATCCTGAGATCGAGAATAAGAACCAACAGCAGATGCTCGCTTATCGCGAGATGTCCGATGACGACCTTTTCTCGACGGAGTGGGTGAAAGTCGAGCTTTCTCCGGAGGAATTTCCCGGATACAAAGGCGACCGCGTTGTGTGTGCGACTTGCGGCGAGGGCATCAACTTTCGTCGCGAGGTTATTCGCGAAGGGAAAGCTCTCTGTCGCGCCTGTGCCGGCGAACGCTATTACCAGCCACTCAAATAGAAAAAGCGCCACCATCCCGATGGCGCTTTCTGTTATCCGCAACGTGCTAGCGAACTTGTCCATCGACGCGAGCGTGCCCATGGACTTCAGCCGTTGGGCGCTTGGCCGGTACAGGCTTGGACACGTTTTTGATGTGTTGTCCTGAAGGATGATGCTCATGAGAGTGACATCCTGATTTCTTAGCTTGGCCGGGCGGGACGTCACAATCTCCCCATCCAGTCTTGCGTCCGTGGTGCCTACCGTGCTCACGTTCAGAAACCTTGTGAATGTGGCTGTCGCGATCGTGATCGTGCCTGTGATCTTTCAATTCGTGCCGCTCGTGCTGGTGCCGTTGTTCCCGCTCACGTTCGAGTTGCAGACGATGTTCGCGGTCCCTCTCCGCTTGCTTTTGAGCAGCAGCTTTTGCTTTTACTTCATCAGTGAGCTTCGATGGAGTTTGCGCGGACGCGCACACGGCTAACAGCAACAATCCCAAGAACGAAAAATTTGGTCTTGACATAGGCTCCTCTCCCCACTTGCATTCTGAATGCTGCGCCATCTAAGGCAAGTGACGGAAGGCCAACGAATGCACAGCCCATTCTCCTCATACGCGATACTTGATCGGGCTTTCTTTTCAGCCATTTGCCTCCTCAGGATACGTCGCCGTATTAAACTATCTTCGCCATGGCTACCCAAACACCTTCCCGGACGAATCCGCTCTCGTATCTCACCGATCAATTGAACGAGCTTAAGGAAAAGGGAACTCATTTCCGTCTTCGCGTGCTCGAAGACGAGCAGGCACCGGTGTGCACTTTTGACGGCAAGAAAGTCATAAACCTTGCCTCAAACAATTACCTCGGTCTGACGACTCATCCGAAGTTGCGGGAAGCCGCGCTCGAAGCCACCCGCAAATACGGAGTGGGTTCGGGTGCCGTCCGCACGATTGCCGGCACCATGAAAATTCACATGGAGCTCGAGGAGAAGATTGCGCGCTTCAAGAACGTGGAAGCCTGTGTGGTCTTCCAATCCGGATTTGCCGCCAACGCGGGTACGGTATCTGCGGTGTTGGGAAAAGATGACTTCATTATTTCCGATCAACTCAACCATGCGTCCATCATCGACGGAGCTCGGCTATCGCGAGCAAAGATTCTCGTTTTCCGTCACAAAGACATTGCGCATGCCGAGGAGCAGTTAGCGTCGGTGAAGAACGCAGCTGGCAAGAAACTGCTTATAAGCGATGGCGTGTTTTCCATGGATGGAGATGTTGGTCCGCTGCCCGCGCTCTGCGATCTCGCCGAAAAGTACGGTGCCATCATGATGGTCGATGATGCGCACGCGTCAGGGGTATTGGGCCGAAACGGCCGGGGCACGATTGATCATTTCAATGTTCACGGGCGTGTCGATGTTCAAGTAGGAACGCTGTCGAAGGCAATCGGTGCATTGGGCGGATATGTTTGTGGAACTCGCGACTTGATCGACTTCCTCTACCATCGTGCGCGTCCGTTCCTGTTCTCGACCTCGCATCCTCCTTCAGTAGCAGCGACCTGCATCGCGGCATTTGATGTCCTTGAGAAAGAACCCGAGCGCATTGAGAGACTTTGGGAGAATACCCGCTTCTGGAAGAAGGAACTTGGGCTGTTAGGCTTCGACATCGGCGGCAAGACGACTCCGGCGAGCGAAACACCAATCACGCCCATCATCATCGGAGACGGCAAGCTCACGATGGACTTCTCCCGTGAGTTGTTCAAGGAAGGCGTCATGGGTACCGGAATTGCTTTCCCAACGGTTCCGGAGGGCAAAGCGCGCATCAGAACGATCATGACCGCGACGCATACAGAGGAGGAGTTATGCCAGGCATTGGAAACCTTGAAGAATGTTGGAAAGCGAATGGGGATTTTGAACTAGACGGATTCAGTTGTCTGCGAACGGCTGACCGGTTCTTACCCCGCTCTGTACACTACCTTCGCACCGACGATCGTCGCGATCACTTTACCCATTAACAGCCATCCGTCGAATGGCGTATTTCTCGACAACGATTTTGATTCCGATGCCTTAAACGTCCACTTCTTCTTCGGATCAAAGATCGTGATGTCTCCATAGCTCCCGCGGGCCAGCGTTCCCCGACCTCTGAGATCGAGTACCCGTGCGGGGCCGGATGTAAACAGTTCCACAATTCTTGCCAACGGAATCTTGTGTCCGCGATGCAACTTTGCGATTGCCAGGCCGAGTGCTGTCTCAAGACCTGTGATCCCAAAATTCGACCGCTCAAACTCCATGACTTTTTCATGAATGGCATGCGGTGCATGATCAGTCGCAATCGCGTCAACCGTGCCATCCGCGAGAGCTGCCAGAATCGCCTCGCGGTCTGCTTCGGAACGTAGCGGCGGGTTCATCTTGTAATTTGCGTCATAGTCGCGCACATCGGCGTCGGTCAGTGTGAAGTGGTGCGGGGTAACTTCGCACGTCACACGCGCCCGCGCCCGCTTCGCGCGTCGGACAGACTTCAGCGCATCCGCCGTAGAAAGATGGGCCACGTGCATTCTCGCGCCGAGTTGTTGAGCGAGTTGCGCATCGCGGTCCACGATCGAGGATTCTGCAGCCGATTTCATTCCACGCAATCCCAACCGAAACGACGTCGGGCTCTCGTTCATCGTGCAATTCTCGGTCATGCGCGTGTCTTCAGCATGTTGGATGACGGTCAAGTTTATTTCTGCTGCGAGGCGCAGGCTCTCGCGCATGACGTCATCTTCGAGAATAGGCTTACCATCATCCGTGACTGCAACCGCGCCCGCACGCTGCAGTCCGCGATAGTCGGTTAGCGCGACTCCTTTGCTTCCTCGGGTTGCCGCTGCGATCGGGAAGACATTCACCACAGCTCCGCGTTCAGGATCGCGCAGCCAATTGATCCACTCAGGAGTATCGACTACCGGCGACGTATTGGGCATGCAACAGACTGAAGTAAACCCTCCGGCGGCGGCGGCCGCGGTTCCCGTGGCAATCGTTTCCTTGTGGCTGTCACCCGGTTCTCGCAGATGAACGTGCAGATCAATGAATCCCGGTGCAACGACGAGGCCACGAGCGTCGAATTTGCTGTCACTATTCGTTATCTCGCCCGGATCGGCGATGTCTGCTACTCGCCCATCGCGCAGTAGCACGTCCATCGGCGCATCAATCCTTGCCGCCGGATCAATCACATGCCCTCCACGAATTAGGAGACTGCTTCCTCGCCGCTGATTCATGCCGCTCTTGCCAAAGCCTTCGCCAGGATTGCCATGCGCACTGGCACGCCATTATGTACTTCTTCCACGATGGCTGACTGCTGGCAATCCGCAACGTCCCAGGTCAATTCAAGCCCTCGTATGATCGGGCCGGGATGCATCACCATTGCGTCCTTCTTTGCCAGTTTCAGCCGCGCCATCGTCATCTGGTAGCGGGCAATGTAGTCCTGCAATCGGATCTTCATTCCCGCCAGCCGCTCTTGCTGGACCCGCAATACCATAATGACGTCGCATCCGCGCAACGCCTCTTCCGCACTTCGGGATATGTGTAACCCAGGCGCGAGAGTTGCAGCGATGTCCGGAACAAACTCAGGTGGTCCACACAATGTGATCTTGGCGTTGAATTTGCTCAGCAGATGAATGGCAGACCGAGCTACCCGGCTGTGATAGATGTCCCCAACAATGGCAACCGTAAGACCTTTAAGGGTCCTCTTGTGACGCAAGATCGTGTACGCATCAAGCAACGCCTGTGACGGATGTTCGTGCATCCCGTCCCCGGCGTTTACGACGGGGATATCGACGTGCTGAGACATCAGGTAGGGGGCGCCGGCATGCGGATGGCGTATGACAATCAGGTCTGCCCCGACGGCGCGGAGTGTGTACGCCGTATCGAGCAGCGACTCGCCCTTCTCGATACTGGATCCGCTCGCCAGCACGAGAGTTGTCAATGCACCCATTGACTTGGCGGCAATTTCAAAGGAAGTGCGTGTGCGAGTGGAGGGCTCGTAGAACAGCAGGAGCACACGTTTTCCACGCAACAAAGAGCGGGGTTTTAGCGGATTCATTCGCCGGGCAAGATTTAGAAAGCCCAGTATCTCATCCGTGGTCAGAGTCTCGATCCCCAGCAACGAACCGCGCACGGCCTTGTTCATCTGTTCGGGCTGTCGCGCGGGAAAGCCCACGCTTCCACCAACCTCCTCAGCTTTGCTTCTCGACTAGGAGAACTCTCTCTGCGTCGTCGACTTCTTTCAGTTGAACTTCAATGATCTCATTTCGAGTCGTCTGGACGACCCGCCCGATGAACGTGGCTTCTACTGGCAACTCCCGGTGCCCGCGGTCGATGAGCACACAGAGTTGCAATTGCTTCGGGCGGCCCTGGTGGAATAATGCATCCATCGCCGCTCGGGCGGTACGTCCGGTGTATAGAACGTCATCGACAAGAATGATGTTCTTCCCCGTGATCGGGATACCGACATCGGCTTTCTGCACGACCGGCTTAGGTCCAAGGGTCGAAAGATCGTCGCGATACAGCGTAATGTCGATCGTCCCCAGCGGAATACTGGTCTTCTCTATCCTTTCGATTATGACAGCCATGCGCTGCGCCAGGGGAATGCCGCGACGCTTGATTCCTATGAAGGCCAAATCTTGAGCGCCATTATTTTTCTCAACAATTTCGTGCGCCAGCCGAACCAAGGTGCGTTCGATTTCCGACGCGGACATCAACTGGCTCTTTTCTCGCAGGTTCGAGCTTCGCGGATTGGATCGGGCAGTCATGAACGCTGCATCATACTTGGGGAGAGCATTATCGGGCAAGGAGCCAAGGCACAATTTCGCAACTCGGGTGGACCGTGAACTGAATAAGTCGGCGAAGCCATTAGCCTGATCGTCTCTTCCCGAACCAGTGTGCGCCGAGTGCTCCACCTACGGATGACAGAAGCAGGCAGATCACGAATGTCATAGCCAACCCAATCACCAGTGCGAGCGCGAGCCCATCTGGAGTCTTGAAATAGTCAAAGGCTTGTTGAACTTGGGGATCGGGATTGCCTTCCGCAGCGCGCTGTATTGCTTCTAGAAGGTGCTCTCGTACCCGATCTCCACTGTGGGTGAGCCCCACCAGAACCGCCAGGCTCACGGTAAAAATCCCGAAACCCATGACGCCGCTCAAGGCGCCAAGGCGCGCTCCCATTCCCGTCGTACATAACATGCCCGGAACACGTCGCCGATAAAGCTCTACTGCGAAAGCTCCAACCCCGATGAGGCCAAGAATGCCTAGGGGCAGGATCATTAGAAAAGCCGCGATTGCGCCGCATTTCAACGCCACTGGCATTGCCCGCGACCAATCAATCTGTCCAGTGGACCTGTAGCTGGGGAACGGGCCAGCCCAAGTCGTTTGGGCAGTGGTTGGCGGTTCTACCATCCCGCCATCCGGGACGGCTACGCGGATTTGTGGAGCATTACAGTGTGGGCAAAAGGCAGGGCCTTCCTCGATCATCGCACCGCATCGGTAGCACGCCTGTTCCACTGAACTTCAAATTACCGCACTGCCGCCGGGCAGGCAAGGTGGCGGGTTGACCATCATCTCGCGGCGATGCTGCTGGTTCGTCTAGATCGTGTCCTTCCCCCTGGTTCGAACCAGCACAAGGGCGAATTCGGTGCCTTTCTTTTCCGGAGTGATCGAGACAATACGTTGATTGGAAGGCGTCCCCACCTTCAATTCCAGAGTGTCACCGCTACCTTCCTCGCAGCTGAGCTTGGAGTCATCGTCGTGATCCGAATTCGACTTGGCCTCGGCCTTGATGTGGCCGCCATGCTTGCTGGTATGGCATTCCAGGATGTCGCCGTATTTCTTTAACTGTTCTTTGTAGAAGGACGTGATCTTTTCGGGAGAGTCATCGCTTTCGTATTCAATGGCCACCACCTTCAGGCCGAAGAAACTGCTGGAAATGTTTACGTTTGCCTTGTTCTCTTCGCCGTCGTCCTCTTTTTCCTTGGCGCGGGCGCCTGGATACACGGCAAGCCCCACCTCTTTCGCGTCGACTTCCTTGCTAACATGCAGCCCGCCAATGGGAGTTTCAATATCAACTTTCTTCTCCTGTTCCCCTGCGTCCTTTTTCACGTTGATGCTGCACGCACTGAGAAAGATTGCTAACGACAACGCAATCGTCGATGCCAAGACCAGCCTAGCGAACCGCAGACATTTTCTGTTCATTCTGCAACTCTCCTTGTGCAACGGCCGGCGATCGCTCCAGGCCTTGTCCTCGTTGCGCGATCCCCGGAATACTGACGGGCAAGTGCCCGCGGATGGCGATTTCTCCGAATAACGCCTTTACGGCGCTGACTTCCGACACCGACGCATTCGAAAAAGTACAAACATAATTCTGGGTCGACGGAAAATCCGCCGCAAGATAGGGATTTCCCATAGCCAATACGACCGTTTTCTCAGCGGCTTTCGTAAGGATCCCCTGCAGCAATGCGCCGCTCGCATCCGCCAAGGCCACAGAATTCGTCAGCCCGCTTGCGGTTTTGATTGCCTGGCCAGCTGTAGGAATGACGTAAACGGCAGCTACAACAGCCTTTGCCTGATCCACCACCTTTAAGATGTCATCGGACATCGCGCCCGCTATGCGCGGATCCACGTAGATCACATTCACATCTGGAACCCGGGTGCGAATCTGGCGTTCAAGCGCTCGGCCGGATTCGGTACGGACGTCGTCCGAGAGCACAATGACAACCAGATTGTTATGCACATCCTCCACTTTTAGATACGGAAGCCCGGCACTGACAGTTCCCGATTGTTTTAGTGGCAGCACCTTGCCATTGTCGCGAACCAATGTGACTGCCGCGTCCGCCATTTGCTGTCCGCGCGCGAGGTTCTCGGGCCGGCCGATTTCCTTGTCGAGTGTAGATTCGTCCACTAAACGTCCCTTGTTCAGGCCTACAGAAGCCTTTGCTTTCAGAAGCTTCAGTACTGATGCGTCGATCTGTGAGCTGGGGATTTCACTGCTTTTCGCAGCGGCCAGCATCGAGCGATACGACGCATCCAGGTCCGCCGGAATGATGAGTAGGTCGTTTCCTGCTTTAAAGGCCTCCACCGCCGAACGCCCAATATCGGATGCGTAGAGCCTTGTGAGCCCAGCCATATCCATCGCGTCGGTAACAACAATTCCCTTGAAATTCAGTTGCTTCTTCAAAAGCTCCGTTACGACTGCCGGAGACGTAGTCGCAACCCGGTTGGGATCCGGTTCCAGCGCCGGCACCGTGACATGGGCAACCATCACGGAGTCGATTCCCGCATTGATTGCTTGCCGAAACGGCGCTAGCTCCATTGCATTCAGGTGGGCGAGGTCTCCTGTCACTCGAGCGACGCTCAGGTGGGAGTCTGTTGCAGTGTCTCCATGCCCCGGAAAATGCTTGACGGTGGTGAGCATTCCTTCTGCGCGAGCCCCTTTCATGTAGGCGACCACCATGTCAGATACCTGCAGGGGGTCTTCACCAAAAGATCGTGTGTTAATGATGGGGTTCGCGGGATTCGAATTTACATCTGCGTCGGGAAAGAAGTTCCACTGCACGCCGATTGATCGAGCTTCGTGGGCCGTGATTCTTCCGAATTCTTCTGCCAACTCCGGTTTGCCTGCCGCGCCAAAGGCCATGGCATGCGGAAACTCGGTCGCTCCATTCAGACGCATGGTGACGCCGCGCTCAAAGTCTGCCGCGATCAGCAGCGGATATTTGGAATCCGACTGGAGTCGGTTCAGCAGAACCGCCGCCTCGTAAGGCTGATTGCGGTAGAGGAACGGTGGTTCCCATCGGACGGTCATGCAGAACGAGCCGACGTGATACTTATTCATGGTGCCGCGTAGCTGAGCATACTCAGGGCTATCGACATTCATGAATTGTGCACGCACCCAGACCATGAAAAGCTGACCGATTTTCTCTTCCAGCGACATCCCACGCAGCGTCTTCGCGGCCCACTTTTCACCGTCACGGTCCAGTTTCACCGGGCCCGGGCGCTGGAACTTTTCTTTGGCGAAGGCAGAAGGAGACAAGAACGTCCCTGCCAGCAGGAACAGGAGAACAAGTTGTATCCGCATAGGCAGACGATAGCACGAGGGTGCAGAGTTTGATGTGATTGGATTATCGAGCTCGTATCATGAAATACCGAATGGGGAGGATGTCATCACTGCCCGCAGTCGTTGGACGATGTCCTCTGCCCAGTCTCTTACTTTCAATTCGTCGCCGAAGCTGTGGATCCATTTCACATCCGGTTCCCGCCGGAACCACGTCATCTGCCGTTTAGCGTAGTTCCGATGGGCCTGTTGGGCGGCCGCGATGGCTTCATTGAGAGTCATCTCGCCTCGGATGAGCTGTGCTGCCTGTTTGTACCCCAATGACGACAAGGGCCAAATGCCTGTCCCATATTTCTCGATCAGGGTCCGCGTTTCTTCGATCAAGCCCGTCTCGAACATCTTCAGGGCGCGCGAGTTAATACGCGTGTAAAGCAGTGTCCTTTCCGGGTTCAACCCCAGGCGGACAATTCGAAACCCGGTTAACGGATCGCGACCACGTTTCCAGAGATCGGTCATTTTTTGGCGAGTGGCGAGGCAGACCTCGATGGCCCGAATCACCTTAGGAGTGTCATTCTCATGAATGTTCGCTGCTGCATTAGCATCGAGCTTTCGAAGCACGCGATGGAGGCGCCCTGGATTCCGTTCTCGCAGCCGCTCCCTTAATTCTTCCGATCGCGCAGGGCCGGGAAACAAGCCCTCAAGCAAAGCCCGCAAATATAGTCCGGTTCCTCCCACTACGATGGGGAGTTTTCCTCGTGACTCGATCTCCGACAGAACTCGGCGTCCTTCCCGTGCATACTCACCCGCTGTGACATGTTCGGTGGGATCAAAACAGTCCAGCAGGTGATGTGGCGCTTGTCCTCGCTCCTCAATAGAAGGCTTCGCGGTGCCAATTTCAAATCCACTGTAAAGGGCGACGGAGTCGCAACTGACAATCTCGCCACCAAATCGCTTCGCGAGATGAAGAGAAAGGTTAGTTTTCCCGCTTGCGGTGGGTCCGAGTATGACAATCAGGAGCGGCTCGGCAGCCACTAACGCACACCCCAAGGTATGTTGTGCCAGAATCGGACCAGAATCAGGATCATGATCAGGATCGCGACAACAATCAGTCCAGTTGCCTCGACATCGTAAATGTGTCGTTTGGGATGACTAGACAAACCATGCTCTCGCTTGTTTCTGCTCTGAAGGGCTGACACGCTCACATTGTAGTAGAGGCACATCCGCTTCACCTACCAGGCCAATGCTCTCCCAGTGATACCCTTGTCTGTCGATGACTGCGACCTCCGCTCATTCAGCACGACGTATCTTCCGCTTCGGCGTATTCGAGGTTGATGGCGAAGCCGGAGAACTTCGTAAGAGCGGAGTTCGTGTCCGGCTGCAGGAACAACCATTCCAGCTATTGATGCTGCTGCTGGAGCATCCCGGGAGCGTGGTTGGCCGGCAGGAGATTCGTGACAAACTCTGGCCTTCCGACACGTTTGTCGACTTCGACAGTAGCCTTAATACAGCTATCGCGAAGCTGCGCGACACCCTTGGAGACTCGGCCATCAGTCCGCGATATGTGGAGACAGTTCCTCGTCGTGGCTATCGTTTTATTGCGCCCGTAGAAGTTATGGAGGGCTCGACCGTTGGGGTGGAGAATCAAGCCAAGTCGCAGGATGCCGAGGCCAACCTACATCCCCAACTTCGGATTCCCGTGCCGCACCGGGTTCTACCGCGCGCTCTTTTTGCCTTGATCCAAGTTATGTATCTGGTTTTCTACGTCGAAGCTCTGTTGCACCTGCCACAAGCCGACCGCATATTGAGTACATTTCTCCCCGCTTGGGTGTCCTTTACCGTATTCAGTGTGGTCTTGATTAGCGCGGCGATTGGAATTCCATTCCGCCTATACCTGCTCAGCGGGGCCGGTTTCGATTACCGCAACCTGGGCAACACCTTCCACAAACTGTTCCCATATGTCCTGATTCTCGGCCAACTCTGGGCCGTGGCACCCTTCCTGCTGACTGAAAAGATTGGTTTTGGTCCCGCGTTTGCCGCCACTGCAGCACTGCTATATGTGCCATTTTCTGAGCGTACTCTCATTCGAATGGCTTATCCCGTCCAAAGCCAGTAGGCGGTGCAAAATTTCGGTGGAACTACACGAATGCCCTGCACGTACTACTATCCACAAGTCGACGGAAAGTTCCGTCCGGCGAAGGAGTATCCATGCGACGAATTCCACTTAGCTTTATTGTTCTCTGCCTCGCGCTTTCCTCAGTGGCGTTTGCTGATGAGTGGTCGAAGACATACCAAATCAACGGACAACCCGACCTTCGCGTCCAGACCTCCGATGCCAACATTCAAGTTGACACCTGGGATCAGAACAATATCGAAGCCCGTGTCACGACCGAGAGCATGAAAATCGGCGATGGCGGGCTGAAGATCCTCGAGAGTCAGACCGGGAACTCCGTTGTTCTGGATGTTCGATTCCCACACACCTACTTCTCGATCAATTTTCATATTCCGCATGTCACAGTTCAGATCCATATGCCCCGCGAGGGTAAGGTCGCTCTGCGCACAGGTGACGGCGACATTCGGCTCAGCCAGTTCAAAGGCAGTATGGATCTGCGAAGCGGAGATGGATCGCTGGAAGTAGACGGCGTCGACGGCACTTTTCATGCCCGGACCAGCGATGGTCATATTCGCGTTTCCGGCCGCTTCGATCAGTTGGACCTCGGTACCGGCGATGGTCGTATCGAAGCGCGAGCCACGACCGGCTCCACTGTGACATCGGACTGGGATGTTCAGACTGGAGATGGGAGGGTTACGCTTCAACTACCAGACAACTTGACAGCAAACATCGAGTTACATACCGGTGATGGACATATCATACTTGGCTTGCCAGTCACCGTTGAAGGTCAGATGGACAAGAAGGATATTCGAGGCAAGCTGAACGGTGGTGGCGAGAGGAACATTTCTGTCCACACTGGCGATGGATCGATACGGGTGGAGAAATCCTAGGACTCGGGAGGCCTTACTCCGAACACATTTCCGCCAGCTTGTTTACCGTTCTCCAGTTGCGTGAGGTTGCGCGTACACCGAGAAGCTTTTCGAAGAGCTGAATCGGCAGTTTTGATTGTCCAACGCCATTTGGACATTCCAGGTAGATCTCACTGCCTACGCAACAAAAGCGCTCGGGAGGGAAAGATAGGTCTCTAAGTTTCATTAGTCCCTCCTTATGTGGAACTGCAGACAAGAAAGTGACGTGGAACTTGGTGACGTCCGCGCCTTTCTCTTTTAGAAACGGATTATTCTTTACCGCGGCGCAAATGTCTTCAGCCCTCTTCACAATCACCGAAGGCGAAAGTCCGAAGCGCTTGCTGACCATTTCCTCGATCTGTTTCGAAAGCTTGTCGCACGCCTGTTGCGGAGCCTTGAATATGACGTTTCCGCTCTGCACGTACGTCTTCACGTCACGAAATCCTATCGCCCCGAGTTCTTTTCTCAGTGGCTCCATGTGCACAATCTTGTTTCCGCCTACATTGATTCCGCGCAAGAGTGCGACGTAGGTCATCTCCTTCTTCTTTGACCCCATAGTCTCGAAATGGTACACGAACGAAGCTGCCCAGATGCTCTTTCATGCAGACTGCAGATCGAGAGACTACAATCCTGCCATGCACAGAATTCTTGTTGTGCTTTTGCTCGCGACCTGGCTGTTGGTGGGATGTAACAAGCCGGCGAATCAGCCGACGTCAATGGCAAATACAACATCGTCCTCAACGACAACGTCATCAACGCCAAGAACAGACGATGCTGTACAGCAGAAACTCACGGAATACTCCGGCGGCTCTGCTATCGATTGTGGACGTCTTGACGTGCAGGCTGGAGACTCGCAACTGAAATCAGCCAGCGGTTGTGCCATGCAAGCGGCGCAAGCCGGAAAGCCGTTCCACATTGCCTACGATATGCCGGGGATGTCGGTTGGTGTGGCAGGAAATGCTGACGGCAAGCTGTTCACTGTGCAATCTCAGACAGGCTCGGGACTCACGAGTGGCCCGTGTCCCTCCGCGATTAGAGTGGCCTCCAGTGGACGGATCAGTTGCTTTGCACCCGGAGATATGGGGTCTATGGGGACCGGGCACGGTTCGATGGGCGCGATGGGAAAAATTCCCAATCCGCACCAGAGTGCTCCGCCCAAACAGTAAAGTCGGTCGGGTTACTGATTCAGCAAAGAAAAACGATCGGTATCAAACTTTCTTTTTCTGGTAATTCGTGCTCGATTCCACTGCGTGCGCCAGCCTTAGAATCGTGGCCTCATCAAAATGCCGTCCAAGAATCTGCAATCCGATGGGAAGCTTTTCCGCGCTGTCGCCGCACGGCACTGAAATTCCCGGAATACCAGCCAGATCGGCGGTCACCGTGTAAATGTCAGCCAGATACATGGCTACGGGATCGTCAACTTTCTCGCCAATTTTGAAGGCAGGCGTCGGACATGTGGGAGTGATGATCGCGTCCACTCGTCGGAATGCTTCTTCGAAGTCTCTGGTCAACAACGTTCGCACTTTCTGAGCCTTCAGATAATAAGCATCGTAGTATCCGGCGCTCAGGGCATAGGTTCCCAGAAGGATGCGACGTTTGACTTCGGCGCCAAATCCCTGGTCTCGTGTGCGTTTGTACATGTCGGTCAACGAGCGCACTCCATCGGCCCTATATCCATACCGCACGCCATCGTAACGAGCCAGGTTCGAAGATGCTTCGGCCGTGGCCACGATGTAGTAAGTCGGAATGGCGTACTGAGTGTGAGGAAGGGATACTGGCACGATTTCGCACCCTTGCACAGCGAGCTTTTGGATGCCTGCTTCCACCGCGCGGCGCACTTCGGCGTCGAGTCCTTCGCCAAAATATTCCTTAGCGACCCCCAACTTCAATCCGCGTACCGGCTTCTTAAGGTCTTCAACATGATTTGGGACAATCAGATCGGCGGACGTGGAGTCCATGGGGTCACGTCCGCTAATGGTTTGCAGAATGAGGGCCGCATCTTCCACGGTCTTGGTCAGCGGTCCAATGTGGTCCAATGAAGAAGCGAATGCGATGAGTCCGTACCGCGATACGCGGCCGTAAGTCGGCATCAAACCCACCACGCCACAGAAAGATGCCGGTTGTCGTATCGATCCACCGGTATCGGAGCCCAGAGTCGCGATCGCCATGTCGGCGGCCACTGCTGCCGCTGATCCTCCGGATGAACCCCCGGGAACCCGGCTCAGGTCCCGAGGATTATGGACGGGACGCCATGCAGAGTTCTCGTTCGACGAACCCATGGCGAACTCGTCGCAATTCGTCTTGCCCAGAATCACTGCACCAGCTGCTTCCAGGCGCTTCACGGCAGTCGCGTCGTAGGGAGGAACGTAATTCCCGAGAATTTTCGACCCTGCTGTACTACGCACTCCTTCGGTCGCTATTACATCTTTGATTGCAATGGGCACCCCGCCCAATGGCGGCAATGCCTCACCTTTCGAGACCATGGAATCAATACGAGCAGCCTGGGCGAGGGCGCGTTCTTTCGAGAGAGTCAGGAACGCTCCAATCTTCGGATCGTCCGCGTCAATCTTTCCGTAGTGCAACTGCGCCAGCTCTGTTGCGGAGATTCTTTTTTCTTGGATTGCTCCGCGCGCGCCGGCGATCGTCAGGGATTGGAGGTTCATGAAGTTGCTACTTCTCGATTACCTTCGGTACCAGAAAAAAGGCTCCATCGTCCTTTGGCGCATTCACAAGCGCGACTTCGTGCGTGAGGGATTTGCGCAAACCTTCGAGGACATCTTCTCGAGCTGCCGAGGCAAGGCGCGATCCACCGTTATTCTCCGCGCCGACGCTCTCTAACACTTGTGTCATTGGTTCGACCCCGGAAGTGTCGAGTTGGTTCAACCGGTCGACATGTTCCAGAATCGAGTTAAGGTCTCGCAGGATACGCTTGCGCTCGTCCTCGGTGAGCTCAAGGTTGGCGAGATCGGCTACGTACGCTACGTCCTGATCGCTGATTTTCATATCGCGGAGTTCTTGATTATCGGAAAGGCCGTTTGACCACGAATTCAATCCGGGTCACCGTCTCGGTCACGTATCGGTTAATCTCAGCGAGATAGCGAGGCGCAAGCGCTTGTAGTTCCGTGCGCCATCCTGGATCGGGGACTTCCACTTGCAACACGCCCTCGGCGTAACTGACCGCGCTGGTCCGCTCGGATACTTTGTGTCCGCATGCCAGGGGCCAAGCCAGCAGAGGACCGCTTCCCGCTGGCGCTTTACGGAGTCGTTTAGAAATAATCTTTTCGAACTCAACTCCTACGGATTGCAAGGTTCGGTTCATGGATCTGAAAAGTGCGATTCTAGCACCCGGAGAGATGAATAAAGTTAAACTCGACTGGCGCTTTTCCGTAGAAAAGCTTGTGCCTGATTTCGGTTAGCTTTCGCACTCCACGACTATCTTCGGCACAGTCCGCGCATTTCTTTCTTTGCCCCAGCGGTTCACCATCAACACACCAGTGAGGGCCAGTGCACCACCAACCAGGGCAAGAGCTGTTGGGACCTCTGCTAACCATAGCCAGGCTATTCCAATCGCGAGCACAGGAATGAGATAAAGCAATGTGCTGGTACGGCCTGCTGCTCCGTGCGACATAACGTATGCCCAGGCTACGTACGCCAGGGCTCCGGGGAAAATGCCCAGGTAGATGACCGAAGCAGTAGTAGAGGGTGGTGCCTTCCAGATGGCCTGCAGCAAGCCACCTCCAAACGGAAGCATCAGCAATGTTCCCGACCAGATCGAGTACGCCGTGAACTCGAGAGCGCTGTATCGCCCGAGGAAGTGCTTCTGAAGAACCATGTATACGGCCGAAGTGATAGCTGCCGCTAGGATGAGCATGGCTTCCGGCGAGAGACGTATCCCATCGCTTTCGCCGCTAGCGATCAGGGCCACGCCCGAGAAGCTTAATAACACACCAAACCATCCCCGAGATGTTAGGCGCTCGCGCAACGTTATCGTGGCCAGCAACGCAGTCCAGATGGGAACCGAAGCGATCAGTAAGCTCGCGGTTCCAGCCACCACCCTCGTTTCTCCATAGTTGAGGGCGAGATTATAAAAAGTGATACCGATGACCCCTGTTCCCACCAGGCCGGGGATGTCACGCAGTGCCGGGCGACGAAAGTGCGCTAGCCCTGCGTAAATCGCAATTACCAAGGAAGCGGTTACGAACCGTAACACCGCAAGCTGTCCGGGAGAGTACGCACGCAGCCCGGCACGAATGCCTGCGAAAGCCGATGCCCAAAGAACTAGGGAGGCACCGAGTGCCAACCATGTACGTGTTGTGAAGCGCGATTTCATTCGCTGATCTGGTCTCCAGATCGGATAACGCCTGCAGTCAGTATCTGAGCGCGGAGTCCACCGCGATGTCGCAAGCCCTTGATAACGTCCCTTTGCACGAGAGACTCAAGGTGTTTGCAGGGTTCACACAACCGAATCCCGCGAATCCTCACTGGACCGACACTAAACTCTCGGCCGACAAGATGATTTAGCGGAACACCCCTTGTGACGATATTGCGCCGCGCATGACCTGCTGCAAGCTCAACCCCGTAATCGCGTTTGAGCGCCTCGATCGCCTCAACTTCAATGAAGGTGAGCTCGAAATCCGGTTCGGGCTTCGAGAATGTCCCTTGCTGCAGAGCATAACGATCGCCCTCCAGGCCGGACCCCGGAATAGCCTTTACCTCTTCCACGGTCCGAGTGGGCTGCGTAGCAGCAGGCGCTATATGAACGGACTCAACTATCCCAACCCACATAGTTTCCTCATAGATGGTCCCTGGATCCGGTGATCCAACCCAGGGACATCTTCATAACGGTTAGGAGTGCTTTTCTGCGATGGAAATGCACTCGTCGAGAACTTCCAGGGCAACGTCAGCCTGGTCCTTGGTGACCACAAGTGGAGGTGCGATGCGTACGGTGCTCGGGCCGCACCCCAGAAGCAGAATGCCACGCTCGAAAGCTAGCTCAACAATTCGATCGCGTTCAGCGGCCCCGTATTCCTTGGTCTGCTTGTCTTTGACAATCTCGACGCCGATCATCAGTCCGCGTCCGCGCACATCGCCGACAAGCTTGTGTTTCTTTGGCCAATCGGCCATGCGCTTGACCATGTAATCGCCGACTTCGGCTGCATTCTTTGCCAACTGTTCACGCTCGATAACATCGAGGGTTGCCAATGCGGCCGCAATGCAAATGGGGTTTCCCCCAAAGGTAGAGGCGTGGGAGCCGGGTACCCAATCCATGATGTCGGCGCGGCTGATGACAACGCCCAAGGGCATACCTGAAGCGATACCCTTCGCGCTGCAAACGATGTCCGGCTCGACCCCGGTGTGCTGCACCGCCCACCACTTTCCTGTGCGCGCGATACCGCTTTGCACTTCATCGACCACCAGCAGGATGCCGTGCTTATCGCAGATGCGGCGTAGCTCCTGCATGAAGTTGTTCGGCGCGATTACGTATCCACCTTCGCCCTGGATCGGCTCAACAAAGATGGCCGCTACTTCTTCCGGGGCCAGCGTGGTCTTGAATAGCTTGTCCTCGATGAATCGCGCGCAGCCCAGGGCGAACTTCTCCGCATCCTGTGCTCCACCCTCGCATCCGCGGTACACATCGGGATAGCGGATGTGAGTTACGCCAGGCACGAGCGGCGCGAAACGCCGCTTCTGTTGTGGCTTGGAGGCCGTCAGCGAAAGAGAACCCATGGTTCGTCCATGGAATGCGCCGTAGAAGGCTATGATCTGCTGCCGCTTAGTGTGATACCGCGAAAGCTTCAACGCGCACTCCACCGCCTCAGTGCCGGAATTCCCGTAATAAATCTTGTGTGGCCCGGGCATGGGAGCGATCTTCGATAACCGGTCCGCCAGCAATGTCATGTTTTCGTAATAGAAATCAGTTCCCGACATATGGATCAGTTCGCCGGCCTGTTTCTGGATGGCAGCGACGACGTCGGGATGACAATGTCCCGTCGATGTCACGGCAATTCCTGCGGAAAAGTCAAAGAACTCGTTACCGTCAACATCGGTGACAACAACACCGCGCCCGTGCTTGGCTACCATCGGGTAAGAGCGGGTGTAAGAAGGTGAAATGAATTTGTCATCTGCATCGATAATGCGCTTGGCATTCGGGCCGGGCAGCGCGGTAGCGATTTTTGGACCGACCATGGTCTTGGTTGGCATGGAATCCTCCTGAATGTCGTTGATCGTCGGCCGTAAGTTGGCCTCGGGTTTTGTGGAGCACGAGCGCAGTCGCGCAAAGGCAGCCCTGAAATATCAGGCGCAGGCTAGAGGATTAGGAATTAGTCGCTGCCAAAAAGATTGGGTCGGACTTGTGAGGGTAACACTGCCCGGTATCGGCGCGGGCACACAAGAAAATGCAGCCAGCAAACGGGCAGATTCGAATTGGAATTCGTAACACGCATAACGGCAGCATAGTGCTACTCACATTATAGTCTGACTTATCACGCGGCGTAACCCCCAAAAGCGCACAAGTTTAAGCCAAGAGCCGAACCGGGAAACATCCAACGGATAAGAGCTAATTGAAAGGTTAGCTCACTCGTAGCGCAGGCTCTCGACGGGGTCGAGTTTTGCAGCGCGGGTCGCAGGCACGGTTCCGAAGATAACCCCTACCAGAGAGGACACCAGGATGGCCACAATAGCCGATAGGCCTGAGACCGGGATCCGGTACTCCGTAAGGAAGCGCACGGAGAAGGGCAATGCCAGGCCGATCACGATTCCGATCACTCCACCTATGAGCGAAATCAGCATGGCCTCTGACAAGAACTGGAAGCGAATCTCGCGGCTGGTGGCACCAATTGCCTTTCGGATACCAATCTCGCGAATCCGAGCGCTGACTGTGGCCAACATGATGTTCATGATGCCGATGCCGCTGACGAGCAGGGTTACGGTCGCCACCAGCAAGAGCACCATGGTCAAGGCATTGGCCGTCTTTTCCGCTACGGCTACAAGTTGTGTCAGATTGTCAACGTTATAAACCGACTCGGGACGATGACGGCCCTGGATGACCCGTTTGATTTGCGCCGTGACGGGGATCACCATCTCAGAATCAGAGACAGAAAAGTAGATCTGCTTCACCGTTGGGGTGTCAGTGAAATAGCGGCTCACTGTGTACGGGATCACCATGGTGTTGGTGATGACTTCGGATTGGCCGAAGGTATCCACGCGTTCCTTAAAGGTGCCAACCACGGTGAACGGCAGACCACTTAGCTTGATGACCTTTCCGACCGCCGCATCGGGCGAGCCGTAAAGCTCGATCGCGAGCTTCTCAGTGACGACTCCGACTTTGTTGCGCATCAATTCGTCTTGTTTATCGAAGAACCTTCCCGAAACCACGACCAGGTTGCGGACCACTCGATAATCTGGATACACGCCCAGGATCCGGAGATCCCGTTCCCTACCGTTTCCTACGGGTACGCGATCGTCCAGAGGAATAACAGGGGAAGCAGCAACGATTCCAGGCACCTCCTGCAGCACCGCCTGCATGTCGTCAATCGTTAGCTGGTCGGGGGTTACGGTCGTGATGCGCTGTGCGCCACCCTCATACTCGGCATAGATCAGATTCGCTCCGATCGCCTGAATTTGATTCAGCACGTACTGCTTTCCCGTAAGTCCAATGGTTACGACCAAAATGAGGGATGCTGTACCGATCACCATGCCCAGAGCCGTCAGGGCAAACCTCACCTTGTTGCTCATGAATGTTTCGTAAGCAAAGCTGAGAATTTCCCCGAAGCACAACTTGGGTTTCGCGGGATTGGTAGTTGGCGAGCACAGGAGACGACTGACTGCCGACACCGGGGCCGGAGTCCCGGTATCCGGACGAGTCGGTGGGGCCGTAGTCGTCGCCATTCCTGTTAGATGCTACGCGCTGGCGGCAAGAGGCGCAATTAGAAGGGGATGACACTGGCCGACAGTGCGGAAGGTTTAGCGCAACATGCTTGCGGCCCGACCCCGGCCAGGTACCGGGGCCGAGCCGTCTTCCAGCCTGCGATTTACCCCGAGATGTTGCCACCCAAGGAGGAGTAACCCGGTGGCGGACATCCCTTCCGCTTCTCTCTCTGATATTGGAACGGCAAAAATGTGTCTTCTTGCATCCGAAATGTTGATAGCATCCAGACAAGCCCTGACATGCTGCCCAGCACGCAATCCGAAGGAAACATCCCTGTCGAATTCGAACTTCTGATTGCGGAGCTCTACGCAAGAACCGCCGGTGAACAGTACGGTATTCGTCCCGCCGATTTCGGCGAAATTCTTCAACAGGTCCGGCAGAAATACCTTCCACCCGATGCGACCTCGAGTGCGATACGCGAACTTCTGGTCGCGCTCAAAGTAGAAGACCTTATTCTTGCCCGCGCCTGCGCCGCAGGGCACGAACATGCCTGGGAAGTATTCATGCTGCGCTACCGCGAGAAGCTCTACGATTTCGCGGGGTTCATTACCAAGGAGAGCTCTTCTGCGCGGGATTTAGCCGATTCCCTTTATGCAGACCTGTACGGCACGACTGGCAGAGATGGCCAGCGAACCTCAAAGTTGAGCTCGTATACGGGACGAGGATCTCTCGAAGGCTGGTTGCGCACTGTCCTGGCGCAGGAGCATGTAAATCGTTACCGCCGACAGCGTCGTTTGGTAAGTCTCGATGGAGAGGTGGAAGAGGGTGTTCAGTTCGCGGTAACCGAAGCGGTCTCTAGTCCGCCAGTCGACCCCAGGGTTGAATCAGCAGTGGATTTCGTGTTGGGTGAGCTGCAACCAGAGGACCGGTTCGTCCTAGCCTGCTATTTCCTGGACGGCAGCACTCTGGCGGAGATTGGGCGTATTCTTGGAGTACACGAGTCGACTGTCAGCCGGAAGCTGGACAAGGTGGTTAAGTTATTGCGAAAGAATGTCTTAGCTGCTCTGGTTCGCTCAGGCATGAGCCGGCGTCAGGCGCAGGAGGCTCTTGAAGTTGACGTTCGTGACTTATCGGTGAATATCCGTTCTCGATTAGCGCAAGGAGGAGACCTTGGCGCGTTCTCAGGGAAGAAGAGTCCCCTAGGGAAGGGGCCCGCTTAACCAATGCCAACACTTCCCAAGATCGTCTATCGGAACCTGCAGAAGCCGGATGCGACCACACCGCACCCCGATGTGGACGTTCTGACAGCTCTAGCGGAAAATGCGCTCAAAGGCTCAGAGCGCGATCGCGTTCTGCAACACTTGTCGAGTTGTGCCGACTGTCGCCAGATTATCTCGCTAGCCTTTCCTGAGACAGAAGTCGCGGTTTCCCCAATTGTCGTTCCGGGGAGCACATCTTGGCTACGTTGGCCAGTGCTTAAGTGGGGTGCGATTGCCGCCTGCGCGTTAACCGTTGGCGCCGCAGTTGTCTTGCATCAAAAAGCGCCGTCGAGAAACGCAGAGATGGCCGTAAGTATTTCCCCCTCCAGCGATGCAGGTTCGAACGCAGCTTTTACACGTTCCGAGCAGGTGTTGCCGGAACAGAAAATCGAGAAGCGCGTTCCTCAACTAGCTCTCAACGGCTCATCGAATGCGGTTTCTGCCTCTGATTCCTTGCAAGATGAAAAGGACTTGGCAGCGGTGCGAGATAACGTTCGAAAGCTGAAAGTGGCGCCCGCAGCTCCGCCCGCTGAGTATGCGAAAGATGACAGCCGGAAAGAGCTTGAGGAATTCCGGCAAGACGGCGAAAAGGAAAGAGATAGCTCTTCATTCTCCAGCGAAAACAAACAGTCCATGCCAGCGCAAAAGGCAGCCGCAATGGCAGATTCAACAGAGCCCGTACTTGGGAAGGCGAAAGAGCCCCTGCAAAAAACTGAGAACGAGACGTCGGGACTTCGCTTTTCATCGAAAGGGTCGCCTGCTCGATTGGATCAGCCAGCCATGGGTAGCCTGATTCTCGCGCCGAGATGGACGTTATCGTCAGAAGGTGTTCTGATGCGTTCTTTTAATGCAGGCAAGACCTGGGACGCTATCCCCGTCGCCAACAACGTCCAATTCCGAGCGGTGAATGCCGTTGGCAACGAGATTTGGGTGGGTGGTTCTCAAGGAGTTCTGTATCACTCTTCTGATGCCGGAAACCTGTGGACTCGCGTGACGCCTAGCGCCGAGGGCGTCGTCCTTAGTTCTGACATCATCGCCATCGAATTCGCCGACACGCTGCACGGTAAGCTCACAACTTCGGATCATTTTGGTTGGACAACTGTCGACGGTGGTCAGACCTGGACTCGTCAGTAAAAGCTCTCCGAGAATTCCATCCCTCTTTCAAATCACCCATCAGATGGTCATCTCCCAACCGCGTTACCAAGGGCACAACGTTCAAATGACCTTGCAAATTATGCGGTTACCGAAGTGACGTTTACAGTCCGAGAGGCCCAGCCTAATATCCGAATCGTGGTTTGGCAGTTCTGGGGGAGGGCTGCCGAGGCGTCCTGAGCTGAAAAGTTCAGGACGTTTTTTTTTCGCCCTTATCACGCAGTTTTCCCAATCGACCAATCCTCAGTACGTTCCGGAGCGCCTTGCGACTTATTAGGGTAGGCTGCATCCAATACAAGTGCTACGATATTAAGTTCGCTTTCGGCCGGTGCTTCCTCCAAGGACACGCCTGGAATGCGAAATGGCTCTCAGGGAGGAGTTAAGAAGATGGCAGGTAACGGCATTGTTGAGGTGAATGACGCGAATTTCGATCAGGACGTCTTAAAGGCGGACCAACCGGTGCTGGTGGATTTTTGGGCATCCTGGTGTGGGCCGTGCAGGGCAATTGCTCCTATTGTCGATGAACTCGCCAAGGAATACGAAGGCAAGGTGAAAATCGGCAAGATGGACGTCGATCGAAATAGCGCGACTCCTATGCGCTATGGTGTCCGCGGAATTCCGACTTTGCTGGTATTCAAGGGCGGGCAGGTCAAAGAACAGATCGTCGGATACGTTCCTAAAGAGCAGATCCAGAAAGCGCTCGACAAGCACATAGGATAGCTTTGGGTTTAATTATTGTAGATAACGCTCGAGCTGGTCTCGAGCGTTTCGTCTTTTAGAGTTTATTCCCACCACAGTTTCCGTAAAATCGCTTACAGCGATCCCACCTCTCTTACCCGTTGAAATTTGAATAAGTTACAGCAACCACCGTATGGGCACTGGGCCGGTTTGCGTCCTAAGCTCCAAATTGCGGAGGATTGAAACGATGCTTTGGACAGCGTTCGTGATTTTGCTGGTGCTCTGGCTGCTCGGTTTCAGCCTGCATGTAGCCGGAAGCTTGATCCACATTCTCTTAGTGCTCGCGGTTGTGGTTCTTTTGATCAACCTGCTGACAGGACGCCGAACGGCGGTCTAGATCGGGTTGTGATACCCAACCGCCCAACTTACCCATACAAGGAGCTATTCATGAAATCGTTTGCATTGTCGGTTGCAGTCATTGCGATGTTGATTGCCGGAGTGGCTTGTTCCCAACATGCGAAGACTGCCTCGTACAAGGACAGCGTCAAGAATGCATTGGAGCAGGCGGAGTTAAAAGACGTCACCGTGAATGAGGATGCTGATAAGAACACCATCACGCTAGGTGGAAGTGTTCACTCCAACGAAGCGAAACAGAAAGCAGGCGAGGTCGCACAAACGGCCGCTGCAGACCGCGTGATCGTAAATGAAGTCAGTGTCCAGCCGGTCGGAAACGAGTCCGACGCGAAAGCGATCCAATCGAATGTCGATGATGCGATTGAGAAGAGCTACAAGGCGGGCCTGATCGCTCGTGGCCTTGACAAACAAGGCATTCGATTCGATGCGAAGAATGGAGTCTTAACGCTCAAGGGTCAGGTCAAGGACATGGAGCAGCGTCAACTCGCCGAACAGGTCGCGACCAATGTTCCTCAGGTGGGTCAGGTCGTGAACGAGATCCAGGTCAAGCGATGAAGTGAAAGCTATATAGAGTCTCGAAAACGGGCAAAGCAGATGGGACACTGTAAATGAAGCGTGTCCCATCTGCTTCTTATGAAAACCCTAAAGCTCTACCGCAAAGCTGCAATTGAGACATCGTTTGCTGAACTACGCTTCGCCAGCTCGCTCTCCCGGCGGGACTTGGCAAACTCAAGGCCACTTGTGTCGCCGTCGTTCCATACCTGAGACAGGAAGTAGCTATCGCCATAGCGGTGGAACACCAGCTTTGGCTGGTCGGCAGCTTGCTTCGACTCGCAGCTGTGGCTAATCAGCATGCTCTGCGCGCTGGCGTCAGCCGCTGTGATGGAGATCGCTTGAGTGCCTAGCGCTCCGGCGCTCTTCACGATGTACTCACCTTTCGGCATGACTTTCTGATTCACGATAAAGTCGAACGGGACATTAGCCCGCAAGTTGACATCTTGGGCGGCTACCGACACAGTCGCCGTCAGCAGGCCCAGTGCGACGAATCCAAGCAAACGCTTCTTCATAATGGCTCCTTTTGTCGGGATGGCAAAAACCGGATTGCACCGGGGTGTTGCGTCAGTCTTTTAAATTCCTATCCCAACAGATAAACGGCTTTGATAACCGTTCTGCACTCTTGCTATATGCAGCCCGCGTGCCATTCATGAAGGTTGCCACTCGTTTCAGGCTACTTTCCTGCAAGCTAGTGATGAATCGTGACTTGGAAATGTACGCATCGCAGCTGAATCCGCCGGCATCTTCTACTAAGACTCAGTTTCTTAACCCGGCTGTTAATTGCATTCTCCGTACGGTTAATTTTACGAGTCGCAGATAAACAAACTGCAGTTGTGCTAGAACCAACCAGAGTGGGTGGATCTGATGAATCCCAAAGTAGTTGGTATTAGCGGTCCCTTAAAAGGTTCAGTTCTGCCTCTACCCGAGGGCGAGGCGTCGATTGGGCGCGACTCCTCGAATGATCTGTGGGTGACAGATCCTTCTCTGTCACGCCGACACTGTGCCTTGATTCGGACCGGCGATCAGATCGTTCTCCGCGATCTTGAGAGCCGCAACGGCACCATCGTCAACTCAGTTCCGGTAGCCGAACAGCAACTGCAACATGGAGATCAGATTTCGCTGGGCGACTCGATTGTGGTCTTTCTTACGAAAGACGATCCAAGCCAGTTCACTCGGAGCCGGGTTCAACTTACTGACACCGCCGACATCGCAGACACCTCACTGCTGCTGCGGCAGGAAGACTCCGTCTACTTACATTCCGAAAGGCTTGCTGAGATGCCCGCCAGCGCTCGTTTGACGCGTGACTTGAATTCGTTGCTCAAGATTTCCACGGCTATCGGTAGTATTCGTGATCTTGAATCTTTGCAGTGGCAGCTTCTGGGTTTCATCTTTGACGTAGTTCCGGCTGATCGAGGCGCCGTTCTGGTTTGCGACACACCTGAGGAATTCGTCGCCGCCTACGCTTGGGATCGTGTCCTTGGACCCGGGCACCCCGTCCCTGTTAGCCGCACTATCATCAAAAGGGTATTCAACGAAGGCGCTGGGATTGTTGTGAGCGACTCGATTAACGCCGAGGCTTTGGAATCGATTCCGACTCTGTCAGACCTGCAGGTCCGTTCACTCTTATGCGTTCCGTTGCTAACGGACAAGAAAGTGATCGGCGCGATTTATTTGGATAGCCGTACCGAGAACCAGGTATTCGATGAGAATCATCTCCAGGTAATGACCGCCGTCGCAGGTATCTCGAGTCTTGCCGTGGACAATGTGCGCCACTGGGAGCGCCTCCAGTTGGAGAATCAGGACCTCCGCGCCGAGATAGATTTCGAACACAACATGGTGGGGAACAGTCCCGCCATGCGGGAGGTCTACGAGTTCGTTCGTCGGGTAGCTCCCACGGACTCAACAGTGTTGATCTACGGAGAAAGTGGTACTGGCAAGGAGCTTGTGGCTCGCGCCTTACACCGAAATAGCTCGCGAGTGGAGAATGCGTTTGTTGCCATCAACTGTGCCGCGATCGCCGAGACACTTCTGGAGAGCGAGCTTTTTGGCCATGAGCGAGGTGCCTTTACGGGTGCCGCCACGCAAAAGAAGGGCAAGATTGAAATCGCCGAAGGCGGAACGCTTTTCTTGGATGAGATCAGCGAACTAGCGCCCTCCCTGCAAGCGAAGCTCTTGCGGGTTCTACAGGAGCGGGAGTTTGAGCGCGTCGGAGGAACCCGATCGTTCAAACTTGATGTGCGTGTGATAGCTGCGACGAACAGGGATCTCCACACAGCCATCAATTCCGGTAAGTTTCGTGCAGACCTGTTCTATCGACTGAATGTGGTCGGAGTTACGATGCCTCCCCTGCGGGACCGACGTGACGACATTCCTGTCCTTGCCGAGCACTTCATATCGAAAGCGAGTCGTAAGTGCAAAACTCGAACGAAACCCCTATCGGGCGATGCACTGGCATGCCTGATGAGCCACGATTGGCCCGGGAACGTCCGTGAACTGGAAAATGCAATCGAACGTGCCATGGTTCTCGGAGTCAGCGATACCATCCTGCCGGACGATCTCCCGGACGGAATGCTCGAAGCTGGACCGAACAGCTCCGACCCTGGTGCGCAATACCTTGGCACGATCAAAGAAACCAAGAAAGCGCTCGTTCTGCAGGCTCTACAGCAAGCGAATGGAAACTACATTGAGGCCGCGAAGATTCTGGGAATGCATCCGAATTCGTTACTCCGTCTGATCCGGAATCTTGACTTGAAGGCCGCGAGGGCATGGATTTCTTCAGCCCCGCGGCAATAACTCAGGTGAGAATGCCGTCGTCGAGCTTTTTCTTCGCCCAGTCGGCCGCCGCCTGTACGAAGGCGATAATCAGTGGATGTGGGTCTTTGGGCTTTGAGGTGAGCTGCGGCTGGAAAAGCGTGGCAACAAAAAACTTGTGAGTCGGAGACTCAATAGCCCGCGCTTCTCCTTGCTCGCCTCGTGCCACAACCGGGAATCCTGCCTCCATGGCGCACCACTCAAATTCGGGATTCAGTTCGAAATTGCAGTGGAACGCCTCAGAAACTACTTCCTTCGCATAGAACGACTGCAGATAGGATCCCGGTCTCAAGCGGATTTCCGGCACGACACCGGAGAGCTTGGGAGAACCCTTCTTGCGGTCTGGTACCGCACAAGCAACTGGGTAAATGATGATGTTCTTGGAGCCGGAATTATTTTCAGCTGAGTCCGCATCGGCAATGCCAACCACGTTCCGGGCAAACTCGATCAGCGCGTATTGAAATCCACCGCAGGTCCCCAGAAAGGGCCAGTCACGGCGACGTGCAAACTCTATACCCTTGAGCATGCCGCTCATGCTCTTATACGGACTGCCCGGGGCAGCCCACAGACCGTCGAAGCTTTCGAGCAAACGCTCCGCATCCGAAGCATCCAGCGACTCCGTGGGAATCCATTTCGAGTCAACAGGAAGCCCTAACTTGGCAGCCGCGTGCTCGATGGAGGCGGCCACTGACGGAAGCGTTGGGGACTTGGCGTCATAATCGCCCAGAATGCCGATGCGAATGGCGTCATCCACGCTGACATTCTACTGGACCCCCGCCACAGTCGGCAGGTACCAGAGTGCTATGGGTTTAGTAGGAAGGTACTTGTCTCTGGCCGGCAATTAGCTGGCTATTCTTACGACATTTGGTGCGGGGTAGCCGCGACAACATGTCTTGTACCTATCGGGCGAGAACGGCACGCTCTTTCAGAATCTCGTCCACAATCGTGATCGCAGTCTCCAGTTCCTCGTCCGTGTTGTAGAAATGGGGGGACATGCGAACCCCGGCCTTCGGACGCCAGTCGACCAGTACGTCGCGCTTCAACAGTTCGCGACAGACATCCTGCGAGTCGGGCATCTCGATCGAAACTGTGCCGCCACGCTTTTCCGGATCACGCGGTGTATTCACCTTCCAACCACGTTGGTCTACCAATTCGATAAGTCGCGCTACCTGTCGCTTCGATTTCGCGCGGATCTTGTCGACTCCGACTTCGGAGACGACTTTTAATCCCGGACCCGCGGCTTCAAGCGCCGGAATGTGAGGCGTTCCGTTCATAAAACGGTACGGCGGATCCGTGTATCGGTTAGGCCCAACTTCAAAGGCGAATTGGTTCTGATGCGCAGTCCAACCTGTGAATTTCGGCTTAAGTTTATCTCCAAGGTCGGGTCGCACGTACAGATAGGCAACTCCGGGTCCTCCACATAACCACTTCAAGACGCCGCCGCAAGCGAAGTCTGTACCAAGCGTCTGCAAGTCAACGGGCACGGTTCCCAGTGATTGAAACGTATCGAGGACCACATAAGCACCAACTCTATGCGCCTTCTCAATGATCGCTTTGGCATCGTTGATGTAAGCGCTTCGGAAGATCACATGCGAAACCGGCACCAGCAGAGTTGTTTCGTCAATGGCATCCAGCAAACGCTCCGTGGGAACTGTGATGCCATCGTCGGTTTTCACCATGTGGACACGGGCACCATATGCCTGATGGGCCTCCCAGAAATACATTACGGAAGGAAAGTTCATGTCGGTGTAAACGACCTTGTTACGCTTGCCGGAGAAGTCGAAGCAGGAAGCTATGATTGCCTGGCATGTAGTGACGTTCTGGTGGGTTGAAACAGAATTCATCGGGGCATTCATGAGCCAACCAATGGCATTGCCTACCTCAGCCGCTAGCATCCACCAGCGCTCTTCCCAGGCGCGGACTCCGCGAGTGGCCCATGTATCCGCATATCCCTTCATTGCGTCATAAACACCGCGCGGCATGGCGCCAAGAGAATTGCTGATCAGATAAGTGGTTCGTTCCAGGATCGGGAACTCTGAGCGATAGCGCAGAAGGTCGTCAGGCATGTCGGCTATTGTACTGCGCTTTCATTGTCGGGAAGGCCTGCAACAGATTACGCCCTCATGGGGCCTTTCCTTCGAGATTGGATTATGTAATAGGCGACTGTGAGAATGACAAGGTACGCAAGTGCACTTATCAGATTCACCCGCGAATCCCACCAGCCCTTGAGCACAACCCCCGTCACCACCACCAATCCGATCATCGATCCCCACCGGCCAGTGATGGATCGCACCGGAAGTTCCGCCAATTGTCGTTCGGTTAGCCGCTTTCTAAAACTGATGTGCGCCGCTAAAGAGACCAGCCACGAAAGGATCATGCCGAAGAACGCGGCCCGCAGAATATAAACGAAGGCATCTCCGGGCACCCACTTCTCGAGAACAAGCGCTACGACGATCCCGAAAGACGAAACTAGAAGCGCCAGACGAGGAGATCCCGCCTGGTTGAGTTTTCCGAATGCGGCCGGCGCCCAGCCGCTTCGCGCCAAAGAAAACAGCATTCGGGAGGAAACATACAAAGCGGCGTTCGCTCCTGACAACGCGGCGGTTAGAACCACGAAATTCATGAGCGTGCTCGCACCGGGAATATGTACGGATCGAAAAACGGTAACAAACGGACTCTCGGTTACGCCGGCATGATTCCAAGGCATGACTCCGACCAGCACGATGATGGCGCCGAGGTAAACCAGGCTCAGAGTAAGAAAAGTCATGCGTACAGCCTTGCCGATATCCGCCTTCGATCGCGACTCACCTGACGTCACGGCAACGAATTCCACCCCGCCGAATGTATAAATCGCGAATGTCATGGCCAGGAATAAGGCCAAGCCGCCCATTGGAAAGAACCCGCCTTGGGTTGTGTACTGTTGTGGCGCGTGACCGGTGAGTAGCAGGCCCGCTCCCAGCACAACGAATGCGGCAATGGTGACAACCTTCACCATGGCGAACCAGTATTCGAAGTGGCCGTACGATCCCACGCTGCGGAAATTCAACAGTAACAGGACCAGAGAAAACGCAAGAGCCCAGACGAAAGAAGGCGCTCGAGGAAACCAATAGGCCATGTAGGTTGCCGAGGCGACGACTTCGGCTCCGATCGACATCGCAATCGCGGCCCAATATCCTGCGCGCGAGATGAATCCGCAGTATTCGTTGAGATAGAGATCCCCGTAAACTCCAAATGACCCCGCCGCCGGATGTGCACAGGCCAACTCACCGAATGCCATGGTGACTGTTAAGTTGATAAACGCGGCGAGCAGGAAGGAAAGTATCACCGCCGGTCCCGCAACCTGAATGGCAGCTGCGGAACCGAGCAGTAATCCTGTGCCAATGGAGCCTCCAACGGCCACCATCGTCATCTGTCCTGCCGTGAGTTGATGCTTTAGGCCTTTCTCCTGCTGAAGTTCCTGGCTCGAAGCGGCGGCTGGCATGGTGCGATGCACGCTCGGACGTATACCAAAATCAAACCATTCTTGCCAGTTTCGACAACGTCTTGATAATGGCGCTTCCCCGCGAAGATGACCTTCGTAACAACGTCTGGCCGTTACTTGATTGTCTCGGCTTTGGCGGGGGTCGATAATTTTGATGGGTTAGCTCCGCCCCATTTTTCCATGGCTGAAACTCCCAATCGGCTGGACCGCGCTGAACTCTCCAGGCGAATGGAGCGTGCCGAAAAGCTCCTTCAAAAGGGAAAGACTCTCGATGCCCTCGAAGAGTATCTGCAGATTCTGGCTGCAGATACAGAGAACGATACGGTTCGCAACATGGCCGCCGATCTCTGCTTGTCGTTGCAGCGCACTCCTGAGGCTGTCCGCTTGCTGGGAGAACTATTTGATCACCAGGTGCAAGCGGGAGACGGGACTCGGGCCAGCCTTACCTACAAGAAACTAGCCCGTTATGTGAACCCGACCTGGGAGCAGAAGCTCAGCTTCGGCCAGCTTCTGGAGAACTCAAATCGCAAACTTGCGGTTGAGACCTACGAAAATGCATTTGCAGAGCTGACGTCGCAAGCGCGCCAGCCCGACTCGCTCATCGTTCTAAAACGCATCGTTGCTCTCGATTCGAAACAACAGAATTTCATACGCCTCGGCGAGTTGTCTTCGGAACTCGGCGATAACAAGGGCGCTGCGGCTGCATTTCTGCAAGTCGCGCAGTTGGCCGAGGCTGCCAAGGAAAATGCCGCTCCTTGGTTCGAGCGAGCCTATACCGAAGATCCTAACGATCCCGACATGGCCCTGGCCTATGGAAAAAGTCTCACTGCGCAGGGACAGGTTGGCGCCGCTATCTTCGTACTCGAACCGCATGTGTCGGCGGGAAATCCATCCCCAGAGTTGCGCGACACTTATGCCAAGACCCTGATCGCGGCCAACCGGTTGACAGAGGCCGAACCTTTGGTTTGGCAGATGCTTGAGCAGAATCCGCAGCGTGTGCACGAAGTAGCTAATTTGATTGGCCTTTTCATCGATGGTGAGCAGGACGCCGAGGCTGTGGCGCTCGCTCGCAAGCTGGAGCAATTCCAACGACGGCGCGGAGAGCGACGTTCATTCGTTGCGATGATGCAGGAGTTGGCAGGGGCGCATCGTGCTTCTCCCGACGTGCTGGAATTCATGAGCGAGCTGTTCAATTCCTCCAACCGGGAGGGCGACTATTGCCAGACGCTGCTGAAGCTCTTCGATCTTCACTACAGCATGGGAAATTATTCGAAGGCTGCCGACTGTCTGGATCGCGCCATAGAGGTCGACGCTTATGAGCCAGGGCACCAGAAGCGCTTTGAGATGCTGCAGGGCAAAGTCGACGACAGCAGGTACAAGGTCATCGCGTCGCGCTTGTCGGGCATGAGCACTTCCGTGGTGCAAACTGCGCCTACGGAACCCACCCTCGGAGCGGCTGCACTCCAGGATCTGATGCTTCAGGCTGAAATCCTGGTGCAGTATGGCATGCGTTCAAAAGCCATTGAACGCTTGCAGAGAATCCAGGAACTCTTTCCTCACGAGGAAGACCGAAATCAGGACCTCCAGCAACTATATTTGTCCGCGGGAATGACTCCGCGCTATGCAGGATCGGTGCCGGTTCCGCAGGCACCGGCAGCTTCAGTGGCGCCGCCCGCAGCTCAAGCCCCGGCCGCGCCCGCTGCATCTCCTGCCCCCGAGCCGACGAGCGACGTGACCCACTTTACGCGTGTGGCAGAAATCACCCGCAAGCTCTACCGGCAAGGAAATGCCGATGCGGTGCTCACCGTGAGTGCTCAGGAGATTGGAAGTCAATGGAAAGTGACGCGCTGCATCGCAGCTATGCGAAAGCCGGGTCTCCCGCCAACCGCCGCCAAGGAATACGGCGCGGACGGCAACAAGCCGGCCACGACAAGCGTGCTGGCAAGAGTTGTAACAGCTCTGCAGGATCTCGCGATCCAGAAGGGTGCAGTGACCATTTCCGACGCTCCCGGAGCGCCGGAACTGCAATCCGTTCGGGAGCCGATCAGCGAACTCGGCATTCATTCTCTGCTTGCATTACCGCTGATTGATGGTCCCGACCACGTCGGTGTTCTCATCCTCATGGATAATCATTCTCGTGGCTGGCATTCGAGCGATATCGTCGTGTTGAAAACCATCAGCGATCAGATCGTTGTCGCGCTCAACAATGCAGGCCTGCGGCGCCTGGTGAAGAATCTTTCCGTAACTGACGAACAGTCCGGATTGCTGAAGCGGCAATCCTATCTCGATTTGCTCATGGCAGAAACCCATCGCGCCATACAGCAGTCCACGCCCATTACCTTGCTGTTGATGCAGTTCGGCAAGCACATGGTGAAAGAGATCGGTACTGCGGCGGCAGAGGCCATCATGCGGCAGGTTGGACAACTTTTCGCCGCAAACATTCGCCAGAATGACCTTGCCTTCCGTTACGACACCGCCACTGTTGCCCTCGTGCTCGGCGAGACCGGGGAGAAAGAAGCATTGCTCGCGGTCGAGAAGTTGCGCAAGCTCCTTTCTGGCGTTCATATGCCCGAATCGCAGGATCCAGTTCCAATTAACGTCGGCTTAGCTGAGGCTGTAGTTCGCGCTCAGTTCGACGCCGTAGACATCGTCACCGAAGTGATCAATCGGGGCGAGTTAGCCCTCGACATGGCAATCGCCCAGGGAACCGGCAAGCCGGTTGTTCTCGCGGCGCTCCAATCCTCCGCTGCCGTCGCATGAAATCTTCCGCGCCCTGTCTGTAACCGCATCAGCCCCTTGCTTCCGTTGCTGGCGGAAATCTTCAACTGACTGTTAAACTAACCAGTTTGCTTAGTCCCCTCAGAGCTCATCTGAAGTCAGGAACTCGATGTTGAAACCAGGAGATATTGCAATTGTCAGTGGTGCCCGTACTCCGTTTGGGCGCTATTGCGGCAAGCTGAAAGACTATACGGCCATGGAGTTGGCCGCGGTTGCATCCAAAGGCGCGATCGAACGAGCCGGAGTTGATCCCAAAGAATTCGATCACGCCGTGTTCGGAAACGCGCAACAAACATCGGGCGACGCGCTTTACGGCGCGCGTCACGTCGGCCTGCGAGCAGGCCTGCCGATTGAAACACCTGCGCTGACCATCAATCGCCTTTGCGGGTCGGGAATGCAGGCGATCGTAAACGCGGCGCAGATGGTTCAGCTCGGGGAAGCCGACGTAGTTCTTGCTGGCGGGATGGAAGCAATGTCGCAGGCACCGTTCGTCATTCGCGGACGCGACGGATTCAGCCTGTCGCCAGGTGGCAAACTGGAAGATTCTCTGATGGTCGCGCTGCTCGACAGCTATTGCGGCCTGTACATGGCGAATACTGCGGAACTGTACGGCGAGCAGCAAGGCATCAACCGCCAGATGCAGGATGACTTCGCCTTGCGCTCGCAGAGATGTGCAGATGACGCCTACAAAGCTGGGCGGCTGCAGGAAGAATTGGTGCCAGTGCCGCTGCGGAACTCGAAGGGCGAAGC
>DATBFG010000094.1:0-15223 GCA_036558645.1 Terriglobales bacterium
CTCAGGCGTTGGAAATAAGTGTGTAAGTCCATTAGGTAGGTCAACAGCTACCCCAAACGCGCGCGCCAGCCTTCCTGTGAGGGTCGTCGCCCCCTTGACGGTCACCTGTTGCCCAAGGATGGCGCGAACCGCGAGCTCAAATCCGTCCCAGGAACCGGGAACACGCAAGCCCGGGCGCGATGCGACTCGATCGCACAGCACTGGGTCGCGGCCAAGGTGCCTCGCGATTTCTTGTGGATCGGCCGTGAGATCAAACATCTGCCGCACACGCTCGACAATCAGAAAGAGCCAGCGCGGTTCCTGGAAATGAATCTTCAGCGAGACCGCATTCGCGTCCGCGTTTAAGCTCGCATCGATCCAACCGGTCTGGCCATTTAAGGAAATCGTACGGAGATAATGACCGCCTTGAATCGCTTCCACTCCGGGGGTCGCCCGCGGACCGAGAAATTCAAGCATCGCTCCCCACGCAAACGGAGGCCGAAAACGCAGCTGAAAGTGGTATTCATCGGCCGCCTGCGCGGTTAAATGTCGAGCCAGCCTTCGCAATTGCGTTGGCGTGCGCTTGTAGGTATCGCGAAACGTAGCATTGAAGCGACGAACGCTGCCGAAGCCTGCTGCCAATGCTATGTCGCGCATGGCAAGCTGTGTTTCATCGATGAGCTTTTTGGCAAAGTGAAGGCGCCGCGTTTGTGCCACCGCAATCGGACTCGCTCCCAGGTGCTTTAAAAAAAGACGTCGCAGATGGCGCGAGCCAATACCCAACTTCTCCGCCAAATCATCCATGCCGCCTTCCTCCGGCGCACTTTCGCCAATCAGACGTAAGGCCCGAGAGACAGTCGCCGAGGTGCCGAGCCACGCTGGAGTTCCGGGCGAACATTCAGGCCTGCACCGCAAACACGGGCGAAAACCAGCTTCAGCCGCGGCCGCAGCACTGGGATAGTAGCGGACATTCTCCTCTTTCGACTCGCGCACCGGGCAGATCGGGCGACAATAAATGCGTGTCGTCAGGACTCCGATGAAAAACCGTCCGTCAAAGCGCGGATCTCGAGTCTTGCGGGCGCGGGAACAAATTGCGGTCGAGAGAAGCATTGGACGTGTTTAAACGATACGTCATGGACCGAAAAAGGCTAGCCATTTTCGGACATCGATTTGCAACAATTGTACGCGGAAAACGCCATTTTAGCGGGAGCCCAAAAATCTCACGCGTGTTTCAGCTCTTCCAACAATCGATCTATGTCGTCCGTGGAGTTATACAGATGGCATGACACGCGAACGCCTCCCACGTGCGATGTGTAACGCACCGAGGTGAGAATTCGCTTCTGGAGTAATCGGTTCATAAGCGCGACGTTTTGCTCCGCGGAACCAGCCGTAAACGTCACAATTCCTGAACGATTCTCTTGTGCGCGAGGCGTGACTGTCTTCCATCCAAGCCGATCCAGTCCTTCAAGCAGACGGTCCGTGAGCCCATTGATATGACTGGCGATATTGTCCTGTCCCAGGCTATGAATCAGGTTGAGCGAAGCCGCGAGGCCAATTGCTCCGGGATAATTCGCCGTCCCTCCCGGCTCATACGCTCGAACTGATCGCACAAACTGGTATTCGGCCACCGGTGTGATGCCCGGGGTTTGAAAGTATTGCCCCCAGCCGCCTTCGGGATCGGAAACAGAGAGATAACCTGCTACGGCAGGCCGCAGACGTGGAAGCGCATCCTTGCTGACATAGAGAAATCCGCAGCCGAACGGCGCGTTCAGCCACTTGTGCCCGCCACAGGCAAGAATGTCGACCGGAGTCTCGCGAACATCGAGAGGGATCGCACCTAGTTGCTGGATGGCGTCAACCACCAGCCATAGCTTGCGATCGCGACATAGATTGCTCAACGCAGACAGGTCGCAGCGGAATCCGTTACTCCATTGCACCGAACTGATGGCGACCACGCGCGTACGAGGTTGGAGACGGTCTGCGATGTCTTGCACCAGCACTTCGCCGTTGCGGTTGGGCACAACATCGATCTCGATGCCTTCTTTCCGCTTCTGTACCCATGGGATGGCGACTTGCATGAATTCGAGATCAGGCAACAGCACACGGTCTCCGGGCTCAAGCGGAATGGCATTCGCTGCAAGTGTGAGGCCATGCGACGTGCTCTCCACCAAAGCGACTTCGTCTTCGCTTGCATGGATGAGGCGGGCCACCGCCGGGCGCGCCGCCGCGCGCTGATCATCCATCGCAATGTGTTGCGCGGTAGCGGAAGGATGAGGGCACACCATGGCAAGGTTAAGGAACTTCTCTACGGCCTCTATAGCGGGACGCGGCGCTAACGAGATGCAGGCCGCATCCAGATAGACCTTGTCCTGAACTCCGGGAAAATACTGGCGAGCTGAGAGCATGTTGGTGAGATTTAATCACAAGTACCGGCGCGACAAGCTCAAAGCGTCGATAATTGCCCGTATGAGACTAGCCTCGAGAAGTTTGATTTACAACGCCGCCGCTTGCTCCCGGCGCTTGGCTTGTATCTCGATGAAGACATTTACCAGCGAGATGGCGGCAGGAGTGACCCCGGGAATCCGCGACGCATGCGCCAGAGTCTGCGGTCGCACTTTCAGCAACTTTTCCTGCATTTCGCGAGATAGGCCGCTCACCGAAGAGTAGTCAAACCAATCCGGTATGGTCCGCTGTTCGGCCTTCTTCAGGCGATCGATAGCGCGCTGCTGCTGATTGAGGTAGCCCTCGTACTTGATCTCGGTTTCTACCGACTTCAGTTCGTTGCGCACTTGAGAGGAAAGCCCTTTCGCTGAAGAGGAGCCCTCTACAAAATACTCCGGCGCCAGCTCCCGCAGGACGGGAGCCAGCTTTTCAATCGTCACCTCGGGACGCTTCAACAATTGTGCAAGCGGCTGGCCGAGCGTGGAGGTGAGGTCGGCCGACGAGATCCCGCTCTCTCTCGACGATTCCTCGCTTCTCTCAAGATGGCTGATCTCGATCGCCTTCAGCATCTCCGAGCTCAGCTTCGTCTTCTCGAGCAGCTGTTTCACCCCATGCAGCCGGGCTTGCTTGGCCTGGAAGTCTTCCCACGCAGAGTCTGAGATCAACCCCACACGCCTGCCATGTGGTGTCAGGCGGCGATCGGCATTGTCGATCCGCAGGTGAAGCCGGAACTCCGCCCGCGAAGTGAACATACGGTAGGGCTCATTCGTGCCCTTTGAAATCAAGTCATCAATCAGGATTGCCGTGTAGGCCTCCGTGCGATCAAGAATCAGCGGCGGCTGCTGGTTGATCTTCAAAGCAGCGTTGATGCCTGCCATCAAGCCCTGGCATGCGGCCTCTTCGTATCCGCTCGTCCCGTTGATCTGACCCGCGAGGAACAACCCGGCAATCTGCTTGGTTTCGAGAGTACGATCCAGTTCGGTTGGATCGATCGAGTCGTATTCGATGGCATAGCCAGGCCGGATCATCTCGGCCGTGTCGAGTCCAGGGATGGACTTCAAGATCGCCAACTGGACGTCAATCGGCAGCGACGTGCTCATGCCATTGACATAAATTTCGTGCGTGTTCAGTCCTTCGGGCTCGAGAAACAGCTGATGCGTGGTCTTATCGGGGAACTTGACAATCTTGTCTTCAATCGATGGACAATAACGCGGTCCAATCGATTGAATCTGGCCGCTGTACATCGGCGAACGATGGACGTTCTCGCGGATGATGCGCTGCGTTTCTTCCGTAGTGAACGCGATATAGCACGGCACTTGCGTCTCATGGTGCGCAACACGCTTGGTGCGAAAGCTGAAAGGCGTGGGATCCTCGTCTCCCGGCTGGAGCTGAAAGCGCGACCAGTCAATCGTGCGTCCGTCAAGACGCGGCGGTGTTCCAGTTTTCAGGCGGCAACCACGCAGGCCCAATTTTTTCAGAGACTCGCCGAGCAGAACCGCAGCAGGCTCTCCCGATCGACCCGCCGGATACTGTTGCTCCCCGCAATGAATCAGGCCGTTCAAGAACGTACCGGTAGTAATGATGACGGCCTGCGCGCCCACTGTGCGGCCATCGCGCAGGCGAATGCCCGTGGCGCGCCGACGATTGCCGACCGATGACTCTTCCTCGATAATTAGATCCGCTACTTCCGCCTGTTTAATGCGCAGGTTGGGTTGCGATTCCAAGACTTCGCGCATCTTCAGGCGATATGCTTGCTTATCGCATTGCGCCCGCGGAGACCACACGGCCGGCCCGCGCGATGTATTGAGCAGCCGAAATTGAATTCCGACCGCGTCGGTGACCTCGCCCATGATTCCACCGAGGGCGTCCACCTCGCGCACTAGATGTCCCTTGGCGATCCCACCGATCGCCGGATTGCACGACATCTGCGCGATCAAGTCGAGGTTGAGGGTGTAAAGAGCGGTCTTCAAGCCCATGCGGGCGGAGGCCATCGCGGCCTCGCAGCCAGCGTGTCCTGCGCCAACCACAACAATGTCGTAATGTTCAGTGAACTGCATCGATGAAACCCGCAATGGGCACAATTTTCTATTTTACCAACCCAGCCCGCTCGAAGGCTCCTAACACCCGTGTCCGATCCTGTGTATAGTTGTCCCTATATCTCCACAGGAGTCTTCATGAATACCCAGGATTTCCAGGCGCAACTCGACTCGTGTATCTCTAAGTACGACCTTCTTTGCCATCCCTTTTACAAAGCATGGGCCGACGGCAAACTCACAAAGGATGACTTGCGCGAATACGCCCAGGACTATTACCACCACGTAGCTTCGTTCCCGACCTACCTCGCGGAATTCGGAATTCGACTGGAGGACGGGGAACTGCGACAGGCAGTGCTCACCAACATGTGCGACGAAAAGGGCGCGGACGATGTGTTTGGTGAGCCCGGAACTCCCCATAGCGATCTATGGCTTGACTTCGTCGAAGGCATGGGTGGCAGCCGCAATACGCGCTTGTCTGACCCGGGCCGGGAGATCCGTGATCTGGTTGACTGGTTTCACAATGTCGCACAAACGGGAACACCTGAGGAAGTGCTGGCGGCTGTCTACGCCTATGAGTCCCAGGTGCCACGGATCGCCGCCGAAAAGGCGCGGGGTCTTCGCGACATGTATGGGTCTGATGAAAAAACTCGCCAGTATTTCGAAGTGCACACAACCGCTGACGTCTATCATTCCCAAGTCTGGCGCGAACAATTGATGAACTGCGTTGCAGCGAATCCGGAGGCAGCGGATCGGGCTCTTAAGTCCGCTGAATCCGCAGCCAAGGCGCTGTGGCACGCGCTGGATGGTATTGAAGCGCGACGGATGACGGCTGCTGCTTAATGCGACAACCGTGCATCAGTTCACTCCCGGCCTGTGATTCGATCGATCACAGGCTTCTCTTATTTAGGATCATCCATGGCCAAAGAAATCCCAATCGGCGCATCAGGCATAGCGGAAGAATCCGTAAAGTTCGAGCACACCCTTACCGCTCGACACGCCGAATTGCCGCCGGTTTATTCCACTCCCGACATGATCCGTCTCATGGAGACCGCGGCCTTTCATGCATTACAGTCCTACTGCGACCCAGGCGAAATTACCGTAGGAACCGCCATCAATATCGAGCATCGCGCGGCCAGTAACATCGGTGCGCACATCAAGGCAGAGGCTATTCTTGAGTCTTTTGACGGAAAGTTTTTTGTCCTTCGAGTTACCGCCCACGACGGTGCGAATGAGATTGGACGAGGAACAGTTACCCGCAGCGTAGTGAACGTGAGCAGGTTCCTGGAAAAGATGAAGGCGAAACCGCAGCGCTAGTTCGCTAACACTTTTTCGATTGCGCCACGCAGGTCGGAATACGGCATGACTCCGGGATGATACAGACTTACTCGTCCGTTACGGTCTAAAAGTACCAGCGTCGGTGTCGTACTTGCACCATAGCTGTTGAAGTTTTGTTTGCTCACCGGGACCGGAACATCTTTGAGTGCGGGGTAGTAGTGATTCCACACCTGCCCGATATAGGCAAGTTCTTTCTTCGGCGTTGCATCCTCTCCCCCCGCACCATATCCGTAGAGCTGCGTGGGAGCGATCACCCGCAGTCCTTTCGAGGAGAATTCGGAACTCAGGCTGGCAATGACTGGACCCTCCTGCTTACAATCTCCACACCAGTGCGCCCAAAAGAACATGAGCACCGGCGATCCCTTGAGTTGCGCCAGAGTGGGTGGCTTGGTGCCCAAGAATTGCACGCCTTGCAACGAGGGTGCCGGCTGACCGACCAACGCGAGCATGTTTAGATTCTTCTGCAAGCGCGGCCCGATCGAAGTCTTGCCATAAAAAACCAGGTTTCTCTTCAGGAGGGCGATGGCCTTTTCCGAATCCCCTCGGGCGGCTTGTGTCTGGGCCTGCACTTCAATCGCAGCTCCCAACGCCGTGGGAAGATGCTCCTCCGCATCCAGATCTCGGTTATGCAGTTGCTCACGAACCAGCTTGATGGTCATGGCTGCGTAGCTATCGGCCTGATCGAACTGCTTCGCAGCGAGGGCTCCACGCGCAGCCCACGAAACTGCCTCGATATACTCCGGCGTGATCCCGTTCCGGGTCCGGAAATCCAGTAAGGCCGCATCGGCCTTCGTGAAGTTACTTTGGCTGGCTGCTTCGCGAACGCTCGAGATAATATCCGCGCGACAAAGGGCGCTTAGCAGAAGGGCAAGCAGAAAGGCACGAACCCGCATGTTTTCATCATACCGGAATATCCCGGCTCCATACTTAGGCCGTAAACCCCTCAAAGAATGGGCTTGTTAGAGCGTGACAGATAAACACACTAGGAACAAGGCCTTAGGTTCAGGTACAATGAAAATGCGTCTGATCTTGCGGTTTTTTGCAGTACCCAGTATCTCCGCTCACGGCTTGATCTGCCTGCGAAAGTCCACGAGTGAGTCAGCGCTATATCCACAACAAAGGAACAATGCATCACCATGGAAACAGGAACAGTAAAGTGGTTTAACGACGCTAAGGGCTATGGATTCATCAGCCGCCAAAATGGAGAAGATGTATTCGTGCACTTCTCCGCGATTCAGACTGGTGGATTCCGCAGCCTGCAAGAAGGACAGCAGGTACAGTTTGACGTGGTCAAAGGCCCGAAAGGCTGGCAGGCAGAGAACGTCAAGCCCATGTAAGCCACTTTCTAAAAAAATTTGCTTGGGGCGGCCAGCGGGCCGCCCATTTTATTTTCCCGCCTCCGATTCCGAAGACAGTCAAAGTTGCCCTGCTATCACCGCTGGTGTTCAGATGGAGCAGTTCCCTTGTTACGATCCAACTCTTGATTGCGCCACGCCAAAGGCAGCATCCTTCTTTCGCGCGTCATTCTGTTGCACGTCCAACTCTCGATTGATTTCGCTGACCAGATCGAGAAGCTTATCGGCGTCGCATTCTTCCGACGCGAGACGGCATAGCTCCATAAGGCGGTTGTCCGAAGCACTACTCATGGCTCACCTCTCGGACTCCTGAGTTCTTCAGGATCTCTCGAGAAAAAAATCCCGCCACCCGGGGAGACCAAAGATGACGGGAAGACGAAAGGAGCATTTTTCGGTTGCTGTATGTAGTAAACCCCGGATTCCGATTTATGGCGGTAAAGAGTGAGTAAATCAATGTAAAGTTTTGTCAATTCCACGGGTCACGTAGTGACGCGTCAAGCCACTCCTCCCCCGAAAGCCGCGAAGGGTGGGCTACCCGCTCGAAATGCGATTCCTAATAGTGAAATCTGTACTTTAGCTGCACTGCAAGTTCGCGTGGGTTTGCGAAATGTGTGCCGCCGAAAGTGTTGCTGTTATCCAGTTGATACAGGTGGTTCGTGAAATTCAGCGCGGTGAACCGCACGTCCCAGTTCTCGCCGAAAGACTTGGTTAGCGAGAGATCGTAGGTAGTATGCGCCGGCAGGTGCTGCGGACCTTCTTCGTCAAGGAATCCGGAGCCATAGTTGACGTTGAAGTCGGCAACGATACGCCATGGTACAAAAACATTGACCCCCGTAGAGAGCGTATTGCGCTGATCGTGATCCAGGTAGCAATAGTCCACCGCGTCGCAAACCTCGTCGTCGGGGATCAAGCCGCCATTGGCGGCACCCCGCCACTCCGCGTATTGCCTCGAGTACGCGAGATGAAGCTGAGCGCGTCCCGCAATGCGTGGAGAGGTGGCGGTTCCTTCCCACCCGTGAATCCGTGCGCGGTCGAGCGTGAGCGGGAAGAAGATGTTTGAGTTGCCAAGAACATCGTGATCGAAGAAGTTCTTCGCAGCGGTGCGAAAGTTGCTCACATCGAAGGTCCAACCCTGGAACGGAATGGTGAGTCCGAATTCGTGTTGTTCATCCCGCTCGCCATGTAGAGGCTGGAACTCGAATCCCTCCTGCGCAGCTACATCGAGCAACGGCCCCGAGACTGACAGGAGCGGCGGTGCCTGATAGTAGCGGCCGTAGAATGCCCGGGCGACCCAGCCGAGTTTCGGAATCCGGAGTGCCGCACCGATGCGGGGATCAGCAGCATTTTCACTGATTGCGCCTTCAAAGTGTGTAAGCCGAACACCGCCGTTTAAGGTTAGCCAATTCGTGAGTTTGTATTGATCTTCGAGGAAGATGGCTGCCACGCTTCCCCATGCAATTTCGCGCTGCCGGAGAGGTGGATTGCTGCCATCGCTCGTTACCGTGGCGAACAATTGGTTGTCGTGCTGTCCGAAAATCTGTAGGCCAGCGCGGGCGTTGTGTCGTCCATGGACCGTGGCGATCTGCGTGACACCGCCAAAGTAGGTGGACCCGCGATCGTTTTCCGGGATGACCACTCCGCTTGCTGGATCTCCCACGAACTTGCCATCGTAATGAGCGCGATTGAAGTGAAAAAACGGCGATACCGTTAGCACAGTGCCTGGACTTAAGGTGTGCAGCCAGGTGAAGTTGACCAAATCATCGTGCTCGTCCTCGACATCGCGAACGCCGAGTTCCTGCTGCTCTGGATTGTTGGGGACCTGGTAGTGATCTCCACGAACAGAGGCAGTCAGGCGCAATTGGTCGTTTGGCGTCTGGTTGAAGATGAGAGATGTGAAACCGCCCAATCCTGCCGCCTGGTCATGGATAACATCAGAGCTCGGGGTTTCGAGTCCGAGGTCGGTTCTGTAGCCCGACAGGCTGGCATAGTAGGCAAAACGCTCAGTATGGTCGCCGAAGCTGAGTTGGTCGTTAGTGTTGTTGTAGCTACCGTAGCTGGCGATGAGTTCGCCCTGTCGGTTGCGTTCGAATCCAGAGCGGGTCACGACGTTGAACACGCCGTACGTCCGGTCTCCGTATTCTGCCGAGTATCCACCTCGTTGCACTTCGAGGTAGTCGATGTCCTTGGGATCGAATTGAGGACCGACATTGGACGCGATGTTGGTATTCGGAACCGGCACACCGTCAAGCAGCCATGAAACCTGGTGTCCCCCGCGAATATGCAACTGATCATGAATCATGTATGCGCTAGGGACATAGTTGGTGATCATGGCCATGCTGTTGGTCTGATCCGCTCCCGGCGTAGTCGAAATCTGGTCGCGGCTGATGATTGTGCTGGTTGTAGATGATGTGGCATCGACGGGCGCTGGTGTGTCCCGCACTTCGACGGTCTCACTTGTCTTCGCGATAGTGAGGGCGAAATGCAAACGCGCGTCGCGACCGGAACCCAGCACGAGGCTCTGGGCCTGGGTTTCGAACCCGGGAACTTCGATTGTGACCTGGTAATCGCCAATGGGTACAGCATCGAAACGAAACTCTCCGTTGGCGTCGGAGGTAACGAGTTTCGACCAGCTGGAGTTCCGGGCTCTTAACGTGACTTGTGCACCCTCGACCGGTCGATGCTGGGGATCGTGAATCAATCCCTGCACAGAGCCGAAGATAGTTGCAATGACGGGCAGCGACACGGCGACGAGAAACACTGCTGCTAGAGCTATCGTTCGTTTGAGCGATCGTCTGTTCGACATATTACTTTGCAGCCTTTCCCGGTTTGGCCTTGCCTAGTTCGATCTCGGCCGCATGCAAAGTACCGTCATGACTCTTCGCATGGATGACGATGCGGTCCCCAACCTGCACGTCGCTCAATGAAGCGGCAACACCTCCGCGTGAAATTTTCGTGGAATTGTCGACGGCTACTTGTTTGTTCTCGCCGGCGGTGGTCTTTACTGAGATCGAGTTGCCGGAAACCGAGTCAACTGTGCCGACAACGTGCTCCATGCCCTCGTGGGCGAAAGCGATCGTACAAAGGAATGCCAATAGGGTCACTGATACAAGCTTCTTCATGATGCCAATCTCCAATTAGTGATGGTGAGCGGCCGATGGCGCGTCTCCCCCGTTAAGAAAATCCTGTTCAGCCTTTTCTTCCTCTATTTCCGCCGGACTGCGGGGGTTGAACTTTTCCATGTCATGCAACTCGTCAGCGGTAATGGAGGGAAGGTGGCGGACAAATAACACCAGCTTCCAGCTGTCCTCATCGGGTTCGGATTCTCCCCACCCGGGCATGCCAGTGAAGCGCACACCGTTGTGGATGATGAAGTACAGTTCCCCATCGGTCAGTTGTTGAGTTGCCTCCTGCCGCATGTCCGGGGCTCGCGGGTACAACCTGCGTCCCATCGCGGTATTGCCGCTGCCATCATTGCCGTGACAACTGGCACAGTGATCCGCGAAGTGATGAGCAGCTTCCTGCTGCAATTCCGGAGAGCTTTGCATCGGATTTGGCCGACGGCGAGCATCCGATGGCATTGCCCATGACCGCAGACGCCGCGCCAAAGCGGTTTCCACCGCGCCTGGCGCCTCGTGTGTGCCAGACCCGGCGCGCTTCAGCAGGACCACGGCCCCGACTGCAACGAGGCAAAGCACAACCGCCCAGAATTTCAATGTCCGAGACATGCAAACTTACTCACTACATCGCAAACACGGGAAATTCGGCGACACTGATTGCGTAGTTCTAACCGCAAAACATATCGCCAGAACTCCGCTGCTAATTGGAAAGTAGAGGAGAATCTGAAAGCCGGCGGGTTTGCCGTCGTTTATCGACGAGCAAGACGGCTACACCAACGGCAAGTCAATGGCTAGGAATAGGAAGGAGGACCGCGATCGAGCTGGGAGTCGTGCGGTTCAACCGTCCGATAACGATGATCGGCCGGGAGCAGAAGCTCTACAGATGGTTGTTCTAGGGAAAAAGATCGTGCGGGCGCAGTATTCGCCCAATGCGACACGGCAAGCGACCGGCAACATTCATGGTGTGCGCACTCTCGCGCACCATACCCAACCTGCCTTGAAGAGGCCGGTTGGGTGGGCTTCCGCATGCAACATGCGTGGGGCGAAGGCGCAGTCACTGCCAGCGCGGCAGGCACTAATATGCCGACCAACAACAGCACCAGCAGGGTTCTGGCAATCCAGCGTTGCATTGGATGTTTTCCACAAGCAGGCCCCACGCCTGCCTACACAGATTGACTGCTTTTCCAAGAATAGGTTACAGCCCCCGAAAAGTGCAACTTTCCTCAACTTCTCCGGAGCCAGCCAAGATCATTTCTGCGCTGATAAGGCAAGTTTTGCGCGCGCTTCTACCACCTCGGGCCGCTCCGATTCTCCAGCGATCGAAAGCAGCTTCTGGTAATACTGTGCGGCAACCGGCGAATTACCTGCAGCCTGGGCCGCGCTCGCCGCACCGTACAGCGCATTAAAACGATTCGGAGCCACGCCGAGAACCGAGCGGTATTCGGTGAGGGCCTCCTGTGGCTGCTTCTGAAGCATGAGCAGGTCCGCGAGCATTTCGCGGGCGGGCGTCACGGCACCTGGCGTGACGGCGTGCTTGTCCATGCTCTCTTCCAGCTCCGCGGCGGACCGAAGCAATCGAAGTGAATCGTCCGACTTGTTGGAAGACTGCGATATCCAGGCGGCGACTTCGAGCCTCTGCACTTCTATCTGATTCGCCCAATATTGGTTGTTCTGCTTGGAAGTCGCATCCCGCAGTGACGCCAGCGTTTTTTCTGCGTCTGACGCACGCGATACATCACCGAGTCGCGCGCTGCCCACACCAATCGCTGTCCAACTGATCGCTTCCGCCCAAGGGACTAGGTTTGGCGGCGCTTTTAATCCGCCGGCTTGCTTCCAGTCGTGGGTTTCGATGGCATACCGGGCCGGGATCGCCGCCAGGCCGTAGTTACCGGTCAAGCTCAACCCCTTCGCGGGCGGAAGCGAGTTCATTTCATCGATCACCGCCTTTGCCTGCTGCATGCGCCCGCTCTGGAGATAGGCGTATTCCATGTAGTCCATCGCATGCAGACGTTGATCCCTGGCCTCGCCATTCATCGAGGTACTCTCGGCACTTGCAGCCAGGTCGGCTGACTTTCGATTTGAAGCGATGGATTCATCCCACAGGCCGGTACGTGTGAAGATGTGGGAAGGCATGTGATTAGCGTGTGCCGATGCCGGCGCGATCTTGGCGTAGGCCCGAGCTGCGGGCAGTCCCCGTTCCGCCAGCACCGGATTGTCATAACAATGAATAATGTAGTGAGCAACCCCCGGATGCTGGGGCTGCTTGGCGAAGATCGGCTCAAGGATTTCGCCGCACTTGCGCTGGTTGCTGAACGTCTTATCGGTTTTTGGCGCGGTGATCGCCAGCGTCACAGCGTGGAAAATGGCGGCTTCACTGTCGTCTGGATAGGCTGCCTGAACCTCACCCATCTTTTGTTCAAAGGCTCGGGCGTGAGTAGGAACGTCTTTTCCGTCCTCGCGATAGATCTCTGCCAGAGCGTCAATATAGGCCTTCTCCCGGACGGTCGTCTGAGCGTTCTCCGAGGCAAGCGATTGCGCCTTTCTTAGGGCGACTCTCCCCGCGGCAGTGTCGCCGTTGTCCCACAGCCCATGATAGTGGGACATTGCAACTCCCCACATCGCCATCGCACAGTGCGCATCCTGCCTGACGACATCCTCAAACACGCTTCGTGCTTGTTCGTACTGGAATGAGTGAAGAAGTGCGACCCCATGGTTGAAGTTCCCCTCCACGGATTTTGCACAGGAAGTTGCGAAGTGGACAGAACCGATTTCTTGTTCGGTGAGCTGATGTTGATGCCCTTCGTCTGCGAATACAGCGGGACACAAAAAGGCGAGGAAAAGGAAGCAGGTAAGAAAACGCATGTATCACCCCTATTTCGGAAGATTGTACTCCGAATAGGCGGATCAGGCCCTGCTCACCATCGGGTTGAGATCAGGTCTCAAGGGGTTTCTTGAGACCCGTCACCCGACCTAAGGTTCTTAGCTTAGTGGCCCACGATGTCATTCTTCAGATTGGAAACTGCGCCTAAGACTTCGCTCTTCTCCTGGGTCGGCACTTTAAACTTATCGAGCGTAGCAGTAAGGTCTTTTACTGAGGCTTGCCAATCTTCCTCACTGATTTTCAACCCCGTGTGTGCGGTTTTCATGTCCTGACCGTGATACGCGCAGGGCCCACCCGTTGCTGGCAAAGAAAGTCCACGATATGTTCGCGGATACGTTTGAGTGAGTCCGTATTATGGCCTGTCAGGAAGCGTGACAGTTGCGGATCGCTGGCCATTCTTGCGAGAAAGTCATCTGTTACCGCGGCCAGTGCGTCGTATCCACCCAGCCGCTTATACAGGGTTGTTTGCGGTGAAGCTTGGGGAGGCCCGGCCATTGCTACCGGGGCCACGTAGGAAAATGCCATCATTACGGCTAAAAGCAGTGAAAAAGCCTTGATTCTCATTCTGCGCTCCTTAATTACTCGGAAGTGACTCCACAGAAGTAGTACGAGCGACGGGAATGATCGGATTTTGCCCAGGCATTTCCTTCCGCCGCCCATCGGGGATAGCCAAAGTAGTCACCTGGCATGACTGGCAGTTGTCGAACACTCAAAAATTGCCGATCCTAAAAGCTCATCCTCGCCCTAGTGCGGGGCATCCAATTGTTTATGAAGAAGCGACGTATCGGCTCCCTGGAAGTCTCAGAAGTCGGAGTTGGTTGCAACAACTTCGGATGGCGCTTAGACGCTGCCGCTACAGCCCTGGTCGTCGATGCCGCGCTCGATTCCGGCATCAATTTTTTTGACACTGCCGACATCTACGGCAAGGGTACGAGCGAAGAATATCTTGGGAAGGCGCTGGGACCGCGCCGCAAGCAGGTGATTGTTGCCACGAAATTCGGCATGGCAATGGATGGAGAGCGGCGAGGTGCGAAACCTGTCTATATGCGGCAAGCCGCAGAAGACAGCTTGCGACGTCTTGGAACGGACTACATCGATCTTTACCAACTGCACCAACCGGATTCCACAACCCCGATTGCAGATACACTTGGCGCTCTCGATCAATTGGTAAAGGAAGGCAAGGTTCGCGAGATCGGTTGCTCGAACTTTTCCGCGGACCAGATTCGCGAGGCGGTTGGGGCAGCAAAGCTTGGCTATGCCGGTTTCGAAAGCGTGCAAAACCAGTACAGCCTGCTTCACCGTGAACCTGAAGATTACGTCCTGCCCGAGTGTGAACGGTTGGTACTTGCATTTCTCCCATACTTTCCACTCGCCAACGGTCTATTGACCGGCAAGTATCGCAAGGGACAGCCTCCGCCTGGAGGCACGCGGCTTGCGCCCGGCGAGCGACACGGTGGATTGCTTTCGGATCAGAATCTCAGCCTTGTTGAATCCTTGATTTTCTACGCCGAGCACAAGGATCGTAGTTTGCTGGAACTCTCTATTTCCTGGCTTGCCAGCCATGTTGTGGTGGCATCGGTAATCGCTGGTGCGACGAAACCTGAGCAGGTGCGTGCGAATGCGCGCGCTGCCGGTTGGCGCATGACGGAAGAAGAGATGAATGAAATTGACACTATCCTGACCCGGTTTCGCTTGCGCAAAGCCTCGTAACACTTGGGAGCACCCCACTCAAGGCTCGTTAACTCAACCACGCAAGTCCACGTTTCACCCCGAACCTTGGTTATGTAGTCAAGCGATGCCCTCCACCTCAATATGTAGGTGGAGGCCCGCGCCGTGCTTCGTCTGGATTATCTGTCCTGCATCTTGACCGTTGCGTCCACCATTCTGGTAGGCAAGAGACACTGGGAGGGATGGATGCTGGCTGCTGTGAATAGCGTTCTGTTCTGCGTAATAGGGTTCAAAACCGAGCAGTTCGGCTTCATACCCGCGAACCTGTTCTGCATCGTTCTTTATGGATTGAACCTTCGCACCTGGCGAAAGGCGTCAGAATAACGCCCTACGCAGCCATCAGACGTTTGG
>DATBFG010000095.1:0-104923 GCA_036558645.1 Terriglobales bacterium
GGGGCTACAGGGGCAAGGGCGAGGAGGTACGTTGCGCCGGGCGGGCGATTGTTGCGGCGAACAGGCAGAAGTCTGCGCGCAATGTCCACCGTTCTGGTATGCCTGGGTGGAATTGTCCTCAGCACGCAGAGCGTACATGCCGAGACGGATGCACGAAATATCCCGCTCAACAATGAAGTCATTCCGCCGACGTTTTTCGGAATGCATTTTCGATTAGACAAGATTGACTGGCCTGGCGTTCCGTTTGGTGCACTGCGATTGTGGGATACCGACACAAACTGGCAACGGATGAATCCGGAAATCGGCAAGTACGATTTTTCCGTGCTGGATCGGTATTTGGCGGTAGCAAAGAATCATCAACTTGAAGACGTGATGCTGACATTGGGTGGAACCCCGCAATGGGCCTCTGCTGACCCGACGGATCGTAGCTGTGACTATTCTGAGTTTGCACCCGGCAGTTGTCATCCACCGTCCGATCTCAATCCTGACGGTAGCGGTACAAATCACTGCTGGCGAGATTTTCTGCATGCGCTGGGCACACATCTCGCCGGACTCAATGCGCAGAACCATGCCAGCGTGAAGTATTTCTCGGTGTGGAACGAGTTCACGCGAGGAGCCGAATCTCACCATCCATCATGGCTTGGAACCGACGAACAAATGTGGCGCATGACCGCCGATGCGGGATGCATTTTGTTAGGACGTGGTGTGCCAGGACAACGATGCACCAGCACGGATATGCATGAACCTGCAGTGGGATTATTGCCTTTTGCAAAAGTAACAACGCCCGACGCGGTTTCCCGAGGACCCCGCCTACGCGGGTTCGCTGACTCCCTACAGAAAAACAACGCAACGAGTTCCATCGAGATCATCGCCGTGCACAGTTATGCATATGTGACATCCGGACTGACTTCGCCTGACACTGGCCCATCCGGCTTGCCGGCACAATGGTCTGAAATCCAGAACATCCTGCCCACAGCTCTCCATAATCTACCCATATGGAGCACCGAGAGCGGCTGGGGCGATACGGTGAAGAATCTTCCCGATCAAGATTTGCAGCAAGGATATGTCGCACGTTATTACCTCGTGGGATGGTCTCTCGGATTCCGCCGTCTGTACTGGTACGCCGGGGACAATAGCTGGGGCAGGCTGATTTATCCCGATGGGATTGATGGTTGCCACGATAAGGGCCCCCAAAAAGGGTGTCAGACGACCGCCGCATATGCATGGAAACAGGTTTATCGATGGATGGTGGGAAACCGGATGGTCAGAAACTGTGCAGCAGAAAACTCGTCGAGCCTCTGGACTTGTGAACTCGCCATGCGCGATGGAAGAAGGTTGCTCGCTGTCTGGGACACCGCACAGAGCTGCTCCGGCGGATATTGCACTGCGAGTGCGTACTTCTATCCGAAAGGCTTTAGAAGCTACTTCATCTTGAGTGACGATAAGTGCAGGCCGCTGCCCAAGAAAGCGATTCAAATCGGTTGGAAGCCAGTCCTGCTTTGCGAGTCATGTGACGAGTAGCAATACGTACATCCCGGTTCTACTGACTTCGTGACGACAGTCGCCTATCTGAGCAACCAGTTCCCCTGTCGGGTCGAACCTTACGTTGTCGATGAAATTCGTGAGCTGCAAAGACGGGGAGTGAGAGTCATCGTCTGCAGCGCTCGCCGCGTTTCGCCCAAGAGCATCGATGCTTCTTTACGCCAGATTCAGTCGCAGACACTCTATCTATTGCCTCCACGACCGAAAGCGGCCGCATACGCCACCTATCTTTGTATCCGGAAAGCTCGGGTATTTGCCGATCTCTTTAAGCGCGTGATTCTAACAGGTGGAGAATCGCCAGTGCGCCGAGCAAAGGCCCTGCTCCACATCTGGCTCGGCGTCTACTATGCGCTCCTGCTTGAAAAACGTGGCGTTCAGCATATTCATGTCCATCACGGTTATTTCGGAGCATGGATCGCTATGGTCGCGGCACGATTGCTAAATGTCGATTTCAGCATGACGCTACACGGTTCGGATCTGCTCGTGCATCGCGCGTACCTCGACACCAAGCTAAAGAACTGCGCCTTTTGCGTCACGATCTCGGCATTCAATCGCGCACGCATTCTTGAAAACTATCCGGACGTACCTGAGAGCAAGATTATCGTAAAGCGGATGGGTGTCGAGTTTCCGCGAACCCTGGCATTCGCTCAAACGACCCCAAGACTGGGGACTGAAGACGGTTGCGAAGGTCCCATGATTTTGCTCTCAGTCGGACGCTTGCACGCAGTGAAGAATCATGCCTTCTTGATCAAAGCATGTTGCAAACTGAAGACTCGGGGCAGGGACGTTATTTGTCTCATCGTTGGCGAAGGCTCTGAGCGTCCCGCCCTCACCCAACAAATCGAGCGTCTCGGCTTGCAACTGAATGTGGAGCTTCTGGGCGCTCTGCCTCACGAATGGCTGTCCCACTATTACCAGATCGCCGATATCGTCGTTCTGACCAGCCTCAGTGAAGGCATTCCCCTGGTCCTTATGGAAGCGATGGCCCATCAGCGGACGGTATTAGCGCCCGCGATCACGGGCATACCTGAACTAGTTGAGCATGGCAAAACAGGATTCCTGTATCGTCCCGGATCGTTGCAAGACTTCGTGAACCAGATCGAAGAAATCTGGGAAAGCCGCTCTCAGCACAATGGCTTGCGTCGGGCAGCACGCCAACATGTGCTCACTCACTACAACCGGAGTACGAATCTGGCGGCTTTCGCGGATACATTCTTGGCTCGCGTCCTTGGAAAGGCAAACAACCAGGCTCATGAAAATCCTTTACTGCAATAAATACAACTTCCCGTTCAGCGGCACTGAAGTTTACTTGTTTGAAGCGATGGAGATGATGCGTGCCGCTGGCCATGAAGTCGCCTTGTTTTCAATGGCGGACCCACGCGGCGAACCTACTCCCTACGATCACCATTTCGTGCCGCACATTGATTTCAAGGAATCACAAGGAATTCTTGGTCGTGGTTTGCACGCTGCTCATGCCATTTATTCCTCCACCGCGCGCCGACGTTTGCGACAGATGATCGAGGAATTCCGCCCTGATCTGGCGCACATTCGAAACATCTATCACCATCTTTCTCCCTCAATCCTTTGGGAGTTAAGGGCGCAGCATGTGCCGGTCCTCTATCACCTGAATGACTTCAAGGTGTTATGCCCGAGCTACAACATGGTGTCGAACGGCCACGCCTGCGAGCGCTGTCGCGGTGGCCAATTCTGGCGGGTTATAACCGAGAATTGCTATTACGGACCGCTGGGCTCTGGCGTGGTTCTTGCCGCCGAGGCCTACTTTCACCACTGGCTGGAGACGTACGAGAAGTGTGTGGATCGATTTCTCGCTCCCAGCCGATTCGTGAAGGACAAATTAGTCGAAGCCGGTTGGAAAGCGGAACGAATTGATGTCCTTCCTCACTTTCAACGAATACCCGAGCACATATCGAATCGTTCAGATGTAGACACTCCCATCCTCTTCTTCGGACGATTGTCGCCGGAAAAGGGAGTTGCAGATCTGCTCCGCGCCATGCAGCGCATTCCGCGTATCCGTCTGAGCATTGCTGGGGATGGTCCACAGCGTGCCCAGTTGGAATCGCTTTCAGCTCGATTAGGACTTGTCAATGTGGAATTCCTCGGACACCTCTCCCGCGAACAACTTGACTGCGCCATTTCCAACTGCTGTTTCAGCATCTTGCCATCGCATGCTTACGAGACATTGGGCAAAAGCATACTTGAGTCCTTTGCACATGGACGTCCCGTGATCGCATCCGACTTGGGCTCCCGACGCGAACTCATCAAGGAAGGGAAAAATGGGCTTCTGTTCCGCGCCGGCGATATTGAGCAGTTAGCTGGTGCGATCTCATTTCTCTACGATCGGCCTGCACTCGCGAAAGAGATGGGGTCTGCCGGGCGGGAGTACGTGCGCGAACATCACTCGCCTGAAACGTACTACCAGGCACTGACGTCGCTCTATCAGGAGATGTCATCCCAACGAGCCCGCAGTGCGGCAAAGCCTGTCAGACCCAAGCTTCAAGTCTCTTTCATCGGTGGGCGTGGTGTCTTATCAAAGTACAGTGGGATCGAGGCATATTACGAAGAGGTTGGCCAACAACTCGTCGCGCTCGGACATGATGTCACTGTCTATTGCCGCACCCACTTCACGCCTCCGCAGGCCACGCACAACGGCATGCGACTAGTACGCTTGCCCACCCTGCGGTCTAAGCACTTTGAAACGTTGCTGCACACTATTCTCAGCACTGGACATGCGCTCCTCACGCCGGCAAACATCATCCATTACCACGCGCTTGGACCCGCACTGTTTTCGTTTATCCCACGGCTATTCGGAAAGAAGACCATCGTTACCGTGCAAGGGCTCGATTGGCAACGCAAGAAGTGGGGATGCTTTGCGTCCTCGGTCTTGCGCCTGGGAGAGATGGCTGCCGTGAAGTTCCCCACGTCGACCACGGTCGTCTCACGAACCCTGCAGCAGTACTACGCCAGTCGATATAAAGCGCCGACTTTCTACATTCCGAATGGCGCCGATTGTCGGGAACGGTGCACTGGCGCCCACCTCGATGAATGGAGACTCGAGCCCGACAATTACATCCTCTACCTCGGCCGCTTTTCGCCGGAAAAGAACTGCCACTTGCTCATTTCTGCTTACGAGCAGCTGCAAACCCCTGTCAAACTCGCTATGGCGGGAGGTAGCAGTTACACCGATGCATACGAAAGCAAGCTCCGGGCACATCAAAGCGATTGCATTCGCCTACTGAACTACGTCTCCGGTCGGGCTTTGGACGAACTGCTAACGAACGCGCTGTTGTTCGTGCTGCCATCTGATCTCGAAGGATTATCCCTAGCGTTGCTAGATGCTATGGGTGCAGGAGTTTGCGTACTCGCCAGCGACATCCCGGAAAACTGCGAACTAGTTGAAGGCGCAGGGTTCACCTTTAAGCATGGAGACATTTCAGACCTCGCTCGCATGCTGCTGTTACTGATCTTCGACGCGCCTATGCGGAGGGCGGCCGCCGTCGCCGGCCAGCACAAGATTCGGCAGCGGTATCAATGGCACGAAATCGCACGCGAGATCGAACGCGAGTACTGGCGTGTTTTGGGATGGAAGGAAGGTGACCAGTCCGTCCAGACAGCGTCCGGACCAGGCTTGAAGTTTCGCGATGGCGTCCCAACCCTGGATGGCGTCACGCGGAAGGTGGTCTCCCGCTAGTTCCGACAGTCCACAGGTTACCAATTTCTTTGCTGAAATAGGGTGGGAAAGCGTTTTCCCACCCTTTCTTTATTACAATCATTTCTGCGTTTGGACGGGTGGTTCCGTCCTCTTCATCCCATCTATGGAACGAACGATAATGGTCAGTGGAGGAGCCGGCTTTATCGGCTCCAACTTCGTCCTGCAGTGGAGACGGCAAAGACTCGGGAAGATCATCAATCTTGACAAGCTAACCTATGCCGGCAACCTGCGGAACCTGACAGCCCTTGCCGACGATCCGGAACATGAGTTCGTGCAGGGGGACATCTGCGATTCCACGCTGGTAAGCGAGTTGTTTCGTAAGCACGCGCCGCGTGCCGTGGTTCATTTTGCCGCCGAAAGTCATGTCGACCGATCGATCCTCGGCCCGGACGATTTCATCCGCACCAACGTGAATGGGACATTTTGTCTATTGGAAGCGGCAAGAGCGTATTGGACGAGTATCAACGATAACGAACGGTCGAGTTTCCGCTTCCTGCACGTCTCGACCGATGAAGTTTATGGTTCGCTCGGAGTCGGTGATCCGCCATTCTGTGAGACGACCGCCTATGCTCCTAACAGTCCATATTCGGCGTCCAAGGCAGCTTCAGATCACCTGGTCCGCGCTTACCATCACACGTATGGCCTTCCCACGTTGACCACCAATTGTTCCAACAATTACGGCCCATATCAGTTTCCAGAAAAGTTGATCCCGCTGATGATCCTGAACGCCCGCCATGGAAAAGCACTGCCGGTTTATGGCGATGGCATGAATGTCCGTGATTGGCTTTATGTAGAGGACCATTGCGACGCGATATGTACTGTCCTGGCCGGCGGCAACCCCGGTGAAACCTACAACATTGGTGGATGGAACGAGAAACCGAACCTCGAGATCGTCGAGACCATCTGTTCCATCCTCGATGAATTGTGCCCTCAAGATCCGGTGCTTCCGCATCGCAACCTGCTCACCTTCGTCAAGGATCGGCCTGGGCACGATCGCCGTTACGCAATGGATGCACGAAAAATCGAGCGCGAGCTTGGGTGGAAACCGAAAGAAACCTTTGAGACCGGAATTCGAAAGACAATCGAGTGGTATCTGCACAACGAGGACTGGGTAAAGGAAGTAACAGCGGGCAGCTATCGGCAGTGGATCGCCAGTCAGTACGCGACATAGCTCCCGCTCAACCAAGAGAATGCAAACCAGCACAGTGACACCTTATAAGGGAATCATCCTGGCGGGAGGTTCGGGTACTCGTCTTTACCCGGCTACACAGGCGGTCGGTAAGAGCCTGCTGCCCATCTACGATAAGCCGCTAATCTACTACCCCCTGTCCACATTGATGCTGGCGGGCATACGCGACATCCTCGTTATTTCTACACCCGAAGATACGCCTCGCTTTGAGCAGCTCCTGGGAGACGGATCGCGCCTCGGGCTGAACTTCACCTACAAGGTCCAAAACAAGCCAGCTGGTATTGCGCAGGCATTTCTGATCGGGAAAGAGTTCCTCGGTTCCAGTTGCTGTGCGCTCGTTCTCGGCGACAACATTTTCTACGGACATGACCTTGCGAAGGACTTGCGTCACGCAACGCAGCGGACACGCGGCGCCCAGATTTTTGCTTATCCGGTGCACGACCCCGAGCGTTACGGCGTGGTGGAATTCGACCAGGCTGGGAAAGCGCTCAGCCTGGAAGAAAAACCGCGGATGCCGAAATCGCGCTATGCCGTCACCGGTCTGTATTTCTACGACGAGCAGGTGGCCGGGATTGCAGGCTCTCTTAAGCCGTCCGCGCGGGGCGAACTCGAGATCACCGACGTAAACAAGGCTTACCTTGATCGAGGCCAACTGGAAGTAGTGGTCATGGGACGTGGTATGGCTTGGCTCGACACCGGCACGCACGAGGCCATGATGGAAGCTTCATTGTTCATCCAGACGATTGAGCGCCGACAGGGCTTGAAGGTCGCCTGTCCTGAGGAGATCGCCTACCGTCACGGGTACATTTCTGCCGCACAGCTCGAAGAAATTGGGAACTCAATGAAGAACAACGGATACGGAGCATACTTGCTGCAACTGCTCAAAGAGAGGGTATTCTAAATGGCATCAGCGTCAGCAATTGCACTTGGGCAGGTAGTCAAGATGATGGAAACATCTCTGGAAGGAGCTCTCATCCTCGAACCTCGCGTCTTCAGCGACGACCGTGGTTTCTTCCTGGAAAGCTACAACGAACGGACGATGCAGGAAATCGGGATCCATGACCGCTTTGTTCAGGATAATCACTCCTATTCCGCTCGCAATGTGATTCGCGGATTGCACTACCAGGTGCAGCGCGCTCAAGCGAAACTGGTGCGCGTGATCGTGGGCGAAATTCTCGACGTCATCGTCGACCTTCGGCGAAAGTCCCCGACTTTTGGAAAGTGGGAGAGCGTCCGGCTGTCAGGAGAGAACAAGCGGATGTTATGGATCCCCGTTGGTTTCGCGCACGGCTTCCGTGTGATCTCTGACGGCGCACACGTTTTGTATAAGACCACCGATTTCTATTTCCCTGAATTCGAGCGTACTTTGCTCTGGAATGATCCCAAATTGAACATCGCTTGGGAGAGCGATGCTTCACCGACCATCTCTGCCAAAGACCGCGCCGGTCAGCCGCTCGAAAAAGCTGAAGTCTACGAGTAAGAGCCAAATCAGATGCGAATCACCGTATTTGGCGCCAGTGGGCTTCTCGGCCGCGCCCTGATGCAGGAATGTCAAGGCACAGGGGTCACAGGCCTGAATTCCCGGCAGGCCGACATCATGAATCCCGAACAGGTTCGTGTAGCTCTTCATAAAACACGGCCTGAATGGGTCGTTTTGGCTGCAGCATATACGGATGTCGATGGCTGCGAAAGTAACTCCAAGAAGGCATTCGACGTAAATTGTCGGGGTGCAATTCACGTCGCTGAGGCGGCAAAAGACGTTGATGCGCGGCTGATCTTCCTCAGCACCGATTACGTCTTTGACGGAAAGAAAAATGCTCCATATGAAGTCGATGATCCGCGTGCGCCTCAGAGTGTCTACGGCAGGTCAAAAGCCGAAGCTGAGGAACATCTGCAAAATACCTCGCCGGGCTGCTGCATCCTGCGAACCTCGTGGTTGTTTGGTGTTGGAGGAAAATGCTTCCCGGATACCATCCTGAAGATGGCCGCCACGCGTCCAATTCTTGACGTAGTTGACGACCAGCGCGGTTCTCCAACATATACCTGTGACCTGGCCCGAGCGATCATCCAGCTTTGCAACGCTGGAGCCACGGGCATCGTCCATGCCACGAACCGCGGAGAATGTTCATGGTACGAATTCGCCCGCGAAATCGTCCAAAACGCTGGCCTTAAGACCATGGTCCGACCGACCACGAGCGAGCAGTTTGCGCGTCCCGCGCCTCGCCCTGAGTATTCCGTCCTATCCCCGTCGAGCCTTGTGCGCTACGGTATTGTCATGCCTACGTGGCAAGATGCCCTGCCACGTTACCTGGCCGAACGCGCAGCCGTGTCTACGAAACCGTGATAATCAAGCTGAAACAATGACAAATTTTGTCATTCCATGAACACGGCTTCGTTTGGAACGATCACCCACCCGTCAATGCTCACACTTCGTAGCTCGTAAGCTGCTCATAATGAGCCCTTAATCGAAAGAGTGATCCATGGTAACTCCGGCTGTTGCTGGCACCTGACCTGCATGACCCTGCGAGGAGACAGGAACAGAGGCTCTTTCAAAATGGGAACCAAGCAACGGCGCCACACTCGCATCAAGATGGTCTTGCCCATTCGGGTATCGGCCACAGATGCGTCCAATAAGCCCTTCACTGAACTGGCACATACCCTGGACATCACGCCGCAGGGCGCGCGACTAGGGGCCATTCACCACGTACTCCAACCGGGGGACAAGATAACTATTCAGTACCGGCAGCGCAAAATCCCGGTCCGGGTGGTCTGGGTGCGTGCCATGGAAGGTTCAAAGGAATGCCAGGTTGGCGTCGAAGCATTTGAGGGTGGAGAAACCTGGGGTCTCGAGCTTACCGGTAGCGAGGTTGGAGACGTCCCTCGAACCAAGACCACGACGGCGTAGGGGACGCTTAAGAACGAAAGTGCCTGACAGGCAGGCACTCTTGAATTTCAAATTGTCAAGACCCTAGTCCGCGGCTGCTCCCTGAGATGGGACCACTTCTCGACGCCGCGACGATCCATTTGCGGGCAGCCCCGCATCCCGAATCTTGTACAACAACGCACGATAACTGATGCTGAGCGCCCGTGCCGCTTGTTTGCGATTCCAGTGATTTGCCTGAAGTACCTTCAAAATCACTTTGCGCTCTAGTTCGCGAACCGCTTGCCGCGTCAGCTTCTTCAGAGAAATCGGCCCATCCAAGTTGAGGTCAGGGTTGAAATACTCCTGCTCTCTCGTGACCAAGTCGCTGCTGATCACTTCCTCATTCCCCAGGATTACGTACCGCTTGACCAGATTCTCCAGTTCGCGAATGTTCCCCGGCCAATGATATTTCCGGAGAACCGCAATCAATTCGGACGAAATCGGGCGCGCCCGGCAGTTGTACTTGCGGTTGTAATACTCTAGAAAGTAATTCGTAAGGTCTTCAATGTCGCCGCGTCTTTCGCGAAGCGGAGGCAGATTCAGATTCACAACATTGATGCGATAGTAAAGATCCTGCCGGAAGGTGCCGTTTTCGATCTCGCTCTCCAGATGCCGGTTGGTCGCGCAAACAATGCGAACTTCGACCTTCTTATCTTCCTGGGCACCTATTCGGCAAAACTGGCCGTCTTGAAGCAACTGCAAGAGCTTGGACTGAAGCGCCAGGTCAAGCTCAGAAATTTCGTCGAGAAACAGCGTCCCACGATGCGCCATCTCAACGCGCCCGGGCTTTGAACCGTAGGCTCCCGTGAAGGCGCCCTTTTCATACCCGAACAACTCGCTCTCCAGAAGGGTTCCAGGTATGGCGGGACAATTGACTTTTACATAGGGTCCACTACGCCAAGGAGAAAACCCATGGATCATCCGGGCGATGATGTCTTTCCCAGTTCCGCTTTCCCCTTGAATTAGAACGGGCACATTCGCGCCCGCCACTTTGTCCAGCTTGTCACGGACTGCTTGCATCACACTGGACCGGCCAAACACTACTGAGTCCGGTGGAATCTCTCCCAGAGACTGGACCAGTGAACTAACAGGATTTGCGGATAGCATCGCCATTTGGTTGCTGCGGCTCCTTAAGCAATACTCCAGTATGCACCCGGAGAGCCAAACGAAAGTAGCCCCCTTTGGTAACACGGAAATAGTGCCTAACCGTTTTTGAACCAATGAATTGGAAGAATTCCGCTTGAGACCTTCCCAACACGTCAGACCGTGGAATTCAGACTCTTACTGGACTTAAGGAATAGGAAAACATTTTCACACCGAAGAAGTAACTTTCCTTCGTACTGCAACTCGTTCCGTCACGTGGTTGACAAGGGGACGAGAAAATTTTAGCCCAACCAAGTGATAACCCTCGGCGTGGACGACCCTTAGAGTTCTGGCGCGAAGGGTGTGAGCGGCTTTCGGCAACGCCGTGGTGGCCGTCAGTGGGGCGCTAGGAATCTCTAGCAGAACCTGCGCCGCGACCGGCAGGGAGCGGCGTACGGCTACCAAGGCTCCCCCGGCCGAGACGTTCAGGGCAGTCGCAAATTCAAGAAATTCCTTGCCCTTCTCATCCCGGCTCCGAATGAAAACAGGGATCGCCAGGGGCAAACGTGGCCACTGTCGCTGCTCGTTTTCAGGTTTCCGGCGGTTCAAGCGGGATTCTCCCAACGCGAAAATCTTCGTTCTCCACCGCACCTAAGGGGCCAATTTCCACTATGCGAAGACAAAGATAGCGGTAGATTTCGTATATGGATTGCCTCTGCGCACTTACCTTACGGTCTCTAGCACTTGAGACTAAGGACCCTTCGCCGTATATTCGCTTTCCAGGTGTTTTTTCCACTAATCTCCACATCTTGTAGAAAGCGCAATGTTTTTTCCTTCAGTGACAAAATCCGTGCATTTTCCGTTGACAGGGAAAAAGTCATGACATAGCATCCCTGCAATAGCATTCACTTCAGCCGGACTGAGCTGAGTGCCGAATTGGACTTACCCCCTCTCCCCTCGTAGCCAAACCACGAGAGTCTATCTATGGGTGCAGTGTCGGATAACACGTGTGTTCCCACCGCCTCAGGCAAAGAAAACAACCCGGCTGATCTCTGTCCCAAGAAACCAACCTCAGCTGAGTGTGCAGACCCCGATTGCCAGCACGACTTGCTTCAGGATTACACCCAACTGCAGGAACGGTTTGCCCGGACGACCAACGCCCTTGCCTCTGCCGCGCATGACCTCAAAACGCCTCTAGCGATCATGAACGGATACGTCGAACTGCTGCAAAGCGAGAAGCTGGGCGGCCTCAATGAGCGCCAACGTGAAGTGCTGAAGGACATGCATGCCAGTGGTCAACGTCTGCAGCAGTTCATCCAGGATTTTCTGAGTTATAGCGTTCTTGAGATCGGCGAGATGCGGATGCAGTACGAGCTTGGCGACATGAACGCCACGCTGTCTGAGGTTTGCCGCCTTTGGTCAAGCCGGTTTCAGGAGCGCGGAGTCGCCCTATACTTCCTCGCTAACGACAAACTTACTGATTTCCACTTCGACTTGCCGAAGGTACAGCGCGTGATTTCCAACTTGCTGGAAAATGCATCCAAATTCACGCCAGTTGGCGGAACTGTGTGGCTACACGCTGAGCCTTATATGTGGGAACGACGAAGCGCCGATGCATCCACCTTGTCCGGCGACCGTCGTGTGACAGAAAAGACAAGGGGCGAGCGTCGCAGGCAACAAGTTCCTTCTCCAAATTCGGTCAAAGTTAGTGTGTCTGACACTGGACCCGGCATACCACCCGAGTATCACATCGAGGTTTTTGACGACTTTTTCCGCCTGCCCAGCGAAAAACAAACGGACGGTATGGGGCTTGGTTTGGCAATCGCACGTCGACTCGTCAACAACATGGGTGGCAAGATCTGGGTGGAAAGTGAGCCCAGCGCCGGATGCAAGTTCTCCTTCATCATTCCCCTACAACCTGCGTTTAACCCCGCGAACAAAGGAAAGGCTAAATGAACGATACGGCCAACATTTTGCTGGTCGATGACGAACCCGGGATGTTGCGCTATATCCGGACTCTGCTCGAAGTGGATGAATACAAAGTTGAGACTGCCAGCACAGGCGAAGAAGCCCTGGAGCGCGTCAACAAGGGATTGCATCCGGATCTGGTTCTGCTCGACCTGTTGATGCCCGGAATTGACGGTCTACAGACGCTCGAGCAAATGCGCCAGATTTATCCCGGCGTGAAGGTGGTCATGCTGTCGTGCGTAAGCGATACGCGCAAGGTCGTACAGGCGATCCGCCTTGGCGCGCATGATTACCTTACAAAGCCCTTCCAGAAAGCGGAGCTCGACGCCGTGATCGACCAGTGCCTGGGAGCCAGCCGGCAGCCTTACGCCGGCGACGTCGAAGAGCTTTGCGACGACGTCTTCTTCGTGGCCGCCAGCCCGGCCATGCGCAAGATTCGCTCGCAGGCCGCTTTGGTCGCGAATGTAGATATTCCGGTGTTGCTCCTTGGTGAGAGCGGCACGGGCAAAGAAGTTCTTGCGCGATTGATTCACAAGCTTTCTCCGCGCGCGCACCGCACGTTCCTAAAAGTTAATTGCGCCGCCGTTCCGGCCGATCTGCTGGAGAGTGAATTGTTCGGCTATGAGGCGGGCGCTTTCACGGGTGCAACGCATCCCAAACCCGGTAAGTTTGAGCTTTGCAACAAGGGAACGATCCTGCTCGACGAAATCGGTGAGATGCCTCCGGGCCTGCAGGCCAAGCTCTTGCACGTTCTGCAAGATCAGCAATTTTCCCGCCTCGGTAGCCGGTCGGTGATCAAGGTCGACGTTCGGATCCTGGCCGCCACGAACATCAACATTCCTGAGGCGTTGGCCAACAAGCGCTTACGCGAGGATCTGTACTACCGTCTAAATGCTTTTACGCTGAACCTGCCTCCTCTGCGCGAGCGCAAAGAGGAAGTACCGATTCTGCTTAAGCATTTCATGTCTCGCATGTCCGAACGCTACGCGCGTGCGCCGCTACCGCTCTCTTCCACGATGATGCAGGCCTGCCTCAACTACTCGTGGCCTGGCAATCTGCGTGAACTGAGCAACTTCATCAAGAGATACCTGATTCTCGGGGACGAGAGCCTCGCCATCGCCGAACTGAATCCGAAGAACGAACCGGCGGCGCATCTCGATGCCTCGCCACGCAACCCCGCAGAACCAGCGGGAGGTCTCAAGTCTCTTGCCCGCAACGCCAAGGATGAAGCTGAAGCCGAAGCGATTACCCGCGCGCTCGAAGAGACGAATTGGAATCGCAAGCAGGCTGCTGCACTCTTGAAGATCAGCTACAAGGCGCTCCTTTACAAGATTCGGCAGTACGGAATCGCGCAGGCGAAGAGCCATCACAGGCTTTCGGCGGGAGCCTAGACACATCCTCTTTGGTTATTCCTAATAAAAAGTAAAAAGCCGGCACGATCGCCGGCTTTTGTTCTTTTCGTGGTTCCCTGTCGTTTATTGAACGATCAACGTCACCGTAGTCGTTCGCGATGTTGAACCTGAGACTCCGCTCATGGTGACGGAATACGTGCCTGCTGGAGTACCACCAGTTACGGCTGGCGTGCTGCTGCTCGAGCCACATCCCGCCTGGAACATCACCAATGCAAAGAAAGCGCCCAGAAACACTCCCGAGAGCAGACCTCGCTTCTTCTTTCTGACGCCAAGCCCTATCAGAGCCAGCCCGGATATCGGAATCCACGTGGCGTACATCGGCCACGCCTTCTGAAGAACTGCCGTCGTAGTCGGCCGCACAGTCGTGTTGATATGCACCGTTGACGTCGCTGCACCATTATTCAGATTCGTAATCGTCGCGGTCGTGAAGGTACAAGTCGCTCCAGTGGGAAGGCCGGAACTGCAAGACAGAGCAATGGAATTTGGTATGGCGCCGGTGGGCGTCAACGTGAGCGTGTAATTCGCCGGCACGCCCGCAGGTTCGGTTACGCTTAGCGGATTCGCACTAATCGAGTAGTCATTGACCGTTACGCTCGCGCTGCTCGAAACCGTAAACGAAGAATTCGCCACCGTCAGCGTTGCGCTGTTACTTAGCGAGGTCGGTGCCGCGGTCGGAGTTATGATGACAGTGATAGTGGCGACGGCATTCGAATTCATCGTGCCCAGGTTGCACACCACGGTCGGCGGAGTTCCCGTCGCCCCTCCACAACTCCCTCCCGTTGCCGTGGCAGAAACAAAGGTTGCATTGGCCGCCGGAAGCGTATCCGTGAACGTCACCCCGGAGGCCAAGTCTCCCGTATTCGTAACGGTAAAGGTGAATGTCACCGGATTTCCAACTCCGACCGCCGGTGTCGGAGACGCAGTAACAGTCATCGTGAAGTTCGCAGTAGGACCGATCTTGCTGATGAAGGCATCGCTTGATCCGCTGATGGCGCCCTGAAATGCGCCCACCACCGGGAAGTTCGTGGAAGCGGTTTCGCCTGAAACGTACGTGTTTCCGAGAGGATCGATGGCAATTCCGGTACCGCGGTCATCGCCGCTTCCACCGTGGTAACTAGAGAAGTGAGCAACAGAATCGGGATCCGTGGACGTAGTGTCAATTCGTGCTACGAACGCATCGTTGCCACCGCCGATGGTTGATTGGAACTCATGTGCCAGATGGAAGGCGGCGGAATCTGTATAACCCGTCAAGCGTGCGCCCTGACTTCCATCTACTGCGATGCCTAGGCCCACATCAGTCCCAGCACCACCTAGATAAGAGAAATAATTGAGCGGATAGTTGGTGCCGTCGGTTGGGGGAGCGCTTCCAATCTTGGCGACGAACGCGTCGGTTCCACCTCCGTTTGACGGTTGAAATGGAACAACGGAGGTCGAAAATTCCGGGTCGCGCGTAAATGTAGTTACATCCGTGGATGTTGTCGAACCGGTAATGTAGGCATTAAACGACGTATCGACCGCTACTCCGTATCCAATGTCTTCGCCCGTACCACCCAGATAGGTCAGGTAAACCTCTTGCGTGGTTGCTGGATTGGTAAGGGTGAATTTGCCGACGAACGCATCGCTTCCACCCGCCTGGGCCTGAGACGAGTTCAAGCCCATATCGGTGAAAGTTGTGCCGCCAGTGACATACACATTTGACGATGTATCGACTGCGATGCCGCCCCCGCTCACCGTCCCGGTACTCGGGGTCGCGCCGCCAAGGTAGCTGAGGTATGCATTGGCAGCCGTCGGATCTGCCGCAACCGGATCGATCTTCGCAATGAAGAATTGATTGGTTGCTCGCGAGGTTTCCTGGAAAGCGTTCGCAGTGACCGGCAGATCCGTAGAGGTTGTCGTGCCCGTCAGATACATTTTGGCGTGGAAGTCCAATGCCAGGCCCGTGGCAGTATCGGTCCCAGTTCCACCCAGGTAGGTGGAGTATGCGAGGTCTGTACCATCGGGCAAAAGTTCGCTGGCAAAGACATGGTTCCCAGCAGACATCGGACCGGCCTGTACCGCATTGGCGGCCATGATGGGGAAATCAGTGTTGGAAGCGGTAGTTCCTGTCACGTAAACATTCGAGGCGCTATCGACTGCGATAGCGGCTGAAGTGTCGTCGTTCGTTCCCCCCAAATAGGTAGAAAACTGGATCACAGTTCCAGTGATATTGAACTTGGTGACAAATACGTCTGCCCCGCCGGCATTCGAACCCTGGAATGGGTCGGGAGACGTGACGGACGGAAAGTCTGTGGACGTTGTCGTGCCCGCAACATAGATGTTCGATGCGGGGTCTACTGCGATTGCCGGACAGCCGGAGGTAGGAATGCTGGTGATTGCAAAGCAACCTTCACCGCCAGCACCTCCCAGGTAGCTTGAATATGTGAGCACCGGATCGATGATCAGTGCGCGGCTTCGATCATAGGGACCAACTTCGAATCCGGCCTCGTTTGCAGCACGCAGGACAAATCGTCCGATTACAGTCGTTTTTTCATTGCCAACCTGCTGATAGACGGAGGGCGCCCGAAAAACTACAGCTTCACCCTCATTCGCAAGGACTAAGTTACCCTTCGCATCAACCTTCAAATCCTTAACGCCGTCGAACTTCCACCCAATCGCATCTGGATTGCTGCCCGGGGCGACCACAAAGTCATACTCCAGTTGCCCCTGCTCGCCGTAATAAACCAGGTCGATGCCGGGATAGACATTTCCGTATTGCACTCGCGCAAACTGCGGAACGTTGCGGTGCCACTTCGCCGGGTCGTTGCCAATCAAATAGTTGCTCTTGCCCGGAAGAAGGTCAACTCCCCGAATCGCAGGATCCTGATGCGCTCCCGTGAGTTGCATGGCGATCACTTGCTGCTTTTGGGTGCTCCTCGATCTCTTCAAGCTCAGGACAGCCTGATCAGAGGTGAGAAATAGGCCATACCCTGATCCGCGAGCCATGAATTTCACGCGAGGATCGGTCTGTCCCTGGTTGGCCTCAAATACGAAAGGCTGGTGGCCGAAATCGCCTCGCACCGATTGGGAAGCCCTCGGAGACTTCCCGAAGATCGATCGACTAACCTGGGCAGCAGCGCTAGAGCTGCCTTTCTGGTCCGCAAGACTCGCAGCCCACAAGGCTCCGATTGCACCCGCAACCAACATCGTGCCTGCCAGCACGACGCGCATCCGAATTGCCGACAAACTCACGAGTCCTCCGAATTGCCGCTTTCCTGGAAAGACGAAAAGAGGGCACACGCCAAGCTACCGGGCGCACCCGCGAACGGCCTGAAAATAGCTAACAAGTATCGATGAAAAATAAATAACTACTTAAACATCTGACGGATAGACTGTCAAGCCGAGTACCAGCGGCCATCTGATCAGATGCTGCCTTGGGCCTTCAAAGATGCTGAGTTGGCCGCCGAAAACTCCCGAACCAAGAACGCGTTCAGCGAAACCTTGCGAAAAATCAACTCGCCGTATTCGAAACCGTCTGCATCGTCCAATTTTCTGTTTGCAAAATGGAAGCAAGCGCGTACCCTAGGACCACAAAATTTTAAGAGTTTTCCTGGAAGAGCATCGCCGTCCTTGGCCTTACCAGGCACGACCGAGGTTTCGTGCAAATGTTTCTAGGAAAAGACGCCACTTTGCCTCCCTCAGCAGGCGAACGCCGCAACATGCGACGTTTCGACATGCGCCTACCCGCATCTATTCGACTTTCCGGAACAGCCTTGGACGAAATGCTGACTGAAACCCAAAATGTCAGCGCACGAGGCGTGTTCTTTTACCTGGACCGTTCCCTGTCCGAGGGCACCCGGATCGAAGTTACACTTACCTTCCCGCCGCACATCACGCTCACCGATTCCGTACGCGTGCGTTTCACAGCGAGAGTTGTGCGGGTCGATGCGCCGCTGCCTGCCTCGCGGGTAGGAGTTGCCGCCTTGATTGAGGAGTATGAGTTCCTGCGGTCGATATCCGATTCCGACTTTCTCCCGGCCTTGCAGAACGATTGGTCGGGTAGCAACTGAGTTCTTGCGCGCCTTCCGAGGTTGACCTCGCCTAGACTGCCTAATAACATTCTTGTTCCTCCCCTTTTTCCAATGGTCGGCGAAACCATCAGCCATTATCGCGTCCGTGAACAGATCGGGGCCGGCGGAATGGGTGTGGTATACCTTGCCTACGACGAGCGGCTTGAACGCCAGGTCGCCATCAAGGTCCTCCCTACTGGCGTTCTCACCGATGAAGATGCCCGGAAGCGCTTTCGCCGCGAGGCCCTCACCCTTTCCAGGCTGAATCATCCGAACGTGGCGACGATTTTTGACTTCGACACAGAAAAGGGTTCCGACTTTCTGGTTACGGAGTTCATCGCCGGCAGCCCTTTAGACGAACGGCTCACTGATGGACCTCTACATCAACTTGAAATCGTTTCCCTGGGAATCCAAATAGCTCAAGGACTGGCAGCAGCCCACGCGCAGGGCGTTGTCCACCGTGACCTGAAACCGGCCAACATGCGTCTCACATCCGATGGGCGCTTGAAGATCCTCGACTTTGGCCTGGCTCAACTTGTGGAGATCGAGACCGAAATCTCCCGCACGATGAGCCTGACCACATCGCAACAAATCAGCGGAACTCTTCCCTACATGGCTCCGGAACAATTGCGTGGTGAACCGGCAGATGCGCGCGTCGACATTTGGGCGGCAGGCGCAGTGCTCTATGAAATGGCCACCCGAAAACGTCCGTTCCCCGAAACCAACGGGCCGCTGTTAATTGATGCCATTTTGAACCGGGAACCGGTTTCTCCGCGCACACTGAATCCCGCTATTTCCCCCGGATTAGACAACGTCATTCTGAAGACGCTGGATAAGGATCCTGCACGCCGCTATGCGACGGCAACCGAACTGGCAGCCGATTTGGAGCGCCTGACTGCCGGAGTTGCACCACTGGCACGCTCCCATAAGAAGAAACAGTGGGTTCCCATTGCCATCGGAATAGCAGCGATTCTCTTAATATCAGCCGTTACCATCGGATTTTTCCAGAAGATAGCGAAAATGCCGTCGTCATCTAATCCTCCGGTAGCAGCGCGACGCTCCGTTGCCGTGCTGGGCTTTAAGAATCTCTCAGGCCGCTCCGATACGGCATGGCTTTCAACTGCACTTTCGGAGATGCTTACTACCGAGCTCGCTGCGGGCGAGAAACTGCTTACCATTTCCGGTGAGAACGTCGCGCGCGTGAAGAGCGACCTCTCCTTGCCGGAGACCGACACACTTGCTCCCGACACACTCGCCCGCGTTCGCAAGAACCTCGGTAGCGATTTCGTAGTTCTCGGTTCCTACCTTGACATGGGGAGCGGACGCGACGACCAGGTTCGGCTTGATCTCCGTCTGCAAGACGCCGTTGCAGGCGAGACTGTGGCAGTCGTTTCGGCTAAGGGAACTGAAGCCCAACTCGATCAGTTGGTGACTCGCGCCGGTGCCCAATTACGTGAAAAGCTTGGCATTGGCGATGTATCGGACGTCGATGCATACACCGTCAAGGCCTCGATGCCTTCCAATGTCACCGCGGCGCGACTCTATTCTGAAGGCCTCGAAAAGCTGCGACACTTTGACGTCCTCGCAGCGCGCGATCTCCTGTTGAAGGCGGTGGAGGCGGATCCCCAGCATGCTGCAACGTATGTTGCGCTCTCGGCCGCCTGGAGTTCACTTGGTTACGATGGCAAGGCCGAACAGGCTGCTAAACGCGCGTTTGATCTCGCTGCCAACCTGTCGAACCAGGAACGGTTGCGCGTGCAGGGACAGTACTACGAAACTTCGAGCCAGTCGGATAAGGCGATTGCGAGTTATCGAGCACTATTTGGCTTGGCTCCAGACAATCTGGATTACGGACTCAAACTGGCAAACGCTCAGATTACCGGGGGCAAGCCAAGCGATGCCATGAGCACGATTGCAACTCTTCGCAAGCTGCCTCCTCCCGAGGGAGACGATCTGCGCATCGATCTTGCCGAGACTCGCGCGGCACACTGGCTCTCGGAGTTCAAGCGCGAACAGGAGCTCGCTACACACATTGTTGAACAAGGACAAAAGCTGGGAGCAAGGCTTCTGGTCGCTCGCGCCTGGCTCTCGGAGTGCTCCGCACGTCGTAATCTCGGCGACATCAAGGGAGCGATTCCGGCGTGTCAGGAGGCGCAGCGTATCTCCGCCGAAGCTGGCGACCGCTTCGGAGTTGCGACGGCGCTGAACAACATCGGTAATGCTCTTTATGACCAGGGAGATCTTCCGGGTGCAAGAAACTCGTATGAGGAAGTTGTTCGTATCCATCGTGAGTTGGGGAATCAGGCCGGTGTGGCGGGAGGCCTAGACAACATCGCCAGCGTCGCCGGAGATCAGGGCGACGATGCCACGGCCAAGAAACTTTCGAAGCAGGCGCTCGAGATCTACCGGATGACTGACGACAAAATCAACATCGCAGCCACGCTCAATAACATCGCTGCCGAGTTGGTCACTGAAGGGAATCTCGTCGAGACCCAGAAGGTCTTTCAGGAATCACTGCAGATTGGTCGCGAGATTGGATCCAGTACCGCGGTCGCCACTGCTCTGACGAATCTTGGGGACACGCGCCTCGCGTTGGGTGACACCGCTGGTTCGAAACAGGCTTATGAAGAGGCACTTTCGTTATTCGAGAAGGCGGGCGAGAAAACCAAATCCTCATATCCGATGGTTGGGCTCGGGGACGTCCTGAGTGCGACTGGAGATCTGATCGGTGCAAAGACTCGTTACGAACAGGGACTGGCCATCGCCCAGAGTGCGGGCGAAAAACATGAATCCGCCATAGCTTTAACCGGACTTGGTACCGTGCTTATGTATCAGGGCGATTTGCCCGGTGCCCGCAAACGTTATGAAGAGGCTTTGGCACTTCGCAACGAAATTGGGGAGAAGGAGTCTGCTGCCGACAGCACGCTAGACCTTGGGAAGCTTCTGATCGAAGAAGGGCAAGCAGGTGAGGCGGAGGTTTCGATCACGAAACTTTTGCCAGAACTCCATGCACAAAAGAATTTAGACCGCGAAGCATACGCCCGCGCCATCCTGGCGCTGGCACTATCTCGTGAGAATAAGATGGCGGAAGCCCAGAAACAGGCTACGCTGAGCCGGAGGATCTCAGCCAGGAGTCAGCATCGCGGAATTGGAGTGCAAATCGCCATCGCGAACGCGCGAGTCGAGGCGGCGGCGGGAAAGCCGACTGCTACGGTGCTCAATTCTGTGATACAGCAAGCAGCAACATACGGGTTCGTGGCCTATCAACTCGATGCAAGACTGGCTCTGGCGGAGACAGAAGCTAAAGGCAGTCCGAGCACAGCGACGCGAACACAGTTGGGCTCCCTCGAAAAGGACGCACGAACCAAAGGCTTCTTGCTCATCGCCGACAAGGCTAGCAAGATGCGATCTTGAATCAAAGCTACTTGGCGCCGTCCACGTTCTCTCTCTCCTGGCGGTAGGTCCCAAACTTCTTGGCTACAGGCTTCAATGTCGGATAGAACTGCACAAAGCTGTGTTCTACCGCAGCATGATCCTCGTGGCACTGAAAACATCCACCTTTTGGATTGGCGCTGGCTGATTTGGTGTCTTCGTCGAAGTTGTAATACGCCCACGTATCGGGAAGGCGGCTGTCCTTCACCTCAACTCCCATTCCCATGAAGTCTGTCTGGAAGTTTCCAACTTTGTTGATAGAACCCTTGGTTTGCGATCCCCGCTCTTCGACGATGAACATCGTTTTGTCCGGCCATTTGCCGCTTTTCAAAAATTCAGCATAGGCCCACTGCGGCACGAACACGTTGGTAAACATCTGATGTCCGCCAGCGCTGGCGTTGTAATTCATTCCCAACCCCGCAGACAGGAAGATCCATTCACGGTAGTTGACGGGCCGCAATAAGTGATGATCCGATGTGAATTGCGGAACAGGTTCGTTGTTTTGAGCAGCACTATCCGCAACCGTGTAACACATAACAATTGTCGCAATCAGGGCCAGGGTTTTTTTCATGTGACTCCCCTCAGCAGGCTTGGACGCCGGTGTGAGCTGGCTCAATATACCCTCCTATAGAATATCTATACAAGTGAAATTTTATGGCCGGAATATTCCGTCTAGAATCGAAAGAGATGAGGGCAGCATGAAATCCGTAATCAAACTCAGTCTGGCCGTGATTCTCTTCGTTACTTGGACCATGCTTGGGCAAGCACAGCGCGTGGAACCTTCCAAGACCGCTGTTCAGAATTCACAACCCGCCTCTGCAGCAGACGAATCGGACACAATGCAGGATTTGGCTCGTATGCGTCTTATCCTGAACCAGATGCGCACAAACCTGGCTTTTGTCGGAAATACGACAACGCCGCTCGCTCATCAGTTTCAGCTGGACATTGATATGTGGCAAGCACTGATTGATCAGATGGAGAGGCGAGAACAGGAGAGGTCACCTACGAATGACCAGAAATAGGCTGCGCAGGTAGAAACCTGCCATCATCCGCCGGCGCCACTGAACGAAAGAAAGCCGGAACGCCCGAAAGCATTCCGGCATCGGTTAGCCGTCTACATGGCTTCGCTGCGTTTTCGCAGAAAAGCCGGAACGTCCAGGTCTTCCTGTTCGAAGTTCGCGATCATGGCATTTCGCATGGTCTCGACGGAGATCGCGTTGGCTGGCGGAGGAACTGGAGCCGCGACTGGGGCCGGGGTCACTTCCTCCATAATCATTGGACGTGGCGACGGCTCGGACTCAATCTCGGCCTCGCCAAAATCATCATCTCGCGAAACTGTGAAGCTTGACTGCGCGTGTTCCGAGCGCCTGCGTGTGCGATCGGAATCCCGGAACCCGGTCGCGATCACCGTGATCTTTACCGAATCCTTCGCCTTGTCGTCTAGTACCGCTCCGAAAATGATGTTGGCATCCTCGTGAGCCGCGTTCTGGATGATGGTGCAAGCTTCCTGCACTTCCGCAAGCTTGAGCGAAGTCGAGCCGGTGATGTTGATGAGAATGCCTCGCGCACCGTCGATGGCTCCCGCTTCGAGCAGTGGAGAAGCAATCGCCTTCTGGGCTGCCTCGGTTGCCCTTCGCGCTCCCGATGAGGTAGCTGTGCCCATCACCGCATACCCCATTCCCTGCATGATGGCCTTCACGTCGGCAAAGTCACGATTGATGATGCCGGGAATCGTGATGATGTCGGAGATTCCCTGCACGCCTTGCCTGAGGATGTCGTCCGCCACGCGAAATGACTCGAAGAATCCGGCATCTTGCGCAACCGCCAACAGCTTCTCGTTCGGAATGACGATCGTGGTATCGACGGAATCCATCAACTCATTGATCCCACGGTCAGCCTGCTGCATGCGGCGCTTGCCTTCGAAAGCGAATGGCTTGGTAACGACTGCTACAGTGAGTGCGCCCATCTCACTAGCGAGTGAAGCGATGATCGGCGCCGCTCCTGTACCGGTGCCCCCACCCAATCCGGCAGTGACAAACACCATATCCGCGCCCTCGAGAGCCTCGATGATGTTGTCAGAATCCTCGAGCGCAGCTTTTCGTCCGACGTCTGGATTTGCGCCTGCTCCTAAGCCGTTTGTTAACTTAACTCCGAGTTGGATCTTGACCGGCGCCTGTGACATGCGTAGCGCCTGCAAGTCGGTATTGGCCGTAATGAACTCAATGCCCTCCATGCCGGCAGCAATCATCCGGTTGACCGCGTTTCCACCTCCGCCGCCTACGCCGATGACCTTGATCTTCGCGTCGTTGCGGGGTTCTTCGTTAAAGCTGATGCGAATGTCGTTCCCTTCGTTTTTCATATACAACCGCCCGTTTGAATTTGCGTCCTAAAGTATTGCCATTTCCTACGCCCGTTTCGCGAATAGAGAAATCAACTTCGAACTCCAGCGGTCATCCTGCACGCCTCGCGCAATGCGAGCACGATGCCCGTAGAAAACCATGCCAATCACGGTGGCGAATTCCGGTTCCGCCAGCGTTGAAGGCATTTTGGCCAAAGGGGCCGGCCAGGAGAGCCGTACCGGACGGCGAAGCACAGAATCCGCAACGTCCAACGTTCCCAGCATCCTTGAGGCCCCACCGCTGAGCACAAATCCGGCAACGCATAGATCGAGCATGCCCGCGTGGCGCAGATTGTCACGAAGCATTTCAAACAACTCGCGCGCTCTCGGCTCCAGGATTTCCCCGACCATGCGCTGCGAGATGAGTCGCGATGGGCGATCGCCCACCGATGGCACTTCTACTTCGTTTCCTTCCGGAATCAGCGTCACCGTCACATTGCCGTAGAGCTTCTTGATCTTCTCCGCTTCTGCCACAGGCGTGCAGAGTCCGACCGAGAGGTCGCTTGTGAAGTGATCGCCTCCAATGGGAATCACGGCCGTGTGAGCAACTGCCCCTTCCTGAAATACAATCAGGCTGGTGGAACCCGCGCCCATCTCGGCCAGACAAACGCCAAGTTCACGTTCGTCCGCGCGCAACACGGCATCGGCGCAGGCAAGAGGCTCGTATACCGTGTCGTCGACATGGATTCCCGCACGATTCACAGCGGTGACCACGTTCTGCGCCGCGCTGGACGCAGCCGTCACCATGTGAACGCGCACCTCTAATCGCGTAGCCATCATGCCCAACGGATCATGCACGCCGCTCTGGTCGTCGAGAATGAATTCCTGGGGCAACAGGTGGAGAATTTCCCGATCTGCCGGGAACGGCACGGCTCGCGCCTTATCAACGGCCAGGCGGATCTCCTCCCGCGTAATTTCACGTGAACGAGTACCGAAGGTGATCCCTCCATGGCTGTTGACACCGCGCACGTGGCCGCCCGACACTCCAAGCAACGTCCGCTCGACGGGTGCCCCAACCTGGTCCTCTGCTTGCTCGACAGCCTTCTGAATCGAACCAACTGCCTTATCCAAGTCGACAATGACGCCCTTGCGGGACCCGCGCGACTCCGCCACTCCGTGCCCGCTGTAGCGCAGGCCTGCATCGGTGATCTCTGCCACCAGAGCGCAGGTCTTCGCGCTGCCAACATCGATTGCCGTCAATAGGTGCTCGTACTGATTCGTCATGCCTATGGATGATCCTGTTCTTTCACGATTGCCGGACTTGGCTTGCTAGATTTCGTTGTCGATGATGTAGTTGGCGTTGTCGTAGACGCCACCGTCTTCGGTGCAGTTTTGGCTAGCGTCTTCTTGGCAGCGGCCTTGTTCTTCTGTGATGCAGCACTATGCGTTACGGTCGATTTCGGGGTTTGCTTTAGCTTCGTTGGAGGCACAGTCGGCCGAGTCGTTGCGTCTTTCGCAACGAGAGGCTTCGAACTCGAACCTTCACGATTGATCAAGGCTGCGGTTTTCACGCCCGCGGCCATCGCTGCCTTGGCTGCACTGGTGGAAAGTGGCTGTTGAGTTGCCTTTCCCTCCAGGTCAGGATTCACAATAATTTGTCGGTCATAGCGCAGATCGACCGACTCAACTTTCGAGAACTGTTGTCGCCATTCCTGTATGTGCGCGACGTAGGTCTTATATCTCTGCAAGTAGTCGGAGGATCCCAGGTGCACCAACACATCCCCATCCGGACTGTTCGCTTGCACCTTCACATCTTCGGGGTCCGATAGATCGACTTCGCTCAATTCTTGCGAATAGTGCGCGCCACCGGAATCCAGTTGTCCAACCAGGTCGTTGTAGATCTTCATGCGGGCTGTGCGTGTCGAGGGCGGCTCGCTCGAACTCATTCCCAAGATCACCGGGAAGGAATACTTCCTCTTGCCTGCGGTCGGCAGATCCATCAGAGTGCCCGCAGCATCCATGAGCATGATTCGCGAACCAATGCGCGCGAACGCGACCGGTGTTCGTTCCTGGATATCAACTTTCAGGTGGTTAGGGACAAAGCGCATGACGCTGGCCGATTCCACCCAGGCAATCTGTTCAAGTTGCGACTGCCTCTGTGACAGTGAAACGAAGAAAATGTTGCGGCCGATGTCACCGCCCATTACATCCATCACTTGCGAGCGAGAGACATTGTGCAGTCCTGTGATCTCGATGTCATCGCTCGAAACAACGCGGAAGCGCCAAGAATGCTGCGCGTAGCGATAGAGGAAACTCGACGCAATCGCAAGCACAACGATTGCGACCAGCGCAGCGGCTGCCCAACTCAGGCGAGTCGCAGTTTTCTTTGGGATTGAGCCTCGGCGGACGGAGACGCGCTTCTGCCCGCGCAGAAACGGGGATTCCTGCTCCACATCCAGATCGAGCATGCGCGCGTCGTCGAGATTAGCGCGAACGGGCTCGCCCGGAGGCGGGTACAACTCTTCCTGCGGGATGGTAGGACCTGGCTTCCTTGCCATCAACAGGTACAGTTGTCGTCAGTGAATCGTCAGCAGCGAATCAACTATAACTGCTTTTTTCAAATTGAGATAGAGATAATTTGGTCCGTCGTGTGGAAAATCACTTCGATTCACTGCAGTTGGTCAAAGTTAACCAAGTACCTAAGACTATTCCGTGTCGGGCGAGTCGGAGTCAGGGTCTGCCACCTCGACCGCGACGTCTGGTGCCGAGCAATCCAGATGGCGCATCGCTGTACGGACCGCCGTGACCCGCACTCGTTCAGCCTGCCGCCTTGCAATTTCCGCCTGGCGGACCGCTACCCGTGTTTGGATCGCAGCCACTCGAGTCTGCACTCGAGCAAACGCCACTTGGCTCTGCTCGTTCGATTGTCCTATCGAGCCATTAACGCGGCCGACAAGGTCCATCGCACGCCCGGTAAGTTCCTGGCTGATCCTCAATGATCCCGCGTCCAGACAGGCGACCCAGTCTGCATGACGAGCTACGAGGGAATTGCCTACAACTGCCGCCAAAACGCCAACTACCAGCCAATAAAGACCTTTATCGGAGATCATGACCATACCTCACCAAGCCGTTATGAAGCTTGGACGAGGCAGCCACAGATTCGTTATCGAGGTTTGTAGAAGACGTTATGTGAGGATTTAGGCCGAAATTGGGGACGGAGTTCCCGCCCGTTGACGAAGTTCTTCCAGAATCAAGGGTCCGACCTGGTGAACGCTGCCCGCTCCAAGCGTGAGGATCATGTCTCCATCCACCGCTTGGTCGGTAGCAACCCGAACTGCTTCGGCGAACGACGAGCAATAGCGGACTGAAATCTTGCTGTGCTCGGGAACATGACGGGCCAGGACTTCGCCGGTAATCCCTTCGATTGGCTCTTCGCTCGCAGGATAGATATCCAACACGGAGAGGGTATCGGCGTCCTCGAAGGCCGTCGCAAATTCATCCATCAGGTCGCGGGTGCGGGTGTAACGGTGCGGCTGGAAGATAACGTGAATCTTGGAATACCCGCACTGCCGGGCCGCGGCGAGGGTCGCGCGGATCTCGGTCGGGTGATGGCCATAATCGTCGATCACACTGATCCCTCCAACACGGCCGCGCAGCTGAAAACGCCGATCCACACCGCGGAAGGATTCGAGCGCAGCGCGAATCTGATCCGGATGGATATCCAGCCCAATGCCAACTGCGATGGCAGCCGTGGCGTTCAAGATATTGTGCGCCCCTGGTACATGCAGGCTGAATTCGCCGAGATCGTCTCCCTTATAGCGAACGGCGAAAGAGGTCGCGAATCCCTCAACACTGGTTAGCTTTCCTGAGCGGACACGGTTGATCTGAAAATCGGACCCTTTTCGCACTCCATAGCTCACAGTTCTGCGGCGGACTTGTGGAATTAAGTGTCGCAACTGAGCGTCGTCGTGGCAAACAACTACCATGCCGTAAAAAGGGACACGATCCATGAAGTCGAGAAAGACTCGCTTCACATCGCGCATGTTCCGATAGCAATCCATGTGCTCGCGGTCAATGTTCGTCACCACGGCGAGGATCGGCGAAAGCTTCAAGAAGGAGCGGTCGCTTTCATCGGCTTCGGCAACCAGGTACTGGGATTTGCCCAGGCGGGCGTTCGATCCCATGGCGTCTACGCGGCCGCCTACGACAACCGTGGGGTCCAAGCCTCCTCCGGCAAGAACCGCCGCAACCATCGACGTCGTTGTGGTCTTACCGTGCATGCCGGCAATCGCGATCCCATACTTCAGGCGCATAAGTTCGGCCAGCATCTCCGCCCGTTGAATCACAGGGATGTGCAACTCGCGGGCTTCGGTGAGTTCTGCGTTCTCCATGGCGATCGCGGAACTGACTACCACAACATCTGATCCTGAAACATTTCCGGGCTGGTGTCCTTCGAAAATCGTCGCGCCGAGGCCGGCAAGGCGCTGCGTAACAGAAGATGTCTTGAGATCCGAACCCGAAACCTTATAGCCAAGATTTAGCAGCACTTCGGCAATGCCACTCATACCAATGCCGCCGATACCGACAAAGTGCACGCGTTGGATCTTGGCAAACATGGAAAAAACGTTTCAAAGTTTTACGGTTTCACGTTTCAATGACCTTCGATCGAGCAACCGGCTACCCTTGCGGCCATCTTGGCAATGTCCTTTGCTGCATTCGGGTGCGCCAGTCGGCGTGCAGCCTCGCCCATTTGCTCCAGCCGATTCTTGTCGTTAATCAAGGCCGAAACCTCGCGGACTAGGCTTGCACTTGTAAGGTTTGATTCGTCCAGCATGACGGCCGCACCTGCTCGTTCTAGTGCCTCGGCATTGCGCTTTTGATGATCGTCGGCAGCGCGCGGAAAGGGTACGAAAATCGCCGGTTTCCCTGCTGCAGTAATTTCCGCCACGGTGCTTGCTCCCGACCGGCACATAATCATGTCCGCCTGCGCGAAGAATCGGGGCATGTCGTCGATAAAACGAAATACCTCACCCGTGCTGCCGGCATTTTTGTAGGCCGCCGCTGCGTCATTATAGTCACGTTCTCCGGTCTGATGAATGATTTGCAGCTGTGGCACTTGTACTTGTAGTGCAGGAAGGGATTCAGTCACCGCCTGATTGATCGCGTGTGCGCCCTGGCTTCCGCCAAATATGAGCAAGGTCGGCGGCGCAGATGGGTCGCGTTCGGCGATCTCAAAGAAAGCGTGCCGCACCGGAACACCGGTTACCTGGGCCCGACGAAAATATTTCGCTGTCTCTTCAAAGTGGACGGCGGCGGCGGACACCCTCCTAGCGACGACGCGATTGGCAAATCCGGGCACTACATTCGGCTCGAAGGCGAGAGTCGGGATTCCCCGCAACGTCGCGGCCATCATTGCTGGGCCAGACGCGTAACCGCCAACACCAATTACAACGTCGGCCTGAAAACGCCCCAGAATGCTACCGGCATGCCAGATCGCTCGAGGGAGATCGAACGCTGTCTTCGTTCGCGTTGCCAGGCTTACATTTTTCAGCGCGCCAACCTTTACCAACTCCAGCGCATATCCTGCTGCGGGCACGAGGCGATTTTCAATTCCTCGCGCCGTCCCGATGAACAGAATCTCGGCACCGTAATCTTTCTGGAGTTGTTGAGCAATCGCGATGGCGGGAATTACGTGTCCGCCGGTACCGCCGCCCGCGAGAATGGCACGCATGCAGTTGACTATAAACCAGGGCCTAGGGCACACGCGGTCAGGTTAGGGCCTCTCTGTTACGAGAGTTCAGTGGTGCCGGCTGTCACTCGGCTTGCTTACTCACATTCAGCAGCACCCCAACGCAAGCCAGGGTCACGAAGAGAGAAGATCCTCCGTAGGAGACAAACGGAAGTGGAATGCCTTTGGTCGGCATCATCCCCAGGACGACGCTGACATTGATGAATGCCTGCACCACTACCATCGCGGTAATGCCGACAACTAGGAACCGGCCAAACATATCCTGCGTGTGCAATGCCGTGCGGATGCCACGCCAAAGGAATAGGGCAAAGAGAATCACGATGACGAGCGACCCGACCAGCCCAAGCTCTTCCGCGGTAACCGCAAAGATAAAGTCAGTATGAGGCTCGGGTAGGTAGAAGAGCTTTTGCTTCCCTTCCATCAGGCCGACACCGGTGATGCCGCCGGTACTGACCGCGATCAGCGATTGGATGATGTGGAAGCCCTTCCCCTGCGGATCTGCATAGGGATTCAAGAAAGCCAGAATACGGTCGCGCCGGTAAGCAACGTGAAAGATCAGAAAGTATAGCGGCAGCAATGAGGCTAGAAGCCCATATCCGAAGTACCGCAATCGCAACCCCGCCACGAACAAGATGCAGCCGGTTATAGCTGCGCACGCAATCGCAGTACCAAGGTCTGGCTGGAAGACAATCAGCGCAATGAATACAAGAGTAGGCGCGACAGCTGGCAGCAGAGTCTCACGCCAATCGTTAATGGCCTTGACGCGGTTCTCGAGGAAATAGGCCAGGAACAGAATCAAGGCGGGCTTCGCCAACTCTGAAGGCTGGAACGACAAACTTCCCCAATGCAACCAGCGATGCGTGTTGTGCGCTCGATTTAAGAGAAAGACAGAGATCAGCATCAATGATGTGATGCCTAGCAATGAAAAGACAATTGCCGGATGCTTATACCGCCGATAATCGATGCGAGAGGCGACGACCATGGCGGCCAGCCCTCCCACTGCCCACGCAAGTTGGCGAGAGAGGAACGTGTAACCGGACCCGTAGCGCTCTTTTGCCATGACCGCAGAGGCACTGAAAACCATGACAAGACCGACGAATACAAGAATGAGTGTTATGACAAACAGCCATCGATCGGCGCTGACACGCTTGGCCATGAAAGTTCATTCCATCATGGACACAGAAGTGCGTGCCTGTGATTTGTTGTGGATTGGGAGAATTCGGGGTAACTGACTTGATTCTTCGCGAGAGTGGCGGCTACTTCAGGCTGAGCACGACTTCTTTGAACACCCGTCCGCGATGCTCGTAGCTCTTGAATTGATCGAAGCTGGCGCAGGCTGGCGCCAGTAGAACGACATCGCCGGGCTGCGCCACGACCGCCGCCTGTTGAATCGCATTTTCGAGAGTCTCTGCATGCGTTACCTTGGCCGCTCCTTTAATGTGCGACTCAATCTTTTCTGCCGCTGCGCCAATCGTGTACACCTGCTTGACGCGCTCGCGTAGCAGATTATTTAGGACCGTGTAGTCGCTACCTTTGTCCTTTCCACCAAGGATAATGTGGATGTTGGCCGGAAACGACTCCAGGGCCTTAATGGTTGCATCGACATTCGTCGCCTTTGAATCATTGAAGTAATCCACTCCGCGCACTGTGCCGACATACTCCAGGCGATGCTCCACCGCCTTGAAGTTGCGGATGGCATCCTGAATACGATCTGGGGCACAGCCCAACAACGCTCCAACACAAACCGATGCCAGCACATTCTCGATGTTATGCGCACCCTTCAGCGGGATTTCAGCCACAGGCATGATCTCCCGGCTGCCGCCGGCGTCACGGAAGAAAATCCTGCCATCCCTCACCGCGGCTCCCTGCTGAACTTCCTTCTTACGGCTGAACCAGAACACTTGGCTGTGCGTTCGCTTTGCGAGTTCCACGCATGTCGGATCATCTTCATTCAACACAACGAGGTCATCGGTCGTCTGGTTTTCGAAGACTCGCGCCTTAGCGTCGGTATAAACCTCAAAAGTTCGGTGTCGATCAAGATGATCCGGCGTAATGTTAAGAATGACCGCGACTTTCGGGCGGAAGCTCTGAATTGTCTCCAACTGGAAGCTGGAAACCTCGAGCACGGCGACACTCTCACGCGTAGCGTGTTCTACCAGCGAAATAGCTGGCGTACCGATGTTGCCCCCTACGAGCGCGCGAAATCCTCCGGCAGCGATGATTTCGCCTATTAGCGTCGTAGTAGTCGTCTTTCCATTTGATCCTGTAATCGCAACTAGCGGACCTGGCAAAAATCTTGCGGCCAACTCAATTTCGCCAATGACCGTTTCACCATGCGCTCGTGCCTGCACGAGCGGTGGTGCATCAACCGGAACTCCCGGACTCACAACGATCAGATCTTGCTCGCGGAAGGTCCGCTCGCCGTGACCTCCCGTCTCGACCGCAATGCCCTGATCGAGGAGCGCCGGAATTTCTTCCCGTAGCAAATCTTCTGCCTTCGAGTCCGAAACCGTAACCCTTGCGCCATGTGCTTTCAGAAATAAAGCAGAGGCCACGCCCGATTTCCCGACCCCGACTACGAGCACGCGTTTTCCGTTCAAGTCCACTTATCTTAGTTTCAGCGTCGTCAACGCAAACAGGGCAAATACCAGTGAGGCGATCCAGAAACGCACAATAATTTTAGATTCAGACCAGCCCAGCAGCTCGAAGTGATGATGCAACGGAGCCATCTTAAAGATTCGCTTCTTGCGGAGCTTATAGGAGCCCACTTGCAGGATCACCGAAATTGCCTCAATCACGAACACTCCTCCGATAAAGGGTAGAAGCAGTTCTTGTTTGATCATCACCGCAGTCGTTCCAATGGCGCCGCCTAGGGCCAGAGAACCTACATCTCCCATGAACACTTCCGCCGGATGCGCGTTGTACCAAAGGAAGCCGATGGAGGCGCCCACCATGGCTCCGCAGAAAATTGTTAACTCCCCCACTTGCGGCATGCGCTGCAACTCCAAATATGCTGCGAATTCCGCATGACCACTAACGTAGGTGAGCACCGCCAACGCTGCGGCTGCGATAACAGTGCAGCCGATAGCGAGGCCGTCGAGGCCATCCGTCAAATTCACGGCATTGCTCGCTCCCACGATGACCAGCACTACAAAAGCAATAAACGGAAGGAACGCCAGGGGCCAAAGGTGCGGATTGTGCTCCAGATTCTCAATCACGAGATCAGGGCGAAATTGCTTGAAGAACGGAACCAGCAGTTTGGTCGAATACAGTCCCTTCGTCTGCATCGCAATTAGCGCCACCGCAACCAGGATGCTTGTGCCGATCTGATAACCCAGCTTAGCCCGGCCCGTTAGGCCAAGATTGCGACGGTGCACAACTTTGGTGTAGTCATCGGCAAAGCCGATCGATGCAAATAGACAGGTCGAGATCACAGCAACCCAGACAAAGCGATTGGTCAGATCTGCCCACAACAGTGTGGGAACAACGATTGAGATCGCAATCAGCAGGCCACCCATTGTGGGGGTTCCGGCCTTTTTTTGGTGGGCCTTGGGACCCTCTTCGCGGATGTACTGGCCAATCTGGAATTCCCGCAGGCGATTGATCACCAGCGGCCCAACGATCAGCGCCGTAAACAAGGCCGTTAAGCTCGCGAAAGCAGTGCGGAAAGTCAGGTAGCGGAAAATGCGGAATGGCGGAAAGTAGTGAAAGAGCTTGATGTAAAGCAACCAGTAGAGCAATCAGCCTCCGCTACACCCATCGGCCGGTTAAGCCTGATGAGATTTCCAAACTTCGAGTGCTTTCTCGAGTTTGACTCCCCGCGATGCCTTGATCAACACTATGTCACCGTCCCGGACTTCACGAGCCAACCACTCGCCCGCCTCTTCGGGACTCGAAACGAATTCTGCGAGCAAGCCGCGTTTCTTCGCAGCATCAACAATATGCTGCGCCAGTCCGCGTACGCCTACAACGGCATCCATCTTTCTTTCAGCCATGTGGTGCCCGGAGTTCGCGTGCAATTCCGCTCCTGCAGGACCCAACTCCAACATCTCTCCGGCAACCACAATGCGTCGCTTGGCAGGCATTGATGCAAGTGCATCCACCATGGCGTCTAATGCCTTCGGATTGGAATTGTAGCAATCGTTGATGACAGTGATGTTGCCGATCTGGACGACCTGCCCACGTTTATCTGCGGCAGAGATGGACGAAAGTGCCGCGACGGCGTCCGATGGTGAAAATCCACGCTGCAAGGCAGTCGTCACGGCGGCCAGGGCGTTAGAAATGTTGTGCATGCCGACCAATGGCAGTCTTGCTTTCTCACGGCAGCCACCGATCACCACATCAAAGGTCGACCCTGCCGGTCCGTGTTGCTTGATATTTTCCGCTCGAACATCTGCCGGGGCCGCAAATCCATAGGTCACTACGGTACCTCGAAAATCCCGCCCAAACTGTGAGACAAATTCATCGTCGGCATTCAACACTGCGATCCCATTTGCTGGAAGCGATTCGATCAATTCGTATTTGGCGCGGGCAATCTCCGCGACTGACTTGAAATATTCCAAGTGTACCGGGGCAACGTTGGTCACTACGCCGATCTCCGGGTGCGCGATTTTCGCCAAGGCAGCAATCTCGCCACGATGCGACATACCCATCTCGATCACGGCCAAGTCATGTCCCGACTCCAACTTGAGCAACATGAGTGGCAATCCAAAATGGTTGTTGAAGTTTCCTTCCGACTTGAGCACGCGAAAGCGCTGGGAAAGGACGTGCGCTATGGCTTCCTTAGTTGTCGTCTTTCCCGCTGAACCTGTGACGCCGATCAACGGCTTCCCCCACAACCGCCGCACAGCGCTGGCCAAAGTCTGTAATGCAATGAGAGTGTCGTCGACGGCGAGAAGACCTCGCTGTGATTGGAGGCGAGAAAGCTGATCCTTGCTTACAACGGCAGCGCTGGCTCCTTTATCGAGCGCCTGTTCAACGAAATCATGCCCATCCATGCGCTCGCCCTTGACTGCAATGAACAGATTCCCAGCCTGGAGCGTACGCGAATCGATGGAATATCCCTGGGCGAGGGCATCGCGGTTGAACTCGCCAGTCGCTCCAATAAATTCAGCAACTCGGGATAGAGGCAGCTTCATTGCGCTTTCCCCGCGGCGGCAAGCTGGGCTGAACAATCGTAGCCTGCCTGCTGCAGGCAATCGCGGGCGACTTCGACATCGTCGAAGGGAACGGGGCCATCGCGACCAACCTGCACTCTTTCATGCCCCTTGCCGGCAATTAAAACAATATCTCCAGGATGAGCTTCGTGAATGGCATCGCCGATCGCTTTCTTGCGATCTACCTCCATCGTGTACCTCACACCGCTACGCTGTAGTCCTACCAACGCGTCGTTCATGATGGCGCGAGGGTCCTCGCTGCGCGGATTGTCTGAGGTAAGTACTACGACGTCGCTGCCACGTCCGGCGGCTTCGCCCATCAATGGACGTTTAGCCCGATCGCGATCCCCGCCGCAACCGAAGATCGTGATGACACGTCCTTTCAGCCCCGCTTGGACCACGAAGTCCCGGGCAAGCGCCGTAAGATTTCGCAGGGCGTCGTCCGTATGCGCGTAGTCGACAACGACCGTGAATGGCTGGTTACAATGCACTCGTTCGAAGCGCCCAGGAACTCTTGCCAAGTTTTCAATACCCTTGAGAATCGCATCGCGCCTGCAGTTCCGCGCATATGCGGCGCCAGCCGCCGCCAGGACGTTATAGACGTTCACTTTCCCAATTAGAGGGGAAAACACAGGAATCTTTTCATCTGGAGTTACCAGATCGAAGCGTGTGCCGCGCGTTGTGATCTCGACCGAATCGGCATGCAGATCACCCTTGCTCAAGCCGAAGCTCAGCACTTGCGAACTGCGCTTCTTGCTGATCTTCAGAAGTTTTTGGCCGTATTCGTCGTCCCCATTAATGACCGCCGCACGCGGCGGCTCCGTTCCCACTCCTTCGAACAGCGCCTGCTTCGAGGCGAAATATTCGTCCATCGTATGGTGAAAATCGAGGTGATCACGCGTCAGATTTGTGAATACGGCAACATCGAATGGGACTCCGAATACTCGCCGCTGCGCCAGGGCATGGGACGATACTTCCATCACGCCTTCCGTCGCCCCATCGCCGATTGCCTGCGCGAGCATCCGGTTCAACTCCAGTGCTTCGGGCGTCGTATGCGGGGCGGGTAAGACCTTGCCGGCTACATGGTATTCGATGGTTCCGACCAGAACGCTTTTTCGGCCCGCCGCCGCAAGGATCGCTTCAATCAGAAAAGTGGTTGTGCTCTTTCCGTTTGTTCCGGTAACGCCCGTTATGGCTAATCTTTCCGCTGGATGGCGGTAGAAGTTCGCGCTCAATCGCGCGAGGGCGCGTCGCCCATGCGGAACTTGCGCCCAAGCTACTCCTTCTCTCTGCTTCTCTGAGGCCGAATCCGTGACAATCGCAACGGCACCAGCTGCGATCGCCTGATCGATATAACGATTGCCGTCGCTCGTTTCCCCGCGCATCGCCACAAACGCGGTTCCGGGCTTCACGCGGCGGGAGTCATACTCCAGCCCGTTGACGCTCGGATCTCCGCTTTGCGCAAGGATCTCCGCACCGTGCAGGAGATCAAGAAAATTCATTCTCTCGATTCTAGTAGAGCCAAATTTATTATCAAACTTGTTAACTTTGGGCGTCTACGCGATAGTGCATGTCCCTAAGTCGCCTATCGGCCAAAGCGCACACGCACGCGCGACCCTGACGTAACATGAGTTCCCGCTGCCGGACTCTGCTCCTGTGCCAGCCCACTGCCAATCGCGTCGAGTTCTAAACCGCTGTCCTGTGCAATCTCAATGGCGGATCGCACGCTCTTACCACGAAAGTCCGGCACCACGATCCCTCCCTGCTCGGCATCTAAAACGACCGTGCCGCTAGTACCAACCGATGTCGAATGCGGGTCGGGAATGGTCATCTCACCGGACTTTTCTTTCGGTTCTGAAATCGGTTGGCGCGCAGCCGCTTGCACCACCGCCGGAATGATGCCTGCCGGCGACGCGGGAGGGCTCACCTCAGGCTTCGGAGTCGCAGGAACCGTCTCCACTCCAGCCTCCGCTACATTCAACGCCTCGCCCAAGCGATCCGGAGAACCCTCTTCCAGATCTTGATCTTTAACCTTCTTGGCTGCAAGTAACATCTGCTGCCGTGGTGTGAATTCCACGTCGTGCGGCGTGTGCATGTACTCCAACACCTGCTGTGTGATGCGCTGGAAAACAGGCGCGGAAATCTGCCCGCCCTGGTGTAGACCTACTGCAGAATCCAAAATCACGGCAACGACCACAGCAGGATCGTTCACCGGCGCGAATCCCGCAAACGTGGCAACGTACTTGGTGTGTGAATAGGCCCGCGTTGCGGGATCGACCTTCTGCGCTGTCCCCGTCTTTCCCGCCGAGCTGTAGCCTATTAAGAGAGCTCTCTTGCCTGTCCCGTGAAGAACGACTCCCTGCATCATCTGTCGCATTTGCGCGGCCGTTAGGGAAGAGATGACCCGCCGCTCTCCCGTTGGTCGAAACGCGATCGTCTGGGGAGTGCTTTGCGGCTGCGTCGTGGCCGCGACAATGCGTGGCGCCACATACACACCGTCGTTCGCCATTGTTGAAATCAGCGCGACCAATTGCAGTGGCGTAATCCCGATCTCTTGCCCCATCGAAATGGCGGCGATCGAGACCTTTGACCAGCGATTTGGTGGCTTCGACAGGCCCCGTGTCTCGCCCGGCAATTCAATGCCGGTCGGCTGGCCGAAACCGAAGCCATGAATGTATTTGTAAAAGCGTTCATCGCCCATCCGCAGCGCGATCTTGATTGCGCCCACGTCGCTCGATTCCGCGAGGATGTCCGATACCGGCATCACGCCATGCGGTTTGCTGTCCCGTATGCGCATGCCGTTCACAACGATCGAACCCATCTGGCAATCGAACAGTTCATCGGGACGCGTCAAATTCTCTTCCAACGCTCCAGAAATCGTTACTAACTTAAACGTCGAGCCCGGCTCGTAGACATCGCTGACCGCATGATCCTTCAGCCTCGCGGGCGTGATCTCCGACGCGATGTTCGGATTAAATGTTGGCCTGTTGGCCAGCGCCAGAATTTCCCCGGTACGCGGATTTGCAATCACTACCGTTCCCGTCTCGGCCTTCGTCTGAGCCATCGCTGTTTCCAGTTCTCGCTCTGCGATGTACTGGATTTTCTCGTCGATGGTGAGGACCACGTTTTGTCCCGGTTCGGGCTGCTTCTCCACACTGCCGAAATACTTGCGTCGAGCGTCTACAGACACAAGCATCTCGCCGGGTTTGCCGCGCAGCTGATCGTCGTATTGACGTTCGATCCCGCTCAGGCCTTCGTCGTCCATACCAACGTAGCCCAGAACCTGCGCCGCCAGTTCTCGCTTGGGGTAATACCGCTTCGACTCCTTCTGGAAGTAAATGCCGCGAAGGTTGAGTGCGCGAATCCGATCCGCGGTTTCGGCGTCTGCCTTTCGCGCCACCCAGCAGAAGGTTTTTCCTGATTTGCACTTTGCGATCAGTTCGCGTGGGTCTTCTTTCGTGATGCGCGCAATGAGTGACAATGTTCCTGCTAGATCCGGGATTTGTGTGGGAATCGCAAATGCCGAATCGACGGAAATCGACATCGCCAGCTCGCGTCCCGCACGGTCATAGATGACACCACGCTTCGGCGAGACTTCCTGGGTTCGCGACTGTTGGCGCGTAGCGCGCTGTTCGTACTTCCCGTATTCGAGAATTTGCAGATCGACCAGGCGTAGGCAGATGGCGACGCACCAAAGCACGAGCACGCTGCCGAGCAGGTAGAGTCTTATGTTCGTGCTATTGCGGGGTGTACTCGAAGCCACGACTCAATCCTCAGACAAACATGGCGGCCTACGCTTACAGCGAAAGCCGCCACTGGACATCTATCCACGCGTTCAGCCCAAGCAAGGGGGATGCCTAGCCGAAGTAAACCTACCGCACAGAAATCACCGACACCGGCGTTGCACTGGCCAGAACCGGAGCCGTGCTGTCGCTGACTGTATCTATCCGAATAACCTGACCTGCATCGGGGGATTGCAATCCAAGCTTGCGGGCTAGGTTGTCGATTCTCTCCGGATCTCGCAGCGAAGCCTCTTCCAGGCGCAACGCGTGGTTTTCCTCGATGAGTGCATCTCGCTGGATTCGCAACGCTTCGTTCTTGTAACCGTATTCGATCGCCTTGAAGTGCTGCCAAGCGTAGGTCATGACCAGCAGAAACAGACAGCTCAAGGCAATCCCGAAGGAGCGCATTTCGCGGCTGCGGCGCGGATCGTCTACCTTCACCAGGCGCGAGTTGTCGATCGACTTGGTGAAGTAAATCTCAGGCGTGCCCGTCCAGCAGGGGCGACGCTTTGTCCTAGGAATTCGTACCGCAGCTGCTGCCGCCATTACGCCACTCCGATCAGTTTTGTCTCGGCTGAGGTTCCCTGGTAAGAAGCGCCCGCATACCAGCGCTCCAGCTCCGTTGCATTCACGCGCGTTTGCTCTTCGGCGCGCTCCACCACTTCCATCAACTGCTCAATGAGTGTTCCCGTGTACATTTGCTTGTCCTCCCCCTTTTGGATGCCCTACCACAGAGCACCTGAGGGACGTCCCTTCCGTGCGGCCAGGTATTCTTACCTTGGCTAAGTTCGTTCCGCGGCCCGCAGCTTCGCGCTGCGCGACCGTGGATTGCGATCGATCTCATCGTGCGTTGCTGTCACCGGCTTCTTCGTCAGCAGCTTGTAATGGCCCAGCTTCGCGCCGTCGCGCAGGGCATCTTTCACGATGCGATCCTCCAGCGAATGAAAGCTGATGATCACCAGGCGACCTCCCGGCTTCAGCATCTGCGGGGCTGCCTCCAGCAGCGCCCGTAGTTCGTTCAGTTCGTGGTTTACGTAAATTCGGAGAGCTTGAAAGGTTCTCGTCGCGGGATGAATTTTTCTCTCCGCCTGGTTCATTGGCCGGGCCGCGGCTGATATCACCGCTGCAAGCTGTGCAGTAGTTGATATCGGCCGCGACCGGACAATGGCTCTGGCGATTCTCCGCGACCTCCTTTCCTCACCGAATTCGTAAATCAGGTTCGCGAGTGTGACTTCGTCCACCTCATTTACCACTTGTTCGGCGGTCATCCCCGATTGCGTATTCATACGCATATCTAAGGGCCCATCCGCCTGAAAACTAAATCCTCGCGACGCGTCATCCAGTTGCAAGCTGCTTACGCCAACATCGGCGATTAGGCCGTCGATGGTCTTTGGTCGTTGGCCGTAAGCAAAGTCCGCAAACGACGCATGAACCAACTCCACTTTTGGCCAGTCTTGTTCTTGGCCACCGACTAACGACCGATGACCAACGACGCGTTCAGCGATTTCCAGCGCTGCAGGATCCCTATCGACCCCAATCAAATGTCCCGGTGCGCCTAGGCGTTTTGCGATTTCGAAGCTGTGCCCGCCCAAGCCCACCGTGGCGTCGAGATACGTCCCGCCACGCTTGATATTTAGAAATTCGATCGCTTCTTTTAAAAGAACCGGAACATGGCCAACTTCCCTGCCACCATGCCCAACCCCCTGAGGGGTGTCTGTTGAACCCTCGTCCACTAAATGCCCAGATCGTCGAGCGTCTTTTCATCCTCGGCCGTGAACGCCTGCTCTTCAATTTCCTGTCGGAACGCCTCCAGGTTGCGGACTACCAGGTAGGTCAAGTTGCCGAGCACTGCAACTTCGCCCTTGATCTGGGCGCTGTCGCGCAGAATCTGCGGAATCAGCACCCGTCCCTGACCATCCATCTCGACCACCTGGCCGTAGTAGTTCACGCGGTCCAGGAATTTCTTCTTCGTGGGATTGAACGTCGATAGCGACGCCAGTTTCTGCTCGATCCGTTCCCATTCCTCGAAGGGATACACTTGAGCAACTTTCCCATCCAGGCTGGTGATGTAAAATTGCGCACCGTACTTCTCGTCGATTACCCGCTTGAACTCCGCGGGGACTTTGAGCCGTCCTTTTTCGTCGACGCGAGTTGGGTGATTGCCGCGAAACATGCGTTTTGCCCTTTACCGGGCCACGGAACTTGAGAGCAGCAACTGCCACAGCAACGAGGGAGGTAAAAGCGGTACAAATGCCGGTCTCAATCGATCTTTCTGGGCTGTTTTCTGGGGTGTCAGCTTCAAAATCCACTGGCGCCTCTCAATGTGTCACCGCTGCCCACGACCGCTACTCTGAAGACCACTTCCTACCACTTTTGACCACATCCTACGCCTAAACCGTTTATTGTCAATAAGAAAGTTATAGGTCGTTAGGCGGGAGTCAGGCGTGCTCAGGAAAGCGCAATAAATTGTGGCTAACCGATTTGGTGACCACAATTCGTTGCGTTTAGAGACTTGGTTCGCAGGCGGACAGCGATCGAGGTTTTATTCTTGCTTTCTCAAAATGGGCACATCGCTGTGGAAAAATTCTGCGCTGAACTTTCGTAAACCATAGAATTTCGATGTGCAACAAGAAAGCCTCGGCTGTCGCCGAGGCTTCTTACAATCCAGTTGACTTACCAGATGAACTTCACTCCCAGCTGAATGTGACGCGATCCGCCTGACCCGATCACCGGATTAGCGACCTGAACGTCGGGTGTCGCATTGGCCCGCCCGAAGCTCGATGGATCCGTTAGATCGCCTCCAACAGAACCAAGAGCAAAGTTCGCGTGGTTGGCGACATTAAACATCTCGCCGCGGAACTGGACCCGCACCCGTTCGCTCAGATTCCAGATCTTCATGACTGAAGCATCCCAATTCATGAAGCCCGGCCCGCGCAGCGAGTTGCGTCCCATGTTGCCGAAGGTTCCAAAAGCATTCGGATAAAGAATCGAACCATTCTGTGAGTAGCAGCCGCCAGCGTAATCCAGTGCGTCCAGGAGACCCTGGGTTGTAGCTACGGACGTGCAAACTGCGGGCCGCGAGACGACATTCCCATCGTCATCGTATTCAACTGCGTAGTATGGAATCGAATCGGTGGCCGACCACTGGAAGGCCAACGGATCGCCCTTGATGTTCCAGCGGTCATTGTTGGCGTTCCCGGGACCTTCTCCCGTCAACGTGAGGTCATTGGTGTTGTCGTACACCAACAGCGGCTGGCCCGTCTGCCAGCTTACGATGCTGGTCACCTGCCAGCCTTCCAGCAGTTGCCCCCAGCTTTTCTTGGAAGGCAGATCATAGGTTGCCGACAATGTGAAGCGATGGCGGATGTCGTAGTCCCCGCTGGCCTTCTCCGCTGCGATGTCAAAACTGTTCTGCGGAACATAAGCCAGATTGCTCGTGCTGCCGGCGGTATCGATCGCGTGGCCGTAGGTGTACCCGGCCAACAAATAGAGCCCGTGGGCATAACGGTGCGTCAATGTCGCCTGCAGGCTGTTAAAGGTGGAGCTGGACTGGTTTCCCAGGAAATTCAGGAAGCCGATATATGGGAAACAGGGTGCGTTGCCGGTCCCCAACCCAATCGGCGGAGCGCAACTTGCCGTCATCGGGCGACCCAACTGCTCAGAGCCGTCATCGATGGCAGGATTGACCTGGTTGATATCAACCGTGCTGTACAGGTTTACGCCGCGATTCGCGACGTACGCCAGCTGCAAGAGCGTAGTAGGCGTCAACTCATGCTGCAGGTTGAAGTTCCAGTTCATGACATACGGCGTCTTCAGATCTTGATCAACACCGAAAATGTTGCATGGACTGCTTGCATCGCATGTATTCAACGCCGTGTTGTTAACCGGGAATATCGGACCCGCCTGACTCCAATTGATCAAAGCCGGATCAGCACCGCTGAGAAGGAAGCTGCTGATGTTGCCATTCGCGCCCGGCTGAATCAGGGCGCTCGGATTCAGATTCAAGCCGCCTCCATTGAACATGAAAGTGCGAATAGACGGCTGAACGTAGATGATGCCGAAGCCACCGCGGAGGATCGTCTTGCCAGTGCCGAACATGTCGTAAGCTAGCCCGACTCGAGGTGAGAAATTCGCGTAGTTGGTCTTATAGGGCTCGTCGATGCCGTATCCAACCTGCACGATTCCGCGTGAGGGCACGAAATTGGCAAGGCGATCTTGAGAGTCCTTGATCGGGAAGGTGACGTCGTAGCGCAAACCCAAATTGAACGTCAGCTTCCTGCTCACCCGGAAATCATCCTGAGCAAAGAGTCCGAACGACTTCATGCTGACGTCCCGCGCGGAATCTCCATAAAGCAGCCGCCAGGAGCGCACATTGCCCACGAGGAAGTCCTCAAGATAATGAAAATCGACGCGTCCCCGCCCGTAACCCGCGCGGAAATAGTCGACACCACCATTACTGAAATCACCGCCAAAGCGCAGCGCATGTCGTCCAGCGGTATAGGCGATCGTGTCGGAGTAGTTTTCGGTGTGGCTCGGCGATGTGGCCGTAGGCCAGCTGGAATTGCCTCCCAAGTAGTCGAAGTACGACGTGCTGGGATTAATGCGTGGGAATCCGAACAGCCGTGGATCCGTGATACCGGTATTCAGCCCGTAATCCTTGGGATTCACGTTCGCGTCGAGTGGCGCAATGGTCTCGTCGAAGCTGTTGAAGCTGAACCGCGCGGTATTGACCCAGCGCGAGTTAGGGGTCCAGGTCCAATCAACGCCGAACACTTGTGTAATTGGCGCAGCATGAGATAGCCACTCAGGTCGTAGCGGTATGGCATCTTCTTCAATCTGATTGCTGTTGGCGTAGATGTACCGTCCCGATATCGTGTGGTGATCGTTCGGATGGTAGTCGCTCTTGAACACCAGATTATCGGCACGATTCACGTTATTGAAGTTGAAGTTGATGATCGTCGGATCATCGGGGTCGGCAGTGAATCCCGGATTGTTCGGAAAAAACTTCCTGAGGCTCATGCTCAACGGATTGCAGTTCGCCGGGGTAGTGTCGCACCCCAAGTCGTGAACTGCATCCACAATGCTCGAGAATGGATCGCCTGCGGGATTGCCGGGTGTGGCCAACGATACCGTCACTGGCGAATAGGCGTTGTAAGGATTTCCAACCTTGTCCCGCACGCCTTCGTAATTCGCGAAATAGAACCACTTCCCTTTCACGATTGGCCCGCCGATGGACCCGCCAAACTGATGCAGCAACAGTGCCGCCACCGATTGTGGTTCGGGATTGAAATAGTTGCGTGCGTCAAAAGCGGCATTGCGATGAAAGTAATATCCGCTTCCATGAATCTCATCGGTTCCGGACTTGATCCCGATGTTCACCACTACTCCAGGCTTCTCTCCGAAGTCGGCCTGAGGATGTTCCTGGGTGTTGAATTCCTGAATGGAATCCAAAGGAAGAGTGCTGGCCGGAGTCCCGGAGATTCCGGCATCGTTTACGACCGTCTCTCCCCAGTACGCGTCGTTGTCATTGGCACCATCGATGACGAAATTGTTGTCATCCGGCCGAAGGCCATTCGAAGTTACGGAATGGAACCCACCTCCCGGATCCCGCTGTACGCCAGGATGGAGCGCCAGCAGGTTCTGGAAGTCGCGTCCTTGCAGCGGTAACTCGTTCACTGCTTTGTTTGAAAGCACTCCGTTCAGTGTGGAGGTGGTGGAATCAACCAGAGGCGCCTCCTCCTTTACTTCCAGCACTTCTGACGTCGCACCGGGTGGCAACTCAAAATCCACACGAACATCCTTCGCAACCTCCACCTGCACTCCATCTCTCACGACCTTACGGAAATTAGGCGCCTCGACTGAAATCGTGTAGATCCCCGCCGCAATACCCGGAGCGACGAAATCCCCGCTGCTGTTGGTCTCCAAGACTCTTTTCACGCCCGTAGCCTTGTTCTCAATCGTGACCTGCGCTTTCACGATGACGGCGCCAGTGGGATCCTGGACCCGCCCGCTGATCTTGCCCTGGGAGGTCTGGGCGAGCAGCACGCCCGCACAGCATAGAACTGTCACTAAAACGATAAGCATGGTGCGAAAGGACTTCATGGCGCCTCCAGCAATTGGGAATCGGACTACTTTCGAGAGCAGCGCTTGTTCCGCCTGCGTAACAAGTGTTTCTAGTTTTTGGAAGATTCGGACAGAGGGGAGATCACAGCCCGGATTCCAGTTTGCCGGCGCTTACCAAACGCTCTACTTGCTCCAGTTTGTCCCCAACGGTGGAACTAAGCAACATTTGGTTGGTCATTACACGCTTGCCCCTGCAGCAACGCCGGAATGCCGAGAATTCTACAAAGTATCCCGCAGAAGTCAATCGGAAAGCCGCAAGTAAGGGCCCGCTGTTGTCCAGTCAGGAAAGTACTTCGTCCTGAGCTAGTAAATCCCGCCATCAGATTGCGTGCTTTTGACGACGCCGTGATCAATCGAGAGTCCGTAATCATTGCCGCCATCCCCAACCCATCGCCCCAAATCGAAGTGCGCACCAGTCGGCGCATGATACACATCGACGTTGCTGAAGGTTACCGGTGTTTGGGGCTTGCAAACCTCAGGGGCTTCGCTTGGCCGCATAAAGTAGGCGCCTCGTCCCAATCCGACGACAGTTCCCTTCCCGTCTCCTTCGACCAGCACCGCCGACCGTTCATCGATTGCTACCTCGCGAGGGCTGCGAGACCAGCCGTCCTGGATAATTCGGGCCAGGAAAACGAGGCTTCTTCCCATGCGGTCACGTTTTGCGAAGTGACTGTCTGTAAGCGTGTTCTCCAGATGTGGCACTTTCAAAAAATCGCGCACGACTGTGACTCGCTTATGAAATGGATCGCTCAGAACATCCTTCGACGCGAGATCCGCGTCGTTCGGCGCATCACCGAGAGCGCCGTACGCGAACTGCCCCAGCACAGCCAAGCCGGCACTTGTTCCGCCGATTGGCTTCCCGGCGGCTATATCCGCATTGATCGCGTCCTGCACGGGTGTTCCCTTCCAGAAATTCACGTATCGCGACTGGTCTCCTCCTGCAATGAAGATTGCCTCGGCATGGCTAATGATGTCCGAAACCTTTGGATCCTGTGCCGCTTCCCGTGTAGGAATCACAAGCGTCGCCACTGAATTGGCACTACACAGCTTCTTTACGTATCCGTTGTATTCGCTGCTGCCGCGTGCACGCAGGATCAGGAAGTCTCCACCGTTAGCCTTGTCACAAAGCCACTTGAACGCTTCATCGAGGTCTGACCCGCCTCCCATCATCGCGATTCCACGGGTCGCTTGCGTTTCCTTATCGGTCTTCTGGCCCGTACGTTTGTACTTGTAAGGAGCACCAAACAGGCTCCCTGTAACAAGCAGCAAAATGAAGGTGAGACAAAGGTTTCGCGAAAGCATCAGGGTTTTCAATCTATCGCGATTTGTCATCACCGTCTACCCTCGCAGAGGGCTCGCCTCAATACGTCCGGCGCTATGTTCGCGCCGCTGACGAGAGCTACGACATCGCCTTGCACTTCGACTTGTCGGCTCAGTAACGCTGCTGTTGCGGCTGCACCTGCTGGTTCGGCTACAAGGTGTTCCTCAAGCGCCAGATGACGAATCGCTTCAAGCATCTGCTCTTCGGTTACGAGGCAGACGTCGTCAACCAATTCACGGATTGCCTTTACATTCTCCGCTTCCGGTGTTCGGGTCGCTAAGCCGTCCGCGATCGTATCGCAAGTCTCGGTTTCGACGGCATTACCCTGCTGCCACGAGAGAAAGTAGGAGGGGGCGCGCTGCGCCTGTACTCCGATGATTTTTACTTTCTGAGGCCGCTGCTTGGACGCGGCGGCAACTCCGCGTATGAGTGCGGTGTCACCCATCGGAACGTATATCGCGCTCACACCAGGGCGCTGCTCCAGAATTTCCGCACCTATAGTGGCAGGGCCTGCTGGCAGGTCGAGGTCCGTAGCATCATTCAGAAAATAGATGGTCTCATCGTTTTCCGAATAGGCACGGGCTTTGCGGCACGCTTCCGCCAAGTCGCCCGAACCTTGCTCCACAATTTTTGCCCCCAGGTCTGCGATTCTCTTTCGCTTGACCGGATTCGGATTATCCGGAAGAAAGATCGTGGCCGGCACACCTAGTTGCTTCGCCGCGTATGCCACAGCAGCCCCATGGTTTCCTGTGCTCGATGCAATGACTTCTTTCACGCTGCGACGTGACATCCGCGTGGCTAAGGCATAGATCGCCCCGCGCGGCTTGAACGATCCGGTGGGCAATTCGCTTTCTAGCTTTAGATAAACGCTGGCCTTTAGAGATGACAGGGACGGGGCATGCACCAAACGTGTCTGCGGAAGATAGCGACTCAGCAAGGTTCTGGCATCGCGAATCGTAAACGGCGTGATTGGCACGGCATCATTCTAGCGTTTCAGGGGCATGTGATTCCGAACCCTGGACAACATCGCTATGATGAAGCTGTGATTCACCATGTGGAATTCGTGCAGTGGATACCCGTTCCTTTGGAGCAGGTATTCCTGTTCTTTGCGAATCCCGGGAACTTGCCAAAGATTTCGCCACCGCAGTCGCGAGCGCAGTTGATCCATGTTCGCATCGTGCCGCCGCCCGGTATCAGTCGAGAGAGCGCGACGGTAAGCAGCCGAGAACCACTCGCCGGGGTCGGATCTGAAATCGTGACATCGTTCCGGCTCACACCATTCCTACCCATACGGCGACGATGGACTGCGCAAATCACCGAGTTCCAGTGGAATCATCATTTTGCCGACGTGCAGAAGTCAGGACCATTCAAGTATTTCCACCATCGCCACGAATTCTCAGCCGAGAACCGCGGCGGACAAACTGGCGCAGCTATTCGCGATGTGATTGAGTATCAGGTCGGCTTTGGAGCTCTCGGAGAGATTGCGGACAAGTTTTTGGTCAGGCGACAGCTAGCGGACATGTTCTCCTACCGTCAGAAAGCCGTCGAGAAATTGCTGGTGACGAAAAGATCCGGCGTGCAATTTCTGAGCCCCGACTAATGCGTTTCGCTATCAGTTCTTGATTGGTTCCACCACAAGAGCAGTGCCGTAGGCTAGAACTTCTGTGACGCCTTGCATAATTTCCGTGGCGTCATAGCGAGTTCCAACCACCGCGTTCCCTCCCAATTCGGCGGCATGTTGCAGCATGAGTTCGAACGCGTCGGACCGGGTCTTCTCACACAAATTCGTCAACAAAGTAATGTTGCCGCCCAGGATCGTTTGCAAACCAGCTCCAATCGTCCCGAAGATCGAGCGCGAGCGCACAACAATTCCGCGAACGACTCCCAAAGTGCGAACCACCCGATACCCGTCCAGTTCAAACTGCGTAGTGACCATCGTGTGAAGAATCCCGCGTCCGTGCGGTGAATAGCCAGTGGCCATGCGCTCTCCTTTGCAGTTGCTGTCCGTGCTCAGCAGGCGTAAATAAACTATTCCAATTCTGCTCGAATCACAAACTCTTGCGCGGAACGGTCGTATTCAATAAATAGCACGTTAGGTTTGCAGCACACCTGGCAATCCTCTATGTAAGATTGCCGTGAGCCGGCAGAGTCGTCCACGCTGGTCTCATTCCGCTCACCGCATCCGGCGCACTGAAACGATGCATTCACGCAATCATTGTTACATCAAACAAACTTCGAAATGAAGTTGAGCGAATCACTACAGTCAAAGCCTCGCAGCTAGACACACACCATATAATTCCACCAGTCCTGAAGAGTTGGAGGCTGAATGATTTCAAGACGTGGCTTTCTTCAAGCTGGCACTATCGCCGCAGGTTCCACCATTGCTGCCGCGCCGCTGATGGCAGCGGGAAAAAGCTCTCTCCCTTCGTCAATTGCCGCTCTGAAGTCCATGAAATCTGAGGCTAGGCCATTTATCCGCGAGGAATACCTTCAACGGCAAGAGAACGCCCGGCGCCTGATGCAATCGAACCGGCTCGACGCCATCCTTCTTATGGAAGGAACCTCTCTCAGCTATTTCACTGGCATTCACTGGTGGGGCGCAGAACGCCTGTTCGTCACAGTCCTCCCCGCAAAGGGAGAGGCCTTCTACGTTTGTCCCGCATTTGAGGAGGGGCGCGCGCGGGAGCAGATCAAAGCACACTTCGGCGATCAAGGTGCCGATGTCCGCGTTTGGCAGGAGCATGACAGTCCCTACCAATTGGTAGCCCAAGGCTTCAAAGACCGCGGGATCGCGACAGGTTCCGTCGGAGTGGAAGAAACAGTTCGATTCGTCTTTGCGGATGGAATTGCCAAGGCGTCCTCACAGACTCAGCTCAGTAGTGCAACTGCCGTTACTGCTGGGTGCCGTATGAGAAAGAGCGCGCATGAAATCGAGCTTATGCGATTGGCTGCAAAGGTGACTCTGAAAGCGTATGAAGCTGCCTATCGCGGGCTAAAAGCCGGCATGACCCAGGCCCAGTTCCAAGATCTGATCTCAGCAGCTCACACACGCCTTGGTTTCCCCGGCGAGGCCAGTGTTCAAGTGGGCGAATATTCAGCCTACCCGCATGGATCCGTCACTCCACAGGTGATCCGCGAGGGGACGATTATTCTCATCGATGGCGGTTGCAAGGTGGAGGAGTACAGCTCCGACATCTCTCGAACCTTCGTTCTCGGAAAGCCCTCCGACAAGATGAAGAAGGTATTCGATATCGTCCACGAGGCTCAGAGTACGGCTCTCAAGACTGCGCGTCCAGGGCTGGAATGCCAGTCCGTCGATGCCGCTGCGCGCAAGGTGGTGTCGGACGGGGGATACGGGCCTGATTACAAATTCTTCACTCACCGCGTGGGCCACGGTATGGGCATGGACGTCCATGAATGGCCCTATCTTGTCCGTGGGAACAACTTGCCTCTAGAGGCGGACATGACGTTCAGCGATGAGCCTGGAATCTACATTCGCGGCGAGTTTGGTGTCCGACTGGAAGACGATATGCACATCACTGAAAGCGGAGCCGAGCTGTTCACGCCGCAAAGCCCGTCGCTGGAGGACCCGTTTGCAACTGCCTAGCCGGCGTTGCTTAGCGGCTCCGCGCAGGTTGCAATTGATGCATCTGTAACTTGACGGCAACTGAGAGCCGCCGAATTCCCTCGCGGATCTGCTCCGGCTGAGCGTTCGAGAAATTCAATCGCAGATGCCGCATGCATTCTTCCGCAAAACCATTGGGCGCATAAAACGAATCGCCCGGGACAAAAGCGACATTCTCCTTCAACGCCGCTTCAAACAGCTTCTGGCAACTCATGCCAGCCGGCAGCGTCACCCAGAGGAACAGCCCACCCTTAGGATGAGTCCATGATGCCTCGGCCGGAAAGTACTCCTTCAATGCCGCCAGCATGACATCCCGGCGCTCCCCATATACCTTACGAATCAGTTTCACATGCTCGTCGAGAAAGTTATCTTTAGCAACTTCGTAAGCGACTGCCTGGGTAAAGGTGGAAGTGTGAAGATCCATCCCCTGCTTAATCTGGATCAACTTGGAAATCACATCCGTAGGAGCCACGATCCAACCAAGTCGCAGGCCGGGTGCAAGTGTTTTTGAGAAGGTACTCAGGTAAATCACATTGCCAATCGAGTATTCGCTGTCGCGCCGCAGATTCTCGCGATCAAGGGCTACCAGCGAAGGCAAGTGCTCGCCTTCGTACCTAAGCTGTCCGTACGGATCGTCTTCAATGATCGGTACGCCATATCTGTCCGCCATAAGTACGAGTTCGTGACGTCGACCCTCTGCTAGAGTCGTCCCACCAGGATTCTGAAAGTTCGGCAGCACATACATGAACTTCGGGCCGGAGCGCAACGGCTTTTCTAGCTGATCTGTTCGGAGACCATCATCGTCACTCGGCACACTGACGTACTCAGCGCCGTAAATGTTGAACGCCTGCAGGGCGCCGAGATATGTCGGCGCTTCCACCAGCACCCGGTCTCCCGAGTTGATGAGCAGTTTGCCGATCAAGTCCAACGCTTGTTGTGAACCCGACGTGATCAGGACATTCTCGACTTTCGCAGAGACGCCATACCTCGCCGTATGGCGGGCGATCATCTCCCGCAATGGAGGAAAGCCTTCCGTGGCACCATACTGCAATGCCTGCTCCGGGTAATTGTGCAGAACCGCATCGCAGGCTTCCTTGAAGCGCGTCGTAGGAAAAACGTCGGGGGCAGGCAAACCGCCGGCGAACGAGATCACCTCCGGTCGTTGCGTGATCTTCAATAATTCGCGGATAGCGGAACTCTTCAGTCCTTTGGTCCGCTGCGCGTAACGGGACGTCCAGGCAGTCGACATTCTCTCCTGTCCTCCAGTCCTGACTCTAAATCGTTCTTACCATAGATGCTGTGATCTTCGTCCATATTATTGTGACGGAGATCACCGGCAGAAGCGATCCCACAATAGTCCACTAGACATAACACAGGGGGCGAATGTTGCGTCCGCAATTCTGCTCGAGAGTTACAGCATAAAGGCAGAAGGCTCGATGACTCAGCGTATCAGTGTGCCAGAGGCTTCAGCGGACCTTGCACCGCCGAAATTCCGGCGCGTTTCTTCAACTCCCCTAGCAATGCATGAGCTGCGTTCAAGTACGTCTTGGTGGGATCTGATGGGTCGGCCCATACCGCATCGTAGATGAGTTGCGCCGCCTCCTTTATATCGATGTGAAGCGCGGCTTCCATCACGTCGATGCGTTGCTGTTGCTTGTCGTAACAGCTCTTACAGACCGTGGCCTCTTCGAAGGCTTCCCCGTGGTTTTGGTCCAGGGTACAGCGGAAACTGGCCGCCGCATTAATCTGCGTGTGCGAAGCATAGAGCTGAGACTTGAATTCGCGCAGAAATTTCTCTCGCTCTGCCTCTAGGGCCGCATCATCTGGATCTTGTTCGCTCAAAGCAGGTGCGACAGGCACCTTCGCCGACGCTGCCGACACTCGCTCGCTCGTCTTACATACCGGACAGACGTTTAGATCAGCCTTGTAGTACGTCTTGCATTTGGCGCAAGGCAGTCCATACCCGACATTTCTTGCTACTGTGATCGTGTCGCCCGTTCGGCGCTCCGGGTGGCGAGGGTCCCCTCCCGACTGCAGCACACCTTGTGCTGGCGCGCTAGTTCCTTTACTCGTCTGTGCCGCTTGTGTCGGACTCATTCTCGTGGTCCCTGTGGCAGAAGCTCAGGTAAGTATTCTAGGTTGGCAGACGAAGAAATCCGACAGCACGCCGGTACATGCCCATATGTCTGCTGCAAGGCATAGTTGTATGGAAGGCCCGTTCAGGGTGCAGTCTGTCGCTTCAGCCTTAAAACTTCCTCTTTGCGGGTCCGGTAGAGCGCCTGCCGAGGGTCCAACCGGGAAGCGGCGTCCAGTTCGGTCAGGGCCTGATCGTACCGACCCATGCTTGCGAGACAGGCTCCCAGATAGAAGTGATTGTCAGCATTGGGTTGAAGCCGTAAAGCTTCATGAAACTCCTGGGCCGCAGGCTCCCACTTCTCGGCTCGAAACAAGGCCGTCGCCAGGAAGTGATGCGCCGCGGGAGAATCAGGATCGAGTTGGACCGCGATTCGCAGCTCTCTTTCCGCCGCCTCGCTCCTGCCGGTTACTAGTAATGCCTGCCCCAAAACACGGTGTTCTACGGCACGGTTTGGATTCTGGGCAATCGCCAGCCTCAGTTCTGCAATCGCTGGCTCGTATTCGCGATTAGCCATTAGCGCCTTTGCCAGTACGTCATGCCCCTGTGGCCAGCCAGGATTTGTGCGAAAGAGCTCCCGCAACTCGACGATCGCTTCTTCGAAACGATTGTTGTCGCAGAGTGTGTTTCCCAGGTTGAAAAGCACGGACCCTTCCGCCGGAGCCAGCCGATTTGCTTCCCGGTACTCTGCAATCGCGCGTTCGGTATCTCCGAGATCACGCAAGGCGATACCTAGGTTGTTGTGAGCCTCCCAGAATTTTGCATTCAGGCTAATCGCTTTGCGGTACGCCGCAATGGACCCGGTAAGGTCCTTATTGAGCCGTAGTGCGATACCCATGTCATAGTACGTCTCGGCATTGTCCGGATCTCGAACCAGCGCCTGGTGAAAAGCGTTGAGTGCGGCGGGATACGACCCGTTTGAAACGAAGCCGAGTCCCAGGAAGCGGTATGCCTCCGCGTTCGCAGGATCCATGCTCAGCGCTGTGCGTGCCTCTGCAATCGCGTTGTCACCATCGTCGTAGCGATAAAAAACGTAGGCCAGCCGACTGTGCACCTCCGGGAAATCCGGCATACGTTCCTTGGAATTTGAGTATTCATCGAAAGCGTCGTCGACCATATCCATGCGCAGATAGGCATGCGCCAAGGCGAAACGAAGTGCACCATCCTCGGGATTCCGCCCGGCGAGCACATCTAGCTCGGACCTGGCTTCTTCGTAGTTCCCCGCGTGCAATTTCGCTGCCGCAAGGACCACAGCGGCGGAACATTCCTTCCCGTTTGGAGCGCTTTGTTTCAGAGTCCGGAGTACAGTAATCAGGTCAGGCGCAGCACCTGCACTCGTTAGGCGCCTGGCGGTCGCGTCGTCTAGCTCAAAATCGATCCCGCGTTGCTTGACGAACCGAATGAGACTTTGATTCTGGATGTCGCTGGCGGCCCACGCAGCAAGCTGGTTGCAAGTGACAAGTTGAGCCGTCTTGGCAAAGCTCAGCGTGGAGAACAGAAGACAGGTAAGAACCGGACCCCTCGCGCGCACAAATGACTCCTTTGACCCCGGGAAACAATGCTGCTGCCAAAATAAAGCTGGATCTTAGGCCAGAGTAGGTGCCGTAAGTAACTGGAATCTTAACCAGTCCCTCTTGTTATTTTTTCTTGTATTTCTGCACCTTTGTCGGAGCCCCGTTGAGGAACAACAAAACTCCTTGACGCTGTCAAAAACGGGGGTATGATTCGCCCAGTAAATAAAGATTCTCCTCAAGTGAGCTTTTGTGGAGGCCAATCCCCACACCCGCCGAGTTGCTCTCGGCGGGTCCTTGCGTATAAGCCATATTGTTTTCAGATATTTGCTCGGGCAGGGACAACGTGTCGCTTCCTTCCGACATGGTAGTAGCGGAATTGCCTTGCTTGTGCTCTGCTTTCCATGAGGATTGTGTTATTTCAGGACAAAGGCCGTGCACGGTCCTGTAAATCTTGGGTCAGCTGTCTCACGACCCCGAAAACCGAGCGACTAGAATACTGGCGCGTACATAAGCCACCTTCGGGGAACTTGCCTTCCCGATTGGTCATCCAAGACTCAAGTCATTCAAAAGATTGTGGGGTCTTATGCGTAAAGTAGGTCTGGCAGTCGGAATCCTGTTTGGCCTGATCATCATCGGCGTCCTGATCTTCTGGGCCACCTTCGACGTGAACAACTATCGCGGTCGGATTCAGTCTGAGCTTCAGACTCGATTGGGACGTCAAGTCAGCCTCGGTCAGATGCACCTTAGTCTCTTTCCACCGAGTTTCCAGGTGGCGAACGTCTCAATTTCCGACGACCCGGCCTATCGCGATCCCAAGCCTTTTGTACAAGCCCAGCAGGTAAGCATTGCCATCAAACTTCTTCCCCTCCTGCACAAGGATGTACAAATCGATTCCATCGAGCTGAAGCGGCCCAGCGTCGAGCTGATAAAGGACAGGCAGGGTGTCTGGAACTTCTCATCGATCGGAAATAAGAATCCGCCATCCAAGCCTGAGTCAGGTGAATCTGGCGGTGGCGGCAGCTTGTCACTGGCCAAGCTGGCAATCACAGATGGCCTGGTTGGCATCACCGACCTTCAAGCGGGACATCCGCGGGCGGTTTACGATCATATCGATATAACTCTGAAAGACTTCATCCCTCATCAGCCATTCTCGATCGAGGCCGCCGCGCACTTACCCGGCGGCGGTAACCAACTCATCAAGCTCGCGGGAAATGGCGGCCCGATACCTCCCAACGATCCGGCCTCCACGCCGTTTCAGGGCAACCTTAATTTGACGAACGTAGCCATATCCGGATTGAAGCAGTTTTTGAATTCGCCTGCCGTCAAAAACATCGAAGGCACTCTGTCTGGCGAAACCAAGATCAAGAGCCAGGCGGGAAAGCTCTCGGCGAACGGCAAGACGACCATTCAGAATGCGCGCATCAATGGACTGGATGTCGGATATCCCATCGCCGCCGATTACGACCTGAGCGACGACCTGAACGCTTCACTGATGAACATCACGCGCGGAAGCGTGAAATTAGGCCAGACTCCCCTGGCCGTGACGGGAACCATAAACACCAAGCCAACGCCTGCCGACATCAACTTGCATATCACGGCCACGAATGTTGCCATCGCAGAAGCGGCGCGCCTCGCTTCAGCTTTCGGCGTGGCATTTGCACCAGGCACTACCGTGAACGGCCAATTAAGCGCCAACCTCCAGGCGCGCGGAGCAGCCGACAAACCGGCCCTGAACGGAACGGTGTCCGCCTCGAATGTGCAAGTCAGCGGCAAGGATATAGCTCAGCCGGTTCAGGTGAAAGCGGTCACGTTCAATTTGAATCCGAATGAGATTCGCTCCAACAACTTCAACATTACATCCGGCGGAACGACAGTAAATGCATTGGTCGGGGTAAAGAATTACACCTCGGCAAATCCAATCGTGGACTCCACCCTGCAAGCCCCGAATGCCCAGTTACCCGCTGTTCTTGCGATGGCGAAGGCCTATGGCGTAACGGGCCTCGACAAGATCACCGGTGCGGGAGCAATGAATTTGAACATGCATCTCGCCGGTCCCGTTCAGTCGCTGACTTCTTCCCAGGTGATGCGTGCCCTGAATGGAAATCTGAACCTTGGACTCAACAACATCCGCGTGGCCGGAACAGATGTGAATCATCAACTCGCGAGCATCGCTGGCTTCCTTAAGCCCGGACAAAGCGATAAGGGATACACCAACATCACGAAGCTTACCGGAAACATTCTCGTAAAGGACGGCATCGCACAGACCAATAATCTTCAGGCCTTGCTTGACATCGGAAACATCGGAGCTACAGGAACCGCGGACCTGGTTACGCAGGCTTTGAATATGAAAGCAAATGCAGTTCTTTCGAAGGCGACAAGCCAGCAGGTAGGCGGAACCGGCATTGGCGGCTACATGAACACTGCGCTGTCTAACAGTCAGGGTGAAATCGTTGTGCCGGTGCTTGTGACGGGAACATTTCAGAATCCGCACTTCGCGCCCGACATGCAGAGTATCGCCCAGATGAAACTCAAGGGCCTTGTGCCGGACTTCAATAATCCCAGCAGCGGTATCCTCGGCATGCTTGGCGGAAAGCAGGGGGCCAAGGCGCAACCCGGCCAAGCCGGTCAAGAGAGTCCGCAAAACCAGGTGCAGGACATGTTGGGTGGACTTTTTGGTAGCAAAAAGAAACAGCCGCCGCCGAAGAAGCAGCCTCCCAAGTAGAGTGGTTATTCCCGACCCTTAAAGGGTTGCCAATTAGTTTGTAGGTTTCAGAAGGTTGGAAGGTTCATGCTATGTTTAGCCTCTCCGACCCTACGAGAACGCGCGATAGCCCAAGTGCAGAGTACCCTAGAACTTGTTGTATCCTCAGGGCGTGACGCGCTCGGTCGCTGCCAGAAAATCCCCGACCACAGGCCTGTTTCTTGGCTTGATGATCACGCTCGCCGCAGTCATTGCCTATTCCGTTTACATCACTTTTCAGATCTCCGGGTTGCGCACGTTGCAGAACGACATGGTCGATCGTAACCGTAAGGACTCGCTTCAGCTCCTGCGCATCCAAAATGACCTGAACTCCATCGCTGTAGGCATGCGGGACATGCTGGACAACGATGAGCCTTATCCCCTGACGGCATGGTCCGCACAATTTGATCGGATCCGCGCCGACCTCGACGATGCCCTTCGAGCCGAGGAACAGGTTGCTCCGACTCGCCGCACTCCAGAGCAGCGGGAATATCTGCGCTCCAACCTCGCACAGTTCTGGGACGCCATGGGCCGCACATTCGCTCTGGCTCGCGACGGCAAAGATGCGGAGGCGCGTTCTCAAATTCGGCTTTCGTTGCAGGCGCGGCAGGCGGCCCTCACATCCGCAGTGGCCCGGTTACTCGTGGAGAACAACGAGAGTGAACAGGAAGCTGCCTTGCGAGTGAGCGAAATTTATGATCGAGTGCAGCGGCAAGTCTACTTTTTTCTTGCGGCCACGCTTCTGGCGATTTTGCTCACCGGGCTCTACATGATTCGGTGGAATCGGCGCCTGTTCGCGCATCTTGCTGCCCTCTCGGAACAACGCAGCGAACTCGCTCAAAAGCTCATCTCCACGCAGGAATCAACCTTGCGTTACATCTCGCGGGAATTGCACGACGAATTCGGTCAGATTCTTACTGCGATAGGGTCCATGCTCAGTCGCTCGGGAGGCCGAATTCCCGAGGGATCACCGTTGCGTGCCGATCTGCGCGAAGTAGCGGAGATAGCCCAAAATACACTGGAAAAGGTCCGTACATTGTCCCAGGCCCTGCATCCAGTCATGCTTGACGAGGCCGGCCTAGAGAGCACACTTGATTGGTACATCCCCACGGTGGAAAGACAAACCGGCATTGACATATCCTATGAAAAGTCCGGAACTTCCTTTGAAGTAGACGGGAATATTGGTATCCACATGTATCGCGTGCTTCAGGAAGCCATGAACAACGTAACTCGGCACTCTGGAGCCCGCAACGCGTGGGTGCGTTTGCAGTTCCTGCCGTCGGCCTTGCGCCTTGAGGTGGAAGATCATGGCACAGGTTTTGCGGCGCAGAAAACGCAACAAGGCATCGGTTTGGTTGCCATGCGCGAGCGTTCCGAGTTGCTCGCTGGCAAGCTGGAATTTCTCACCCCAACTGAAGGCGGCACGCTGGTTCGATTGACCGTGCCCGTGGAAAAACAGGATGCAGTCACCGAATAAAATCACGGTTCTCCTTGTAGATGATCATGCTTTGGTGCGGCGTGGTTTTCGCCGCATGCTGGAAGACGCGTCAGATATGCACGTTGTGGGCGAAGCCAGCGATGCCAACGAAGCGCTTCAACTGGCGAAAGACCTGCATCCGCAAGTTGTGGTCATGGATTGTGCCCTTCCCGGCACGAATGGAATTTCCGCAATCCGCCCCTTGCTGGAGATTTCCCCGGAGAGCGTTGTGGTCATGCTCAGCATGCACACCGAAGAGACTCTGGTAAGGCAGGCTCTCTCGGCTGGAGCCAAGGGATACCTCCTCAAGAACGCCGTTGATCTCGATCTGGGGACCGCAATTCGAAAGGTTGCCGCCGGTGAAGTCGTTCTCGACGAACAGCTCGCGCCTCCACACCTCTTGAAGGGAGAACGCGATTATGCGCTGACGCCGCGTGAACTTGAAATCCTGCAACTCATTGTCGATGGCAAATCGAACAAGGAGATCGCAACTCAATTGAATCTGAGCGCCAATACCGTCGCCGTCCACCGCGCCAACATGATGGATGCTCTTGGTATTCACAAAACCGCAGAGTTGGTCGTGTACGCCATTCGGAACGGTTTGGTGAACATTCCTTGAATCGGCGTTCTTTCCTTTTCGGTTCTGCCAGCCTGGCTCTGGCTTCACAATTGCGATCACCGCTGGCCTGGGGAGCATCGACCAGTCCGGGCTTCCGCTTTGCGGACGTGACCTCGCAGGCTGGAATCAACTTCCATCACAACAGCGGTGCGTATGGCGGCAAGCTTCTTCCTGAAACGCTCGGCTCGGGTTGCGCCTTCCTCGATTACGATCGTGATGGATGGCAGGACATCCTACTGATCAATGGAATGGACTGGCCAGGCCACCCGCGCTCGCGCACAACCCTTCGCCTCTATCGGAACAACCGCAACGGCACGTTTTCTGATGTGACCCGGCAATCGGGTCTTGACATCGAGATGTATGGGATGGGCGTCGCCGTGGGTGATTATGACAATGATGGATTCCCCGACATCCTGGTCACCTGCGTCGGCCAGAACCAATTATTTAGAAATACCGGTAAGGGAACTTTTCAGAATGTGACCCGCGCTGCTGGCCTCGGCGGAAGACAGGGGTTCAGCACATCTGCCACATGGGTGGACTATGACCGTGACGGACGCCTCGATTTGTTCGTCTGCAACTACGTGAAATGGTCGATGGATCATGACGTTTTCTGCAGCTTGGATGGCAAGCACAAATCGTACTGCACGCCTGAGGCCTACCGGGGACAAACCTGCTGGCTCTTTCACAATCGCGGAGACGGCACCTTCGAAGACGTGACTGCCAGTAGCGGTATCTTCGACAGTAGCTCGAAATCGCTCGGCGTGGTCATGATCGACTACGACCGTAATGGCTGGCCCGACCTTCTTGTAGCCAATGACACTCAGCCCAACAAGCTCTATCGCAATCAACGTAACGGAACCTTCAAGGAAGTTGGCGTCGAGGCCGGAGTTGCTCTGACCACTGAAGGCAAGGCTCGAGCCGGCATGGGGGTGGATGTTGCGGACTTCGACAATTCGGGCAATCTCGGTATCGCCATCACGAATTTCGACAACGAGATGATCGGCTTCTACCGTGCTGGCAAGAACGGTTCCTTCGACGACGTGGCCGTCAGCACTGGCGTTGGACTTCCTTCCCGCAACACGCTGGGATTTGGGCTTGCCTTCTTTGATGCCGATCTGGACGGCGATCAGGATCTGCTAGTAGTCAATGGACATATCGACGATACCGTCCGCAATATACGCGGCAACGTTGGCTATGCCCAGGCGCCGCAACTATTCTTGAACAACAATGGTACCTTTCACGACGCTGTGGCCGATGTTGGTGATCAGTTCGGTCAGCCGCGCGTCGGTCGCGGCTTGGCCCATGGCGACTTCGACCGCGATGGCGATGTAGATGTTCTCATGACGACTAATAATGGGCCGGCATTTCTTTTCCGCAACGACCAGCTCGCCGGCAACCGAAGCATACGGTTTCATCTCACCGGCTCGCAGTCGAATCGGGACGCAATCGGGGCAACGGTTCGAATCTTTCACGGCGGATCAAGCCAGATGCGCGTGGCAAAAGGTTCCTCCAGCTATCTGTCCCAGTCAGAACTGCCCCTGACCTTTGGCCTGGGAAAGAGAGACACGGTAGAGCGTGTTGTGATCGACTGGCCGAACGGAAGAACAGAGGAGTATAAGAATATCTCCGCCGGCCGAGGATATAGTTGCGTTGAGGGTAAGAATATTGCCCCGATGGATGGGTTCTAATCTCGATGGTTTCTAACAAACAGGTCGCCATCCCGATCTGCCCTCCCTTCGACGAAGAGAAACTGTCAAGCTGATGACCAAAGACCGCCGACAGTTGTTAGGGCTAACTTACAACCCATAATCCTGTTAAACTCATGACGTCGTTCACTCGGCCAGGTACGTAATAAGTTTCCGCGGAGACGTCCGTGCCGGTTATCGTCCGAGTTTTGCATTTCGTTGTCCTAAGCAGTCTCCTCTCGTACGCCTTCGCTCAGAATGCCCCTCCGACTCCGCAGACAAAGCTGGCGTCGTTACCCATTTCGAAATCCCAGCATGTTAAGCTCCCACCTCCAAAGCTCACCGACAAGGAGAAACAGGGTCTGCGGCTGATCGACTCTGCCTTGACCGAAGCCACTGCGCTATCACCCGACATGCGCGCGTTCGTGGAGTGGCGGGCAGCCAATGGCCTTGCCAAGTACGACGCGAAGAGGTCCTTAGCCTTACTGGAGAGCGCATTCACCAGCGCGACCGAAATCGGTTCGCCCAGTAGTACCCAAGAAAAATGTTTCTCCGATCCGCATTGCCGCATTATGCAGATTCTGCAGCTTAGCATTCTGAGGGACCTTATTAAGATGTCGCCGGAGAAAGCTTCTGAGTTGGCGTTGAAGGTGGATTCCTTCACGAAGGCAAGAATCGAGAGTAGCCTTCTGGATCAGTACATTGAAAAGAAACAACTGGATCGTGCCAAAGCTCTGCTAGACGAGCAGGCAGGAAGTGATGATTATCCTTATTACGCAGCAGGCTCGTTGATGGATGCGATACCCGATACGCGTCGCGATGAGCGAATCGCCATCTTTGCCCAGGCCCTCAACAACTTTCAGCAGACCGCTACGGAGATGGAGCCCGATCCGTATGACTTTGCAGCCTTGTTGGTGCGGTTCTGGCGGCAACTGCCTCCTGCCATGGCAATGGGTGCAGTGGATTCGATATTGCACAAAACGAAGGACTACGAGGAAGCATCCCCCAAGCTCCCGATGGCAATTACCACATCGACAAAGGGCATGCTCAATTTTTCTTCGATCTACGAGTTGCGTTTGTTCGAGTTGATGCCGATCATTCGCGAACTTGATAGCGCGCATGCCGAGGCGCTTCTTCGCGAACATGCGGAGGTCCGAAACAGCATCCTCGAACATCCAAATGGCTTGAACTCCTTAGATGACAAGTTTGATAAGCCACTCGATCCCAAAGATGATTCCATACCCGCAATCATCGATATGGGTCGCGTTTATGATGCCCCCATGCAAACAGACCAAGCATACATCCTTCAGGAGGAAGCACGCATTCAGGACCTTGCCGATCGAAATCCAAAGCAGGCCCTCGCTGAGGTGTATACCCTTCCCGAACTTAATCAGAGTGGCAGCCACCCGCGAATGAACCTGTTTTACCTGGTAGCAGAGCGCACTATTAACAAAGATCCATCTGTCTGTCGAACTGCACTCAGCGAGATTCGTAAGAGTGTATCGTCATTAAAGCCCGAGTCTCAGGCACTTGAACTCTTGCATGTGGCGGATCTTTATATCCAACTCCACGCGCAGGAGGACGTCGTTGAGACCTTGCATGAAACACTCAAGGTAATTGATGACCTGTATGACAAAGATAGCGACCTGAAAGACCCCAATCTTGCTTTCAAAGGGACATGGCCTTCGACCCAGTTCTGGGGTCGTTGCGTAACCATAGCGGCGCGGATTTCCCCTCAATTGGTGGAAGAAATTATTAGTCAAATACAGGATCCCGAGATTCTCTCCTACGAAAAAGTCATGTATGCGAATGGCCTCCTTGGCGCGCCGCATATTGATCTGCAGGTTGCACAAAATCACAAGGATTCCGATCACTTTTTCAGTGCTCGATAACCCCCTAGAACTCCTTTCATTGTGCAAACTTTTGCTTAGTCTTATGCAGGAACGCTGAAACTCCTACCCACCCAATAGCTTATTTTGGAATCCAACTTGCTCTTACTGAGGTTGACGTCTTCGGTCGGCCGAAGTCCGAGGGCCTTGAAAGCCGCGTCTGACAAGGGTTTGCGGCAGTTGGAGAAATTTATGAAAACGACTCTCATTCTATTCTGTTTACTGTGCACGGCCACGGCATTTGGCCAGGCATTTGGCGGAGCTTTAAGCACTGAACCCATCATTATTCAGCCAGTGACGCATCCGCAGCATGCGTCGCAACTACCCATGCTCCAGGAGCAAAGTCTTTATTACGTTTCGACATCCGTCATCACTGCTCACGGCGAACGGCCTCTCTGGGAATTCGCAACTCAAACCAGGGAAGTACCTCTCGGCGACCTCGCTCGTCTCTTCAGGGAGGGTCACGAAGACAAGAGAAAAGCAAATAAGGTTTGGGAGAACCAATAACGTCGCTCGGGTCATCCCAAGCGTACGTTGAGTAGACGAGACAGTGAGCCGCCTTTGTGCACTTCTATTTCTGCCCCGCTACCGTTACTTAACCATCAGATAAGTCGAATATTGCTGATCTGAAATTGCGGTAAAAGGCCGTAAACGGAATGATGTGTTATCCGTTTGAACGATCCATTCTGAATTGCCCGTACTCTTCGCGGATAGCAACTCCTGACCGCTGACCTGCGGTAGCTTGTCAGCGATTGCAAACAGTACGGTTGGACCCGCCAAGAGCGCGACTGTCCTAGGATGTCGTGAATCGATCGGTTCCAACCGCATCCTCAGTGGCAATTCCAACTCCACGTGATCTGTTCCTTTCCAGGTTCGTTGGATCGTAAAGAATTGTCCGGGACGAACGACCGCGGACATGCGCTTGCCATTCACCGAAACCGAAGCTCCGTTAGCCCAAGATGGAATTCGCAATCTTAGGGCAAAATCCAGCTGCCGCGATGGGCTCACATCGATCCTGATCTGGCTGTCAGTTGGATAGGAAGTCTCCTGCGAAATTGAAACCTGTGTCCCATCTTGAGTCCACCTCAGCGACGAGGGCATGTAAAGGTTGACGTAGACGCCATCGCGATCGTGGAAGTAGGAACTAATCCAATAGTCCGTAGCTATCTGCGGCATGGTGCCGGAACAGCAGGGCCATCGGTGTTCGCAGTAAACTTTCTGCGCTTTGAAGTTGTAATCCGAATAATAAAAAGTTCTTCCGTCCGGCTGCAACGGAAGCGCTCCCAGAATCGTGTTGTACATAACCTGTTCCATGCTGTCGCCGTATTGTGAATTGCCGGTCACACGAAGCAGATAGCGGGTCAATTTGAAATGTGCGTAAGCGCCACAAGGAGTTTCGAAGCTATGATGCGTGTTTTGCAGGCTTGCCTCCACATCGTCACTGTTAGGAGCGCGCAGCGTTTCGTCCGGACCCCACCCTCCTGTTGAATAGCTTTGTGCTTGCAGAAAATCAAAGCCGTTGCTCGCCGCCAGCAGATGCCTCCGACTTCCCAGCGTCAGATAGGCTTGCATGGCCGAACACAGGGCATTCACGTGACTGTACGCGTGCCTGCCTTCGAACGGACAGTGTCCCTCAGCCAGCGGATCAAAATACTCATCGTCGAGATAGGCCTTGCCCATCTTGAGATAGCGCTCGCCAGCCCCCCGCTGGTAAGCAAGAAACATGTTTTCTGGCACAGTATGCGATTCATCCCACGTGTAAGACACGTCGGTTCCGGGGCGCCAGCTTTGTCCATGCTTTATGGCCTTGCCTGGCAGGTAGGGGATTGCAGTATCTGTCGTCTGCTCCAGGATGCGGTATGCGTTCGAATCTCCTGCCCACTGATGCGAGTCAATCAGGCCGCAGACTAGCTTGTCATAGCAGTAGGCCGGAAAACGGTTCTTCAATGAATAGAACTCACCGGAAATGGTCTTCGCGTACAAGAGATTTAAACGCAGAATCTTTTCTCGAACCGCAGCGTCTTGATTGATCGCATAGGCGCGTGCAAGGGCCGATATCCACTGGCCGAACGTTGCACTCGGAGCAAACCCGGCATCAAAGGTGTGCCAGTCATAGTTAGGATCATACTTGTACCAACCACCCAATTCCTCGCCGGGCGCCGGCTGCCCCACCATCTGGCGGAAGGGTTTCAGCAGGCTATCTTCGCTCAAGCCCATCAACACTGCGTGAGTATTGTCAAATTGCTTGCGATGAAGTTCGCTGGTCACGGTAACGCTGCCATAGTTGAATTCATTGAGTGGCGCAGGTAAAACCGACGCCGCAACCGTCAATGGCATGCGTACCCGGGAAGCAGCCCAGGCTGCCGTCATGACAGAAGCAGAATGCAGAAACATCCTTCGTGAAATCATTGGGTGACCGTAACCTGCACGCGTCCGCTCGCTTCCACTAACTGCTGCACGGCATCAACCACCTGCAATAGCAAATCGGCCCTTGCGGCTCGTGCATTCTGAAGCATTGTTGCCTGGTGGGTCCTCCATGGCTCAGGTGAAGACGAAGCCTTGTCCAGATAATCAAGCGCCAACAATCCCGCCGATCCCAGTAAAGCGAGATCCTGCGAGAGCGGCGCGAGTTCCTGAAGCAGAAATGACCGTCCGAGTATGGGCTGCAGCTTCGAGTCGTTGTCGCGCCATGTAATCAACTGCGATCGAATTGCCCCTTCCGACTCCTGATCTTTTCCACCCGCTTTGAGATATTTATCAACCCGTTCCCGAAAGTGTCGTGCTGTTTCGCTTTCGGCAGGAACCCCATCCACTAAGTGGTTCAAAGGAGCACGAAAATCCCAAGGTCCTTTCACGTTATTGATCCGCGTGTAATCCTTCACCGGCTCGACGACATCAGCCAGCGTGCGAAGCGCGACCAAATCCGGTGTGCCAGCCATGCGTTCGATCGCCTGGTTTACGAATGTCCGATGCGTAAGTCCGAGCCGATCCAGTCTCCAGCTTATGAGGTCAAGCCGCTCATAGAGTGATCGTAGGTCCTGTACGTCGGCTGGCGACCATAGTCTTTCGGCGATCGCGGAATTTCTCGGCCAGGTTCGGGAATCGATGTTTTCAGCAGTGACCCACTCCGTCCACATGCACGACTCGCCGCCCAGGATGCGGCTTTTCTCATCCGGGCTGAGCGTCGCTGCTCCTCCGCTCATTGGCTCAACCGCGTAATGGCGGGCCACAGGCCACATCAAATCGAGGTAATAGCCGAATGACAAAAGGCCGCTGTACCCTTTCCGTGCTGCATCAGCGAGGGACTCCTGACCGCGCCAGGTTTGCACGACGACACTCTTCGGCAAACCAGGGTGCAAGACGTCATCCCATCCCATCATGATCTTGCCGTGCTTGCTTACAATCTTCTGCAAGCGCTGATTGAAGTACGCTTGCAGATCCTGATTATTCTTCATGCCGTGGCTTCGCATGAATTCCTGTATCTTCGGATTCGAATTCCACTGCGCGCCGCTGACTTCATCCCCGCCGATATGGACATAGTCATCGGGAAATATCTTACTCATCTCGCCGAGAAATTTATCGATGAACTTATAAGTTGATTCGCGTGTGGGATCGATGATCGCATCCGGCCCGCCGGGGTCCACCTTGTATGGACCCGGACCACTCGCCAACTCCGGATATCCAGCAAACATCGAACTGCTGTGGCCCGGCATTTCAAACTCGGGAAGAACACGAATTCCGCGATCATGCGCGTAATCCACCAGGTCGCTGATTTCCGCCTGGGTGTAATAGTGCCCATCCGAACCCATTTCCTGAAGCTTGGGAGATTTCTTGCTCTCCAGCCGGAACCCTTCGTTGTCGTAGAGATGCAGATGCAAAACGTTCATCTTGACGGCCGCCATGCCGTCAATGTTGCGCTTGAGTACATCAACAGGTATATAGTGACGCCCTACATCGATGAGCAACCCACGCCAGGCAAAGCGCGGCTGATCGTGAATGGTTGCGGCGGGCACGGCGTATCCGCCCGCGGTGGTCTCGACCATCTGCAGAAATGTTTCCAGCCCGTGCAGAATGCCCAGAGGGTTCGGCGCTGACAGCTTTGCCCCGGAGCCAGAGATGTCGAGGCTGTACGATTCATCCTCTCCAAGCTTTAACACTCTTGAACTGTTCGCTGCAGCGCGTATCTCAAGTATCGGCTGTGCTCCAGCTTTCTTTTCGAAGAAGATTCCTGTTCGGGCCGTAAGTTGAGCAAGAAATCTCTCCACCCCTCTATCGAGCATTGGGTCTTGGATTCCCACGATTGCAACCTTGAATCCCTGGTCAATGATGAATTGTCCCGTGCCAACCTCAATCGCCGCGGGCATCGGCATGACCTTGATCCCAGGCGCCGACTGTGCGGACACATGTGCACACACAGAAAGAATTACGCAAAAACCCAGCAGCCCCAGTACAGCCACCCGCGGCCTACTCACTGCTTTTCCGCCTGCGAGCCCTGCAAGCGCTTCGCGGTTTGCAGTTCCTGTTCGGCCTCCTGGGCTCGGCCCGCATCCCGATAAGCCTGCCCGAGCAAGTGGTGCGTCATGGGATTGTTCGGATCCATAGTTAAGGCACGCTGCAGCGCACGAATTGCTAACTCTGTTTCACCTTTCTTTTCGAGAACCTTTCCCATCAGGATGTATGGTCCAGTTGCGGTCGAGTCCAGCCAGATCGACTGCTGCAGCAACCGCTCCGATTCATCGAATTTTTGGATGCGCGAGTAGGCGTCTGCGAGCTTGTAGTATGCCGCTGCGTACGCAGGATTAATTGCCAACTCCTTCTCGAACTCCGCAATCGATTCTGGAATCTGCGATTCGAACAGGTACAACTCGCCCAAGAGAAAATGCGCGAGCGGAAGCTTCGGATCAGCCGCGACTGCTTTTTGTGCGTACTCTTTCGCCACTGGTCCATACTCCTGCCTCAAAAGCATGCGCGCAGTGAACAGGTAGCTTTGTGCGGAATCCGGTGTAACGTTGAACATCTTGGCGAAAGCCTTCTGCGCGTGTGGGTAGTCCTTGCTCTGGATGTAACAGATCCCGAGGATATACGAAGCATCTACATTCGCCCGCGGGAACCAGGTCTGCACTTTCTCCAGAAGTGGAATCGCCTCAGCCGGCCTGCCGGAGAGGTAATACGAAAGTCCGAGTAGCTGTGTCGCCTCGTTGTCAGCAGGATCTTCTGCAATTGCTTTCTTTAGGTAGTCACTTGCGTGCGGATAGTCGCCCTTCTGATAGTACGTAACTCCCATCTCGTGCGAAATGCCTTTAGCCTCGGGATGTTTGGCCGCCAAGTCTTGCAATTGAGCAAGGGCCTCATCGTATCGAGCGTGCCGAGCGAGTGCCTGCGCTGATGCGAGAACAGACTGCGAATCCGCGCTGGCTATCTGACTCGAGGAGTTGCTCTTGGGCGCGGTCGCCTCCTGCCCGACACAGGGCAGCGTTAGAAGGAGAGCAGAAAGCACAAGCTGGGTACGGAAGATCAACACAGGCCGCCGAAAGAAAGTTTCCACCCCAATTAGACCACAAACAAAAAGGGGAGTCTCACGAGACTCCCCTTGTGTGATCACAACCGAAACCGGTCTAGAAATCGAAACGCAATGCGAACTGCAGTTGCCGCATCGTGGTTCCGTCCTCGATGTTGGTAATCTTCCCGTTATTCCCACCCTGGCAGTCGACGCAAGCGTTAGCTCCATTGTTGGCGCTAAACGCGTAAACCGGGTGATTAAAGATGTTGAAGGCATCCATGCGGAATTGCGCGTTTAGCTTTTCAGTGATCCTGAAACGCTTCGCTACCGACAAATCGGAGTAGAAGCCCGAAGGACCATGGAAGGTATTTCGGCCGATGTTGCCAATCGTTCCGCAAGCAGGTAGGGCAAATGGACCAGAACTCGTGCCCGAGAGCCCACAGACGTCCGTGCCTACAGGGAGTGTGCTCGCATCAAGGATAGTCGGTACCGGAGTAAAGTACGTCAGATTGTGATTGTTCGTATCGATTTCGCCTTTTACGCCAACGTCGAAAGACCCTGACGCCTTATCAGGCCGACATGGTCCAGTATCACTCACTGCGCCACATTCTCCGATGCTGGCCGTCCAGGGCAAGCCACTGCTCCAGTTTGTCGTGTTACTTAGCTGCCATCCGCCGATTATGTAATCGACCGCGCGGTTGACATCGCCCGCAAACCTCTTCCCCTTGCCGAACGGCAATTCGTAAATCGTGTTGACAATGAACACGTGATTCCGGCTGAAATCAACCGGCCCATAAGCGACTTCGTGGCTGATCGCGTAATAGTTGTCGGTGTACCCGTTCGCGTGAGAGTAGGTGTAGTGCGCAACGAACTGCAACCCTTGCGAGAAGCGCTTATCCACCTTCACCTCAAATGCGTTGTAGTTGCTGGAGGCATCGTTTCCGTAGTAGTTACCCAGTCCGAAGGGAATCGTCGGGAACAGCGGACGACGATTATTCTGTGGCGCAAACGGTACGAAATTAAAGCCTGACGCCGTGGTGATGTCGGTGCCTCCGCCGACGGCTACAGGATTTACATCATAATTGGGACCATTCCCCGCAAATCCATGCGACCCCTTGCTACCCACGTAGGCAGCTTCCACCGACATGGTGTTGGTGATTTGATGCTGCACGGTAGCGTTCCAGGCATCAACTGTTGGCAGGACTTGAGAGGTGGGACGGATGTGCGTACCGGAGAGATTCGCTGTTAGTGGAATGAACCCATTGCTCGGAATGGGTTCGAATGCCGTGGCCGGAGCAATCACGGCAGCCGTGGGGCCAACGTCTAGCGAGAAAAGCGGAACCAGATTCCCCGAGCATGCAGTAGCCACACAGTTCGGATTCGGTGAGCCGGTGGTGAAGGTGCTGGCGTCGTAGTTCTGCTTTAGCAATACAGGAATGTTCTGCGTAACGGTATGTCCGAAGTTCGAACCGAACACGCCGATGTCGTAACTCCGTCCGTACCCCATTCGAATTACGGTCTTCGGGGTGAGTTGATATGCGATGCCAAGTCGTGGGGCGAACGCATTCCACGTGTTATCTACATTTCCATTCGATCCGTAGGGCCCATAGCCAGCAACGCGGATTCCGCCTTGCCCGCCGTTATCCACTATGTTGGCAAATCCTCCGGCGCCCTTGCTGTTGACTGTTTCAGGAAAATAGATTTCCCAACGTAGGCCATAGTTGACCGTCAGTTTTGGGGTCACCCGCCAGGTGTCTTGTCCGTAGAAGAACCATCGTTTCTGACGCTCCGCTGGCTCTCCGCCGACTGCCGGGTTGTTGACGTATCGAGCGAAAGAAGTGACATCGCCCAACAAGAAGGTTGCGAGGTCCAGCCCGCCTGCCGTGGCGTTTGAGGTGGCTTCCGGACTGAAGTTGTACTCGCCGGTTCGGTTATTGTCACTGGGAATTCTCAGATTCATGGCGTACCGGATATCGGCGCCAAACTTGATCTGGTGGTTGCCCCGCATCTTGGTCCAGTTGTTCACAAACTGGAACTGTTGTTCACTCTCCGTCAATGGGCAGTTACAGCGGGCGATACCCAGGCCATCGCCAAAGCTGGAGATCACAAGTCCTTGGTCGCCGCTAGCTGGGGCTCCGTTGTAACCGCTGATCTGATCCTTGCCCAATTGGAATGAGCCCAGTCCGTCTGTTTTCGAGTCGCCCGGTATGTTTGCCCCCGGAATTCCGAAATCACTCATGGGGGTTCCGCCATCGGGCTTTTCCGTTTGCGGATTGTATTTAAACCATCCGAAGCGGAAGTCCATGAGCAACGTGCTGCTAAAAGTCTTGGTAACGCCCGTAGCCAGGCTGTAGTTGTGCGTGTTGGAGCTACCCGCCAAGCCGAGAAGGCCGTTTCCGGGACCTTGCATTTGACCGAAAATGCCTTGGCCCGAGAGGCTGAAATAATTCAGGCTGAACCGGCCGAACACGTTGATGGTTGAACTGGCTGCGTAGTCGATGCGGGTGTCAAAGGAGTTGGCACTGAACGGTCCCGAACCTGATCCTACAAAGTTGTTCAGTACGTTCGCATTCTGTGGGTCGGGCAGGGCGGCGAGAATAGCCCCTGCAGCGGGCGAAATTCTGCCAATCGGAATCAGGTTGCCGGTGAATGCCGTGCGTCCGCTTCCATTTTGCAGATTACCAGTCACAGGATCGTAAGCCTGTCCGCCACCTGTGACGCCAGCCGTCAAATACTCGCTCAGATTGCAAAATCCTGGTGTCGAACTCGTAGCATTTGTATCCGGATTGCACGACGACCTTACCGTGGCAGTGGGAACCGTGAAGAGTCCGCTCACTCCATTCGTTTGTCGTGTGCCTTGGTAATCGCCGAAGAAGAACAGCTTATCCTTAATGATCGCCCCACCGATTGTGCCTCCGAACTGCTGCCAGCGCGAGGGCGGAATCAAACGACCGGTGACCGGGTCCGCTTGGTTCGGTGACTGCGTGAAAGGGTTGCGCGCCAGTTGCGCGTCCGAGCGGCGGAAGTAAAACGCACTCCCATGGTATTCATTGCTACCCGACCTGGTCTGTGCTGTTACGACGCTGGAGACTGCCTTTCCAAATTCCGCGTCATAGTTCTGAAGCGCGACCTTGGCCTCAGTTACGGCATCCAGGTTTGGATTGATGACGATGATTCCCAGGATCGGGTCTTGATTGTCCGTGCCATCCAGTTCAAACGCGGTGCCGCTAAAATGCTGGCCTTGCGTGAAGATTTGCTGACTCCCCTGCGGGTTCTCCGTCGCAGCGTGGCTCCAACCCGTCAACTTCTGTGAACCTGGCGCCATCAGTTGCAGGGTCGTAAAGTTGCGATTCAGAATCGGCATGTCTTCCACGTACTTTTCGTTGAACGTAGTAGCAACGTCGGCGCGGTCCGTCTTCAGTTGTGGCGCTTCAGCCGTAACCTCTACGGTCTCAGTCGTTCCACCAACTTGGAATTGAAGGTCTACACGAGCCGCCGCGTCGGCGGATACGTTGATGTCGTTCGCCTGCGTCACTTTGAACCCTGGCGCCTCTACCTTAACTGCGTAAATATCGGGAATCAGGTGAGTCACGCTGTAGTTGCCATCGGCGTTCGTCGTCGTCTCCTCGGTGGTGCCCTTGCGGACCGAGGTCACTGTAACCTTGGCCCCGGCGACAGCCGCACCCTGCGGATCCGTCACAGTTCCGATAACGCTCCCGTAAACGGCTTGACCAAATGCCGTTGAAGTGAGGAGCAACAAAAGTCCCAAGCAAATCGTCCATTGCAAACACTGCTTCATAAAAGGACCTCCGCAGGTGCGACTTTCAGTTCGAACTTTTTGATTTGTAAAATGCGCTGGTTGTTGAGTTGACGAAACGACGCAGACAATGGGAACAACAATCGCAGGGTAGACGGCCTGACGACACTGCTGACTCCTGAGCTAATACAAAATCAGTATTGACGCGACCCCACAAGGTCGTGATTAAAGGGACACTAATCCTGATGGCATGTTGATGTCAAGCGAAGTATCTGAATCGATGCTAGTTATGAAATTGCGTAGGCGCGTGCTGCCAATTTCCTGATGAAATATGAAAAAAAGAATTTGCGATGAGTGCCTACTGAGGCGACTGGAATCGCGAATCGAGCTCGGCCGCCTTTTCGAATTCTCGTTTCGACTCATCATGATCTCCCTTTTGCCTGAGAGCTTCGGCGAGATGAAAATGTGCTGGCGCAAAATCTGGCTTTCGTGTAATCGCAGAACGAAATTGCGAAATAGCGCCATCCAGATCACCGGCAGCCAACAGACGCTGACCCGAATTCGTGGCGAAGGTGGCAGCCTGGAGTCCAGTTCTCTCTTTGCTGATCGTCTCCCCCGCTTTCGCCTCTTCCGCAGCACCCACTGTGTCTCCTAGCTGACGCAAGACCGCGGCCAATGTCGTGTGCGCTCCGGCAAAGTCAGGTTGCAGACGGATGGCTTCACGCAACTCCACAGCCGATTCCTTCAGATTTCCTTGTTGTCGGAGGACCGTACCCAGCGTGTAGTGTGCCTCTGCATAATCAGGCTTGATCTGGATGGCAGACCGTAAGTGCTCGGCCGCTGTGGCGAAATCTCCCTTCTGCCAGAGCGTCACGCCTAATGTGTAATGAATATCCGCTTGCTTGGGATCGACCGCAGCGGCCTTTTCGAACTCCGCGATTGCTTCCGGCAACTGGTCTTTCAGCTTGAGCGCAAGCCCGAGATTGTAGTGAAGTGTGGCGTCTTGCGGCGTTTTCTTTAGCGCAGAATTCAGTTGCTGGATGGCGGCGTCGAAGTCTGCCATCTGCAAATAGGCGATTGCCAGATTTCCTTCGTAATCGCTGTCCTCTGGCGATATGCGCAACGCTGTTTCGAATTCTGTCACTGAATCCTTCGCCGCGCCCGCCTGAATCAGGGCTAATCCAAGATTATTGTGCGCGTCTGCATTGTTCGGATTGAGTTCGACGGTTTTGCGAAACGCGGCTACCGCACCGGGCGCATCGTCGGCACGCTGCAGCATCAGTCCCAATTGATTTTGCGCCTCAGCGAAGTTCGGCTGTAGCTTGACGGCAATTTGAACTTCCTCAAGTGCTTTGTCACTTGTTCCCAAATCCTCAAGCACACGTCCGAGGTAGAAGTGTGCGAAAGCGTTCGTTGGATCCAATGCGGCAGCCTTCTCAAGATGCCCGCGTGCTGCCTCAAACGATTTCTGCTCCCAGCGCAACGCCCCCAAATGTAAATTTGCCGACGCCAGCTCAGGCTGGAGCCGCAAAGCTTCTGTGTACTCTTTTACCGCCTCATCTTCCTGGGAGCTCTGCACCAGGGCAGTTCCAAGTTCGTCGTGCAGGTCAGCACGCGTCGGATCAAGTTTCACCGCGCGGCGCAATTCGCCAATCGCCCCGGGAAGATCTCCGCGAAAGCTCAGCACGTGCCCCAAACAGCGATGAGCCTCGCTGTCATTTGGCGCGATACGCACGCCCTCGCGCGCTTCATTCAGCGCTTCATCCAGCTGTCGCTTCTGCGCCAGCGCATTCGCCAAGTTGATATGTGCTTGCGCAAAATCGGGCCGGAGTTTAATGGCACTGCGAAAGTGCGGGATGGCATTGTCGACCTCTCCCTGCGTGAAGAGAACCCATCCTAGCGAGTTGTGCGCATCCGGACTGCGTGGCGCAAGCTTGACGACTCGCTCGAACAGCGACCGCGCAGTCGCGAGATCTTGTCGCTGCAAAGCGGCGACAGCCTGTTGGTAGATAGCCTCTGGATTCGGAGTGCTCTTCGAACTGCTCTGTGCGTGCGAAGAGATGGAGAGCCACACGATGAGACATAGCATCACGATGCGTGTACACAGATTCCTTATCCGCAACTGCTTACCGGAAGGCACTATGAAAATATTACTAAAACGCATCTTGGCTCAGACAGGGCCATCAATCCTGAGATGTGCGGCTTGACCATGCTCACGGGGGGCCATAGCATGCCAAGAGATCATGATTCCACTTCGGGCCCTTAGCATGTCCACCCTGCCCAGCCACGTGTTGATTCTGTGGCTCATTACAGCCTGCCTGGCTTCAGCGCAGACTAGCGCGCCCCCGGCGAAAGGTAAGGCCCCGATCGCGGAGTTTGTGGACATCGCCGACAAGGCTGGACTCTCGTCACCGATAGTATTTGGTGGAGTGGAAACGAAGAAATACATCATCGAGACCACCGGAACTGGCGTTGCGATCTTTGATTACGACAATGATGGCTGGCCTGACCTTTTCTTTGTGAACGGAACGACGCTCGAGGGCTTTCCCCCAGACAAGGAGCCTTCGAACCACCTCTATCGCAATCAGCATGACGGAACCTTCACCGATGTAACCGACGCCGCTGGCCTGCACGCGAATGGTTGGGGACAAGGCGTCTGCGTCGCCGACTACGACAACGACGGATGGGAAGACATCTACGTCACCTATTACGGATCCAATCGCCTGTATCACAACCAAAAGGGCACGTTCACCGAAGTGGCCGGCAAATCAGGCGTAGCCGGTTCCGGCAAAGCCTGGGGCACTGGTTGTGCGTTCGTTGACTACGATCGTGATGGCTTACTCGATCTCATGATAGCCAACTACGTGGACTTCGATCTGGCGTCGGCTCCTGCTCCGGGCGAGCGCGTCTCCTGTTTCTGGAAGGGTGTCGCTGTCATGTGTGGCCCACGTGGATTGGCCGATTCGAAAAACATCCTTTATCGCAACAAGGGCGATGGGACGTTTGAAGACGTGACCGCAAAAGCTCATATCGATCGTACCGATGGCCACTATGCCTTCAGCGTTTCCACTTTCGACTTTGATGAAGACGGCTGGCCCGACATCTACGTGGCCTGCGACAGTACGCCCAGCATTCTCTACCACAACAATCACGACGGGACTTTCACGGATGTCGCGGTGAATGCGGGTGCTGCGTTTAATGAAGACGGACGCGAGCAAGCCGGCATGGGTTCAACCATCGGTGATTTCGATGGCGACGGGCGTCTCGATATCTTTAAGACCAACTTCTCCGACGATACTTCCACTCTTTATCGCAATAACGGAAACGGAATCTTTTCTGACGCCACGTTCCCCGCAGGCCTCGGCTTGTACACAAAATATCTTGGATGGGGAACCATGTTCTTCGATTTCGACAACGACGGCTGGCCCGACTTGGTCTTGGTGAACGGTCACGTATACCCCGAAGTGGATAAGTTCCATCTCGGCAGCGATTACCAGGAGCCGCGCATCCTTTATCACAACAATGGCAACTCAACTTTCAGTGACATTTCTGCTGGTGCAGGGGCAGGAATTACTACAGCCATGTCATCGCGTGGACTTGCCGTTGGCGATCTCTGGAACGATGGCCGCGTTTCAATTGTGATCTCCAACATGAATGCCAAACCGAGCCTACTGGTGAACCAGGTGCGAACTTCTAATCATTGGATCGCCTTCAAGACAGTCGGCACGCGCTCGAACCGCGACGGTATTGGCGCCCGCATCTTCGTCAAATCAGGAAAGCGGGCCTTCGTCGATGAGGTCCGCAGCGGTTCAAGCTACATCTCGAACAACGACATGCGTGTGCACTTCGGCCTGGGATCTCTCGAGAAACTCGACTCCGTGCAGGTAAGGTGGCCTAGCGGATTGCTTGAAACTTTCGACGGTCTCGCAGTCGATCAAATTCACACCATAAAAGAAGGCACGGGCACAGAAGTGAAAGCCGAGAAAAAGCAGTCTCAGGCCAAGCCTTCCACCTAACGAACCGCCTCTCGGATCACGGAGCTTTCCTGAATCCTGTATTGCATTCGTTGCGATTCATCTGCTGAGAACTGCAAGCTGCCGCCCCTCGCGATCTTTTCCAAATCATTTCGATCCCAGTTCGCCTTCATAACCCCAATCCGCGAATGTGAATGCACACCGAGCAGCAGATGCCCAAGCTCGTGCGAGAACACCTGCCCCAGGATCCGACCCACATCCACCCGCGCGGTCGAATGCAGATCGAGCACGCGATCATAAAAGACATCGGCCACTTGGCCCGCCCCGTCTGAAGCAAGAAATGCTGCGCCAAAGATCGTGTCCCTGAAAGTCAGTGACTTGGGAATGACCCTGATCACCATCCCCTCTGGTCGTTCACACACACTGCTGCTCCGCTCTGTTCCGGAACAATCCGTCCAGACAATCTCCAGCCCCCCTTGACTGAAAATCCGTCCCGCGATCGTCATTGCATCCGCGAGTGCCTTCCTCGGCACACCGGCGTCGTTATAGAGAGAGACCGCTACCTCATGTCCGCTCTCGCTCCACGACTCGCCGCAAAAAAGCATCACAACAACTAACACCGCAGCCTTGTAGATCCTCACCCTGCGCCCCGCTTTCTGGAGCCAAGGTGCCGCTGCGGGGTGCGTGCCTCAATGGACGCCGGGTTACGCGCCGAACATCCATCGATAACCGGCGAAGTGCTTCGGCGTCAAAGCCTTGGAGAGCCCGGTAACTCGCAATACCAAAGTATCTCAGTGCTAGACTTCCTGATGGGGGCGAGGTTTCCTTGTCGGTGGTAAGCGAGAACGGTTCGTCGATCGTGCGCTTTGGCGTCTTCGAAGTCGACCTGCGCGCCGGCGAGCTTCGGCGGAACGGATCAAAAGTCAAACTGCAAGAGCAGCCGTTTCAGGTGCTCACCCTTCTGCTGGAACGACCCGGCGATGTGGTCACGCGCGAGGAGCTCCGCCAGAAGCTCTGGGGCACCGAGACCTTCGTCGACTTCGACCACAGTCTGAACGCGGCCATCCGCCGCCTGCGCGACGCTCTCGGCGATTCAGCCGAACATCCGCGTTATGTTGAGACCGTAGCTCGGCGTGGCTATCGCTTTCTGGCGCCCCTCAACGGACACAGCAACGGTTCGGTGCATGCCTCCACCCTCACCGCCTCCGCAAACCGGCGCTGGCTGTGGATCTCCGCTGGCGTCCTCATCATCTTGGGTGTCGGGCTGGCCATAGGATGGTTTGCCGGATCACGCTCTGCTTCTTCTCGCCCTAACTCTGAGCGTCGACTCACTGCCAATCCCGCCGATGTGCCTGTCCTCGGCGGATGCATTTCGCGCGACGGCAGGTATCTCGCTTATTCCGATCGCACCGGAATGTACCTAAAGGTCGTCGATACCGGGGAGACACATCCGGTTCAGTTGCCGGAAGGCTTCCATCCCGAGCCGGTCAGTTGGTTTCCCGACGGCACGCACATTGCCAGTAGCTGGGTCGAGAATCCCAGCCAGGAGCCGTCCATCTGGGATGTTTCCGTCTTCGGAGGATCGCCGCGCAAACTCACCGACCAAGGCGCCGATCCATCCGTATCTCCGGACGGAAAGCAGATCACCTTTTACCGTGGAGGAAAGGCTCGCGGCGAAATCTGGATCATGCAGAGCGACGGGCAGGGCGCCCGAAGACTCGTCGGCGGAGTCGCATCGGTGTTTAGTCCCGTTGCCTGGTCGCCTATCGGAACGCGCATTGCATACGTGAGCGCCACCTATTATCCCGGCGCATCCAGCACTGCAACGCAGTTGCACACAATAAATCTCTCGACTGGCGAGTCCAGAATCATGCTTACCGACCCTCGACTCGGACCAGGTATCGCGTGGAATGCGGACGGGCGCCTGATCTATTCGAAGGCGGAACCGCGACCGAATCAGGACGACTACAACCTCTGGGCCCTCCGACTCGACGCAAACGGCAACCCAGTTGGTTCTCCTGAACGTCTGACTCGCGATCCCGGTTTTACCTCAGCTGTCACTCTTTCGACAGATGGACGCCGCGCAGCCTTCTTCAAGCATTCCCTGCAGCCGGACGTTTACGTCGTCGATATCCAGGACGGAGGCAAGCGTCTCGCGACTCCGCAGCGCCTCACTCTCGACGAACGCGAGGACTATCCTTACTCGTGGACCGCTGACAGCCAGGCGGTTCTCTTCACGTCCGATCGTGACGGGACATTCCAGATCTACAAGCAGCGCATCGATCAGACGACTCCAGAACTTATGGTTGGGGGCGCGGAGCAATTGTCTATTCCAAGAATCAGCCCAGATGGGCAAACCATTCTGTATCTCATCACTCCGAAGCTAGGCGAGACCTCGAACCAGGTCCGCCTCATGCGTGTTCCAGTCTCAGGAGGACCTCCACAGCTCGTAGTCGAAGGTCCGGGAATCAGCAACCATCAATGTGCGCGTGCACGTTCAACGTTATGCATCTTCAGCCAAATCACCGAGAACGAGATGCAGTTCTATACCTTTGATCCGATGCGGGGACGCGGACCCGAGTTCGACAAAGCCCGGATTAGCGGTGAGGATTCTTACAGCTTCAACTGGAGTTTGTCACCCGACGGACACTGGATTGCTAGCGCGACTAAGATCGGCATCAATCAGAACACGGCGATTCGCCTGTTCTCGGTCGCTGATGGAACCGTGCAAAAAATCACGGTCGCCTCAGGGGCGGGTCTTTCGAATCTTGACTGGGCTGCGGACGGCAAGAGCCTGTGGGTAACCAGCTTCACGACGGATGATTCCTGGACTCTGCTCAACGTCGATCTGCAGGGCAAGGTTCGTCCCATCTTCAAAGATGAGAGGATGCGCATCGGCTGGGCGATTCCCTCTCCCGACGGCAAGCGTCTGGCGATGTGGGAATCCAGCGGCAGCTCGAACGTCTGGATGTTGGAAGATTTTTAAGAACGCCTTTTGCGGCTCTGGCATTCCAGTCGAAATATGCAACGTTCAGAACAAGGGTTGCTTTTTCGAGATGCGCAATGAGTGTTAATGAAAAGCTAGAAACAGACGCGCTTACCGGTATTTGGTCGAGATCGTTATCATAGTTGTAGTTCTCGGCAGGAAGTTCGCCATTCGATAATGTGAGCTGCGCTCGAGCCTCTAATTCTTTAAGAGATGCCTCGCAGTCACTTCCATTGAATCACGCCGGCCTCTGCGCATGCCTGCAGATAATCGAAAACCAGATTCACCGGCAAGGGACCATACTCCGCTGAAACCGCGTCGCGGATCTCGCCGACCGTGCGCTTGCCGTCGATGAAGTTGACGATCTCATAGGCATAGAGCTCTCCCTGGTTGCGCACATTGAGCATGGGCGTAGCGTCGCTGTTGAGGAGTTGGATTTTCACATAGCGTTCTTTTCCCAAACGAGCCAAAAGCACATTATCGTTCTGATAGGTGAGCGGTCCGAAGGCGCCGATGCGAACAGGGATGCGATTGGCACCAGGTAACCCAGCCCACGGTGCAATGGGATCGCTCGTCTTCGCCGCCGCGGCCTGTGCGCGGGAGCGGAGCCAGCCCTCGTAAATCGCGGCCTGCGACGTTAGGGCCTGGACGCCATCGGTATCAGGGTCTTCCGGCGCGCCCGTGAACGCTACGAGAGAATGAAGAGTCCCGGTCTCGCGGCGCAAGGTCTGCTGTAGCAGATTGTGAGCCTCGTACCAGGCAGCGGGCGGGGCTAGCTGAGAGTCGTTAAGAAGTTGCTGGGCAGCGCTATAGCCCTGCGCCAAGCGGGATTGCGACTGAGCGATCAGGAACGGAATCAGGGTTGGAATCTGCGAGGCCTCGAGGTTTGCGTAGACATAGCCAGCGGCAACTCCCAGCAGCGCCACGCGCCGGAGCTTCGTCGGATCGATCTGTTCCACTGTGTCGAGATCGGTATGGATGTAGATGTCAGGCCAGTCGCGCAAATAGAGAGAGGGGATGGCAATCGTGGAAGAATCGTAGTCATCGTGATCGCTGCCGCTTGAGTAGGGCGTGACGTCAGCTATCAATTCATTGCGCGTTCCGCCCGCTTCAGTACGCTCGATGATGCCTGCCTCGGCCGGCAGGTCCCCGGCCGCGTATCCGCTGGCTGCGGTGCGAATGGCCTCGAGAAAGACCGCGCCAACATCCGTAACGAAGCTGGGCAACGACCATGGCGTGGCCGTGACGTGAAAGATGGATTTGTTCTTAAAGAAGTCGCCGCCCACCATATCCATGTGAACGTTGGCGACAGCACGTTGTCGGATTTCAGGATGAGAGGCAAGGAAAGCCATGGTGCCCTCTACCTCCGGCCCCCAGATAAAACGAAGAGTCCGCCGCGGAGGCGGCAGCGCACCGGAACGAATCAGGTGTGCAAGCACGCGGGCCGATTCAAGGATCGTGACACAACCGCTGCCGTTATCGTTCGCGCCTGGGCGCTCGTGGTCGAGATGGCAACTGTAGATGATCTCTTTGGGAGAGGAGTTCGGCGAAGCGGGGTCGGCACCCGGAATGACGGCGGTGACGACGGTCCAGTGGCCGGGTTCGACCATGGCCTTCACGTGTGCATTCAGCAGTACCGGTCTCCCCGTCTGAAGCTGCGCCCGCAGTGCTTCGGCAGTCGCGCGCGAAACCATGAAAGCAAAGCCCGTAGGCTGGCGCGCATCGAGGTGACCCCAGCGAACTAGAGTTTTATCGAGTCCAGCCCATGCGGTGGTCTGATTCGGCATGTCACTGACGATTCCCGCCGCGCCATGCTCGATGACGGCAATCTGCTGCACGCTGGCCAAAACACCGTCGGCCAGAACAATCTTTCCGCGCACATCTTTGCCCTTATAGTCCGCTTCGCTGGCGCCGTTGCCAACGTCAATCAGTTCGGTCTCAACGTCGGCGCTGTGGCTATAGTCCGCCAGTCGAATAGCATCAGTCGCCCAATCACCGATTAAGAAATGATCGGGCCGCACCTCCCAAAGGCGCGCCTCCTGGACATTCCAACCCAAGTAAGAGCGCATCAGGCCGCATGTTTTAGTGCCGTCGATTGGAAACTGCTCACTGTGTGCGTCGGAAAGTCCGTATTCTTTTGCCCGCCGCAAAATGAAATCAGCAGCCAGCTCAAACGCCGGCGTCGCGGGCACACGATGTAGAGTGGTCAGATAACGAAGATTCTCGTAGGGTGCAGCCCCGTTTGCTTCGTCTCGAAGCGCAGTCCACTGCTTCGTGTTGAGAAAAGGCTGCTGAGCGAGACTGCGAATCAAACAAAGATGCGCGACCACCAGAATGACGCAGCATACGTTGCGAAATCCGTGCATAGGGTATCGAGGATAGCATCCGGGAAGATAATGATCCGTTCCTCAAGAGATTGTCAGACTCAAACCTCTGTGAAAGAGCTTGCACCGCTAGAAGCCGATCTTTCACGCAAACTAAGTCGCATGTGGCACTTAGAGAACTCGATTACACAGGTGTTATGACCTGTCGTCACTTGCGTTCTTATGGTGGCGCCGCATAATGCAGATGCATATCGAGGGCCAGTGAGTTCGAACTAGACATTAACCACCCTTCCCTCCGAAAAAGAGAGACCCATGAAGACTTGGACGCTGCTGTTTGTAATCGCAATCGCAATTTCTGGAACTGCTCAAGATAAACCTCGGGTCCTTGTTCAGGGCAAGGGTTTAGAAAACGTCAGTAGCAACGCAGTTGCCGGAAGCGACAAGCACTGGGCCGAGAACATGGAGGCCGCAAAGAGCTTTCAGAAGGGCTGCTCAGGCGTAATCGTTACGATCAATCAGGCGAATGCCGACTACATCCTCATGAAGAACGCTGATTCGAAGCAAAACCCGAATCGGCTACGGAGTAACAGCCAAATCCAAGTGGTCAACAGAGCGGGTGAAATGATCGGCACGAGCGCTACACAGGCGGTAGGGGCTTCAAAGGCCTGCAATCTGATCGTTGCCGATTGGCAGGCTCACGGCCATCTCAATGCTCAAGAGGTCTCAGCAACTCCCACGACACGGCCGGCAACTGTTCAGCCTGCAGTCCTCAAACCTCACGAGCAGCCCAAGTCGTCCCCACAATAACTAGTTCGACACAGCTCCGGTACCCGTTCCCAACGCTGTGCCGTTTATCGGAAGAGGTCTCCAGGTAAAGTTGTCCTCCACCTGAGCCTCATTTACTACCTCGTACAACGTCGGAAACGGTGGAAACTCCGCCCACTCCGGACGCCCGACCAGTCGGTAAAAGCCTTCGTCGTGTGCGGCATTGAAATCCTCGAGCGATGCCCAGCGTGCCACATTGATGAAGCGATAGCGGGCATCGGGCGCAAGCGAACGATGCAATTGATGGCTCCGGTAGCCTTTCTTCTTGCGCATGTATGAGTTCACCTGTTGCCACAGCGAGAAGAAATCCGCTTCCCGCCCGGCCGCAACCTCGAAACAATTAATCAGTACGATCTCCGGCATGGGTGTCTCCTTCCCCTATGGATAAAGATTTAAAGGGGCCATGTCTCCGGGGCCTTGGAGATATCGACCCTCATTACAGTACGCGAAAAAACCCCGGAAAATGGCTCAAGCGGTTCGCGCATGTTTTTTCGCTTTGCGCTGTGCGGAAACAACCTACCGGGTTCGATTCATGAGGATTATGACTTTCCCCTGATTATTTCGACTGTCCGTTGCCGCAACAGCAAGATCCGGACGGTTGTCCCGGTTGAAGTCGGCGACCAAGGCACGTCCGCCCGGAGCCCCCGTGAACAACCCTCCTTGGGTCAGAGTTCCATCGCCGTTTCCTAACATGATCGATACGTTATCGCTGAATACGTCGGGAGCGGCGATGTCCTGAAACCCATCGCCATTGAAGTCGCCTACAGCCAGTGATTGAATCGCCGAAAAGATGGCAGCTTCGCCCTCATCGAAGGTCCCCTGCGAAGCGAAATTCCCTTGGCCATCGCCTAGCAGAGTCTCGATGACCCCGCCCTCCTCGATGCCAAAATCCAGAATGCCGTCCTGATTGAAGTCGACATTCGTGAATGTGAAAACAAAGAATGGGACCGCCACAGTCCTTGCCGTACCAAACGAACCGTTGCCACTGCCAAGTAGTACGGCGACCGAATCGACGGTCGCTCTGCTCGAGAACGCAATGTCAGCCTTTCCGTCACGATTGAAGTCGCCGGTGAGAACCTGGAATACGTTGTCGACGTCCGGTCCAACCTTTACAGGTGCCGCGAACCCTCCGCTGCCATTGCCCAGCAGGATCGAGATTCCACCGACGCCGACGTTTGTTCCAAAGTCCGCGACTGCGAGGTCCTGGTTGCCGTCTCCATTAAAGTCCGCTGCTGCCACGAAGTCGGGGAAGTCCCCAGCGGGGAAATTCATGGCCGGAATAAAGGTTCCATTTCCCCTGCCCAACAACAGCGACACGCTCCCCGGATCGCTCGGATACTTGCCAAAGTTCGCGGCAACTATGTCCGCATGCCCATCGTTGTTCAAATCGGCCGTCGCTAATGACAGCGGATTATTTCCCACGCCCGCCACTCGTTGATTTGCGAACCCTCCGCCGGCCAGTCCCATAAGAATCGAGACCGTTCGCCCATCCTGAGAATTACCGGCGTTCACCGTCCCGAGGTCGGCAAGGCCATCCTCATTGAAATCGGCAGTCACAATCTGCGTCGGACTCGCATTGACCCGAAAGCTGGGTGCATCCAGGAACTTCCCATTGCCACGACCAAAGACCACAGAGACCGTGTTTCCGTCTTCGTTGCTGGTGACAAAGTCCACTCTGCCGTCATGATTAAAGTCGCCGGTGATCACCGCCACGGGCGTTCGCCCGACTGAAGTATTCGTGGGCGCACCGAAGCTGCCTTGCCCGTTTCCTGGCAAAAGGGCGATGGTTGAAGTATTCGGGTTGGCGACAGCGAGGTCGAACTTGCCATCGCCGTTGAAGTCAGTAACGGCAACATACGAGGGGAAAAAACCTTGTGCAGGATTTCCACCCGACGCGACAGTGAAGGTCGTCGGTGCCTGGAAGCTGCCATTACCTAGACCCAATAGCACTGACACCTGCTCCGTAAGAGAATTCGTCACCACCACATCTTGCTGTGTATCTCCATTCACGTCAGCCGCCGCAATCCCGATGGGTCCTCGGGCGACGGGGATAAATGTTGCAGGCCCAAAAGTGCCATCTCCTGCGCCGAGAAGAATCGCTACCGTATTTCCATTCGGTCCGGGATTTCCTCCACCCTGATTCGAGTTTGCGACAGCCAAATCCTCATCGCCATCATGGTTGAAGTCTCCAACCACAATTCCAAGCGGGGCGCGTCCAACTGTTAGGGTTGATCCTGCTCGGAAAGTGCCACGCCCATTGCCGAGCAGGATGGAGACGTTGTTGGAAGCGAAGTTGGCCACTGCGAGATCCACATGAGTATCCCCATTGAAATCTCCCGCGACCAAGGCGGCAGGAGTGTTTCCTACGACGAACCTGCGAGGCGAACCAAGACCTCCCTGTCCATCTCCAAGAAGTATCGATACACCAGACAGCGTTGTGACTGCAGCATCCTGCTTCCCGTCCTCATTGAAGTCCGCCACCGCAGCCGCGGTTCCTCCAACCCCTCCGGAATCGAACAAAAGGGGTGCCTGAAAACTGCCGTCGTGATTCCCCAGAACGACGCTAACGATGCTGAAATTTAACGTCGCATTCGGAAGCACGAGGTCAACTTCGCCGTCATTGTTCAAGTCTCCGGCGGCGAACAGCCTGGGTAAATCGCCGGAAACATAATCACGATGAGCAACAAAGGTTGGGCCCGATTGACCAGATGCAAGTGTTACCAATGCGAGAACAATGAGGCCTATTGATCTGCCAGATTGCGGAATAAAGTTACGCATTCATGTACTCCAGATTGTGGGGGACTGGAATCGACTGCGAGCGCAAGGAGATTACACAAAAGCGCTGGCAGCGTTTGTCACCAGCGGGTCAATATTTGGAGACAGGGCCTCCTCGCATGTGGCGCGGCGGATGCTCGAGCGAAAGCTGAACTTTCGATTATTACTAGCTAACGATTGCCGGGGAACATGCCCATGGCAATAAACCGGGTGATAATCGCGGCAAAGAGAGTGCCGATCACGAACAGCACCTTCCGGTATCGCCGCCAAACCTCACGAAATCCCGACGCCTGTGCAAAGATGTCAACCACGTACGCCGCACAGTATGCGACGTTCGCAATCACAGCCAGCAGGAAGAGGCCAAGGCAGAAATCAACTGTGATGGAAGTCTTTGACAACGGATAGGCAACCGCGAAATAGGTGATCACGACGGCGGCAAGTACTAGGTTGTAAAGGATTCGGCCAGGTTCCCAGAATTTGATTGCATCCGTCGCGTACTCACGAAGGTCGCCTCTTTCCATCGCAGGGGAGTATACACTTGGAAGTAGCCGCAGACAGTAGTTACTCTACTTCACGAGTTGTGCCAACGTCTTCTCTGCCTCATCGTGTAAATCAGGGGGCGCACCGTATAGCACACGAACCGTCTTGCCAGACTGGTCGAAGAGGAACATCGTGGGGACAGACGTAATATCCCCGAAAGCCGTGGCTGTAGGCGCGTCTGCAATTGCCCAGTGTAAGTCGGGGCTGAGTGAGTTGACCATTGATCGTATCTTGTCTTCGGGAGACTCTACCGCCAGGGCGACTACCGCGAGTTTATCTCCATAAGTCCCCTGCAGTTTGCCAAGCCATTCCAGCGTCGAGCGGCAGGGTGGACACCATGTGGCCCAGAATTCAACGAGGACAACCCGCCCCGCTAACTGGTCGCTCGTAAGCGGATGTCCCGCCAGATCCGTCAGCTTGAAGTTTGGCAGTGTCGCGATCTCACGAACACCAGAATTCGCACCGGCGTGCTCACGGGCCACAATATCTTTTTTCCCGACGAGAATCAGGTCAATCATGCGGACCAGGTCAGCCTTGAATTTCGCCTGATTATCGGCGTTGCGCCAGGGAGCGTATCGCCCGGTGCCTTCGACCTCTCCGAAGTATCCAAAGTCGCGAGGCACCGCTACCAGCACATCATCCACAAAAACCGCTGGGTATCCTTTGACTCCGTAGCGATCGGCAAGTTTCGAAGCACCGAAGTTTTCATTGATAAACGTAACCTGCCCCGGATAATTTGCCGCCACTTCCTGTACCAGCAAACTTGCTGGATCGGAGATATTTCAAGTGTAGGGCCAGCGTACCAACGTAATATCCACTGTCTTGCCGGAAGCACGCTGGAGCGGGATGGCCGGCTTTTGTGCTGCGTAATAAGCTGGCAGAACCTGATCGAGAATGATGCGTGCACTTCTCCACTCGTCCCCGGTAGGAGCAGAGCCATCAGCATGTGCAGTGTAGGACTCGGCGCGTTCCAGGAAGAGCAGTGCGATCGATTCATCGGAGGATGCGGCAGCCAGTTTTTGGCGAGCGTCGGTGAGATCCTGTTTCACGCGAGCTTGCTGCGACGCATCGAGCGGCGACTGATCGAGCATCCCGTAGTTGCGCAGCGCCTCGAGATAGATGTAGAGACTTCCCGCGTAAAACTTCGAGGCGTCCAGTTCCTCTGCCAATTTGATCGCCGAATTCAGTGCGATGAAACGGCTGTGCAGATCGATGGACTTGGGCGGCTTGAATGCGGCATTTGTCTTCTGCTGCAGCTTCTGCAACTCAGGCAAGAACGAGCGCAATTGGAAACTCGGCGGACGTGAGGTGAGATCCAGAGAATTGCAAAAGACTGCGAAGTCAGCTTCACCTTCGGCTTGGCCGACATAGAAGAGACCATCGTTTGGACCCTTTGCGGTAGCGAACCCTCGCCCCCCCTCGAGCAGCGGGATTGCCCGGCCCTGCGCAGCTTGGGCCAGCCCACGCAATGCGAGCGTCGCGTTCTTCCAATCGCGGTTGTGTGCGTCTTGGTCTAGTGCAGTAAGTCGCAGGCTGACTTTGCCCCACTGCGACTCGAACGCGGGAAGGCCACCTTTTTCAACTTCGGACTTATCCGTGCCCCTGCGTGCGGCTCCGAGAAGATTGTGTGCGCGACCGAGCTTCTCCAGACTCACATAGATCTGTCCGGCAGAGAGCGCGTCAGAGGCTTCCTTTAGCGCATTGTCGGCGGCCGAGGCGATTTCAGTAAGATCCTTATCAGTGACTGGCTTTTCTTTGTTCGCCTGTTGGAGGCGCGCAATCTCAGCTTTGATCTGCAGTACGGCGGAAGAAGATAGTCTGGTAGTTGAAGGGTTTTGGCAAGCCGTAGACGAACTGAACAAAGCAGCAACGGCGCAGACTAAGGCGACGAACGCTGTGCGAGTCCTCATTGGGCGATCCTAAAACACAGACGTGGGACAAGCACTGCCGTTAGCCGAGAAGAGTGCAGCAGCGAAAACTGTTTATTCCCCAACCGGGAACGCCGCGACAGATACCCCAACCCAGGTTGTGCACATAACATAGACAAAAAGAGATCCTGCATCTATTGCTGCGATCATGCTTATTATCCGAATTCACTTCCCAACTTGCGCAATGTAAACGTCGAATGGTCGCAGGTTTAGCGGCTCGGCCAAACCCTTCGCCGGTTTGCGTAGCGTAGTCAACAAGGTCACCGCATTTTTCGAGGAGACCTGCAGCGGCGTTGTATCGAGCCTGAACTTCTGTGCTGTCGGAGACATATTGAGAACTACGACAACCGTTTCTCCTTTATATTTCCTTCCATACGCAAGAACGTTGTTGTCCATCTGGTTCAGTGGAATGTAGTCGCCATCAAGCAGGGCTTTGCTCTGATGCCGAAGCGCAAGCAGCTTTTGATAAAAGATCAGCACCGAGTCTGGGTTCTTTTCTTCACTCGCGACATTATGGGTCTTGTAACTCGGCGGAACGGGAAGCCATGGCGTTGCAGTCGAAAAGCCGGCATTCGTGGTTGCGTCCCATTGCATCGGCGTACGCTCTCCGTCACGTCCTTTCTCGACCGGCCACCCAATCTTCCCAATCGGATCCTTCACGTCTTCCTTACGCTTTGGATCGTTGTTTTCCATTCCCAACTCTTCGCCGTAATACATGATCGGAGTTCCACGTAGCGTGAGGTAAAGCCCGGCCATTAGCCTGGCAATCTCATCATTGTGTTTGCCGTCACCGTACCTGTTGTATGAACGCACGATGTCGTGATTCGTGATCACGTAAGTTGGCCAACCGCCTGAGGAGTCCGCGAAAGCAATCTGCCTCCGAAATTCTGGCGCTGACACCTTGTCCACCTTCGCGAACATCAGGTCCATCGGCATCTGTAGTTCGTCACTGTGTTCGCCGTAGTATTCCTTCAGTTCTTCAGCGTTCTTGGTCCAGGTTTCACCGATCAGGACCGCATTGCTTTCATCCGCAACTTTACGCAAACGCTTGAGAGCATCGTGGACTTCAGGCAGCTTCTTGTTGTACTTATCCTCCATATTCGGATCGCCGTACTTGTTCTTGCCAGGAAGGGTCGGATTATCCCTGAGATCCTCAACCTCATATAACGTATCCACCGCATCCAACCGAAAACCAGCCACACCGCGCTTGTACCAGTAACGGGTCACGTCAAACATTGCTTTCTCGACCGCGGGATTACGCCAGTTCAGATCCGGCTGCTCGGGATAAAAATAGTGGTAGTAGTACTGGCCGCTCGTCGGATCGAGCGTCCACGCAGAATGTCCGAAAGTCGACAGCCAGTTATTCGGCGGCTGCCCCGCGGCTTTACCGTCGCGCCACATGTACCAGTCACGATGGTCCGCTGTTTTCGACGACTTCGAATCTATGAACCATGCATGCTTGTCCGACGTGTGGTTCATCACGAAGTCGAGAATGATTCGGATATCGCGTTTCTTGGCCTCGGCGGACATCGCGTCGAAATCCTGCAGTGTCCCATACATGGGATCAATGTTCTCGAAGTCGGAAACGTCGTATCCAAAGTCGACCTGCGGCGAAGGAAAGCAGGGCGTAATCCAGATCGCGTCCACTCCCAGTTTCTTCAAGTAATCCAGCTTGGAAGTAATGCCCTTCAGGTCGCCAATTCCATCGTTATTACTGTCGGCAAAGCTGCGTGGATAGACTTCATAAAACACTGCATGCTGCCACCACTGGTGTCCTTCATCGTCCACAGGATGGGTTTGTGCCTGAGCAAACGTCAACAGCAGAGATAAGAGGGCGAGAAGTGATGCCGTTCGGTACATGAGCTCCTCCGGAAGGGGAATGCATATCTTCGTGCCAACAACTCCTAGCGCCGGCGACTTGCCCGCGCACCCCGGGACGGCGGCTGTAGTTGACGCAATACACTTACTAACGCCGTCCAACCATATGGAGCACTACATCCTGTCGAGTGTATCCCTCGACCTGACCCGCCGGAAAAGAAATTACGAGAGATCCTGTCGTCCCTTCCTGTTTCAGCAATTCGGCGCCTTCCACTCGTGCAATCTGCGCCGGATTCCAAACCGTCAGATCGTAATGATGACCCGATACTCCGGCCACGCTAAGATGCAAACTGTCGCGTGACGATGTCCAGAATTCGGAGACTACCCGCAAGCCATGACTGGCCGTACCCAACTCTGGCAGCTGCGATGAAACAGAGAACCCGAAGTCATCTTTCAACCGAAGCGCAACTCGCGTGTGTCCCTTGTGCACGGCGATAGTCATTGGCGCATGCTGATCGATAGCGTTTGGGTCAGGCCGTACCCGTATTGTTTTCCCATCTACCGAGGCACTGACAAGAGAAGTCCGCAAGCTCAGCGCGGGGGAAAACTCCACTTCGCAGCTGCCATTGCTATCGATGTCAAGCGTGATGCTATTCAACGTATGTGTGTAGCTGAGACTTAGGATTTCCTTTCCGACCCGCACATTGTGGATACCAAACGACGCCCATTCGGACGGAACATGTGGCGTAAATTTCAGCTGATTCGCAATCGCATCGACTTCTATGCCCATCATGCCGCGCAAGATGGGGTTGACCACCATTGCTGCAGACCATATCTGGTGCGGAGAGTTCGTCGAGAGCGGCTGGTAGTAGTCTCCGGATAACACCTCGGTGAAGTGACCAAGCGATCCATCGAACCCAAGCAGTGCATTCGCCCGCAAGTTTTCATACGCAGGAAGCGTGCGATGGTAGCGGTACTCTCCCACCGAAGCCCACCCCGTGAACAGCGGCCACACCGACCCGAAGTGGTATCCGCCGGGGTTGTATCGCGGATCGCTTGACGAGATAATTCGCATCCCCCAATCGGCATGGTGATCGGGCTGCGCCAATTGATCAAGCATTAGCTGAGTTTTGTCGGCATCCGTCAGCCCGAACCACATGGGCACTGTCGCCAGCACGCTGGGCGTATCAACCCGATTGCTGGATCCATCCAGCGCGAACGCATACATCTTCTTGTTAGCTGACCAGAACGTCTGATTCAGCACCTGCTGCTGCTTCGCAAATTCGGCCGTCAGCTCTCGCTGAGCATCGTTCCTAGCCGTCAACTCTGCCAGATGCGCTAGAGCCCGCAGGGCTTCTACCCCCAAGCCGCTCTGATAAAACTCTGTTTCGACAGGCAACAGCGGTCCACCTTCTACCCAGCCGTGGCCAATGTTTAAATTCTTAGGAAGGTGTTGCGCATCATAGGTAGATTGCAAAAACTGGTAGGCCTTCCAGATGCACTCCCATTTCGCCCGTATGAACTCGACGTCCCCGCTGTTCGTCGCGTAATCATTCATCGCAATGATGTACAGGGGAGTCGCATCCGCCGACGCATAGGCATACGGGTACTCACTGAACCAAGGGACAAGGCTGGCACTCTGGGCAATTTCGTGAGGAATCTTCCCATCCGTCTGCTGGTACTTGCTAATGAAGTCCAGCGCCGTCTTTGTCGTTTCAAAATCGCCGGCTGCATCGAGGGCCAAGTCTGTCCACAACGAATCGCGCCCGAAAAACCATGCGAACCCTGGACGCTCCCAATCTCCCGACGTCCGATACCCCGCGATCAATCCCTTACCGAGGTAAGGACTCTCCACCAAACCCTGCAGCATGCTTACCCGCGCCCAGTCATAAGCTTGCTGCAACTGCGCATCGGGGAGTTCCAGCTTCACCGTACGATCGAGATAATCGGCATAGTATTTTGCGGCACCTTGCGACAGATCTTGATATACGTTCGTTATCTTCCGATATGTTGCCTCCGCTTCCTGCATCCCATGCACCGACCCCGCGATCGCGATGAGCTTTGTACTGCGGCCCTTCTCCATCGCACCCAATAAGAACGAACTCTCTCCTGATGCCGAGTAGTTGGTGAAATATTCCTCCTTTACCATTTCCGCCGTCGGCGACCCTACAAGTCCAGCATATTGCTTGCGCTCTTCACCAAGCGAAAACGCCCGCAGCTTCGGATCCCAATTCATGTACGATCCACCAAACGCCGCAGGCCACTCCAACTGAAAATCTCGATGAAACACCGCCTCAATCTCCAGCGGCTCTTGCGTCTCGACCTCAAGTATGATCGCGGCTCCAGGCTCCGCCATCGGCACAAACAACGTCTCCTGCACCTGGAACGTGTCGCCCGCATAGATAATGGTTGACGCCTCCGGCCGTACTCGTACGCTCCTCGCCAGTGACTCTGCCGGAATCACCCGCTCTTGTAGATGAAACAGCAGATGAAAATCGCGAAAGAGCTTCAACGGATAAACCCATGCCTCTAGCTTGCCACCCTCGTTCCCAAGAACCCCGGCCCGCTGGCCGACTGCCGAAACAAACTCCCAAGGCCGCGCAGCCCGTGTGAGCTCCATCTTCTTCGGAGCCTCCGCCGCCGCACACGACACCGCCAACAAGGCAACAATGATGATCCGTTCCAAGACTCCCGGTTTCCTGCATCGCATGGTTGGACTTCGCCTCAACGCAGCTTCACCGCGCGTGCGTTAGTATAGAGAAGCGGATGGCAAAATAGCATTTTCTAAGGCGAGCACTGTCCTTTGTCCCAATCACGCCGCGCATTTCTCCGGTCTCTCAGCAAGTCTGCCCTCGTGCTGCCGCTCACCGAAATATTGGAACTCGCATACCCCACGGGCATCAGAGCTCAGGTGACGCCCAAGGCCGACCCCGCCAAGCCCGACCTCGGCGTCAGCTTTATCGACGTAGCCCAGCAATCCGGCCTTAAGACGAAGACGATCTTCGGAGGCGAACACAAGAATAAGTACCTGCTCGAGACCACCGGCTGTGGCGTTGCTTTCTACGATTACGATAATGACGACTGGCTCGATATTTTTCTCGTCAACGGATGGCGGCTGGAAGGTTTCCCCAAAGGAGAGGAGCCGACTTGCCGCCTCTTTATGAACAATCGCGATGGAACTTTTACCGATGTCACAGCCAAGGCCGGACTCGCCCGTTCCGGCTGGGGACAAGGTGTATGCATCGGTGACTACGATAATGACGGATTCGACGACCTGTTCATCACCTATTTCGGCAAGAATGCTCTTTACCACAACAATGGTGATGGCACTTTCACTGACGTCAGCGAGAAAGCAGGCGTTGCCGGAACCAAAACGCGCTGGGGCACCGGCTGTGCTTTCGTTGACTACGATCGCGACGGTAGACTCGACCTCTTCGTCGCCAACTACATCGATCTCGATCTCGCAACGGCGCCTGTACCCGAAAGTGGGCCTTGTCTTTATAAGAGCGTGATGGTGGCCTGTGGACCACCTGGCCTGAACGGTGGCAAGAACATTCTGTATCACAACAATGGCGATGGCACCTTCACCGACGTTACCGAAGCCTCCGGCATTTTGCAGGCCAATGGCACTTATGGGCTCGGGGTGCTGACGGCAGACTTCGACAACGACGGCTATCCTGACATCTATGTGGCCAATGATTCGACTGCTAGCGCTCTTTATCAGAACAAGCGCAACGGCAAGTTCGTCGATGTCGGTCTCGACGCTGGATGCGTCCTCAGTGCCGATGGCAAGCCTCAGGCGGGCATGGGCATCGCAGCTGGCGACTACGATCTCGACGGTAATCTCGACATCGTGAAGACCAACTTCGCCGGCGATACGCCATCTCTGTACAAGAATCACGGCGCCTGGAACTTCGAGGACACCACCTTTACCGCTGGACTTGGCATGCATACCCAATATCTTGGGTGGGGCTGTGGTTTCCTCGACATGGAGAACGACGGATGGCCTGACATCCTGCTGTGCAACGGCCATGTCTATCCTGAGGTCGAGCAGCTCAAGACCGAAGCTGGATATGCGCAGCGCAAGCTTCTTTACAAGAACCTGCGCAACGGACGCTTCGAAGACGTCTCATTGCAGGCTGGTCCTGGCATTTCGACTCCCGCGGCCGCGCGCGGTTGCGCGTTCGGAGACTTCGACAACGATGGTGATATCGACATCGTCGTTAACACCATCAACGGCCCACCTCAGCTCTTGCGCTGCGACATGACGTCCGGCAATAACTGGGTCAAGCTGAAGTTAGTGGGGACGAAGTCTAACCGCAGCGCGATCGGTGCAAGAGTGAAGTGCGTGACGCAGGCACCAGGAGAAGACAAGCCTCACCAGCAGATCGATGAGGTCCGCAGCGGCGGCAGCTACATCTCGCAAAACGATCTGCGGCTGCACTTCGGGATCGGAAAAGCGGCGAAAGTGGATGTGCTCGAAATACGCTGGCCGAGTGGCCAAGTCGAGACCGTAAGAGACGTGAAACCGAATCAGATGATCGTGGTTAAAGAAGGAGCGGGGGTCGTGAGGAAAGTAGAGATGCGCAAAGAAAAACTTTAGACTGCGGGATACCTTCGCTCGTTACTTAACTCCCATCCGGGTTTATTGGCGTTCTGTCTCATCGCTTCGAGACATCCGTAGGTGTTGTTACCGCTTGCCCATCCTCAACGACTCCCAGCTTCCGTCGGCGGTCCAGCCGCCATCGACTACGAGCGTGTGTCCATTGATAAAGGAGCTTTCTTTTTCATCGGCAAGAAACGCAATCGCACGGGCGATGTCTTGCGGAGTGGCGAAGCGGCCCATCGGAATTCTGCCCGTGATATCCGCATCGGTGTAGATGCCCTTGTCCTGCGCGGCGGAATCCATTTCCGTTTTCACCCATCCCGGACAAACTGCGTTTACGCGCACGCCTCGGCCGCCCCACTCTGCGGCAAGCGTTCGCGTCAGGCCAACAAGTCCGTGTTTCGAAGCATTGTAAGCAGCTCTATCGGCAACACCGACCAATCCGGCGATCGAAGCCACGTTCACAATGGACCCGCGTCCGGCGGCAAGCATTCTGCCGCCGAAAGTTTTGGCCAGTAGAAATGGAGCAACCAGATTTACTTCGAGCACGCGGCGATAGTCGGCGCTCGCCGTGCTTTCTGCCGGAGAAATGAACGCAATCCCCGCGTTATTGACTAGAACATCGGATCTGCCCCACACGTCATAGACGCGACGAACAAATTCCTCGACAACGGATTCATGCGTGATATCGCCGGCCTGCGATAACGCTTCGGCTCCACGGGCCTGTATCGAGCGCATCGTCTCCTCCGGTATACGCAAATCAATCAAGGCCAGCCGGTATCCGCGCTCGGCCAGGACTTCGGAAACTCTGCGTCCAATACCTTGCGCAGCTCCTGTAACGATCGCTACACGCTTTTCCTGGTTCAACGCTCCTCCATTTTTCTCGCGCCAAGTTCAAGAGCTCGGGCGGTTCGGCACTACTGCTCGTACAGTTCCTTCTCGCTGACAACAGGGTTGTCGCTTTTCCCCGCTCGGGCACGCTGCGCAGACCCGAACATGGGGCCCCGGGCCGGTTGGGTGGGGGCAAATCTCATGAAGCCAATTGGCTTGGGAACATCGTCGTACACGGCTTCCATTCCACCTCTCATCAAGTAGGTTTCATGCCAGAAACCGGTTCCTTTGGAGTCGCGAAGGAAATTCGTCCACCAGGTTCTGTGAGGCTCAGAGCGGGACCACGACAGAAGAGTATCCATGTCACGCCAATACTGCCGCATTCCAACAATCATCGGAAATAGCGAATAGATCATGTTTTCGTGCAAAAGCAATCCGTCAGGTTGGGCCGCAGCCGAGTCAGAAATCTTCGGGCCAAACCCGATCAAAGTCTTGAGACCGGTCAACCGGTTTACGCGCATGCCCAGATAGATGACAACAAGATCCGGATAGCAAGACAGATCGACAGTTTGCCGGTTCACTTTGGTTGCCATAACAAGAGATTTCCTTTCCGGAAAGGGTCACCGATATGAGTGGTATACACACTAACAAAACCAGGCCCAGAGACTTGCTGCAGGCAAGCCTATTGAGCCATCTAGCCTCCGACCATGTTGACAGGTGCAGAAAAAGAGGGGATAATCCGTGCACTTTTCGTTGCCCTCAGCCCCCCTGGCGAGGCGTTCCTTCCCGTTGGCACATCACCTTTGAGGCTTTGAGATGAAAACTTTGTGTCATCCTCTACTCCTGATTGCTCTGACACTGATATGGCCCGCATCGCCAGCACTGCAGGCGCAGACCTATAAGGTTATTCACAACTTTTCAAGAAGCGTCGATGGACTCCAACCGAATGGATTGACTGCCGACGCTGCAGGTAACCTCTTTGGAACGGCTGAATTCGGGGGGACTTTCGGGCTGGGCACGGTCTTTAAACTGGATTCGACAACCCACACCGTAACTGTTCTCCACACCTTCGCCGGCCCGCCCGACGGAAATAATCCCACTGCCCGTCTGGTCGTGGATTCTGTCGGCAATCTGTACGGGACGACGAAGAATGGAGGCGTCAACGGCAAGGGTACAGCCTTCAAGATCGACGCAAGCGGGGTGGAGACCATTCTGCACAACTTCCGCGGGTTGGACGGAAGATACCCCTTGTCTTCATTGACGCCAGGTCCGGCGGGAAGCATGTACGGCACCGCTTCTGCGGGTGGTCACCCTGATGACGGCGTTGTCTTCCAGATCACCGCGTCTGGAAATGAACGGCTGTTGCACGAATTTGCCGGCACGGATGGAGCTCAACCCTACGGGGGGCTGGCGAAAGACTCGGCCGGCAACCTCTACGGAACCACTTATGGCGGGGGTGCCTCAAACCATGGGACTGTTTTCAAATTGGCTCCGGATGGCACCCAGACCGTGCTGCACAGCTTCACCGGAGGCGCGGACGGTGACAAGCCTGAGGCCGAACCCGTCCTGGACTCGGCCGGCAACCTGTACAGCACAACCTACCTGGGCGGAGACTCCGGCTTAGGTACGGTCTTTAAGATAGACAGCGCGGGCAACTTCAGCGTGCTGCATAGCTTTAGCGGCGCCGATGGCGCTCGACCCAGCACCGGCTTAGTTCTTGATGCAAACGGCAATCTCTATGGCAATACCCTGCAAGGAGGGGACTCAAACGTGGGAGTAGTGTTCAAGCTTGATCCCTCCGGGAATGAGACCATCCTCCACAGTTTTGCGGGTGGAACTGATGGTGCGCGTCCAACCGGAACACCTTTGATGACTCCCAACGGCACCATCTTCGGTTCCACTTCAGCAGGTGGTTTTCATTACGATGGCACGCTTTTCCGGATCAAACCCTAGCCGTAGCGGTGCGGGCTCGGTGCGGATGAAGTAACACGACCGGGACTGTGTTCCTGTTCTTCAACGCAAATCTGAGATCACATCCGCGGTTCGTCCGGGAAACTTCAGGAGAGCGCAACATGAGGAAACAGAAACACACTCTTATGCTCGCAGCATGGTTCGCGATCATGCTGACGGCGGCTTTAGCCGCCTCGCCAGCACTGCACGCGCAGACCTACCAGGTCATCCACAATTTTTCCGATTCGGTGGATGGACAATATCCAAACGGGTTGACTCGCGACGCCGCGGGTAACTTTTATGGAACGGCCTGGGCCGGCGGTCCTACCGGACGAGGAACCGTGTTCAAGCTGGATGCGACCACCCACATGCTATCCGTCCTGCACGCCTTTAGGGACGCTCCCGATGCCTCGAGGCCACTGTCAGGGGTGATCGTGGACTCGGCCGGCAATCTCTATGGCACGACGGAAAGCGGCGGCATCAACAACGCCGGCGCGGTCTATAAGATCGACACCGCCCGAGTTGAAACCATTTTGCACAGCTTCAATGGCGTAGATGGTGGACAAGTTACCGCAGGGCTGGCTCGAGATCCCGCCGGCAATTTCTATGCTCCTACCTACTCCGGTGGTCTTTATGGCGAAGGCGTGGTGTTCTGGATCAATACGCTAGGAACGGAAAAGACGTTGTACCAATTTGTGGGCCCGGATGGATCTCGGCCTTATGGACGCGTGGCGAGAGACTCGTCCGGCAACCTATACGGGACTACCGCTTCCGGAGGCGCGTATGGGGAAGGAAATGCATTCAAGCTATCTCCGAATGGGACCTTGACGGTGCTGCATAACTTCACCGGAGGCGCCGACGGCACAGGTTCTTCCGCCGATAGCCTCCTGGATGCTGCTGGCAACCTTTACAGCACAAGTGCAGGTGGCGGAGATTTCGGATTTGGAACGGTTTTCAAGATAGACAGCACGGGCAACTTGACCGTCCTGCATAGTTTTAGCGGTCCCGATGGAGCCAATCCCGCTGCGGGATTGGTGTTCGACGCAGCTGGCAATCTCTACGGCAACACCGTCAATGGAGGCGACTTCAACCTCGGAGTAGTGTTCAAAATCGATCCCCTCGGAAACGAGACCGTGCTGCACAGCTTTGCGGGTAACCCCGATGGCCAACGTCCCACCGCCACGATGTTGGTGGCTCGCGATGGCACCATCTTTGGCTCAACCGGCCAAGGCGGCACACATGATGCGGGCACGCTTTTCAGACTGAAACCTTAATCCCGACTGGCTGGGCCCACAGCAACGGCATGGCTGGGTCCAGGCTTTTCAGCCCAGGTCTGAGTCACACCCCAGTTCGTTCAGAATTCAAGGAGCGATCATGATGATAAGCAACATGCACCCTCAGGGACCCGGCAGATTGATGTCCTGGATACACAGCCAAGTCCGTACACTCTCGGCATGGTCCGCGGTCATGCTGACGTTGACGTGGATCGCATCGGCAGGGCTGCATGCGCAGACGAGCTATCAGGTCATCCACCACTTTTCCGCTTCGACGGATGGCTCCCGGCCCAACGGGTTGACTCGGGACGCTGCAGGCAATTTTTATGGAACAACCTCCGATGGAGGGCCGTCTGGTCTAGGAACAGTGTTCAAGCTGGATGCAGCAACCCACGCGGTCACAGTCCTCCACAATTTTACCGACACTCCGGATGGGGCGAATCCCATGGCCAGTGTGACCTTGGATCCCGCCGGCAACCTTTACGGGACGACGCGGTACGGCGGGAGCGACGGCCTCGGGGCAGTTTTCAAGATTGATTCAAGCGGAGTTGAGACCATTGTGCATAGCTTCATCGATTGGGATGGCCTATGGCCTTCGGCGTCACTGGTTCGCGATCCTGCGGGGAACTTGTATGGCACCACTTCAAATGGCGGCAGTCATACCGGCGGCGTCATTTTCAAAATTGGTCCTGCCGGAGTGGAGCGGACGGTCTATCAATTTGAGGATCAAAGCGCTTCGCCAAATGGTTTGGCGAGAGGCGCTGCGGGCAGTCTCTACGGGACGACGGTTCGAGGGGGCCACGATGATGTTGGAACTGTGTTCAGGCTGCGTCCAGGTCCTGTCTATATCCTGGTGCATAGCTTCACCGGGGGAAGCGATGGTGGCTCACCCCAGGCCGAGTCTCTCCTGGACGATACTGGGAATCTGTACAGCACGACCACGTACGGCGGAGACTTCGGCGCAGGAACGGTCTTTAAAGTCGATAGTACCGGCGTCTTTTCGGTCTTACATAGCTTTAGTGGTCCCGACGGATTCAACCCACTGGCTGGCTTGGTGATGGACGCAAGCGGCAACCTCTATGGCACGGCCTTCGCAGGAGGCGATTCAAATCAGGGCGTAGTGTTCAAGCTGGATCCCTCTGGCAATGAGGCGGTGCTCCACAGCTTTGCCGGTGGGGCGGATGGTGCGCATCCCATGGCTACGCTAGTCCTGAGTCCAGACGGCACGCTCTTTGGCTCGACATCTCAAGGCGGCTTTCATGGCGATGGCACGATCTTCAGACTGAAACCTTGACGCCGATGGTTTGGGCCCGGTACAGGGATCGCACGACCGGGCGTGTGATGTTCTTCTTTCAACAGTCGCTAATCACGAGTACGGCACTTGTTAGGGCTTTTTCTGGTTCTGCTTTTCTGATTCAGCCACCAGCTTACGAAACTGCTCAACAGCGGAAACCTGAGGGCCATCCAATGCCTTCTTTGCTATGTATCGCCATACTGGGGCGGAATCGAGGGGAAACTCAGTTCCGCCTCGATAGACCGCAAAGGTGTCATCAGCCGTGCCAATCTCGGTGTCCATTCGCGGTTCCGGAGAAGGGACACCTGGGCTGGGCCTCGTGAGATCGGGCGGACGGCCTCCCTGTCCACCTAAGCGAATAGAGCTATCTCCAGGCTGAATTATGACGGGTCGATTGTCAGTCGGAGAGTTGCGTACTGCCGGGCCGCTTGCATGTCCTTTTTGAACCGAAATTACCAGGTCCGCGGTCTGGGCGTTCATCACTACTTTGAACCTGCCCCATTGCGTTAGTGCTTTCTCCACATTCTCCTGAGCGTTTCGATTCGCCATCGGATTGTTTACAGGCTCGCCAGCATCGGGATGAATCACAACTGCAACCGTCTCAGCCTTGAGAACGTAATCTGGCAAGACTTGTTGCTTCTTTTCTTTTGCAATCGCTGCTGGAAAAACCGAGAAGATCAGCAGGCTCACTAAGGCAGCGCGAGACATGGCTCACCTCCACTCGTGCTCTTGAAACCATATTGTAGTTGACTCTAACAGGCAACGACGCTGAAAACCTGGCCAGGTTAATGCGCCGACAACCGTCGAATCACTTAATCTTCAAACCGAGAACGGTCCTTGCGATCAAGCCTAAGTGTGCCTCATGCTTCAGGTGGTTCGAGCAGAGCGGAAAGCATTTGTAGGCATCGAAACAGTGTCGTAATCTGCCAGCATTACTGACAATGCACACGTTCTCTCGGTGGGTGAGGGTCTTTCAGCAAATCTGGACTTCTTGCGCGCGATTGCCGTCCTGCTGGTCTTGGCACAGCACCTTCTCCGTAGAGCGCATGTATATCAGGTGGGCTGGGTCCCTACCTCTTGCCTTGGCAAATTTGGAGTCCTGCTCTTTTTTGTCCACACCTGTCTTGTCCTGATGTACTCCATGCAGCGCAACGGACTGACGGGTTGGAGCCTTCTCAGGAACTTCCACATCCGGCGAATTTTCCGGATTTATCCGTTGAGCGTTGTTGCGGTGCTCACGGCGGTGGCTCTGGGCCTGGATTCCGATATCAATGGAATCGCGGGCCTGTCCCAGGCTTCTTTTCCCGGCAAATTGACCCTCGCAGGCAATTTACTGCTGATCCAGAACCTGGTGTTAGTCAAGTCGATCGTGAATGTTCTTTGGTCGCTGCCCTTTGAATTGCAAATGTATTTGCTCTTGCCATTCTTCTATTTTTGGCTCACAAGAAGACGCAATGTTTGGCCCCTGTTAGCTTTGTGGTTCGTCGCCTGCGCACTTGCCGCCGCCCAGCCGCACATACATGCGCTGCAGCGCTTCTCGATCCTGCGATTCATTCCCAACTTTTTACCCGGGGTGATAGCCTTCACGTTGCCGCGAGCTTCGCGTTTCAAACCGTATCTGTGGCCGTTATTCATTGGCGGAATTGTCTTCGCATACACATCGGTGCCGACGGATACCATGGGGTGGAGCTTGTGTTTAGCGTTGGGTTTTGCAATCCCCTTATTTCAAGAGATCACAAGTCGCTCGGTGCGGTTCATCGCTGGCAGAATCGCAAAGTATTCGTATGGGATCTATCTCTCGCATCAATTCTGTATTTGGGTTGCCTTCGGCGTGCTTGATTCGTGGAACCTGTGGCTTCAAGTTTTGCTATTCATCGTAATGGCTTGCGTTATCCCGATTGCGCTGTATCACTTCATCGAGCTCCCGATGATCCGCCTCGGAACTCGACTTGCGAAACTTTCGGAAGGCCGACGAACTGCCGTTATAGTCTTGCCCGATAATGAGGCACGCCAGACAGCGTAAAGCAATTCATGTCTCAGTGACTGATTCTCACTTCCACATTGCCGCGCAAGTCTTCACGACTGGTGGGCGAAGCCTCCAAGAACATCTTGCAAAATGTGTGCGATCATTCCTGGGCGCACGCTCTTGCACCAATGTGCAAGGATGCCGCCCATAGCTCCCAGTACCGCAATCTGCATCGCCTGCCCGGCGCCTTGATAAGAATGCGCCATACCGAACAGGGCTGCTGAAAGAAGGATTCCCGCGGGGATGTTTCTCGTCATCGCAATAAACTGGCGCTGAAGGTAGCCTCGATAAAGCGCCTCCTCACAAATCCCTGCCGTCAGGGACAGCGCAATCCAGAGCAACATTTCCGTGCGGGTGTGCGGGAGGATTACGCGAGCCGACGAGTGCTCAATTCCCTGGCTCAAGATCGAGCCGAGCACGATCGCAACCCCTAAGAAGATCACGCCAATGCCGAGGTCGCGCAAGAAGCGTTTCAGCGAGCCCCACCGTTCTCCAAGCACCGTTTCGAGCGATGACCGTGCCGCCACACTCCGATCAACACCACGCCGAGGACCAACCACTCAAAAAATATGGTGCGCCCGTAAATCGCGATGCGATTGGGATTAGCCAAAGTTTGCGGCTGAGTTGCATGTACCATGCCGCGATATGAGACCAGAGCCTGTACGGCAAACACCAGCAGTGTGTGCCACGGCGAGGCAATCAGCGAATGAGATTTGCGCGCTGGATGCGCAGGCGGTTCGGAAGTTGCAGTCGAAGACTGCTCCGGGATCGATTGAGTATCAGCAGGCGTTTGGTTCATAAGCTCGCGGATTAGACTCAATGGAAATGAGTCTGTCACCAATCAAGCTTTGATTCACCCTTTGGATATCGGAAGCACTCGGTTGTGAAAAACTGTTTTGTTGTTCGATAGGCACGCCATGCACAGCACATCCGCGGCCCGCGCTATCTTGTGCTCAGCAAATTCGTCAGCACTGCCACCTCTGCCTTGATGCCGGTTTTCAAAGCAGGCTCTACATCCGGTGCGAAAAACGGCGAATGATTCGAAGGCAGCGCGGCGCCACCGCTCTGCGAAGCGGCAAGCTTTTGGGGATCGGCGCCGCCGAGGCTGAAATACAGTGACGGCACGCCGTTCTTGACGAATGCGGAATAGTCTTCCGAAGGCATGATGGGTTCGGTGGTGATGACGCTGTCCTTGCCAAGCGCTCTCTCAAGCGGGATCCGAAGCTTTTCCGCCAACTTGGGATCGTTGTAGACGGCGTCGGTGGCTTCGTAGTTTTCGATCAACGGCTCCTTCGGCGATCCACCCCCGGCGGCCTCAGCCTTCACAATGCGCGTGATTGCAGCCAGAACCTGCTTGCGTACTTCGGCTTTGTAAGTTCGAACCGTCAAACCCATTTCAGCTTTGTCGGGAATGATGTTGTTTTTGGTTCCGGCGCGAATGTAGCCGATCGTTACCACCGCCGTCTCCCCTGGTTTCACTTCGCGGGAGACGATCGTCTGCAGCGAAAGGATGGTGCGCGCGGCAATCACGATCGGATCTACGGCCGTGTTTGGCTGCGATCCGTGGCCACCCTTGCCGAAGATCGTAATGCGAATCGAATCGGCATTCGTGTTGTACACGCCGGGAGTAATTCCCACTTGTCCGGCAGGCTGCTCGTTGCCAACATGCAACGCGACACCGAAGTCCGGCTTCGGAAAGCGCGTGAACAATCCGTCCTTGATCATCGCGCTCGCGCCGCTAATGGTTTCCTCGGCAGGCTGACCGATGAGCATCAGCGTACCGTGCCAGGTATCTTTGGTGTGTGCCATGATTGCGGCGGTTCCCAGCATTGATGCCATGTGAAGATCGTGGCCGCAAGCATGCATCACGGGCACATCGAGACCCGCGTCATCCTTGGCGCGCACCTTGCTGGCATAAGACAGGCCTGTCTTTTCCTCAACGGGCAGTGCGTCGAGTTCGGTGCGCAACATCACGGTCGGTCCCGCGCCATTCTTCAGAATCGCGACGACTCCCGTTCCGCCAACATGCTCGGTCACGTCATAGCCCAGGCTGCGAAGGCTCGCTGCCAGTTTTGCGGCAGTTTGGGACTCGTGTCCGGATAACTCGGGATGTTCGTGGAGTTCGAGGTAGAGATCGTGAGCCTGCGGATAGACGGCGTCGACGTCTTTGGACGACGCGTTGGATTGAGCGAAGGCTGAGACGGCAAGCGCGAGAAGAAGCAGCAAGGTGGAGGATTTCATCACGGAGGGATGATAAACCAAGGCAGATGTGTAGCGCGGGCATTCCTGCCCGCGAGAGGGCTGCTTGATACTCCTTATTTGGGATTTACACAGTCCATGGGTGTCAACTCGTCCTTGACTTGGTCAAAGTTGGTGCGAAAAACTCGACGCAGCGAGTTTGCCTCAATCATGCTCCGCAACAAATACGAGTATCGCCGCCGCCTTCCTCACTACCAGAAAGCAGATTGTCCCATCTTCGTCAGTTTTCGAAAGGGCACCAAGGTCCCCTTGTCCGGCGCTGCTCGCGATCTCGTTTTGCAATGCTGCTTGCGCGGGAATAACAGCAGATTTCACCTCCACGCGGCCGTTGTCATGCCCGAGCACGTACATCTTCTGCTCACTCCACTCAGAGATACCAACGGAGAAATGTTCTGCCTGTCTGGCATTCTGAGGGGAATCAAGGGTGCGTCGGCGCACGGCGTAAACCTGTTGTCCTATACGTGCGGCCCCGTGTGGCAAGAGGAGTCGTTCGATCACGTAGTCCGCAGCGAGGAGAGTTTGGCACAGAAGATCGAGTATATTCGCCAGAATCCAGTGCGAAGAGCCTTGGTGAGGACGCCGGAAGAGTATCCGTGGCTCTGGATTGAGGAAGCATAGTCTTTGTGTAGCGCGGGCATTCCTGCCCGCGTGGACCTGAGTCAATATCCCTGTCTGGGATTTCTCGTGTTAGGGCAGACATTCCTGTCCTCATGGTTTGGTTTTGAGGAGAGTGCCTTCGCGGGCAAATGCCCGCGCTACACAAGAGCAAAAGGAAAAGGCCAATCTGATTTCTCAGACTGGCCTTTATTTATGCCGGCAACTACCCACTCTCTCACACACTTTCGCGTGCAGTACAATCGGCCCAGCGGGGCGTTAGGCGCGTAGGACGCGTGAGCGAGCACTTCTTGCTCGCGGGAGCCTCCTGTCGAAACCCTGAGCACTCTTTGCGAAGGATGTCGCATTAGAATCATCCTTAACGGAGCAGCCATGTCCTGGATTGGTGTATGCGATGGTTGTAGCGAGAGTTTCGCCATTGAGATTTTTCACAACGGGTTCGGTGACACCTCATATGCTTACTGCGACCGTTGCGGAAAAGTTTCTATTCTTTCGGGATGGAGCAAGGAATGGCCGAAAGGCGTCAAGTGCACTCAGGCGGAAATTAATTCGGAAATGGAACCTCACTTAAAGCCATGCGAGTGTGGCGGAAGATTTACCAAAGGCAACGCCCCGCGCTGCCCGAAATGCAAACAAACTCTCTCCGCAGATGAGGCGGCACAATATCTCGAGCGGCAAGCACCCGGAACTAAGGAGGGTTGGCGATGGCAGCGAAATTGGAGTGGTGTCTATTGTGCCGTAATTAACGGCCAGCAGATCACGGACAATTTTCGTGACGTAATCTAGACGGGCTGTTTAGGCCGACCGAAATTCACAGAGCACTTCGAGAGGGCCGATGATGTTCTTGTTAAACTGATCAAGGTCTTTTGCAGGAATCCAGTATTCTTGATGCTTTGAACTCCCGGCAGTGTGTACGTCATAGCTGTCTAAGAAACTGCTCTTCACTTCGAAACGCAAAACGTACCCTGCAAACCCCGATCGGTCGTCTTTCGTGTTCCAATCCCGAGCTATTTGTATCGCGTACTCTTCGCTCAGCACCGGATAGAAAATGGGCTGCTCGGGCAGTCGAGGCGGAAACCCAACGAATCCAGAATCTCGGATCAAGTCGAACTCAGCTTGACCCACAGGCCTATAAAGTGTGATGGCGGTTTCAGGCATCCCCATCCAGAATACCTGCACTCCCCAAAAGGAAAAGGCCAATCTGATTTCTCAGACTGGCCTTTATTTATGCCGGCAACTACCTACTCTCCCACACACTTTCGCGTGCAGTACAATCGGCCCAGCGGGGCTTAACTTCCGTGTTCGGGATGGGAACGGGTGGATCCCCCGCGGTAAGATCACCGACAACTTGAGGCGCTTGCGCGGCGTCTTAGCCGCGCCGAAATCCCGAGCGCACTTTGCGAGGGATCTCTTCGCCATTCCGCTGTCGCTGCGAAGCGACAAACTTTCAAAGAGCGTGAGGACGAAACCTCACAACTGAATAGATTGGTTGAACGCTGCAAGCAGCGTCTTACTACAAGATTCTCGTCGGCGCCCAGTCATCAGCATCTTGATTCATGCTGCCCAGTTTCTGGCAGCTCAGGAATGCGTCATCAGGTTCAGTCCAGGTTCTGACTAAGAACTGACGACTAATGGCTGACGACTGGTTTACTGCACCGAGTAAATTTCATGGTCAAGCCGAACGGGCGATTAGTACGGGTAAGCTTCACACATTACTGCGCTTTCACTTCCCGCCTATCAACCAGGTAGTCTACCTGGGCCCTTCTTGACCCTTACGGGTTGGGAGATCTCATCTTGAGGAGTGCTTCCCGCTTATATGCATTCAGCGGTTATCACAACCGAACTTCGCTACCCAGCTATGCCACTGGCATGACAGCTGGAACACAAGAGGTTCGTCCATCCCGGTCCTCTCGTACTAAGGACAGGCCCTCTCAAATCTCCTACGCCCACAACAGATAGGGACCGAACTGTCTCGCGACGTTCTGAACCCAGCTCACGTACCGCTTTAATAGGCGAACAGCCTAACCCTTGGAACCTTCTACAGCTCCAGGATGCGATGAGCCGACATCGAGGTGCCAAACCGGAGCGTCGATATGAACTCTTGGCTCCGATCAGCCTGTTATCCCCGGCGTACCTTTTATCCGTTGAGCGATGGCCCTTCCAT
>DATBFG010000096.1:0-16930 GCA_036558645.1 Terriglobales bacterium
CACACGTTGAATTGAGACTCGGTTGCTTTGACGAACGCCGGTGGAAGCACCGCGATGACCAGGACTTCCTCCTTGACCGCAGACTGGATTGCGTTCCACCAATTCCCAACGCACCCCATGGGAGAAGATCGCGGACAGCACATTCTTGATCTTCAATTTGGTTCCGTCCGGACGGTGAACTGTATCCAGCCATTCTTGAATCTGCATGGTCTTCATGCCGCCGGCAAGATGGCCGTACCAGTTCGGTTCGATCCAGTTCTTGATGTAAGACCGGTTCGCTTTGCGAGTTGACTTGGACAAACGCGGTAATTCGTGGTGGAGGTAGTGGTTGACGAGTTCCCCAAACGTCATAGCCTTCAGGCTCAACTGTTGCTTGTTCTCGTTGAGATGACAGCGTAACCGATCGACTTCCCTGTTGGCCGCCGTCTCGTTCGGGAATTGCTTCGTTGTACCGATCACATCTTTGTGTTGCCGCCGGCGCCCATTTACTTCCTCGCTCCAGCGGAACACCCATACGACGCCGATTGCTCTTTTCTCTTTGCGAAGCATGCCGCGGTTGTAGCGGACAGGCTTCCATTAATCGTGACTCAAATGACCCTCCTCTGTGTCTTGTCACGACCAGCTTCTCCATGAGCGGAATTTACCTGACCCCGAAGATGTTCCGCAAGCTCTGAAATGAGGAAATACCATCTCTTGCGAGCGCCCGATCCGAACGGATGCGCGGGGATCCTCCCGTCGCGGGCCATCTGTTTGATTGTTCGAGAAGAATAGTTGAGAAATATTCCCGCCTCGCTCGCATCCACAAACGGTTCGGGAGATTGCGAACTCTCATAAGAAAAAGACCTTTTGCTGGGTTTCCGGTTGTTCGTGTCCCATCCCGCATTTGCGAAATGAAGGTCTGGGAACTTCCGTATTCGATTTGGCTGGGCCATGGCGAAAGACTCCTGGCTGGGATTGTTGTTGACGGTAGCGCAATGTACACTTATAGTCAACATGTAACGTTACAATTTGGAGGAAATTTGAGCGCGAGGGACTTTGCCGCGGAGAAGTCAGCAATTGCACAGCAGCCTGTCATCTCCATTCGCATCTCCGATGCGCTGCGCATGAGGCTTGAGGCCTTGAAGGTACTCATGTCCATGAAGAGCGGCGAATCAGTCTCGACATCGGAGGCGGCGAAGCAACTCCTTGAGTCGTCGAAAGAGGAGCGACTTGAGCTGGTGACTATGCTCGCAGAGCCGACGGATTTTCTGCTGAATATCCGACGAAAAGCAGATGCAAAGCTGCCGCTTTCGCGGGCGGAATGGACCCTCGTTGCCTACTACTGTCTGCAGGGGGCGGAGAGATTTGGCGACACCGCACAGACGGAGATTTCGTATGAATCTCTTACTGGAATCCTTGAGGCATTCCAGGCCGTTTACGGACTCCTTCGCAAACAGAACAGGACGCATTTGGACTCCTTTTTTGTTGCGCATTTGCCATCGGATCGACAAGCTGAAGCGAAGAGCTGCCAAGAAACTGGAAGCAATGATGTGCGGCGTGCTGTGGCCAACACGCTTCGAATGCTGAAGAACGCTACCCAAGATCGGCAACGGCCCATATTCGTGGCGAGAAACCTTTACTTTCTGCTTGATGAACTGGAGCTTCCAAACATCGAAAAGCTCAACGAGACGCTTCGGCCCTACTGGCCAACCTTGTGGCGAGTGTGCGCGCGCGGCCACTATTTCCTGCACCTGCAACCCTTGCAAGATCCGAACTCTGCGGCGAGTGAAATCGACGCTCCCTTAAATCCTCCATTACCAAAGTTTGAGGAAGGCGAATACAGTCTCGAACTCGTTCGTTCACCGAGGGATGGGTTTTCTGCTTGGTTGCACTTTCCCGGAAGGCTTGCCCCACGTTATCCCGTCAGCGGATATCCGGAGATTTCCGAGTTGCGGACGATCCTGGAAAGACTCGACACAAAGCGGGAAATGATCTCATGGGAGGGGCGCTATTTCCTCGCGTACACGTGGAACTTCGGAGGGGACGCTATCGGAGTGAATTTCCAAGGTCGTGAGAACGGGATTACGTTCAACTTTCGTGGTGATGATTGGCAATCGATAAGGAAGCTGTTTCGACGGGCGTGGCAGGCTCCGCAGGTACGCCGCCTTTGGGACGCGTTGGCACTTGAGTATGGTGAGCTGTGAAAGGCGCAGTGCTTCGCACCGGAAGAATTATGGACACGTCACCCCCAATTTGGGAACTGCGGAGCGCTCGCCAGCGCCGAAATGTTTACGAACGTGAACTTGTTTTGGATGAGCATTTTGCTTGGCGATGGAGTTCCCGCACGTCGCTGGCGTTTACGTTCGTAAGCGCAGAAACATCCCTAGGTGCACTTGGCGTAAACATGTTGACTCGCAAGCGCTTCTCGAAAATGTCGTCACACTGTCGCTGTCGGGCCATTTACTAAGAATATGAATAGGATTTTCCATGAGTACTCCCGAACTTCCTTTTCCGATTGGGAGCGAGGCTCCTCGTAAAGATGAGGCTAGGCCCGGCTTTCGCACTAAAACGATAGCTACGCGCCTGACTCCAGGAGAGCTGGCTGAGGTCGAAGCTAGCGCTGAAAGCGCCGGCCAATCTCTGGCCGAATGGCTCCGCGAGACTGCGCTGCAAGCAGCGCGGCAACGGCCCGCCGATCCGATTGAATTGCTGCTTGCCGAGGTCTGGGCCTTGCGCTACACGCTCCTGAATTTGTTTCATTCAGAGGTGAAAGCGGCATCAGAAGGTACCCAATTGCTTCCCGATTCCATCGTGAAAATCCGCGATCAAGCCGACGCAATGAAGCTCCAGAAAGCACACAAAATCCTCGCCGACTTCCTCGCACTGCCCCGAGCCAACCGAGCCGACGAATAAGGTGTTCGTGTCATGCTCACCATCTCTAAACCGCTCTCGGCTAACCAAGCGCGGACGTATCACGAGCGAGAGTTTGCCTCCGAGAAACAGAACTACTGGAGCCGCAATCAGCAGGGCCACAGCGAATGGCAGGGCAAGCTCGCACAGCAGTGGACGCTCGCCGGGGCCGTGGGATCGGAGGATTTCGCTCGGCTGAGTGAAGGGCAACATCCGCACACCGCCGAGCAGCTTGTTCGCCACCAGGTCTCGCGAACGTATGAGGGCAAATTCGGTAACGAAGTCACCAGCGCGGAGCATCGCGCCGGGTGGGACGCTACATTTTCCGCGCCCAAGTCAGTGTCGCTCACGGCACTTGTGGGACGGGATGAACGAGTCAGGGAAGCCCATCGCGAGAGCGTCCGGACAGCGCTTCGAGAACTAGAGAGATATACGCAAGCCCGTGTCGGCAATGTTCACGCGCCGGAGACTACCGGCAGGTTTATTGCTGCTACTTTTTGAACACGATACCGCCCGTCCCGTTGACGGGTACGCCGCTCCGCAGCTCCACACTCACGCCGTCATCTTCAACGTGACCGAGCAGGCAAACGGAACTACGCGCAGCCTCCAGCCTCACGAACTCTTTGTTTCGCAGCGATACGTGACGGCAATTTACAGATCCGAACTGGCAATGCGGCTGCAAATGCTGGGCTATGAATTGGAGCGCGGGAAACACGGGCAGCCTGAAATCCGCGGCTACACCAAGGAGTACTTGGACGCGTCCAGCCCACGACGGGAACAGATCAAAGATCATCTGCGAGAGCAAGGAATCGACGGCGCGGCGGCAGCGCAGATCGCTGCCCACCACACGCGGGATCGGAAAGAGTTGCTGTCACAAGAAGACGTTTTGCGGCGGCACCGCGAACTGGCAGCACAGTACGGATATCAGACCGACCGGGTCGTGGCCCACGCGCGCCACCACGGTCACCAGCAAGTGCAGGAGGTTAAGGCTCAGGCGCAGAGTGCTCTGACTTGGGCACGCGATCACGTCTTCGAGCGGTCAGCGGTGCAAGATGGTCGCGCAATTCTAGAAACAGCGCTGGCACGAAGCATGGGAGAAACCACTTACACCAGCGTCCGGCAGGAGTTCCAGCGCCGAATAAACACTGGAGAGTTCCAGGAGCTCTCTCAGATTGGCGCACGCAGACAGTACAAGACGAGAGTCATGGCAGGGATGGAGCGGGAGATCATCGGCAGAATGTTGGAAGGCAACCGTCGGGATTACAGCGATCCGATGCTCGTTTCGCCCCCGATCCGTATCGACACCGAAGACCGGCATCCGGAATTGAATCCTTCGCAGCTCCAAGCGGTAGATGAGGTCCTTCTCTCGCGTGAAAAGATCGTTGCTCTTGATGGCATCGCCGGCGCGGGCAAGACCACCACCCTGGCGGTGATTCGAGAAGGGGTGGAGATCGAGGGCTATCGAGTCGAAGGCTTCGCGCCGACATCCCGCGCGGCGCAGAAACTCGGAGAGGCGGGAATCGAGACTTCAACCCTACAGAAACATTTGGCACGCGGGCAGCAGACCGACACGGGCGAGAAACGGCTCTACGTGATCGACGAGTCTTCACTCGCTTCCACTCGGCAACTGCATGAGGTCGTCGAGCGGCTGCGTCCGAATGACCGAGTCTTGTTGGTCGGAGATCGACGACAGCACGAAGCGGTCGAGGCTGGACGCCCCTTCGCACAACTGCAAGATGCTGGCATGAAGACCGTAAAGCTGGAAGAGATCGTGCGGCAGAAGGAGCCCGAGCTGAAACAAGTGGTAGAGCAACTTGCACTCGGCGACGTACATCAGGCTATTCAAAGTCTCGATCAGCAGGGCCGGGTCCACGAAATTCGCGGACATGACGAACGCGTTTCGGCAATCGCGAAAGAGTATGCGAGGTCGCCGGAGAACACGTTCGTTGTGTCCGCGGACAATCGCTCGCGCATGGAGATTAATGAGCGCATCCACGCCGAATTACAAGGCAAGGGCCGGGTCAGTGGCGAAGAGCATCCGATCCGAACCCTAGTTCCGCGCCAGGAGCTCACCGGGGCTGACCGCACGTGGGCAGCGAAGTATGAAGTAGGCGATATTCTCCGCTATTCTCGCGCATCGAAGGAAACCGGAATTGGAAAAGGCCAATATGCTCAGGTGCGAAGCATTGATGCTGCCAGCAACCGGATCACTGTGCGACTACAGGACGGAAACGAGCGTACTTACGATCCCCGACGACAGCGTGGCGTTTCCGTCTTCCGCGAGGAGGTACGAAGGTTCTCTGTGGGCGACCGCATTCAATTTACGGCGCCTGCAAACGAGCTGAAAATTGCAAATCGTGAATTGGGAATGATCGAAGGCATTGGCGATGCCGGACGATTGAGTCTGCACATGGATTCTGGCCGGTCACTCCAAATCGCCCCCAACAAGTATCCTCACCTCGACTACGGCTATGCAATGACCAGCCACTCTAGCCAGGGACAAACTGCGAATCGCGTGTTGATTCACGTTGACACCGAATTGCTAGCCAAGGACTTACTCAACAGCCGGATGGCTTACGTCTCTGTTTCGCGCGGGGCTCACGATGCACAACTGTTTACGAATGACCGCGAGGAACTGCCCATGGCTCTCGGTCACGACATTTCAAAGCAGACCGCCAATTCGCCTCAAATCACCACGGAGCAGACAATTGCACCGCAGCAGGACATCTCTAAGGCACCGCAACAAGAGCACGGCATAGGTCTTGGAATCAGCCTTTAGCAAGCTGCCTGCCCCGGATAATGGCAGCGTAGCGCGGGCACAAACTCTGTCAAGGCCGACCGAAGGTCGCCGCTATCGCGGGCATGCGCTTTGACAGAGTTTGCTCAACCCGCGCAACAATTCTCCGCCATTCCGGGATAGGCAATGAAGGTCTATGACTCGGCACGACCAATACGGGACACTAGGCTGGCTTTCGGCATACTTAAAGCACGCGCAAAAAAGATCATGCCGCGAGTTCCTCCGCATGGAAACAATGTCTCTATCGAACGCCATAAAAACTGCAGGGCGCGAGATCGACAAGAGCTGTGATAGGTGCTGGTCCTGCCGCCGAGTGGGGTGATTTTATTCGCGGATCAGGGAGCTAAAGCGGGGAGCAGGTCAGGGGAAGGCAGCGATCGAGTTTTCGGAATTAAATTCCGTTTTGCTCTTCGGCAATTACGATTCGCTGATACAAAGTGAACTGCGGAATCTAAGGGAGACTCAGGAGGCTGTCAAGTGTGAATATCTTTTGTTACGAAATCAGAACAAGATAAGCTCTTCGAGGTAGCTTATGGCAGTCGCTTCTGACTCGTTCAGCTTATAGCTAGGTGAAACTGATACCAAAGAACTTACACGCGCACGGATGACACCTAAGCGACTGTAAGGAACGGCAAGGAACGGATCGTAGTCCCCAATTTAGTCCCCAGTCCGCAACAATACCCGATTGGCATGTGTTCTCCATCCTGAGGCGGGATCTCATCGTATTTTGAACGAGTGTTCTTTTGCGCTATCTCGCGATTCTGTTTTTACGCCCTCCAGAATAGGCGTTCCGTTTTGTAACGCGAGTCGATGCCGGACGCTTTCTATGATCCCTGGCGTGGGCAGCGGTCGATTTGGAAGATCGGACCGCCGCAGAAAACGCAGCGGGATTCAGCGCGGTGAGCACGGCGGCAGGATTCTTATCGATCACAGTCAGCAATGTGCGAGCTGGCGCTTCTGGGGTCCTGCGGCCGCCCTCCCAGTGCTTGATCGCGTCAAGGCTGAAGCCAAACATGTCAGAGAATTTGGCTTGTGTCATGCCCAGTCGATTACGGATTGCCTTCACGTCAACTTCCTGAGGCACATATGCCTTGAATCCTTGTTGCTCTCCAGCAAGGAACGCCTCAACGTCATTAAGGCCGTCCATCATCTGCTCGAATTGCGTTTTCATGCTAGCTCCCGTAAGTCTCGAAAATACTGTCGGCACGTTTCTTCAGCGCGTTGCGCTCCGCCATCGATAGGTTTTCTTTCTCATTCTTGGGAAAGACCGTAATGAGAAAAACCGGGAATTTCTCGTTGCGCCAGATATACACAACCCGAGCTCCGCCACTTTTTCCCATTCCTTTGCGTGCAACGCGGACCTTTCGAAATCCACCGGTTCCGCGGATCAAGTCTCCACATTCAGGGTCCGCTGCCACGAGTGCGACCACGTCGGCCCGCTCCTCCTCGCTAAAAAGCTTGTTCGCAATGGCGAGGTAAGTGGGAGTCTCGATGACCGTCTGCACAACTCCCTTGTACTCCATTGGACACTATGAGGTCAAGCACAATCGTGTGCCATTGGACACCAATAGTGTCGGCCTCTGGATTTAGGCCCTTCGGACAGACTCAAGCGTTGAATCTTGAAGACGACAGGGGTGCCATCTAAGGGATTAGTCGGCAGGTCGGATATAGCCCTTCTTAGCGAATACTCTTACTTGTCTCGGATCTCGTGTATCACTCAGGCTCACTCGAATCTTGTGCCACCGCCCATCATGACTTGGATGCATTGGGTAATATCCGAGAACATACTGGTCACGTACTTCACGGCTGATCTGTGTCACAACCGCTTGCGTCTCTAGCCGATCGCGAGCCGCGACGATTCGGCCTCCAGTCACCGATGTCAGGTCGTCAAGTTCGAGTGGTGCGATCCGCTCTTCCGTGCGCCTGGAATATGGATTGTAGAGCGCTATGGTATACAGTTGAACGCCGGCTTCTTTCAGAACAGACTTCAACTCACGCTTCGTGGCCCGGCTGTGATTATCGCCGCCGTCAGTAATCACGACCATGACCTTCCGCTCAAAAGGAGCGCTCCGCAATAGACCGAGGGCGGTCATCAGGCTATCCCAAAGTGCGGTTTGTCCGCCGGGTTCGACAAACGCCAGCGTCTGTTGAAACTGATCGAGAGAGTCACTGCGATCAACGACAATTCTGGGAGTATCGCCAACGATGACCACGTCGAACTCGTCTTCCGGATTGGACGTGGCAATAAGCTGTGCTGCAGCAATTCGCGCATCCTGAAGCCTGCCGGCCATGCTTCCGCTCGCATCCAGGACAACCGCAAGGGCAACTGGCGTATCTTGATGGGAAAAGTACTTTACTGTCTGTGAGACTTTGTCTTCGAAGACGATGAAGTGTTTCGACGTAAGATCCGTTACTGGTCTGTCCGAATGGTCGAGAACAGAAACCGGAACGAGTACCAGATCGACACTCTCCTTGAACAAAGCAGCCGATGTTTGGGAACCTGCGCTCAACGTTGACGGCTGCTGTACTCGAGACTGTGCCATTCCCCCGGCGAGCACTGCCAGCACGAACAACGGCACGCACAGACGGAAGGATATGCAGGAGAGGAGGCGTGCCCAAATGAAAGCCTTCATGCGAATCGCTCTCCCTTCTGCATGATTCATAGTTGTATTCGGCGGGTTCGACTATGTTGAGCATTACGTACCGGCAACTTTCCGTCGAACATCTGAATTCGAGCTCCCAGTTAACAGCACGCACTTTTTCGCTTTGATTCATTGGACAATAGAAGGCCTAAAATTCGAATAAAAGGTTCATAAATAGTCCGGTAAAGGTGTCGGCTCAAATCAATACGAACTCTTTGTGCACTTCCGAGTCTGGCCGGTGCTTAGGAACGGCAGAGAAGGACAATTCCTAAAAAGATAAAGACCACGGGAACTGCCTTCTCCGCCCATCGGTCAACGAGCCGGAGGATAAGGGACCGATTTCCCAGCCATCTGCCAAACGAGCACCAAAGTCCAATCAGGCCCGCATAGGCCACCAAGATCAACCACAGATAGCGACGGCCAAAGAAGAAAAATGGAACGTAGACTCCTACATTGTCAGCGCCGCTTGAGATCGTTACGAGAGCGATGGACAGAATGCCTAAATTATCAGTGCTCTGATGCAGCATTTTTGTCTGACGAGTTCTGAATAGGTCCTTGATGCCGAGAGTGAGGGGCAGTATCCCAAGCAGGTGGATCCAGCGGTGAGGAATGACGATGGCAGCCAGTGCGGAGAAAAGGCTGAGGACGACGATCGTCGCAAACCCTAAGTACTGTCCCGCGATGATGCGCCGGGGCGGAACACGCCGCGCAAAGAGGAGGGTCAGCAGGACAGCATCATCCACGTTTGTGATAGCGAATGTCGCAACTGCAGCGAGCAGAACCTGAAAGTACTGGTTCAATCAGAAGTTAGCCTCTCCTCCAACGTCTCGCCAATGAGCATTCGACTGCCGGCCCGGCTTTTTACAAAAGGCTCCCTGGCATGACTTAGCCGGGTACCACAACGCTCACGGTCTTAAAGCCATTGCAGAAACGGCACCGTTCTCCTTCCAGCAGCTTGCCTGATCCCGAACACTCGCGGCACCGAACTACGATTTGGAAGTGCGAGGGATCGACTTCTGGAGCCCGCTCCGAGACCTGTTTGACGATCTCAGCACCGTGATACTTTCGAAGCCAGGAAGAGAGCTGCATGGAGATTCGATCTCGATCTTCCGAACCGAAATGCTCTGACATCTCATGCCACCAACCAGGGAGACAATGGAAGCAGACAAGCTTTCCGCAGTCGAAGAGCGCCCCCTGATCGGAACAGCGAAAGAACTTGTTGCAGGCGGAACAGCGTTTTACACCCAGCAGAGCCAAGGCATCGGTCAGATCCTTAAGGTCGTGCTGGATTTGAGAGAGGTCCGGAAATAACGTGTCGTGCGGCGGCTTGCCATCCAGTTGGTTGTGCGAGTTGCGATTCAGTTCCATACAGTACCTCCTGTAGCTCGTTGTCCCGCGCGGTTATTGGTCGCGGGCGGTGTTCACGAAACTGGTGAAGCGACGTGCCAGTTCCGCAATGCGGTCTGGCTGCCGTCGGTGGATTGCTTCTCTTGGGATCAGTTCCGATCCAATGCCGAGGGCGACTGCGCCCGCGAGAATAAAACCTGATGCAGTGGCCTGATTCACGCCCCCGGCGGCTATCATAGGCACGTCTGGGAACATAGCCTTGAGATCGCGAATGTAGTTGTCGCCGCCGACGCGTCCGCAGGGGACGATTTTCACGAAATCGGGACGCAGCTTCCACGCTGCCAGAACGTCGCTAGGCGTGAGGGTTCCAGGGATAGTGACGATACTACGGGCGAGAACAAATTTCGTCGTTTCGAGATCAAATCCATCGCTCGTCACAAACTGTGCTCCCGCCTCCAGACAGTGACCGGCAGTGTCTGCATCCCGGACACTTCCAGCGCCAACGATCATTTCCGGAACGTTCTTGACTAGATGAGAAATCACTTTGATTGCGTCCGGGACCGTGAGTGCAACTTCCACGATGGGAATCCCACCCCGCGAGACTGACTCCGCCGCGAACATCGCGTCCTCGGTCGAAGACACTCGGACCGAAGGAATGATTCCCACTTCCTCGATACGGCGCCTGACGTCCTCTCTTTTCACCTAGATTGCTCCCTTCGGTCGGTTCGCATTTCAGGAAAGCGAGCGCACGCCCACGGCTTCACGCAACTGCTCGAAAGCCAGCAGATAGGAAGCTAGAGCCTGCAAATATGAAACCTGCGTCGCGCGATAGCTGCGTTCAGCGTCAAGAAAGTCGAGCAGACTGACGGCTCCACGCTTGTAGGCGTATTCGGATATATCGCGGTCCTTTTTAGCAACCTCGAGATAGCCAGAGCGATACAGCTGCACCACTTTCTCGCTTTGCCGCAAATTCTCATAAGCGTCGCGAATGTCGGTCAGCACCTGCCCATTCGTGGCTTTTGCTTGTTCCTCAGCCTGCGTGATGGCATACCGAGAGCGTGCGACCTCTCCCTGGTTACGATCGAAGATAGGCAGGGGGATACTTGCGCCGAAGGTTGCCGTGTTAATGCCGGCGGTGTGGGAATAGTTCCCGGAAACCGTTACATCCTGTTTGCTGATTGAACGCTGGACTTCATACGCACTCCTGGCAGCGGCGACGCCCTGCTGCGCTGCCCTCAAATCAGGCCTGTTCTGGATTCCCTTGAGCTGAAAGTCTTCGAGATTTCCCTTCACGGCTTCAAAGTCGAATGGTCCCGCCACGTCGTAGTCGGAAGCGACGGATTCATAACCGAGCAACTGACGCAGGTCGGAAAGAGCTTGTGCACGGGCGAGTTCGGCCTGTTGCAAGTCGGTCTCGAACTGCAGCAATTGAAGCTTGATCTTCAGAAAATCGTCTTCACTAATTGCCCCGGACTTGTAGCGAATTTCACCCAAGTCCACGGTCTGCTGGAAGCTCTTCAAATTGTCCTTCGCCACATCGAGGGCGGACTCGGCTAACTGCACGCCAACGAACTGCGAAGCCACGCTAAACGCGAGGGTGCGTTCGTTGTCCGAAACCAGGGAACGAGTTTGAGCAGTGATATCCTTCGCCGCTTGCAGGCGGTGCTGTCTCTTTTTACCCCTCTCGATGAGATAGCTGAGCCCGAGGTCGCCTTCGGTGGAATTTTCTAGGTAGTCTTTGGTCCAATTGGAAGGCGAGAACAAGGGCAGATATGCCCACGTCGCGAATAGCGAAGGATTGGGGCGAAGGTTCGCAGTTTGTTCAGCTGCCTCGCTCTGTTGAATCGTAGTTCGGGAAGCGAGCAGGTTGTGATTGTGTTGCAGGGCCATCTGAATGGCTTCGTCGAGCGTAACGTGCACGGGCGCGCCTCCCGTTTGCGCGTGCAAAGGAGCCGACAAGACCACGGCTATCATCAGTGCCGACACACGTCGCGCCATCGCGTTAGACCTCAACCGTCGCCTCCGTTTCAGGCAGCTTGTCGTTATCTCGGGCAATCCACACATAGATCGTCGGGAGAAGAACAAGGCTCATTGCCAGCGCTGCGATCAAGCCGCCTACGATGACAATGGCGAAGGGACGTTGCGAGTCCGATCCGATAGCATGCGACAAGGCGGCGGGGACAAGGCCGAAGGTTGCCACCAGCATCGTCATCATGATCGGACGAAGACGCAACACGGCTCCTTCAATGGCCGCGTCCACAATCGTGTAGCCTCGTGCCCTAAGTTGGTTGATGTACTCGAGCATGATGACGCCGGTTTGAACCGATACGCCGAATAGTGCGAGAAATCCGATTCCCGAGGAAACACTGAAGTGGGTTCCAGTAAGCAGCAGAGCCAGTAGACCCCCGAGCGGCGCCATGGTGACGATGGCGAGGATGAGCAATGCCCATTTCGCGGAACGAAACATCGTGTACAGAAGGATGAAGATGATTAAAACCGTAATTGGCACGATGACTGCCAGACGCGCCTGCGCCCGCTTGGCGCTCTCGTACTCGCCCGACCAGTCGATGCGGTATCCAGCAGGCATTTTCACGTTCTGACTGATCTTGGCCATCGCCTCTTCTACGGAGCTGTTCAAATCACGTCCCCGGACGTTAAACGTGACGCTGACGTAGCGGCTGTTCCCCTCTCGATAAATGTCATAAGCGCCATCGCGCACTTCCATTTTGGTAAGTTGGGCGAGCGAAACTCGCTCCCCCGACGGAGAGACGAGGCGAATGTTGCTGATGGCGACAGGGCTGTTGCGGTACGTCTCTTGATAGCGCACAACCACGTCGTACCGCTCGGGGGTGCCCGCGGGAAGAACCTGACTCACAGCTTTGCCACCCACTGCTGTTTCGACGGCATCCTGAATATCGCTAACATTGACTCCGAAGCGAGCGGCCTGCGGCCGGTCCACGGTGAAATTCAGGTTCGGTTGACCTGTATCGCGATAAAGCTTGACGTCCGTGATACCTGGGACCTTCTGCATGATGTCAGCGACCTGATCGCCCTTTTCTTCCAGAATCCTCAGGTCATTTCCGTAAATCTTGAGCGCGAGTTGGCCCTTGGTCCCCGTCAGCGTCTCACCGACGTTGTCTTCGATAGGCTGCGAAAAATTCCAAGTTGCACCCGGCAGCTTGGATACTGCCCGATCCATTGCGGCAATCACTTCTTCCTTGTTCTCATGAAAGACGGAGCGCCATTGATCTCTGGGCTTCAGATCGATGAAGTACTCCGTATTTCCAAAGCCTCCCGTGTCGGTGCCATCATCCGGCCGGCCGATCTCCGAGATCACCTGCCTTGCCTCGGGAAACGAAGCGAAAATCAGACGCGCCTGATTCATGAAGCGAGTGCCTTCAGTCAGGCTGGTGCTCTGCGCCAGGGTCCCGCGTGCCCAAATAGACCCTTCATCCAAGTGGGGGAGAAACTCGGAGCCTATGATTCCGCTGAACCCAAGAAAAATGGTTATGACCAGGCAGGCGACACCGACACCCACGGTGATGGTGCGATGTCCCACACACCACCGGAGCCGCCGCCGATAGTGCTCCGTCAGAAAGGCCATCACTGGATTGTGTTTCTCGCTCGCCCCTTTGCGAAATAGCGTGTTCGCAAGTACCGGTGCAATGAGGATGGAAAAAATCATCGCCCCCAGCAGAGCGAAGGCGACCGTCCACGCCATGGGTCGGAACAACCGACCTTCGATGCGCTGCAGCGTGAAGATCGGCATGTAAGCGGTGATGATGATGAGTATGGCGTAGAATACCGGGCGCTGCACCTCATGTGCAGCCTCACGAATGGTCTCGGCAATCGTCCGCTGCCGGATCGATCCATTCTTTAGACGGTTGATGTGGCGAACAATGTTCTCGACCATGACCACGGCGCCGTCCACCACCATGCCGAAATCCAGTGCGCCCAATGACAGAAGATTCACCGGAACCTTGGTCAAGTCGAGCAAGATCGACGCGAAGAGCAATGAAAACGGAATCGTGAGGGAAACAATCAGGGCGGCACGCGTGTCGAGCAGGAAGAGAAACAGAATGATCGTGACCAGGATCATTCCTTCCGCCAGATTGTGCAATACGGTGTGCAGCGTGAAAGCAAGCAGTTCGCTGCGGTCGATCATTCGCTCCAACTTCACTCCCGCAGGAAGGATGCCGTTGTTAAGCTGGTCGACCTTTGCATGAAGCTTCTCCAGGGTGGGTCCGGAGTCTGCTCCCTTGCGCATCATCACCTGCGCGAAAATTACGTCGTCGTTGTCGACGATAACTCCATCTTCGCGTCGGATTGCCCGCCCCTCATGTCCCAAACGGACTTTCGGTCCTTGCGTCACCTCGGCAATATCTTTCACGCGCAGTGGCGTTCCTGATTTTGTAGTGAGCACCGTCTGCTCAATGTCACGAACATTGGTGAAGAGACCGATAGTCCGCACGTTCATCTGCTGCGAACCCGTCTCTACGAAATTGCCTCCAGCATTGATATTGTTGTTGGCCAGTTGCTGTTCGACCTGGCCGATGCTGAGCCCATAAGAAACCAGTTTGTTGGGATCGACTTTGACCTGGTACTCGCGGGTGATTCCCCCGAAGCTGCTCACGTCCACGATGTCGGGGACGGCTTTCATTTCCTTGATGACCGTGAAGTCTTGAATCGACCGCAGATCCATGATGTCGATCTGAGGATTGGTGCTTCGGAGCACATACCAGTAAATCTGCCCGGTGGTGCTCCAGTCCGTGCCCATCGATGGCTGCAGCCCTTCCGGCAAATCGGCTTGCGCGATGCGTTCCAGAACTTTTTGCCGATTCCAGTCATTATTCGAATTGTCGTCGAAGATCATGATCACAAATGACAGTCCGAAAACTGATTCCGAGCGGAGGTGGGTCAGATGTGGAATTCCATTCATCTGGATCTCAATCGGAATCGTGACCTGCTGTTCGACCTCCTCAGCCGCTCTGCCAGGCCACTGAGTGATGACGGTGACATAGTTGTCGGCAATGTCGGGGTATGCCTCCACCGGCAGGTTGTGGAAGGAAACTGCTCCCCAGAGGACAGCCAGGATCGCCAGAGAGATGACGACAAACTTGTTGTTGAGGGCGAAATCTACGAGAACTCGAATCATGACCGGTTATTGATTTGTCCTGTCGAATAAAGTTCTCACTGGCTGATCGTGCGTTCGAGGGCCAGAGCATTTGTAACTATTTTTTGTCCGGGAGCGATTCCGGAAATAATCTCCTGATTGTTCCCGGCGGTGATGTCTCCGCTCACCACCTCAATGCGGCGGAATTTACTGTCTGGAGCCGGTACGTAGACCCAATCGCGATCATGAATGCGTAAGACGGCGCTGGAAGGGATGAGCGTATGCATCTGCTTCTTCAGTCCAGTGAAAGTCGCCGTGGCAAACATTCCTGGCCTAATCATTCCGGGATTGCGAACCTCGACTCGCACCTTGGCGGTCCGGATTGTCGAGTCGAGAAGCGCACCAATGTTGCTGATTTTCCCGGTGAACGCTTGGTTCGGATAGGCATTGAGCTTGATTTCTGCTGTTTCACCGACCCGAACATTCGGCAGGTCGTTCTCGTAGACGTCGCATACCACCCAGACATATGAAAGATCGGTAATCGTGAACGGGCTGGAGCCAAGGCCCTGTACTCCGCCGGCATTCGTTACCTGCTGATCGGTGATGACACCCGAAATAGGTGCGTCGATATCGAGAATGCCCTTGGGCTCGCTTGGGTCGTTTCCAAGAAGACGCAGATGCTCCTCAGTTGTTTCGACATCCACTTTGGCCTTGTCTTCTGTGTCTTGCGCAATCTGTAGATCGTTTTGGGAGAGAGCTCCGTGGTTGTAGAGATCGGTTGCGCGTTGAAGTTGCGTCCTTGCGAGGACCTCATCAGCCACGGCTTTGCGATAGTCAGAAAATCCGCTGCCGACATCGTCGCTGCGGATGCTTAGCAGCGTCTGGCCTTTCTTGACCGTATCTCCCAAGCGGACATGGATGGCAACAACGCGACCCGTGGCCAATGAGATGACCGGAACACTGCGGGCAATGTCCGGGTTTACCGTACCAGTTACAACCAGTTGTGATGCGGCCGAATGAGGGACCGCCTCCGCCAACGGAAACTGTTCTGGATGATCGACGGAAAAGAGGTTGACGTTTACGTCCGGCACGATCTTTGCTGGAGGAGGTGCTTCGGCCGATTGATTTCCGTGTGCACTGCTACATGCCGCGCACGCGAGCAGCATCGGGGTGACAACAAGCAGCCAAGCCAGTGTCCAGAGTCTTGCGTTACCAGCGCAACCGATTTCCGCCGCCATGATATGCCTCCCCGAATGGCCTCCTGCCCGCACACCTCTTGCTTATTTCGTCGCGCGATACGGGTCCGCTCTCTGAGAGCAGGTACGACCTCGCATCGCACGACGACGCCAATGATCAGAACTTGACCATGATGGCCAGTCTGAGGGTTCCTTCATCCTTTCGGAGGTCTGGGCAGAAACCGGTGCTTCCTGCAACACACGTGAGACCCGGCGTCGGGGACAAGAACGGTCCCGGCACAAACGTAGTGTCCCCCACCAAGGCTCCCGCGCCTGGGTTTGGAATGGTGCTGGGAGAGCCGTTGACGCCAGGCGTTATCCCGCCGCGACCTGAAAAATAAGGTACGTTTGCATGGCGATAGCCGTACTCCCAGCGGAAGGTGATGTACTGTTTCGGCATCCAGTCGAAAGTGATCGAAGTATCCCAAGCTTTGAAGGGGTCGCCGGGATTGGCTGTAAAGTACGGCGTTCCGGAGAGTGCATCCGCTCCATTGATGGGTGGGAGCAATACCAAGTAGCGGCCCGGGTTGTTCATCTGTCCGCCACCGATAGTAAGTCCGTACAGGTCCTTCTTGAACCAGAAACGGTTGTACGCCATCCAACCAAGAAATGCCTGCTTGTGCGCGATAATGTTGCCCGACCCATCTTTCTTATCTCCAAGGCACGCCACGCCTCCGCCGTATTCGCAACCGAGATCCCCCGTGAACGAGAACGCCATTTTGTCTAGAGTTTTGTCCGGACGATCGTAGTACTTGATTTCGACACTGTCGTCCGTGTGAATGCGACTGCGGCCCAAGCTACCGTTACCGGCGCCCAGAGTATCTTCACCCATGCCGTAGTTATTGAAGACAAAGGCCAGCCACGGCTTCGGACGGTACAGAATCTGCCCGCCCAGACCGGGATGGTT
>DATBFG010000097.1:0-53139 GCA_036558645.1 Terriglobales bacterium
GCTGTGGCCTTGGTCCCACGATTCTTCGAACGGAAACCGCTGGAATAGCCGCGCTAGCCATCGTTCAGGCCGCCTGGGCGCATTGCAGAAGAACAGAAGAATTGTAAAGCTTCGGTAAAGATCGGCACTTGAGGAGCTGAACGAGGCCAATTTTTCCGCTTATTTCAGTATGAAAGGAAGTTGCGTGTCTCTGAATACTCTTGCTGCTCCTCATCCATACGTGCTCGCGACCGGCACCGCCGCGGTTCGACGACTGCATGTGTTGCACGACATTTATTCCCCTGCCGGCCGGCGCGTCTTGCTTCAGGCCGGTCTGACCAAGGGGATGCGGGTTGCCGATTTCGGCTGCGGCGTTGGCGCAACAACTCGAATGCTCGCCAAGATGGTCGGACCGTCGGGAAGTGTCACCGGTGTCGATATCGACCGGGCCCAGCTCGAAGAGGCGCGTGAACTGTGTGCCACCGAGAGTCTGGCGAACACCACGTTCGTCGAGGCCAGTGCATACAGTACGGGATTGCCACGAAATTCCTTTGACCTTGTTTACTGCCGGTTCCTGCTGCTCCATTTGTCCGACCCGGCGGCCTGCCTGCGCGAGATGAAAGCCGTTCTGAAGCCCGCGGGCATCCTGGTCGCCGAAGACGGTGACCTCGCTTCCGCGGCCAGCGTTCCTTCCAGCGCGATGAACGCTTTTGCCGATCTTTTTGGGCAACTCGGACCCGTGCGCGGTCTGAATTACTCGTTAGGCAAGGATTTGTACCACCTGGTTCTGAAAGCAGGCTTTACGAATGCCAGCCTCGAGATCAATCAGCCGGCCATTATTCGCGGGCAGAATCGGTTCTTCCTCAAGTGGAGCGTCGAGGAGGCGGGGCCCGCTCTTGTCGATGCCGGCATTGTTACTTCCGATGAGCTGGCGCGAACGCTTTCCCAGATGCAGGCCGTGGTGGAAGATACTTCGGTACTGATTCTGCCGCCTCGTATGTCACTTGTTTGGGCACGAAAAATAGGCTGCTGAGCTGAAACTGGCTTTGTTTCGCAACAGAGCTGAGCGCGTCGGCAAGCGGAGCTCGACGAAGCCGTATCCGCCTCGCCAACGCCAGCACCTGGAAACTCGATGTGCTGCTCGCTGATGGCTGAGAGCTGACCGCTAAGAGCGGATCAGTCTTAAGCCCGCCGTGGAACGACAACCGCCTGCACAGGCCTGTTTCCCACCGGAAGGATGGTGAAAAGCGAAGTCGCGACCGATGCCCAGGCAGGAAGAACCGCCGATTTCGAGCGCGTCGAACGGATTGCAGGGATGTGAATCACGGCCATATCGCCCGATGTCTCATCGAGCACCAGCGCATATTGACTGTCGGGTGTGACAGTAATGTAGGTCGGCTTTTGGCCGACCTGGGCCACCCCGACCACCTTCCGGCTATCGACATTCAAAATGCAGATATCCGAGCCGTCATTGCTCGCCACAAACAGGTATTGTGGCTTGTCGGAGCAGGCCATCACGCCGGGTTGCCGTCCGGCCAGTACGGTCTGATCCACTTCCAACATGTTATAGGGGAATACGATGGCGACCGCGTCCATTCCGGCCCCTGAAATAAACAATTGGCCGTGGTTTGGGTTGAAACACAGATTCTCAGGCTTCATGGCTAAGGTCAGCTCTGCGATGACCTGCAGGGCGGGCATGCTGAGCGCCGTCAGCAAGGACCCGCTCAGATTGGCCACCAGCAGCAATTTCCCATCCGCCCTGAATCGCAGTTGCCCGGCTTCACCTTGTACATCTGCGTAGTAGTGGCGGCGGGTCGCAAGATCGATCGACTCGATGGTTCCTTTCTTGCCTGTCGATACGGAAGCGTATCCCGTTTTCGAAAGCTCCAGGTCAATTGGATTGGCGCTCAGGCGGTGCCGGTACAAGACCGTCAGATTCACGGGATCGGCTTCAATTAATTCGCGGCTGTGCGAACTAATCGCGACCAGACGCTTCCCATCCGGCATGAGGCGGATAGCGGAAACTTCATCCGCCAGGCGGCGCGAGGCCACGACATTCAGCGTGTCGTCTAACATGTGCACGCTGCCATTCGACGGCGTAAGGATGTAACTCCCTCCAGACGCAGGCCCCGGCACTGCCGCTGTTGGCGCAGCGTTCAGCCGGACCGTCTTTACCAGCCTGAAAGCAGTCAAATCGACAACGGATAGGCTATGGTCGCCAGCTGTGGCAATCAGCGCATATCCACGATATCCGGTGCCCTTCTTCTGCGCGCACCCGCCAGCGAGCGCCATACCGGTCAGCGCGAGCCACTCGCGCCGCGTCATGCGAACCAAAACGCAACCATCTGAAAATAATACCCTTGTCGGATATGCCGGGAGGACTATCCCTATGTTACTCTCTGAGTTTATTCCGCCACTATTAGAAGTCGTCCATTCATGAACTTCAGGTCTGTTTTCAGCCTTATATCCTCCGACTTAGCTATCGACCTCGGAACCGCAAACACGCTGGTTTTTGCAAAAGGCAAGGGAATTGTCGTCAACGAACCCTCGATTGTCGCAATCAACAAAAACAATGGTGAAATCGAGGCCGTCGGGAAAGAGGCAAAGGAAATGGTGGGCCGCACCCCGGGCAACATCGTCGCCATCAGGCCCATGAAAGACGGGGTCATAGCCGACTTCAAAGTGACAGAGCGCATGCTGAACTATTTCATCCTGAAGGCGCATGGCCGCAAGATGCTGGTCCACCCGCGGATCGTTATCGGTGTTCCCAGCGAAATAACGCAGGTGGAGAAGCGGGCGGTGAGCGAATCGGCGTACCGGGCCAAGGCGAGCGAGGTCCACCTGGTTGAACAGGCGATGGTCGCAGCCATCGGAGCGGGTTTACCGATCACGGAGCCTTCGGGCAACATGGTCGTCGATATCGGCGGCGGCACTACGGATGTGGCTGTGATCTCGCTCTCCGGTATTGTCTATGCTCGCTCCGTCCGCGTCGCCGGCAACGAAATGGACGACGCGATCATGAGTTACCTGAAGCGAAAGTACAACCTGCTCATCGGAGAGCGCACCGCCGAGCAGATCAAAATGCAGATCGGCTCGGCCTATCCCCTCGATCGGCCCATGAGTATGGAGGTCAAGGGCCGCAACCTCATCGAGGGCGTGCCCAAGACTGTGACGATAGACGACAGCGAAATCCGTGATGCCTTGGGGGATTGTGTCGCGACGATTCTGAATGCCATCCGCGTTGCGCTGGAGCGCACGCCTCCCGAGCTCAGCGCCGATATTAGTGACCGCGGGATTGTGCTCACCGGCGGCGGCGCTTTGATTAAGAACCTCGATCGCCGTATTCGCGAAGAGACCGGGCTGCCCGTTTCCATTGCTGAAGACCCGCTCGCCTCAGTTGTGCTAGGCACTGGCAAAATGCTGACCGATTTCAAGCTTCTCCGCCGGATCGCTATCGAATGAGCTTTCAGGGTGGAATGAGCCCGCGGTTTTCAGCGAGGCGAAGGTTCAGGAATGAGCCCGCGGTTTTCAGTGACGCGAAGACGTAAATGAGATTCTTTGCAGTGCCGGCTGCACACCATTAGAGTTAAAGAAGGAAGTATGGAAGCCCTGTTGAGCCGCTACCGGAACCTGACGGTTCTGTTGGTGGTGGTTGTGGCCCAGTTGCTGTACCTGGCTTACCAGGTGAAAACCAATCGCGACGAAAGGCTGATTCGTGTCTGGGCGGTAACAGCTGTGACCCCAATGGCCGGAATCGTGGAGGCCGTGCGACACAATACCATCGGTTTTCTGGAAGACTACTTCATTCTTTTGGATGTTCGCGAACAGAACCGAAAGCTGAAGGCAGCCAACGACCATCTTCAAATGGAGAATACCTACTACCGCAACCAGCTTTCCACTGCCGAGCACGCGAGGGCACTAACCCTTTTTCAAACACAGTCTCCCTCGAAGACCGTCGCTGCGCGCGTGATCGGCAATAGCACGGTCGCGACAGCCAAGGCTGTTTTCATTGATCGCGGTTCCACCAGCAGTGTCGCGAAAGGCATGGCCGTTGTGACGCCGGAGGGGATTGTTGGCAAAGTGGTCGCGGTCTATCCGTTGGTTTCGCAAGTGCTGCTGGTGACGGACCCCACTTTTAAAGTCGGCGTGGAATCACAGAAGGGTCACATCCACGGCGTGTTGAATTGCGGTACCGGGAAATGCGTGGTCGAAGAGATCCAGAACGAGGACAAGGTGGATGCGGGCGAACGGTTCTTCACATCAGGTGAAGACCGCATTTTTCCAAAAGGGTTCCCGGTCGGTACGGTGGTGTCGGCTGCTCCCGGACAGGGCATGAAAGACGTGAAGCTGAACCTGAGCGGCGCTCCAGGCGGCGAGCAGGAGGTGCTGGTCGTGCTACGAGGCGTCCACCAGCCGATCCCGAGTGCTCCGGCGGAGGACACCACTACTGCTATGTTGCCTGCCCCTCCTCGCGAAGGCGGCGAGGATGCTGGCCCGGAGACGAAACGGCAAACGCAGGCGGACAAAGTTGTGCAGAAGTACGAGAGCATTGGCAAAGAGCAAAACCATGTGTACGGCGCCGTGGGATCCCCAATCCCGAACTTCAACCTGAAACCGGCTATCGCTCCGGGAGTTCCGCCAGCAGCCACTCTGGCTCCGCCGAAAGCTGCTCCGGCACCCCAAACAGCCAGTCCGGAGCCGGTTCTACCTTTGGGAGCGCCCCGCCGGAAGGTTGTTCCGCCAGCCCCGTTGGGAACGCAAACGCAAACTTCACGGCCTCCTGCCACACCATGATCAACGAAACCAGCGACGCCATACTGAAGCGTCCGCTTCGGGATGGGTGGTTCAGCCGCTTCGAGGTTCTTGCGCTAGCGGCTATCACGGTCATCGCTATCATCGGCAAGTTTTATCTGCCGCGCCTGATCCCGCACACCGAGTGGCTGGAGTTGCCTCTCCTTCTGACCATATATTTTGGGCTTACGCGCCGCAGCCCGGTTACCTCGCTGCTGTTTGGAGCGTTCGTCGGGTTATCGGAAGACTCGCTGTCGCCGGCGAACATTCCCATCGGCATGTACGGCATCACGAAGACCCTGGTGGGTTACTTTGCCGCTTCGGTCAGCGTCCGGTTTAACGTTGAAAGCCCGGCCATCCGTCTTGTTCTATGCTTCTTCTTTTATTTCTTTCATGCGTTCTTCTATTGGGTGATGCGCCGCGCGCTGCTAGCGCAAATGGTGCCTTTTGACCCTCAGGAAACGTTCGTCCATGGCGCATTGAACGCGGTTATTGCGCTTCCTTTATTCGCCATACTCGATAGAATGAAGCTGTCCGGACCTTCTTAATACCTCGTTTCGGAACAACCAGTGCCATTGATACAAAGTGAACACAGGCGAAGCGAGGAAATACCAGCCGATCGGCTTCTTCGGGAAGATCCCAAGAAGGCAGCGGGCAAAATCGCGATCTTTCAATACTTGACCGTTGCGGTCTTCATCTTCCTAATCTCCGGATTTTGGAAGCTCCAGGTGCAGAATCCGGACGTCTACAGTGAGGCCGCGGAGCACAACCGGATCAAGAGCACTCCCATCCTGGCCCCCCGCGGGAAGATTCTCGATCGTGACGGGCGCGTCATCGTCGACAACAAAGCCTCCTATTCCCTCCTGTTGAACCGCGAACAGATCAAGCCGGAACATTTGCCCGCTATCGCGGCTGCCTTGCAGCTGGATTACGGGGACCTTGCCGGCAAGATTCGCCGCATGGGTAACCGGCCGCAGATCATTATCAAAGACCAGCTCACGCGAGACGAGATGGCATGGGTGGAATCGCATCAGGATCCAAGCGCCTACCCGGAAATGCAGATCATCAAAGCCTGGCGGCGTCAATATCCGCAGGATGGCTTTGCCGCGCACGTGGTCGGCTATGTGGGTGAGATCAACGAGTCGGAACTCGATTCTCCCCAATTCATCGATTACCACCAGGGTGACATTATCGGGAAGGACGGCTTGGAACGGCAATACGATCAAATGCTGCGCGGCGTTGACGGGCAGCAGCGAGTGCTCGTCGACAACATGGGCCACGAGCGCCAGGTGGAGAACGCGCAAGAAGCGGTTCCGGGAAAGGATTTACGAACTACCCTCGACCTTGATATTCAGGCAGTGGCCGAACTGTCAATGGAAGGCAAACGCGGCTCGGTAGTAGCGCTCGATCCTCGAAACGGAGCGGTTCTGGCTATGGTCAGCCGTCCGACCTTCGACCCGAATAAGTTCACCGGGCGAATCAGCCGGACGGATTGGAACCAGATTGCGAACGATCCATACAAGCCCTTGATGAACCGTGCTATACAGGCGCAACTGGCCCCGGGATCCACGTTTAAACCCCTCATGGCGATCGCAGGCCTTGAAACCGGCGTGATCGACAGCGAGACACACTTTCACTGTCCGGGAGGAGCATCGTTTTACGGGCACTACTTCGCCTGCCACCTGAAACACGGGCACGGCGATATCGAAGTCCACCGTGCGATTGCCCAGTCTTGCGACGTTTTCTTTTACACCGTCGGAAACCGCCTTGGCATTGACCGGATTGCCCACTATGCGGAACTGGCGGGCATAGGCCACAGGACTGGTATCGATCTGCCCAACGAAACGCAAGGCACGATGCCCTCGACCAAATGGAAGATGCGCATGTTCCGTCAGAAGTGGTACGCCGGCGAGACAATCTCGGTCGCCATCGGCCAAGGCGCCGTAACCGTCTCTCCGCTGCAGATTGCCGCGGCCCTGGGCGGCTTAGGAGCAGGCGGCAACTGGTACAAACCGCATCTTGTCCAGACTGATCATCCGGTTTTACTGAGAAAAGGAAACTTTCGGCCTGAGAATCTTCAACAAGTGATTGCAGGGATGTACGGCGTAGTGAATGAGGGTGGCACAGGGCGCGCGGCATATCTGCCGGAGGTGAAAGTCTGCGGAAAAACCGGTACCGCCCAGGTTGCATCCAGCAACCTCACGAAGGGAGCGAAGCTGCACAGCGCTCTGGCGAATAACGCCTGGTTCGTCGGCTTTGCGCCCATGCAAAATCCTGAAATTGTGGTGGCTGCTCTTTTCGAGAACGGAGAAGAAAGCTACAATGCTGTGCCCATCGTGCGTGACGTTTTGAAGGCTTACTTCGACAAGAGAGCAAGACAAGGCAAGCCATTGCCCGAGATACAGACGGCGCGCCGGAACGCGCCTTTCAAGCTTTTCACTCTTCCCAGTCCCGCGATGTTGAAAATCTCTCTCGAGTCAGGAGCGCTTCGGTAATGGCAGTCTACCGTCCGATCCGGGATCTCGACTGGCCTCTGCTGATCGTTACCCTGGCGCTGTGCACGCTTGGTGTATTGCAGATTTACAGCGCTACTCTGGGCACCAAATGGGAGGACGCCTGGTGGAAGCAGATTCTGTGGGTCGTAACCGGCCTCGCCATGATGTGGGTAGCGTCCATGTTGGACTATCATGCCTTGTTGGGGCGGGTGTTTTACTTCTACGTCGGGTGCATTGGACTCCTGCTCGCAACTGCGCTCATGGGCAACCGGGTATTCGGCTCAACACGATGGATCAAGGTTGCGGGTTTTACCTTGCAGACATCCGAGTTTGTAAAAATCGTTTTGATTCTACTGGTTGCGAAGTTTCTGACCGACATCAAAGCCGAGACGCTCGACTGGAAGGATTTATTGAAGTTGGGCGCTTACGTAGGAATACCGACGGTCCTGGTGATGAAGCAGCCGGACTTGGGGACTTCGTTAACCTACATTCCCATTCTGGTGTGCGGTGTTCTGATGGCGGGCTTGCGATGGAAATATCTGCTTATTATTAGTGGTATTCTGCTAGTCACGCTACCGATCGGCTATCATTTTCTTAAACCGTACCAGAAGGATAGGCTTGTCAGTTTTATCAACCCTGATCGCGATCCGAAAGGAACGGGCTTTCAAGTGATTCAGTCGAGAATCGCTGTCGGCAACGGCGGCATGTGGGGCCGCGGATCGAAGGAAAGTTCCCAAACGCACTTGGGCTTCCTTCCCGTCCCCCAAACAGATTTCATCTTCTCTTCGTTTGCGGAAGAGCATGGATTTGTGGGCATTGTCATTGCGCTCGTGTTGTACTTTCTGCTGATTATGCAGGTGGTGCAGAACGCGCAGACGGCTACTGACAAGGCAGGACTGTATGTCTGCATGGGTGTAGCCGCGCTCTTGCTTTTCCACGTGCTGGTGAACGTGGGTATGGTGATCGGAAGAATGCCGGTCACTGGCATCCCGCTGCCGCTCATGAGTTCGGGCGGGTCCAATACGTGGTCGGTTTTCCTGATGCTGGGCTTGGTAAATAGTGTCAGGTTGCGTAGATTTGTAAATTAGTTAGATTCAGTTCATTGAGCTTCGACCTTGGAGAGGCGGGCTCGACAGACGGGTCCGACTGAGCGGAACAAGAGAGTTCGGATTGCCAGCGAGAATTTCGCTGAAGTAAGGACGATGTAAAACGCATCCCAACACGCGGGTGTTCTCGAGCAAGCCTCCATCCGGGTGCGGCGGCAAAAAGGTTTTGCGTTTGGCAGCGGCGGGAACGCCGCTGGTAAACGCGGTGCAACTCCGGGTTTCTTGTGCTCTCGTCATCGGCCCGATTACAGGCGGTGATTCATGAGTAAGGAACTGGTGATTGGATCCAATCGCCATGAGACAAGAGCAGCAATTCTTGAAGACGATCAACTCGTCGAGGTGTATTTCCAGCGAGGAAACGAATATTCGCTTGCCGGAAGCATTCACAAAGGCAGGGTAACCCGGGTACTCCCCGGCATGCAGTCGGCCTTCGTCGACCTGGGCCTGGAGCGGGACACATTTCTGTATGTCTCCGATTTCTTCGAGGAGAACGAGGACATCGAAGCGATAGATGAGAAGCCGAGTCGCGGCGAGCGGCGCGACCGTGGGCATAGCCGTGCCGTGGAGCGGGCGTCGATCGAAGTGATTCCCGCTCCAAGCCAGGCGCCGGTCGAGCCGGTACAACCGGAGAACGGCGGGGGCAATTCAGGAGGCGTCGCAGCAGAGCCCCTGCCAAACGGTGACGTTGGGAATGGCCAATTGGCAGGGGGAGATCGTGGCGGCCGCGGAGAACGGCGCGGCAGACGATCCCGTCGCAGGAGACAGCGCGGACGTGGCTTCCCGGAAAATAAGTACGTTCAACCAGCGAGTGCAGCTCAGGCACCGGAGCCCTCCGAGGAGGGGGAAAACGAAGAGGCGGACGTGATCGTCCTGCCCGGCGAGTCGCTGGCAAAGTATCGGCATGCTGGTCCAGGGCAAGAGCTGGAGGGTGCTTCGAGCGCTTCGAGCGAAACACCCCGAGGGGAACTTGAAGCCGAAGCGCAGGAAATCGAGCTAACCGACAAAGTTTTCGCCCATCGCGAGGAGGATGAGACAGGGGGTGAAGAAACCGCGGATGAAGAAGACACCGCTTCAGCAAAACCGCTCGACTTCCCTCAATCCGCTCCGGAAGAAGACACGGTTTCAAATCTCGTACCAATCCGCGATGAGAGTTCCGTTCCGCCGGCAAATGGAGGAGGTGTTTCCCCGCAGCACGAATCGCAGTTCTCGGGCAGTGTTCCTGAGGAGGAGGGCACTGAAGATGAGGCTGAGCTTGCGGTTGCGGAGGAGGGCATTCCCGAGGTTGATGACACGATTCTGGACAACGCTTTGCCCATTGCCGATCCAGGCACTGGCGCTACGGCTGGCGACGAGGTTCCTGTTGCTCAAACTGCTTCGATGCGCGAGCAGGGCGGGCGATACATGCATCGGGTCTCGCGGCGCATGCGGCGCAGGCGCGGAGGAAACCGTTTCCAACAACAAAAGACTGAGATCGGCTTCGAATCCGCTGGTGGCGGTACGGCAGCAGCTACCGCCCTGGAACCCGAAGCGCACAGTTCGGAATCGCAGCGCGAGGGCGCCGAAGAACATTCGACGGAAAGCCCGGATCGCGTGCTTCCGTCCATCGCGGACCTGCTGAAGCCGGGTCAGGAGATTATCGTTCAAATCGCGAAGGAGCCGCTCGGTCAGAAGGGGGCGCGCATTACCTCCCATATCGCGCTTCCAGGCCGTTACGTCGTATTCATGCCGAGCGTGAGTCATCTCGGCGTTTCGCGCAAGGTATCGAGTGAGGAGGAGCGTCAGCGCCTGAAGCGCATCTTGCAAACCCACCGCGTGGGCACAACCGGTGGCTTTATCGTTCGAACCGCCGGAGAAGGCGTACCGGACGAAGAGATCGCGGCTGACATGAATTTTCTTTACAGCCTTTGGCTCGATATCCGACAGAAAGCTGAAAAGAGGCCGGCCCCGGCTCTGCTTCATCACGACCTCGACATTGTGCAGCGCATTCTGCGCGACCAGGTTACCAGCGAGTTCAAGGCTATCTGGGTCGACAACGAAGAGATGTATGAGAGCGTTCTCACTTTCATGCAGCGCTTCCAGCCTGCCCTGGTAAACCGCGTGAAAATGTACACGCGTCCGGCACCGATCTTCGACGCCTTCAATATCACGCAGGAACTGGAGAAGGCCCTGCGTCCCAAGGTATGGCTAAAATCCGGCGGCTATATCGTCATCAACCAGACTGAAGCACTGGTCGCCATCGATATCAATACCGGCAAATATGTCGGGAAATCGAACCGGCTGGAGGACACGATTGTAAAGACCAATATCGAGGCGGTCAGGGAGATTGTCCGCCAGATCCGACTGCGCGATCTGGGCGGCATCATTGTCGTCGATTTCATCGACATGGATGAGCGGAAAAACCGTCAGAAAGTAATGCAGGCGCTCGAAGAGGCAATGCGCGCCGACAAAGCGCCTTATAAGATTCTGCAGTTCAACGATTTCGGTTTAGTGGCAATCACTCGCAAGCGCGTGAAGCAGAGTCTGGAGCGTACCCTCTGCGCCCCGTGCCCGTATTGCGACGGCGCCGGCTACGTCAAGAGCGTGCAGACGATCATCAGTGAGATTTTGGTCGAAGCGCAGAAAATCGCTAAGGCTATTGAGGGGAAGGATGTTGTGCTCCGCGTGCATCCCGATGTCGCGAAGGTGCTGAAGTCTAGCGATAACCAATACCTGGAAGAGTTGGAGGAAATTCTCCACCGCCCTGTGTTGGTGACGGGAGATCTCACCCTTCATCATGAGAAGTTCGATCTGGTGTAGCTTCCTAGCGCCGGCCCGATGTTAAACTGAATTGCGATTTCACGAAATCGATCCTTCTCGCGAAGAATGAGCCCGCGATTTTCAGCGAGGCGAAGACTCAAAGTGGATGAGCCCCGCGATTTTCAGCGAAGCGAAGACTCAAGTGGAGAGATGGCCGAGTGGTTGAAGGCGCACGCTTGGAAAGCGTGTTTAGGGGAAACTCTAACGTGGGTTCGAATCCCACTCTCTCCGCCAAAAGTTAAGTAATTACAAATAGTTTAGCGAATTTTGTGACATCTTATTTCCCGTACTCTATCCGCGTTCCCCCCGGCTATCAGATATCGTCGGCAGTGTGATGCCGGTGATAATGGGACGCCGGCAAATCTCTGGCTGGTATTCCGGCACCGCGCGATTCGCAAGACACGCTAAAGTTCAGCGCACTCAGCGATGTGCGCCCCATGATCGAGAAGAATCCGCTCAGCGAGGTATCAGCAGCTTACGAAAAAATGCACAGCGGAAAAGCAAGTTTTCACCTGGTCCTGACAATGGGGAACTGAAATCATGCGTTCCGACGTCGTCCCAGGAGCCAAGTTCCCAGACTACGAGCACACCGATCATCCGGGCACGCGCCGAAAGCTCTCCGAATTACAAGCACAAGATCCAATGATTCTGGTCCTGGGCCGAGGAGGCTATTGCCCGAAGGACCGTCGGCAGCATGAAGGTTTGGTCCAACTTCACCGCGAGCTGGAGGTTGGCTACTGCCGGCTAGTCGCCATTACGACCGATAACGTTACAGAAACGAACGAGTTTCGGACCGGCGTCGGGGCGCATTGGCCGTTCCTGTCCGATGCAGGTCGTAAGATTCAAGGGATCTCAACATCGCGGAGTACACGGATCCGCAGCAGAGCCCAATGATCCCGCATGTCATTGTGCTCGAATCAGGACTTGTCATCTACAAACCCAGAACTTAAGGCAGCGAGGGAACAGGGCCGGAAAGACCTCTTCTGTCCTTGCGGCAAAACCTACGCGCAGACGTTAGGCAAATACGGTTAAATCCGAAGTTATTCGTGGGCAGACGTAGGAAGGGGCCGCTTAGCCGCCTTTTGCGATAACGTGAACTGCGCGTGCCAATGCTCGCTGGATGCTGCCTGCCCACCATCGTCGTCAATAGCGGTATCGGCGGCATGGGTGCATGCGATGCCGTGGTTAGGCGGGTTGCTGCTGGGTCAGACAGTGGAGTGTACCAAAGCCAAGCACCAGATCAACGGCATGAATTCCGATCACGAGCCGGTCTGTGAACAGTTCCGCGAGTGTGCCCAGCGCCTTGCGATCATTCGGATCATTGAAGGTCGGAACGATTACTGCAGCATTACAGATGTAAAAGTTTGCATAGCTGGCTGGCAGCCGGCCTCCATCAAACAACAGTGAGCCGGGCATTGGAAGAGCCACCACTTCAGGCTTCGACCCGTTTTCTAACCGGAAGTCTTGGATTCGCTCCCAGTTCTCCGCCAGGGGACGGTAATTCGCATCCTTGGGATTGTCCTCTTTGATTAAAACCACCGTTGTCGAATTTACAAAACGACAGAGGTCATCCACGTGACCGTGAGTGTCATCGCCTTCCACTCCCCGGCCAAGCCAGAAGATGTTCGTAACACCGAGATTCTCCCGTAGATTTGTTTCAAATTCGTTACGGCTGAGCCCGGGATTTCTCACTTGCACTTCCGAGTCCAAATAGCACTCTTCTGTGGTTACTAATGTGCCGTGACCATTTACTTCGATGCCACCTCCTTCAAGGACGAACTCACGGCCGTTCGATCGTGCATCGAACAATTGCTTATTAAGAAGCTTAGCCGCCGTCTCCGGTACGCGGCGATCCTTCTTCCAGTCCGTATATTTTGCCCACCCATTGAAGTGAAAATGAACGATGGCCGTTTCCCTCTTCCTGCTGGTACGCTGCCGCACGAACAGTGGCCCGGTGTCGCGAGTCCAACCGCGATTCGTCGGGTGCACAATAAATTCCACACGCTTCAAATCCGCTCCCGCACGATCGAGGTAGGTGCGCGCCAAAGCGCCGTCTTTCTTCGAGTTGACGAGCATCCTGACCGTCTCACCGGCAGCGATCCGGCGTACCATCTCACCGTATACCCAGCGAATTGTATCGAGTTTGTCAGGCCAGTCGGTGGGATTATGTGGCCATGCCAACCATGTCGCTTCATGTGGTTCCCACTCGGCCGGCATCGAAAAACCGAGAGCGGCAGGACTCCGGCGCGCGCTGCTTCGTTGACTTGTCATCAAGGATGAGCATAATTTGCAGCGTGTGAGTCTGTCCATAAGCAGTATCTTGCTTTAGACTGGTGATTCGACGTGTACCATGGCTCAACATCCTGAAGAACATCGCAGCGGCTATCGGGAAGACATGACCGACGTGCCAGACTGGCTAAGAAAGAAAAAGTGCCCGAATCGTGACAAATATATGTCCGGTCCGCGCATTCTTCCGAAAAACCTCACGGGGAGCGAAAAGCTCTCTGACCTTATCGACAACACCTTTCTCGCGTACAACAGCGCGCGCCTCAGGGAGGGGTGTCAACTCTTTGTCGAGAAAATGCTTGAACCAGACGTTTTCATCGGCATGAGCTTTTCCGGTGCGCTCACGCCTGCCGGTCTCGGCTGCTCATCCATCGTTCCGCTCATCAAGGCGGGCTTCGTGGACTGGATCGTTTCTACCGGTGCAATCCTCTACCACGACCTTCACTTTGCGCTGAATTACCCGGTGCGTGCCGGCAGCTTCAAGATGGATGACATAGATCTGCGCGACAACGACATAGTTCGCGTGTACGACGTGCTGCTCGGCTATAGCGATTGCCTCATGGCTACCGATGAGATTTTACGAGAGATCCTTGTCCAACCCGAATTTCAGAAGGAGATGGGAACGGCTGAACTGCACCATCTGCTTGGCAGGTACGCCGCCGAATGGGAACGTAAGGCAGGTCTCGAAGACGTCTCCGTGCTGGCTGCGGCCTATCGCGCCGGCGTCCCCTGCTATACTTCCTCACCCGGTGATTCGACTATAGGGATGAACGTCGCTGGTGTCGAACTGCGAGGGAATAAACTGCGGCTCAATCCGTCCATCGACGTCAATGAAACCACGGCTTACGTCCTTGCTGCGAAGCGCGCCGGAGGGAGAAGTGCGGTGGTGCTGTGGGGTGGCGGAAGTCCGAAGAACTTCATGCTCCAGACCGAACCGCAGATTCAGGAGGTGCTGCGAATCAAAGAGTACGGTCAGGACTATTTCCTCCAGGTGACTGATGCGCGGCCCGACACCGGCGGACTCAGTGGTGCGACCCCCGGTGAAGCTGTGAGTTGGGGCAAGGTCGATCCAGACCGTCTTCCGGACGCTGTCGTCTGCTACACGGACAGCACGATTGCCATGCCGCTGCTCACACATTACGCGCTTTCGAAGCACGCTCCTCGCGCACACCGGCGCTTGTACGATCAACGCGACGCAGTGATAAAAGCCTTGACCCGGGAGTACTTCCAACATAACGAAGTGAAGATGGTCGATGGATCCGAGCCGGTCTTAGTCACTGGATGACCAGCAAACAGCTCCTCGCTCTCGCGAAGAAGCACGGAACACCTCTGGTTGTCATCGACCACGACGTAATCCGTCGCAACTACGCGAGCTTTCGCAGACGCTTGCCTAAGGTGCAAGCGTACTACGCAGTAAAAGCGAACCCCGCGCCCGAAATTGTCGAGACTTTGTACAAGGCAGGTGCGAGCTTCGATGTTGCGTCGTTTCCTGAATTCTTGCTCGTTCACCAATTCATTAAGCACCTTCCCGGTAAGCAACGGCAGGATTTTATCTGGGACAAAATTATTTACGCCAATCCGATCAAGCCCAAGGAAACCTTGCGAGCTCTCGATCGGTATAAGCCGCTCCTCACATATGACAACTACGACGAACTGCGCAAGATTAAACGGTATGCTCCGAACGCCGGGCTCGTACTACGCTTGCGCGTCCCGAACACAGGTTCGATCGTAGAACTCTCCTCCAAGTTCGGCTGCGATCCAGGTGAGGCGGTGGACTTGATCCTGGAGGCTTTTCGTATTGGTCTGATTGTGGAAGGCCTGAGCTTCCACGTGGGTAGCCAGTGCGCCAACTTCGACAATTTCGTTCAGGCTCTAAACATTGCGGCGGCAGTTATGGCGGAAGCGCGGTCTCGCGGGCACGAGATCAAAATTCTCGACATCGGGGGTGGCTTTCCGGTGCCTTATGATCCCCACGTGAAACCGTTCCCCGTTCTTGCGGCTAAGATCAACGCCGAGATCAAACGACTATTCACCAAAGATGTCGAGATTCTGGCGGAGCCCGGGCGGTTTCTCGTAGCCACCGCCGCAACTGCGATCGCACGCGTCATTGGAAAGGCTGTGCGCGATGGCAAGAAGTGTTACTACATCGACGACGGTGTTTACAACACCTATTCCGGCGTTATCTTCGACCATATTCAGTACCGTTTAAACGCACTTAAGCGAGGCCCGACCGAAGTCTGCACCGTCTTCGGACCAACGTGCGACGGGATGGACACGATCTCGCAGTCGGAGGAACTGCCCGAATTGGAAATCGGCGATCTCGTTTACTCTAAGGACATCGGTGCCTATAGCAACGCCTCAGCGACCCGCTTTAACGGTTTTGCTCCGGCCAAAGTCCTCCACGTGAACCAGTAGCAAAAGAGTTACCGCGTGGGACGCGGCTTCAAGTAATGTACTCCCAAGGGTCCTCAACAGAGTCATTGCACGCTGACCGCCAAATCAAGACGCTTGTCAGCAGTTGAAAAAATGACTTGCGAAGCTTACTGGGGACCAAACAGAGGGCGGAAGCGATGAACAGGCGTCGGCATAAGTGAATTCGCCCCCTTCACGCTCTTCCAGATAACTTCGTTCAGTTGGCCCATAGGTGCTTCATCCAATTCGGAAAAATCCATGCGCGCGCTGGCATCTGCGCCATACGATTCCTTCGTATTCCGGGCATTTAAATCAACTCTTGGTTGGATTACGCTGAACGTCGATAGGTCCGGCTCAGTCCCAAATGAAGCATACATGGGCATAGCTGCGGCGTCGTATTGGCTTATCGGCGGTAAACCAAGCAGAAGCTCGATTGATCGCACCATCGAACTTGTTGAGTACATCGTGCTGTCAACGGTCCCGCGTCTCACATAAGGACTGATTACCAGACCGGTTGTGCGCCTCGCATCCACATGGTCCGGCCCATCCTGCGCATCGTCCTCGATTATGAAGATGGCAGTCGTGGGCCAGTACTTGCTGTGTGTTACTCGATCCACAAGCTTACCGACTGCATAATCATTACTCGCAACCATAGCGACAGGCGTGAAAGCGCCCGGCTGCGTTCCTCGTGTATGGTCCTCGGGCAAGCTCATCACAATGTAGTTCGGAAGCCTCTTCTCCGGACTGAAATTATCAATGTTTTTCTCATATTCATCGAACTCTTGGATAAATACACCTACATTGTCCGGATCACGTGCTTTCAAGCTCGCGTGATACAGTTTCGAGACATGTCCGAATAGCGCGTCCGCGCCTTCCGCGGCTTCCATCGTAGTACCGTCGCTTGCGCGTGAGGCGTACTCGCCGTAACTGCGATACGTAAGACCCTTCCGCCGCGCCAAGTCCCATAAATGGCCCGCGCTTGGGATATAGGCACGCGAAGGCTTCGCATCGCTAAAGCCGGCGTACGTCGGTGGCCAAAGGCGTTCGTTAAAGTCTGTCGCATAGGCCGAGTTTGACCAGGAGTGTCCGTCAACGCTAACCTCTCCGTCACAGTACAGATTGTCGAGCAGCACAAATTGTCCTGCCAAGGCGTGCTGATTCGGAGTTATTCTTTGCCCGAAAATGGTGAGCCGCGCATCCCCATTGCCCTTTGTAATATCGCCGAATACCTGGTCATACGTGCGGTTCTCTTTGATAATGTAGATGACGTGTTGAATCGGTGATCCCGCGCCGACAGCACTCGGTATGGCCGAGGGCATTTTTGTTCTGCGGGCAACGGTAAGCTGCGAATCGTTGTAAGGGGAATTCGCTATAACCTGTTTCGTGTATGCCGGAAGCTGCTTGCGTAAGTTCGCAATGTCTACAAATTCGATGCTTCCCTTCTGGAGCGTTTTGACGGATTCATCGCCATCCCACCTTGAAGCAAGCGGACTGCCCGGCCCCTTCAGATCAGCGTGGCCAGCTTCGCCCTTACTGTTCCCAATTAATAGCCTTCGTCCATCGCGGGACAGGACCAGCGCCGATGGATACCAGCCAGTCGGAATGAAACCGGCCACTTCACTGTGTTTTGGATCCGCAATATTCACCACTGCGACATCATTGTTGTCCGCATTCGCCACAAATAGAAGGTGTCGCGCCTGATCGATTGCAAGCGCGTCGGGAGTGGATCCCTCCGGAGCTTGTGCGCTGATCGTTGTGGAGATAACCTCAACTTTCCTCCGCGTAACAGTATCGATTACATGAACTGTGTTGTCGTTGGAACAGGCGACGAACAGGCGCCCGTCGTTAGACAGCTTCATATCGTTAGGATTCGATCCCACCTTGATTGTGCCAGCCAGATGATTGCTTTCTGTGTCGATCACGCTCACCGATTTGCTTGCCCAGTTCGATACGAAAAGTGTTCTCCCGTCCTTTGAGAACACGAGCTCATACGGATTTACATCGACCGGAATCCGAGTCACAAGTTGTCGGGCCTTTGTATCAAATACAACGACATTACTTGGCCCGGCATCCGTTCCGCGGTTGGCTGCATAGAGCAGATGCTTGGTGGGATGATACGCCAGCCCTGACCACCAAACCTTACTTTTATCAATGGTTTCGTCAAGTTGGCCCGTTGGCGTGTCGCTGAGCTTGCCGCCCGAATAACTCATCTCGTATATCGGAGCCCGCGTCGAAGCGATCCTTTTTTGTCCATTCGCATTACCACCTGAAACGTACAGGATCTTGCCATCCGGAGACCACGCCATTCCCATCCATGTTGTCTTTAGATGGATCCTCTGCAGCGCTTCGTCCGATTTCTCATCTGCAACAACCAGCCCGTGCGGATTGTAGCCGGAGTGTGACGCGATCACGACACGGTCATCGGGCGAAGTGACCAGCTTCAGAACCATATCCCCCGTCTCTACAAATCGGCCTGGAGGCGTAATCCTCCACCCGTTTGGAAGTGCGTAACCGTCGGAAGTGGGACGAGGGACTTCCGTCTGTGCTGCGAAAGCGGTGGACATAGCGACGGCGGCTATGGCTACACCAATAAGGAAAGGTGTCCTTCTAAAAGTCCTCATCGCTTTTAGCGTAGGAGGCCGAAGCCATAGAAAGGTTACAGGGCCGTTAATAATACAACGAAAAACAAAGGAAATCGTCGCCTGCAGCCGGCCCTAGGTCGCCTGCAGCCGGCCCTAGAATGATTCGCTCATCCACGCGGCGGCGCGTGTCCAGCACGCACTGGGAACGCGCCACTGCTTTACCTTCTCTCGCGCAACCTCGGATAAGTGCCGCGAGGACGAATGTAGATGAAAATTCCGAAGCGGCCTGCTTGCTAATGCCTGGGTCTACCGAATTGTGGAACAAATTTCGAGCCAGCCAGGTCGGTGTCCGTGAAGCCAAAGACAAAAAGCTGATTGGGATTCGCGATCTGGCTCCCATCCGCGGCGGAGACGGTTTCGAGGAAGTCATTGTCATTAGCAATCCAGAGCGTGTGCAGCGTGCGTGCACCGTCTCTGACATCTGGACCGAATGAGATGCCCTCGATTTTAGCGGGGATCTCGGCTGCGCTGATGCCATTCTTGACAAGCAGGTCAACCACATTAAGAAATAACGTTTTGTTCACGGCATGCTTTGCTGCGTCGGGTCCGTCCATTTCACTGACATCGACGGCGTGTGAGAGGTCAACCTTGAAAAGCTGTTTCACTTCAGCATCGTTGCCGTTCCCGCGTCCATTGCCATCCCGTTCATCCACCAGGAATTCGTGATTATTAAGTGCGACGATTTCGCTGACACCCGAGCCGGAAGTAAGAAGATATGCGAACTGATGCGTGATGCGCCCTGACTGAATGTCTATAGTCACCATGCGAAGTAGCTTAGTGGCGCCGAGGTTGGCATCTTGAATGAGCGCGTTCTGCATGATCCCGACCAGCGTCCGGCCATCAGGCGTGATGGCCAGCCCTTCCATCCCCTTGTTGGCTGTTCGTCCGGAGGCGTTGCCGTCGATCTCATCGTCGCCAACCGGACTTAGATTTTTTACAAAGAAGGAAGATGGCAAATGAAAAGAGCGGAGACGCGCGCCTGTAAATCGGCTGAACTGGTAGATATAAGGACCGTATTCGTCGGATATGAAGAGGCTAAGGCCGTCGTTTGAGAGCCGCATACCCTCCGGATCCAGACGCGCGTCGTTCGAGTCACCGGAATTATGCGCATCATCGAAGTTGTCGGAACGTCCGGTGAAGAAATGTTTAAAGAAATTATTGTTTGGTGGAACACCAGAACCCACACCGAGGCCAGCACCGGTTCCGTAAACCAGTGGAGTCAGGCTCCAGAGCAGCGTTGTAGCGCGCAACTTGGGCACCAAGGTGAAAGGGAGGCCCGACGAGGATTCATTGCGAACCAGATCCACTGTTATGGTGTGGAATCGGTTGATGTAGGTGGCTGTGTCGTCGATGGCGGAATCGAATGGCACAGCATTGGGCCCGCGGTCGGGTAAAGCAAGGAACGTGTTCCCCGACGCATAAGTGATCGCTGATCCAAAGCCGCCAAGCAAGTTTGCCCGCACACCGTTTTCGAGCTTATAAGTAAGGCCCGAAAGATCGGTGAAGGAGCCTGCTCTCGATGCGTCAAGTGTACCGGTCGCCAGTAATACGACTTCAGCCCTGGAGCGACCTGCACCCCACAGCCCGAGGGCGAGACCAATCAAAAGAATACGAAGTGCTGATTTTTTCACGAACAAAAAGATCCTCCTGAAACCTTCAAAGAGTTTTCGAGGCTTATCGTACGTGAAACTTGTTACAGCCGTATTAAACAGCAACTTGATTGTGGAAATCTGCAGGAAGCAGGCCTACTCAAGATTCGGAATAGCCTGGCTCAATTCCGTCACCGCCGATTTTTCACTCCGTACCATCAGCAAGCCGTTCTTTGCAAATTTCCACAGCGTCCAGTTGCTCGGGGTCCGGGGCCGTGCCACCTCCTCCTCGAATCGTGAAACATTTGCAGTGCTGCTTTTCAGAAGGAGAGACAGGTAACCCGAGTCCATTTCTTGCCCGGACAATTCACGGATCCGCGAGCCGGCAGGGCATTCCTCCAGATCCTGCTTGCGGGGAAGAGGAAAATGCAGGGTGCGCGCCATATTCCGAAGTTGCCGATTGAGCTTACCCTGTTCGTGTGCAAGTGTTTGAGCCAGGGTTTGGACCGAAGAATTTTGAGTCTCGTCTGCTACGACTTTGCTCACTTCGGCCACACAGTGACTGCTGTGCAGCATATCAAGCGCAAAGTGGGCATCGTCACCCTGCCATAGCAAGGGATTGTAGTCCATCGACATCGCGACAGGATAAATTTTAGGACCATCATCCTTTCGTTCTGCGCTGAATCCACTCGTAACCAGCAACATGGACCCGAGCACAAGAAACGGAGAGACTCTCACGCGAAGTATGATCCGCCGTGCCACAATTTACAGCCTAACAGCCTCAATACGATTCAGGCCTCGTTCTAAAGCCTGGAGGAAATCGGTCTGTTAACGCAGAGCACGCTGTCTCTCACGATCTGCCGTCGCTTTCGAGGTAAAGTGAAGACGTCTCAATCTTGACAGTGCCGACAGCCTGGAGACAATCGATCAGGTGCTAACGTGAACCCGACGGACCTGCGAGGGATTCTTCAATACGTCCCTCAATTCCGTGAAAAGACATTCATTGTTGCAGTAGATGGAGCGATCGTCACAGACGAGAACTTCGCCAACATTCTCTTGGACGTCGCTGTCCTACGCTCCTTGAACATTCGGGTAGTGCTCGTGCATGGCGCATCCGAACAGATTAGGTCTCTCGCCCAGAAGGAGCATATCCTCGCTTCCAACCTCGACGGTACGGGCGTGACCGACGGCCCGACGTTGCAGTTGGCCATTGACGCGGCGAATCGTCTCACGCACGATGTCCTCGAGGGCCTTTCTGCGAATGACCTGCGTGCGGCTTGCACGAATGCTGTTATTACGCATCCAGTAGGGATCATTCAGGGTATTGACCATCTGTTTACCGGGAAGGTCGAGCGTATAGACACTGAACTTCTTCAAACGCTGCTGAATCAGGGTATCGTTCCTGTCGTTCCCCCGCTCGGCTTTGATGGTGACGGCAAGACGTATCGCGCCAATTCAGACAGTGTTGCCGTAGCAGCAGCTGAGACCCTGAAAGCGATAAAACTGATTTTCATTACCGCCCAGGAAGGGCTGCGTTATAACAATCAACTCATTCGCCAGGTGCTGGCAGAGGATCTGCGAAAGCTCTTACAGTCTGCCGGAGATGGTTTTGCACCAGAAATGATTTCCAAAGCTCGCCATGCAACTGCCGCTTGCGCCGCCGGGATCCAGCGTGTTCACATCATCAACGGTCGCGCCGATGGAGGCTTGCTCGCCGAGGTCTTCTCCAACGAGGGCATTGGCACTCTTATTTACGCCAATGAGTACGAGCAGATCCGTCCGGCTAAAAAGAAGGATATCCGGGCAATCCAGCTCTTGACCCAAAAAGCAGTGGAAGCAGAAGAACTCGTCCGCAGGACACGAACTGATATCGAGAAGAACCTTGCGGATTACTACCTTTTCGAAATTGACAAGAATCCGGTTGCGTGTGTGGCACTGCACATCTATCCCACCGAGCAAAAGGGCGAGCTCGCCAGCCTTTTTGTCGATCCCTCACACGAAAACCAGGGCATCGGCCGGAAGTTGATTCACTTCACCGAAAATAAAGCCCGCGAACTTGGTCTGACGGAATTGATTACGCTATCGACGCAGACTTTCACATACTTTCAATCGAAAGGTGGCTTCTCCGAAGGTACACCCGACGATCTTCCTCCCGAGCGCCGTGAGAAGTACGAACAGAGCCGGCGAAATTCAAAAGTTCTCGTCAAGAAGCTGGACATTCCAGCCGAGACAAGAGGACTCTTTCAAGTTGTCGGGTGATTTGAGCGGGGCATCTCCCAAAACACGAAAGTTACCAGACAGGCGCCCGGAACAGCGGTCCAGAGCCATCGCAAGTCCACGAATTTGTATTTCCGCGGCTAAGGAAGCATCTCGCCGCCCGTCAAATCCAGGACCGAGAAGCTTCCCGGTTCCACGAGAGGACTTTTCGCCATGGTCCGGCTTTGTTCGCATCTCCTGTTCGAGCCCGGGAGGTGATTGTCGCGGTTCTTCGAACGGCGGTTTTGGTGCTGCATGTCGAGGATCTGTCTTTTCCTTGGTTGGCATGATTTCGCCCCTCCAAAAAGTTGGTACACTTCCTTAGCGCTCAGATAGAATCATCCGAATCTCATCCGTGCATTGTCGCGCTCGCTCTCCGTCTATTTGAAACCTCCTAATTGGTATGAGTGCTCTCCTTTCGTTTACACGACGCTACTGACATTCAGTGAGATGATGGCCCTGAAAAAATCCGTACTCGGAATATAGCGAGCCCAACTCCTACGGGATCGCTGCTATGGACCATGGATTCCATCTCGAACAAATCTGGTGCACGACTTTAGCTCGCCGACGCCTTTCCGGACCCATGGCAACGGTAGTCCTAGGCAAAGCGGTTAACAACAGCCATGCCCCACGTCACACCGGCGACGGTGATCTTCTCGCCAAGTCGGATGCGCACAATCTAAGTCGATGCTTGTGCATGATCCCAACCACAGAGCGCACGCCGCTTCGTCGACGATACGATAGAGCCGCGACTGTAGCATGGTTGACTTCTGGACGCGTGGCGGCCTTTCGTGGCGTGAACTACTCAAGCGCACCTGGTGCGAGAACTGGCGTGATGCCGTGTTCGGCCGGGCGGCACGGCTTGCCTTCTACCACTTCCTCGCGATTTTCCCTTCTCGAGACTTGGCGTTCGTTCCGCGGCAGATTCCATCGATGTGTGCGAATTTCAGCGGATCTTGATCTCTCGTTAACCATCTTCGGTTGATCACTACAGAGAGGAAAATGGTTACAACGCCATGAATTTTTGTGAGGAGAGGCGTAGCCTTAGCAGAAAAGAGCAGACAATAGTCGAAAGGCATGGCCATCCCGGACCCACGTCGCCTGAAACTCAATTTCGGAGTACGCGACAGCGGTGGATTGTGAATATTCAGCACTGAGGACAATTCTTGCGGAAGTGACTTATTCCATCTTGGTCGAACGATATCTGGAAACAAGCAGACGTGCAGGGCATAAGGTCCTTTCTGGCAAATGACTGAACCGAAGGTTCTTAGAGTATCGATCGGTGACACAGGCGCGGTCGACGCCGAGTTGAATCCGGTTCTGTCCGAAGTCTGGATTGATCGCGATCTCGGTTGGATTGACTTCAACCAGCGAGTGTTGGCGGAGGCCCTCGATGAGCGCACGCCACTGCTTGAGCGAGCCAAGTTCCTCGCCATTTTTTCTTCAAATCTCGATGAGTTTTTCATGAAGCGAATCGCCGTGATTCGACATGCACAATCGCCGGATTCCGTCCAGCTTCACCGACAAATTCGGGATAAGTTGATGCCTCTCTTGCGCACTCAAGCGGAATACTTTCGCGAGTGTCTTATTCCGGAATTGGCGAAGCACCACATTCATCTTCGTCACTGGGAGGATCTGACCGACGCTCAAAAAGAGGAGGCGGACGCCTTCTTTGATTCGCAGATAGCCGCCGCCGTTACTCCGCTAGTGTTTAACGCCGGTGAGGATTTCCCGTTTCTTTCTAATCTTTCGAATTCCCTGATCTTCTCAGTGGAAGATCCGACAACGGGCGAGCGAACGTTTGGGCGTATCAAGGTGCCATCCAACCTGAAACAGTGGGTCCAGTTATATTCAGACGTTCACCCAGGTGATGCCCTGTTTGTTCGGCTTCACCAGATAGTCCGAGAGAACCTTCACAAGCTCTACCGCGGAATGAAGCTCGGCAAGGTGACCCTAGTCCGGCTGTCGCGCGAAATTGAAGTGGAGGCTGAGGACGACGAGGAGCAGGCAAGTTTGCTCGAGCAGGTCAAGCAAACCATCCGTCGACGACGTTTTCAACCGGTGGTTCGTCTCGAGTTCGTCGAGGGTTCCGACCCGGAAGCGAAGGGGCTGCTGCGCGAGCATTTTCGCCTGCGCGAGGAAGATATCTATGAAGTGTCAGACGAGCTCGATTACACGAGTCTGTTCGAGATCGCCAGTTTGAATGTAAGCGGATTGAAAGAACGGCCGTGGGCTCCGGTGAACCCTCCCGCGCTACGTGATGGACACAAAGACATCTTCAGTGTGATACGGTCCGGTGACGTTGCGATCCATCACCCATATGAGAGTTTTGATGCGAGTGTTGAGCACTTCATCGAAGCTGCGGCGAACGATCCGCAAACGGTGGCTATCAAGATGACCGTCTATCGTGTTGGCGACGATACTCCGTTTGTGAAATCCCTCATCAGGGCGGCCGAAGCAGGTAAACAAGTTGCTTGCGTGATTGAGTTGCACGCTCGTCTGGACGAAGAACGCAACCTGCATTGGGCTGCTGCCCTCAGGAAGGCGGGAGCCCATGTCGATTTTGGCGTCAAAGGAATAAAAATTCATGCCAAAACTGCCCTGGTAGTGAGGAAAGAATCAGACGGGCTTCGATCTTACGTTCACATTGGCACGGGAAATTACCACGTTCGCACCGCGCGCCTCTATGCCGATGTAGGCTTGCTGACCTGCGATCCGCAACTTACGCACGATGTCGTCTGGCTGTTTCACTATCTGACCGGCCATTCCGACCAGCCTGATTGCAAGGCCCTTCTCGTGGCTCCCGCAGCGATGCGTTCGCGGTTCCTGGAACTAGTCAAGCGTGAGGTCGATATAGCGCATGGTGGCGGTAAGGGCCGGATCATCGCCAAGATGAACCAGCTTGAAGATCCCGAAATGATTGAGGCTCTCTGTTACGCATCGCGAGCGGGAGTTTCGATAGATCTCATTGTCCGCGGCTTCTGCTGTCTCAAACCCGGCGTACCCGGTTACACCGAGAATATCCGTGTTCGTTCGATTATCGGCCGTTTCCTGGAGCATTCGCGAATCTACTATTTTGGCGCTGGCGCCTCCAACGCGCTCGATGGCGAATTCTACATTGGATCCGCTGACTGGATGTTTCGCAATCTTTCCCACCGCGTCGAGGTCGTGACGCCGATACTAGCGAATGGTCCGAGGCAACGCCTTTGGGAGATTCTCGAGATTATGTTGCGAGATCAACGACAGGCCTGGCTGCTGGGCAGTGATGGGAATTATTCGCGAATAGAAAATCGAGGCGACGAATCGTCAGGAACACATCGCGTGTTGATGGAAATGGCGTCTCGCTAGCCGTTCTATTTCAATTCCTGAAGAGCTCTTTGCTCCCGCTCGACCATGAACCGCGGAAGCGGCGCATACCCCAGCGCCATGCACTGCCTCTGCCCCTCGATCAGCATCCATTGAAGGAATTGCCGAAGAGGTTTGTTCTCGAATGGCTTTGAGAAAACCAGCCAAGTGTACGTCGATATTGGATAGGATTGGCGGCCGGGCGAGTTGGAGAGCGATACTGCGAAGTCGGACGAGGCGGAGCCTGCATCGTTGGCCGCAGCCGCGGCAATGCTCGGCAAATCGGCATCAATAAATTCTCCGGCTGCATTCCGGATCGACACGGAGGTCAGGCGGTGCCGGAAGGCGTATATGAATTCGGTGTACCCCAATGAATAAGCAGTTTGCTCGACAAGCTTCGAAACACCTTCGTTGCCATTGGCGCCTTCTCCGACCGGCCAGTTGACGGTGGCCCCCCTCCCAATAACGGCCCTCCAGCTTTCACTCACTTTACTCAGGTACTCCGTGAGCGCGAATGTTGTACCGCTTCCGTCTGATCGATGTACAACTTGGATCGGCCTGTCGGGAAGCGAACCATGATTCAATGCGCGAATCGCCGAATCGTTCCACTTGCGTATGTGACCGCTCAGAATTCCAGCCAGCACTTCGGGAGTTAACCGAAGATCTCCGCCCCACTCGGCCAGATTGTAGATAATCACAACCGCGCCTACGACCGAAGGAAACTCAAGTAACGAGGTACGCGTGCCGGAATCTGACAAGGCGCTCACCGGTATATCCGACCCAGCGAAATCGCTTCGGCCGGCGCGAAGCTGCGTAATGCCCGCCAGGCTACCAACTGGCTCGTAAGCAAATTGGACAAACGGGTTGACAGCTTGAAACGAGCTGAACCACTGTTCGTAGATCGGGTAAGGAAATGTCGCTCCTCCGCCGCGCAGTGTTACTGGCTTGCCGCTAAAGCTGGCGAGTGTGGCAGAAGCCTCAGTGGAACCGCTGATCGCCTCGGTCAAATTATCCACAAGCCGCGCCGCCAGGTCATGCTTTAGGTCGCCTCCGAATCCGGCGCGTTTGGGATTCACAAAATAGGACCACAGGATCTCGCCATTCTTTCCTCGGGCTCTGACCGACAGATAACCACCATAAATCGGTTCGGCATAGACATCGTTCGTGCGCGCGCGTGGGCTCAGGGAATGATATCCCCGTATCCAAATCTCGCCGATACCCTCGAGTACGGCATCAGTCTGCGCGGAAGCAGAGACGTGTAGTGCCGAGTGCTTCAAGGCATCTATCAAGGCCCGACGGAGATCCTGTGCACCCGGCTGGTCTCCAAATGAGCCTACGTACACGCTGTGAACTGCATTGAGGGATGTGGCATTCTGCCCAAATGCCAGTAAACCGACCCCGTAGACCAGGACAGCAAAACCGGTAATACCTAATTTTCGGCCTGTCATCATTTTGTAAACAAACGGGCGCCCTTCGCCGATTATGATAGCCGCTTGTGAGGCCGTCGCACATACTCCTTCTCCTGTGTTCGGCTGTGCTTTGTTCGAGCCAGGAATTGGGTAGTACGGCCGCCTTTGACGACGGAGAAAACAGTCTTTCCAGCCGGCTCTGGCTCTCCGGCCAGTTGAACATCGTGAATCAGTCGCATCCGGGATTCCCAGCAAAATACAGCGGCCCCAATAGTCTGGATAATGAACCAGAGCAGGCAACGACGGGTGTCGCGACTTTGTATACCGGCTTCGGTTTGACGAAGCATACAGAATTCTTTTTCGATCTCGAAAGCGCCCGTGGAGCAGGCGTGAGTGGTGCTCTCGGACTAGGCGGACTGCCCGACCTGGATGCAGTGACAGATCATCTCGCCACCGCTGCGCCCTATGTCGCTCGCGCTCAAATACGGCAGATCATTGCACTTGGTCATGAGACCGAAGAGGCTACGCGCAATCCTCTCGGCCTTGCCACGCTGGTTCCGTCCCGGCGGTTGGAAATCAGAGTAGGGAAGATGAGCGTGACTGATTTTTTCGATCTCAACTCCATCGGTAGCGACAGTCACTTGCAATTTCTCAATTACACGATCGACAACAATGCTGCTTATGATTTCGCCGCGGGCTCGCGGGGGTATACGTACGGGGTGCTACTCGAGCTCTACCACCCTGGTTGGGTATTTCGTTTCGGTGAGATGTTCGAGCCCACGGATCCGAACGGATTTAAGACCAACTGGAACTTGTCGAGAAGCCGCTCCGAAAACTACGAAGTCGAGGTGCACCGGAATCTGCTTCCAAAGCACCCTGGTATTTTTCGTCTGCTGGCATTTACGAATCATGCAGACATGGGCAGCTATCCGGATGCAGTTGCTGCTTATCTCTCGGGAGAGGATCCCAGGCCCGATCTCGCCGCGCACATCAGAAATGGGCAGATGAACTACGGCTTTGGCTTGAATGGCGAACAGGACGTCAATGGCATCTTTCGCCTCTTCGGCCGTTTGGGCTGGAATGAAGGAACACAGGAGGCTTTCCAATTCGCAGAAGCGGATCGTACGCTGGCGATCGGTATGGATTTTGGCGATAAGAGATGGCGTCGCGCGGAAGACCGAATTGGCGTAGCATTCGCGCTTAACGGTCTGGCTGCTATCCACCGGACTTATCTCGAATTGGGAGGCATCAGCTACTTACTCGGAGACAGCGGCCTTAATTATGGTCGGGAGAAGGTTACTGAGGCCTACTATAATTTTAAGCTGCATCATGGCATCTACCTAGCGTTGGATGTTCAAAACGTGCAGTGCCCAGGGTACAACGCTAGTCGCGGCCCGGTTTGGATTTTTGGCGTCCGCTTGCATCTGGAAGGCGATGTTCACTTCAATTGAGTGTCGACGATTTTCTTCAGCAATCTCTGCCGGATGCGCCCGGCTCTCCAACGGTTTGGAAGCAGCGTGTCTTTGTAATCTGTCCAGTTTGAGAGGACGAGGAATAGACCAAATAGGATGGCGCCGAACGAAGTAAAAATTGCAGCCGCAATCGCAAAATAAGGCGCCCACATCGTACCGGACCTTCCTTTTAACAGGTCTTCCGCAAACGGGCTGATCTGGAAATTCATGCCAAAGAAGCCCGTGACCACGGCCCCCGCGCCGAGTATCATGCTCAACATGCCCAGGCGATTCAACGCTTCCGTATTACGGAATTGATGATAGTTGTGCAGTGACGCGTTCAGCGCGTCCAACTCTTCCGCCACTTCCTTGTGCATCGCCTCAGTCCTGAACTGATTACACTGCAGATCAAAATGTTCGGCTTCTTCATCCTTGTTAGTGAGTTCGGTGAAATACCAGTGACTCGAAAAGTGTAAAAACTCAGCGCGCAACCCATCTGTGACTTTGATGTTCTCGACGGTCAATTCTCCGTCCCACTGGTCCAAATACAGGGCTTTGGAAACCAGCGCAGTTCGTTCGGCGAAGTCCAGAAGCGTTGCTCGATAGAAAAGCGCAACCAGCATCATCAGGTAATAACGAGTTGTGAACATCCGGTGGACCAACGGCGGTGCCGAGCGCTCGCTCAAATCTCGATGAATCGTCCCCACAGTCACAGCGACACTGCTGTAACTTGTGAAACCGTAATATGTTCCCTGGTGCGCCCAGCGCCTGTAAAGTTGTCGCTGCATAGTTTGGCGAGCGAATTCAGGTGAATAGCGGTAAGCTTCCCCTTCGCGATCAATGTAGAGGAGCCGGCTTAGCAAGATCTGGTATTCTTCGGAATCCTTAAAATTCTCTGGGACCGTGTCCGGATCGATCGACACATAGGAGTACACAACCATTCTTTCGTCGAGAACAGGTTCAAACTCCTCGTTGGCGTAGTCGAGAAAATAGAGAGGAGCACAGATCGTCTTCACTAAAGGGGGCAGGACTCCTCGCATCGTTCCGTTCGTGAACGTCTCTGTATCTCGAATGAGGATCGATCGAGAGCGGCCGCGCTCCAGTACAAACGAATAATCACATGGGATCCGGCCGTCTCGGATCTGCTGCCCACTGGACGGATAGACCTTGCGAAGAGACTCGTTGATCCAGAGTACGTCCGTCATGGGAATATCGAAAGCTTCGACACCAAAGGAAAGAATTCCCATACCGTTGGCGAACAGGAACAATCGCAAATCGGTGATATCTATGCTAGTGAACCGCCCTTGCTTGTCGCAGGCCTCAAAAAGCAACTTCGCGTTATCGGGGCGCGGTATGACGTAACAGTGGAGCAAGCTCTCCTCGCTCGTCGCGCCTGGAATTTGAATATCGAAGAATACACGGCGCATGAACGGATGAAAAAACATCATGTCCTGATAGGCCTGTGAGTTGAAATCAGAACAGGTATATGAATCGCGCTTCCACGGTCCAAGTTGGTCCACCAACTCTCCTGCCTGATCCGCCGGATGGGTCATGATCCACTCATCCAACCCGGCGAGCCAGCGGCGATTTTTCGGCCAAACGTCTGCGTGGCTTATTCTCACTGCCTCCTTGTCGATTGAAAATGGAAAGAAAAAGTAGGTGTGAAGATGCAAGGCTTTGGCCGGCATGCGGTCAAGGCTACTATTCAAATGCTTCGTCTCGATGAATTTTGTAACGATTTGTTGATTCGCCGAACCAAACCTGAACTTTCATCTTTCTGTAACGAAGCGGGCTGCAGAATGAAGGTCGAATGGACACCGTCGCAATCGCCAACCATGTTTCGCGTGAGCACACCCGCACCGGGCTTAGCATTGGGCATCTGAAGCGTGCCATCGTTGACAATTTGATATACGAGCAGGGAAAGTATCCAGCTGTCGCCACAGACCTGGATTTCTACCTCGCCGTTGCCTCTGCGGTCCGCGACCGCCTACTTCAAAAATGGGTGAATACGGCACGAACCTACCGTGAAGCTGACGTTCGCGTGGTTTGCTACCTTTCCGCGGAATATCTGTTGGGGCCGCACCTCGCCAATAATCTCCTGAATCTCGGAATCGAAGACCACGCACGGCAAGCGATTGAAGAGCTTGGCCTGAATGTCCAGGCCATTCTGGACGAAGAGGAGGAACCTGGTCTTGGCAATGGTGGTTTGGGACGCCTTGCCGCCTGCTACATGGATTCGCTCTCCACACTAGAGATTCCTGCCATTGGTTTTGGACTGCGCTATGAATATGGCATTTTCGATCAGCTGATCCACGATGGCTGGCAGGTCGAGAGCACAGACAATTGGCTGCAATATGGAAACCCCTGGGAAATTCCACGCCGCGATTTGGCCTTTCAAATCGGGTTCGGCGGTCGGACAGAGCCCTACACAGACGACCTCGGCAAGTTTCGCGTACGGTGGATTCCGGCCCATGCTGTCAAGGCTGTCGCCTATGACACTCCAATTCCCGGTTACCACACGAATACGGCCAACACCCTCCGCCTGTGGAAGTCCGAAGCAGTTGAGTCCTTTCATCTCGAGGCATTCAACAGCGGGGACTACTTGGGTTCCGTTCGAGACAAGATAGAGAGCGAGAACATCTCCAAAATCTTGTATCCCCGAGACGAAGATATGAATGGGAAAGAGCTTCGCTTGGAGCAGCAATTCTTCTTCGTATCAGCTTCTCTGCAAAATCTGATTCAAATTCACATCAGGCAACATCGTCCGCTTGATCGCTTTCACGAAAAATGGGCTGTTCAAATGAACGACACACACCCGTCGATCGGTGTTGCGGAACTGATGCGCCTGCTGCTTGATGAACATGGAATGGAGTGGGAACCGGCCTGGGAAACCACTCAGAAGACGTTCGGCTATACGAATCACACATTACTTCCCGAAGCACTCGAAAAGTGGCCGATTGCTCTTTTCGAGAGATTGCTGCCTCGGCATCTGGAAATCATCTACGAGATCAACCGGCGATTTCTTGATGATGTCCAGTTAACATTTCCGGGAGATTCCAGCCGCGTTCGCCGCCTATCGCTCATAGACGAGGACGGTGAGCGCTACGTTCGCATGGCGAATTTGGCGACGGTGGGAAGTCATGCCGTGAACGGCGTTTCAGCGTTGCACACAGAGTTACTTAAGAAGGACGTGCTCCGTGATATGTACGGAATGTATCCGGAGCGCTTCAGTAACAAGAGCAACGGAGTCACGCCGCGCCGCTGGCTGGCCCTAAGCGATCCTCGCCTTGCTAGCCTGATTACCAGCAAAATTGGCGCCGATTGGATAGGCAATCTAGACGATTTGCGCCAATTGGAGAACTTCATCGAAGATGATGGGTTTCGCCAACAGTGGGCCGACACCCAGCATGCGGTAAAGCGGGACCTGGTGGATTTCATTCACCACAAGACCGGTATCATCGTCGACCCAGCTTCCATGTTCGACGTAATGGTAAAGCGCATTCACGAATACAAGCGGCAACACCTGAAAGTGCTTCACATAATCACGCTTTACAACCGCCTGAGAAAAAATCCCTCGCAAACCGCAACCCCTTGTACGTTTCTGTTCGGCGGCAAAGCGGCCCCGGGCTACTTCATGGCGAAGCTGATCATTAAGCTGATCAACTCGGTTGCAAGCATGGTGAACAACGATCCCCAAATAGCAGGCCGCTTACGGGTCGCTTTCTTGCCCGACTACAACGTGACGTTTGGCCAGCACGTCTATCCCGCCGCGGACTTGTCGGAGCAGATTTCACTCGCCGGTAAGGAAGCATCCGGTACCGGAAACATGAAATTCGCTCTCAACGGCGCGCTCACCGTTGGCACTCTTGACGGCGCGAACATCGAAATTCGTGAAGCTGTCGGTCCTGAAAACTTCTTCCTTTTTGGTCTGACAACGGAACAGGTTTACGCACTTCGCGCCCAAGGGTATAATCCCCGTGACTATTACAATTCCGATGCGGAACTAAAGGAAGTCGTTGATCTCCTTGCCGCCGGTCACTTTTCGCAAGATAATCCAGCGCTGTTCCGCCCTCTGGTGGACGGCCTGTTAAATCAAGATCCGTACATGCTGTGCGCCGATTATCGGTCGTACATTGAGTGCCAGGATCGAATCAGCGAAGTTTATAGGCTCCACGATCGCTGGACAAGGATGTCCATCTTGAACACGGCGAGGATAGGCCATTTCTCATCCGACCGGGCCATTCGCGAATATTGCGAGGAGATCTGGAACGCCCGACCGGTACGCGTGAGTGTCGAGGACCTTTCGCCCGGCGAAGAATAACGATTTCGTCTCTCCTTGGCCGAAGATACAACGAACAGAACGGCAGCCAGAATTGCGAGCGGACGTTCCGATCTTGATTACGGTTGAGCCACTTGGCAGCGACTTAGCTCTGCTCGGAGAATTCGGCTTCTGCGTCAGCTATAGTCTCGCGCGTGACAAGGAACTGACCTAGGCCTGTCATTGAAAATAACGCTTTGAGATGCTCGTTCACGTTGATTAGTGCATACTTCCGCCCTGCCTGCTCACAAGAGACGTGAACGCCGACAAAACTGCCTAGCACGGCAGAATCGACATATGGCACATCTGTCAGATCGATAAGCAAGACACGGGGCGCCGGCTGCTTTCGGGCGATATCCTGAAATTCGAAAAAGTTGTGGATGGTAAGAGGACCGTGCACCTTGATGATTCGAACATCAGCGCGGGTGTCAGCTACTGTCTCAACTTGAACTTGCTGAGTTGGATGGTGCTCCACAATTCCCCAATGATATTCGCTGTCGGTTTCAATTTCATTACAACGGGTGACACCAGGAAGGCGTTCTGTCCCGTAACCGGACTGGACCACGATTGCTAAACTTTAACTTAGGCCGATCGTTAGATTCCTCATCGAATCGAGTCGAGAACGGCCTCGAATTCGTCCCCAATGGTGCCCGGAGCACTGACAAGAATTTCTGAAGTTTGAATGACAAAGCAGAAACGGGTGTTTAGGTTCATCGGCTTCGTGGACTTTTCTCTTATTGCGTTTCATCTCACAAAGCGCGAACGTTTTCAATCAGTTGGATCCCGATTTCATATGGCATAGCAATGGGCCCCGGAGCCATAGCGAATTCTTTCTTGGGACGCTTTTACGACAGGGCCGGTATTTCCGTTCTAATTAAGCCCGCTATCTCCGAACTCATAACAATTTGACCGGAGGAGCACCGCATTCGGCACCTTCGATACGGGCTTTGGCGAGGCACGGCTGGCCGGCAGCATCGCCTTTGGCTGGCTCTATGAGAGGTCGCTTCCCTTGCTCGTCGGCGTTTCCGTTTTGCGACAGCTTGCCTCCTTGCCGATCTTTTTCTCGCAAATCGCGCAAACTCGGTTCACTGATATCTCTTTCGCTTCAATAAAGTTCACTCGCTTGTAACCTCAGTCATTTAACGTGTCGAGGGTAGGTCGTTCATCGAGGCCGAGGGAGATCCGTGTGCATCTATTCGGGCAAAGTGTACCGTTTGGTACCGCTTTCTTCTTATTGCTGGCGTTGGGTTTGGCGCTGAGCTTCGAATTCGTCAACGGATTTCACGATACAGCCAATGCCGTCGCGACTGTCATCTATACCCATACGCTGAAGCCCGTATATGCCGTTGTCTGGTCGGGAATCTGGAATCTGATTGGTGTCCTGACCTCATCAGGCCTTGTGGCGTTCAGCGTGGTGTCGCTGCTGCCGGTAGAACTGGTGCTGAACGTCGGCTCAGGGGCCGGCTTTGCCATGGTGTTTTCGTTGTTAATTTCCGCGATCATCTGGAACGTCGGTACTTGGTACCTCGGCCTGCCCGCCTCGAGTTCGCACACCCTGATCGGTTCCATCATGGGAGTCGGGCTCGCGAATTCGCTCCTCAGTGGACGAGTCTTCGGCGAAGGAGTGAACTGGGCTAAGGCGCAGGAAGTGTTCAGCTCCTTGCTGTTCTCGCCGATCATGGGCTTTGTCGGTGCCGGCCTCTTACTACTACTCTTGAAAGCTCTGATCAGGAGGCCCGATTTGTACCGTTCGCCGGAAGGCAAAGCACCACCGGCCTGGATTCGGGGCCTTTTGATGTTGACTTGCACTGGAGTGAGTTTTTTCCACGGATCCAATGACGGCCAAAAAGGTATGGGGCTCATTGTGCTGATACTGGTCGGAATACTTCCGGGTGCCTTTGCATTGAATCCCGCTGCCGGACCCGCGGACATTCAAACCATCGTGCAGCATGCTCGCAGCCTGGAGCCTACCCTCCTGAAACACTGTACGGAAACTATCACTTCGCAGGATGCGACGGATGAGTTGTCGGCATACCTCAAGACAAAGGGTGTGGCGACCGAAAAGACGTTTGGAGCGCTCGCGGGTCGGAACCGCGAGGTCGCTATTGAACTTGAAGGCAGATCGAATTTCGCGGACTTAACCGTTGAACAGCGGAAAGGATTTCGAAGCGATATCTATTTGCTGGGTGAATCAATCGGCAAGCTGCTGAAGCAGCACAAGATATCTGATCCGGCCGAGGCGCGAGCGATGAGCGCGTACCAGGCAACTCTACAGAAACAAACGAAATACATCCCGGCGTGGGTAAAATTCGCGGTTGCCATCGCGCTTGGCTTCGGCACGATGATCGGCTGGAAGCGCATCGTCATTACTGTCGGGGAAAAAATCGGTAAAGAGCATCTTACATATGCTCAGGGCGCATCAGCGGAACTCGTGGCAATGGCGACTATTGGGCTGGCAGACAAATTTGGGCTCCCCGTCAGCACCACCCACGTTCTATCTTCCGGTATAGCCGGAACCATGGCGGCGAATCGTTCCGGTTTGCAAATGGAGACACTACGAAACATCTTGCTTGCCTGGGTGTTGACGCTGCCGATCTGCGTGCTCCTGGGAGCTGGAATCTTTTCGGCGTCGTTGTATATCATTCTTCATATTTTTGGGTTGAGGTGACCTTTGTTTCATAATTGGATGTAGTGTTACAAAACGATTACAGTAGGGACCAGCCGCAGAAGGAATCCCTCTTTGAGCATTCCTTTTTGCGATATGGAGCCGGGGCTCAGATCTTTGCACCGCTCACCCGTTCCAAGCTTTGGAACAGATTCTGCTGGATCCTGATTGCCTTGGGAATCGCAGGCTGGATTGTAGCGTTGTGGTTTCTCTCGAAGTACACGGGCTGTGGTCTTCTCGCCTCTGGTTGCTCCAACACGAACTGAAAAGGGCGGGAACCCTCGGCAGGCGTGCAAACACCCAAGCCTGTCCATGTAAATTCTTCCTTGTAATCCGGAACGCTTGTCCCTTGCGAATCATTGGTACTGGCTTGATTCCGGCGATTAGCACCCATACCGTCGCCGTCGTTCGCGGACCCTGCATAGCACGCAAGTGCCGTTTGATGTGACGGTGGTCGGGTTCAGCGCGGTGTTAATCACCGCTTTGGTTATCGAGCTCATAGCGGCCACAGTCGGGCTGGTCCTTAAGATGGTTCTGCTGCCCTTTATCATCCTCACGCCCAGCGTCGTGTATTTCCTAATCAGTGGCCTCATGTTCAAACTAACCTCGGAGTTCGTGCCCGGCTTCGGGGTGAACGGCTCCGTTGCGGCGTAATCGGATCGATTCTGCTGAGCATTGTTGAATATGCTCTGAATCGAGTCGTGGGCCTATAGCTACTTCGGGATGCTGCTATTGGCCCAATGCTGCCAACGATACGACCTGCACAAGCCGTTCAACGCCTTCGCCGACGAAGAATTGGCAGTCGTGAAACTCATTTGCGGCGAAGCCGTCCGCTGCATCCGAACGGTTGCCCCGGCATGCTGTAATAGGCCCTGGCGAGATCGGTCAAATTGATATCCCACGAACTCACTCCGAAAGCTCTCAATTTCGACCGCCCGCGACTGATGAAGGTCGCACTCGTGCTGTCGGCCGTTTCGATGTGCGCATTCGGGGCAGATATTGAGGTGTGGTCGGTATCTAGCGTCCAAAAGGTGCGGCCGGACGACCCCGCACAGTCGCGGAATGCGGTGTGGGACGGCGCTTCCCGCACCATCTCCTTGGCGGGCGCGAAAAATGAACACGTACCCTTTCAAGTCGTGATCTCGACGGAGCCGCCGAAGAATCGAATTGATCCTCCCGCCTCCGGCCTATTCGTCACGGCATCCGACTTGGTAGCACCTGGGGGTCGTATCCCATCCGCGCAGATCAAGCTTTACTTCGAACACGACATCCTGTGTCAAGCCGCCTCGAGCCTTGTCGGCGCCGGCGGGTTCTGGCCCGATGCTCTGGCTCCGCTCACCGATCCATTCAGCATGGCGGCGGCATTCCGGCAGACGGTCAAGAACCGGCCCATCTGGATCGATATCCTCACGCCCACTAACGCGCACACCGGTATCTACACGGGGACGGTCCAAGTCACACAGAACGGTCACCCGGTATCCGACTTGAACGTCCGACTGACACTTTATGATTTCGCACTACCGCCGGATACGCACTTGATCACCTACATGGGAGTCGGCGCTGACCAGTTGGCGCGATTTCATAAAGTGAGTCCCTCGGCAGCCCAGGCGCTACTGCGAAAGTATCACGCGTTTTTGTATGCAAACCGGATGGAGCCGTGGTTCAACGAAGCGCTCCAGCCGCGGATTACGCGAACGGGATCTTCCGTCGCCCTCCACTTCGATGAGGAGGCGTACGACCTTTATATGAATCGCTGGAAGACCAAGCGCGTAATCCTCGAATCTGTCCCGCACGAGCTGGCGGCGGACCCGCAGATGGTCAAGTCCTATGTGCAGCAGGTTGTCGAGTACTACCGCAAACACGGCTGGCTCGACCGGCTCGTACTGAACAGCCCTATCGACGAACCTGCTTCCGCGCAGGCTTTCACGGAGACGCGGAAATGGGCGGCAGTGGTGCACGAAGCCGCTCCAGGCGTTCACTTCCTCGCGACCAAAACACCGGTTCCCGAAAATCCGGCATGGGGTACGCTGAGCGGCTATGTTAATGACTTTTCGATCCACGGCAACGATCTGAACGATATCCGCGCCGAACCGGCCATAGCTGCTGAACGCGCAAAAAAGGGCGAACTGACGTGGTATATCTCCTGCGATCAGGTCTATCCTCAGCCGAACTATTTCATTGATGCGCCCGCCATGGATCCTGTTATGGTGCCATGGATCACGTGGAGGTATGGTTTGCAGGGCATCCTCTACTGGGATTTGAAGTTCTGGTCACAGACGGTGGACCCATGGCTGAACCCGACGACGTACCTGTCCGGATACCTATGCAGCAACGGCCGAAATCTGAATGGTGAGGGCTCGCTTCTGTATCCCGGCAGCGAAGTCCGTCGCTATACCGGACAAAGAGATGTCGACGGGCCCGTATCATCTATCCGTTTCGAGTTGCTGCGAGAAGGTATCGAGGACTACGAATATCTCTGGATGCTGAAATCGCTCGGTGACGTCGCTTTCGCTGATGAGGTCGTTCACAGTATGGTGGCGACCGTCGGCGCTTTCTCACGGGATCCCGATCGGCTCTATACAGCCCGGCAAAAGATGGCGCGCCAGATTGAGCAACTCACACGAAGGCAGTAGGCCATGGAACAAGTAACCTGCCGTGCCTCAACCCCAACCGGCTATTCAAGCGGCGATCGCGGTCAGAGCGGAAAAGATTATCCCTGCTCCCAGCGTGCCAATGCTGCTTTCGCGTTCGATAGCGCTTGCGTTAGGTTTTTCGCACTGAGTGTGCACCGCACAGTCGCAACCTGCCTTGCAACACGGGAGACCCGATCGTATCCGAAAGAGTCCGCTCGCCACATTAATGGCAGGGTACAGCGATCGTTTGCCTGTGAACTATTGCGAACTGGGGTAAAAAGTCGCTTGAAGCCACCCAGCAGTACTCCGCAATGGTTATCGACGGATTCAAACTGGCCTGCTTCGATCTGATGAACTATTTCGCGTAATTGATCCGCGATGTTCTCTTGATTCATGACCATGGTTGTGGGCTGCCTCGATAGACCAACGGCAGATTTCGCGGCAACCTTTACCTGGCCCGGAATACTCAGTTGATGGCCGTCTTAACCCGCCACAAAGCTGATTCAGAGACAGTAATGGCGCGTATTTCTTTGAACGCTGGCGCAAACGATCCCGTACTCCTAGCGCATGCTTTCCGGTCTGAATATGACTGCTATATATAAACCGCAACTCGTTCATTCCGGCCCTTGTCCTCTGTTGGTGGGATTGCCCCGCAATCGGTAGCATTTTGTGATAAACTCACCGCACTGAGGAGGACTGCTATGCGATCTCTCCTACTGCTAATGATTGCTGCCTCATGCAATGTATATGCGGCATCATTCACATCCGTAACCTGCAGTGCTGGACCAATAACGCAGTCTAAAACCGACCCGTTCGACTCAAACTGTTCTTCGGCGTACCAGCATGCATTCGCGAACGCTTCGGCGTCCGCAAGTGGTGGTATCGGTGTCGTCACAGCCCGTGCGGAGGCGATTTCACATCCGACGTCCAGCCTGACCTCACACGCCGACGCCCAAGCCATGGAAAGCGAGACCTATATCAGTACAGGCCCTAATCGGCTTGGGTTACTTCAGGTCACCATAAGTTTGTCTTTTCTTCATGAAAGTGTGGTAGATGTCCTCGTAACAGATGGAATACGTGAATATAGGTTTGCTAAAGATTCGGCTCCGGTACCACCAAGTAGCGGCTTCTGCGCTGCAGAGGATTGTGACTACGTTGGAACCCTACCGTTTGAGCTAGGATCACAGTTTCAAGTCTCTGCGTCCGCGACCGCAGATGTATCGAACTGCTTTGTGGGATCGGTAGGATGTCCGTTCGGTCTGGTGTATGCGCCGTTCTCGCTATTCGAGGCGAATGGTACAACTCCCGTACCGTTTTCTATAATGCCCGAGCCGTCAGCCTGGGGACTACTTCTACTCGGATTGACCGCATGCACGTGCGCCATCGTTGTACAACACAAATCTAAGAACTCTCGGTGCCCTTCGCATCGACTCGCGCATCGCCCTCTTTGATGGCTCTTCCTGACACTCTAAAGCTTCCTCAGCTCTTCATACGCGCAGCCATTGAGTGGCTTGTTTCCGCTGTGAGGCAGTCCGACCTCTCTCGTCCAATTACGGGATGGCCGATGATGGTTGGCATTCACGAGCCTTCCTCAGTTGAGCTGCGCTTTGGGCCTCCGACTCGCCGGAGACGGTAAAGGGAGGAGTGATAGAACGGCTTTGAGAATTGTAAGCACCTGAGTAGAAAGAGAGCCGTGCTCGGGAGTTTCAACGATGGGCACACCAATGAGGAATTGCTACGATCCCTGTGAATGGCGACTCCCGTGAAAACCTCGCGAAGAACTTTTGTCGGTGTTGCTCTGGCAGGAGGCGCATCTTGGACGGCGCGGGGTAGCCGCTCGCCGCGAACGAGTCCTCTGGGACTGTTGCCTGGCGTGCAGCTTTGGTCGGTGCGCGAAGAACTGAAGAGAAACCCGGAGGGTACGCTTCGGCAACTCGCGGCGATTGGCTATCGCGAGGTTGAACTGTTCGAAACGCCCAAATCGCCGCGCGAGTTCAGAAAGCAAGTGGAAGACGCCGGCCTGACGTGTGTGAGCGGGCACTTCGAGTTGAAAGACCTGAAGGATTCCACGACCATCGCTGCTGCTCAGGAACTCGGCCTCACTTATATGATCCTGGTTTTTCCCGCGCTGCCCTCCTGGCAGGGAGAGAGCGTAGACGCCAACTTCGAACAATTCTTGCCTCGGTACGAGAGGATTTCGCTTTCCGATTACAAATGGAATGCCGAGCAGCTGAACCGGTGCGCGGAAAACCTGAAGCGTCACGGAATCAGGACCGGCTATCACAATCACGCCATCGACTTCAAGGATTTCAGCGGCACGTTGGGCTTTGACGCGCTCATTCAAAACACCGATGCGAACCTGGTTTGTTTTGAGATGGACTGCGGGCACGCGATACACGCCGGCTACGACCCGATCGCCTACCTCAACAGATACCCCAACCGGATCGAATTACTCCACATCAAGGATCTAGTGCGTGGGTATCACATCTCGACTGCGCTCGACACGGAGGATAAAGATACCAACGCTGAAATTGGCGCTGGTTGCATTGATTGGCAGAACCTATTCGAGACGGCCGCTCGTCACGGCCACGTGAAACACTACTTTGTGGAGCATGAAGGCAAGATGGCTCACCCACCGCTGGAAGCATTGCAAATCTCGTACGGCTATCTCCAAAAGCTCAAGGCCCATTAACGCCGCGGGAATCCAGCATAGTTTACGACGACACCTACCCGCAGCGAGAGACTTGGTAGTGGAAAATCTGGAAGGCACTGCTTAGCTCGGCGCAAGCTTGTGTTCACGGTTTACTTTGTTGCTGATTGTTGTGGGTGGATGCCAGCCCTACCCGGAAGCTGTAGCGTTACGGCGGACTTACTTCTCGCGCCGAGGCTCAGCCGACCGATTGCACCGGCTCCAAGGTGAACCCTGGACGAACGCTCCGAAACGCTGGTATGCTTGAGTAAAAAGCGGCCAATGGAGGGTACATTTTCCCTGGTGAAAAGACAACCAAAGGAGAAATGAACCGCTTCGTGCAATGGATCCACGGCCGCGGATACGAAAGAACCCAAAGAGACAGTCTGAACTGCTGGGAAGGGGTCTTCTTCGCCGCCTACAAAGCTGGATTGATGAGCATTCCCCGATTGCGTGTGATGCACATCAAAGCCACCATTGCAGGTAGAGTTGGAAGCGGCTTTCGCAAGACGGATCGCGCAGGAAAGAATTCAAGAAACCAAGGCAGGGCCAATCCTTTCCAAACAAGGGAATTCTGCCTGCGGCGTTTGTTACAATACGATGACAATACTTCATCCTTAGCCCATGGCTCGTTTGACTCGAAGTAATCTATTCCATGCCCGCGAGGAATTTTCTGACCTCGTCCATCGTGCTGCTTACGCCAAGGAACGAATCATTGTGTCGTATCGTGGCAAGGATTTGGCCATGGTGATTCCGATAGAAGACCTGGAGTTCTTGAAGCACCTGTCCCGCGAAACAATGAGCCGTCTCGATCTGGAGCAACCTGTTGCCAAGCCGACCGAATTGGGAGCGAATCTGCCCAACGAAGATGGACTGTCGCGTTTTACCGCCGCCGGCCTTCGCGCCGCCCGGCGCCGGAGGGGATTTCAAGGAGAAAGCACGTACTCGAATGCTTCGTAACGCTTTCGCGTTCGGCTCTTATCCCTGGTTTTCTTTGTAGCAAGACGTTCACTATTCGAGCTCAATGCTGGCAATGGGCGATCGATGTTACACCACTTTCGGGACCACAAACGGGGCTCGGTACTTTCTCGAGAACATTCGGTTCGCTTCCGGGTCGTCCTTGCAGCTTAGAGTGGTCGAATCGAAATACAAAGTTCGTCCAAGGCGGTATGAAATGTTGGCCAAGTGAATCAGAGTGACCGAAGGAACGGCTTCTTCAAGTGGTGCATTGAGATCTGACTGCTTGCGACTCCGCACGGCCTGAATGAAGTTCGCCCAATTGTCACCTTCGTCGTCCGCGGTGGCGCTCGGGCCCCGCTCCTGTCCTTTACCCAGAAATGTTTCGAAGCCTTTCGCGGTACTAAGATAGCCTTTCGGACCGTAGATAATGTTTCCAACGGTGGCGTGTGTACCAGCAGCCGGTCCGGACATCTTGTCGGCTACGGTCAAGATGTCGGCCTCGCTGTTCGTGATCCAATGCCGCACTTCGAACACGAGCATCCTCTTGCGGCCACCTTCATCGAACTCAAATGTCGCGACCATCGTATTCGGAGTTTCCTGATCGTCGTCGAACATGAAGTGGCCGCCAGTAGCAGAAACTTTGCTGGGATACTTCACTCCCAAGAGCCAGCGGGCGACATCCATCTGATGCACACCCTGGTTTCCGATATCACCGTTGCCGTAGTCCCAGAACCAATGAAAATTGTAGTGAAATCGGTTTCGGGTAAAAGCGTGCTCGGGAGCCGGTCCGAGCCAAAGGTCGTAATGCACGCCCGCCGGAACTGGCTCTACCGGTTTTCGACCAATTGTGTCCCGCCATTTGTAACAGAGACCGCGCGACATGTAAGGATCTCCGATGAGACCCTCGCGAACCAATTGGACCGCCTTCTGCATCGTAGGCGAGGAGCGGGCATTCGTTCCATGCTGCACCATGCGGTTGTATTTTTTGGCCGCGGCAAGGATTTGGTGTGCTTCAAAAATGTTATGTGCGCAGGGCTTCTCGACGTAGACGTCTTTGCCGGCCTGGCATCCCCACAGCGTTTGCAGCGCATGCGAGTGATTGGGCGTCGCGATTGAGATTGCATCGATATTTTTGTCTTCGAGAAGCTTGCGAAGATCGGTGAAGCCCGCGGGCCGTTTTGAAATCAGCGCTTCCGCATCTTTCAGCCGCTGTTCCAAGATGGATTCATCTACATCGCACAATGCCGCAATTTCAACGTTGGGCATCTTGGCATAAGCCTGTATGTGACTGCGGCCCTGGCCTCTAACCCCGACGCAAGCCACGCGAACGGTGTCATTTGGGCTCAACCTTGCACCTTTTGCGACAGCGAGGGCCGCCGCAGAATTCATCAGGAAATATCGCCGGTTCATGTGTCTTACCTTTCTTGCTGGCCCATTTTCGGTTGTACTACCCATTCAAAATACGCCAAAGTGTTCCACCGAAACATTCGCTTGGGCCTGGGCTAGCGCTCCGCACACGTCCAGCATTTTATGCTATCGATCCAACTCGCGATCGAAACATAGCAAACATCGAAGATTTGAAGATGAACGAACATCACCAGCCCCTCACACGCCGAAGCAATTTAACTATAAGACAGGAGTCAACGCCGACTTTACTGTTGTCTTTGTTGACAGGAACGCGATCTCGCATTCACGCGATTCATCTCGTCGGCGGGAAGCTGTGCTAGACAAACCTTGATGATTGCGGGCCGCTTGGAAAGGTCGCTACGCTTCCGCCCTGCTGGCGTATTCCGGACGTCGGCTGCGGCAACCCCGCCCCAATCGCCGCGGCCCCTGGTAAATGCCATCGCATTGTTGGATAGACCGATGGTTTAAACGGCAGATCTCGAACCTGTCAATAGATGCGCTGGCCGACGAAAGAATGTCGCGATCAAGTTGGTCGCAAAGAGCAACACCGCCGTCAATTCGATGACTGCCGAGGCGGGGAGAATCCGCCATGCCAGCGCCAAATTCTGCTCATACGCGGGGATCTCGGTTAGCACTCGCAAGAAACATCCGAAATTCAGCAGACATAGCGCGGCAAACATGAGCCGTTTGCTGAAAAGAACGCGCATGCCGCAGAAAGCCGGCAGGACACGCTGCCCGATTGCGAACACCATGGTGGCGAGGAAACCAACGGTGAGGGCGTGCCGCGATGCTCCGCCGATTCCGCCCTTGCGGTCAAGGAGTGAAGCGCATACTGATAGGCCGGCCGCCGCTACGAGCCAAACGTAAGCGCCTCGAACAAAGTACGGGAAGCTCGGGTGAATGCCACTCAATTTGGGCGGCTGAACACCCGATTCAAAGATATGAAGCGAGCGAACCGCGACGAACGACGCCCCAAGCAGCAAGAGCGCGCACAGTGTTGATGCGCTTGCAAGTCCGGCGGCGACTCCGGCAAGAAGCATCGCCAGAGCGATCATCAGCCCGCGGGCATTTGGCTGGGGCAAGCCCAGAAATACAGGAAGCCAGCGAGCGTTAAAACCCCAGACCGAAACAACAAGAAATGCCCAGGCCGAGATCAAGAGCAGATGCCGGTCCGCTCCCTGCGGCAGGGCCGGGACAGCCTCTATAAAGGAAGCGCAGAGAGCAGCGCCCAGGTTCAGCAGCAAAGACAGAAGAAACGCGAACGTCGAAGCGATGACCAGGCGCATCCAAACTTCGGGAGTACGAGGTGCTGCAGAAGTATCTGTCGTCCGAGGCGCTTTATGCTGCCTTACAGTCAAAAAGAACAGAAGGAACCCTGCCAGTTCGAGTGCTGCCGAAACAGGAAGCATCACGCGCCAGTGCCATTCATAAATGCCAATTACCCAACGCAAGCTGATCCCTGACGTCCACAGCACCCAACTCTCCCAGCCGCGACGTACTGCGAAGGGCATTAGCCGCCCCATCTTCGATAACGAGTAGAAGCCGATTCCGATGACAAACGTACTGATCCAGCCGAAGATCTGAGCTTGCCCATGCGCTTGAATCCACGCTTGAGACAACGAGTGTGAAGAACGATTACTGCTTATCGAAATGAGATTCCACACTCCCAGAAACGTTCCGGGCAGAAGCAGGAATGCCAGTCCTGTCGAAATGAATGCGGTCACCAGGCGCTGGAGCGACTGTTCGCGCAAGACGGCTTCCTGCGCACCGGGCTCGCGCTTCGATTTCTCGACTTGCATGAGTGCTCTAATGCGTTTTTTCGAATTCGAGAGCGCGCGGGAACAAAATGTTGTTCTCGAGATGAATGTGCTGGTGGAGATCACGCTCGAGATCAGCGAGACCGTGGTACAGTGCCTGGAAGCTCATGCAGGCGCCTGCGGGCGGCTGGAAATCATTGGTCAAAGAGCGGAGACTTCGCAGTAATTCACCGGTATCGTCGTGATCCGCCATCATGTGCCGGATGGGATTCATTAAAGTGCCAAAAAAGGCGGGGGGAGGAGTAGTTCCGTTTTTCGCAGCCTCTTCGATAGTCTTCAGATGCGGAAAAAGGACTTGCTCTTCTTTGAGCATGTGCGTAGACATTTCGTTTGCCATGGCGTTCACAAGTTCGCGGATCCGGCCGAGTTGAGGATGCCGGTCGCTATGCCGCAGAAAGACCTTTTCAGCGAGGGCGGTTAGCCGGTTCAACTCGCGGCGGGCGTAACAGTGGTGCTGCTCGACAATATGATCGGCGAGTTTACCCAAAGAGCAAGTCATCCAGTGGCCATCTTCTTTTGAAGGCCTTGGGACGAGCGCATTTGCCAGGTCTGTTAGGACTTTGTCGAGCGGAATGTTCCGTCTCTTACATGCTTCTTCGAGCGACCTGCTGCCGCCACAGCAATAATCAATGCCGAGCGCCTCGAATACGGGTACCGCCGCAGGGTGTTCCTGCACAATCTCACGAACGGTTTGAGCGGTATCAATTGATTGAGTCTTTGACTCGCTGAAATCCGCGATCTCATTTATTGTCATAAAGCCTTACCTGTTTCCAGGCTAGGCGGTCCGGCGGGCGTAGCCAGTGACTTTAGTCACCAGATTCCGAAGATGAAGCGCTTTTCAGATCCCTGACGCGAGATCGGATTCGAGCCCTTCGTGATCGAGGACCGTGACCTCCCGGCCTTTGATCTGGATCAGACCTTGCGCCTGAAGCCGGGCCAGGTTTCGCGAGACCAGTTCGCGAACCGTGCCGATGTGAGCGGCCAGATCCTGATGGCTGAGGGGAAGTTCGAAGACAGTTCCTCGTTCCTCTCGCCGCCCATGCGTTTGGGCTTCCCGGAGCAGCCAGGCGATCAGGCGGTGACGAACTGTTGTGAAGGAAAGCTCCTCAATGATGCCGACTAGCCGCCGGAGTCGTGCGCCCACTACTTGTAACACTTTCAGAGCTACTTCCGGGTGCTCCAGGCAGCAGGCGCGGAAGTCATTGCGCGAGACAAACAAAAGCTGCGATTCCTCCACGGCGGCGGCAGAGGCCGGGTAAGAACCGCCATCGAATACGGGCAATTCGGCGATCGATCCCCCCGGGCCTTCTACGGTTAAGACTTGTTCCCTGCCAGCCGGGGACGTTTTAAAGATCCGCACCTGCCCCGAAGCGATCACGTACAGTCCGGCACATGGCTCACCTTCGCTGAATAACAGCTCACCTGGCGAGAAGCGGCGAATTACCGTACGCCCGGCGATGGCAGCCAGCTCCGAGTCGTCCAGGCCGGTAAACAACGGAGTTGCCTGCAGAGTAGCAACAATTGCGGGCGTCTTGGGGGCGGACATCGCGAAACAAGGAGGCTCAAGCGCAGAAATGATTCATTTCCGGTGACCAAAGTCACTTCGATCGATCACGTTTTGGGCAAACAGTGAAATTAGGCAACCGGAAAGGATTCGCATGGCCACCAGCCTGATCGAGCAACCGCATACACAAGCCTTTGCTTCAAGTGACTTTACTCTGAAACTCTATCGCAAAGTGCTGACGGTCTTCTACGTTGAGGAACGAATGAAGGTCTTCGCACGTCAGGGCAAATGCTCCTTTGTAGCTTCCAGCCGTGGACACGAGGTAACGCAGGCGTCGATCGCTCTGCTCTTAAAGCCCGGCCACGACTGGTTCTTTACCTACTATCGCTCAAAGGGAACAGCAGTAGGCCTGGGACTTGCGCTGAAAGACGTCTTCCTGGGAATGCTGGGGCGGGACAGCGATCCGAATTCCGGCGGGCGCAATATGCCGGAGCATTTCTCCTCGCGCGAGCTGAACCTGGTTGCCCAAACAGCCTGTACCGGCTCACAGTATCTTCCCGCTGCCGGCGCTGCCAAAGCGCTGAAGGCAGATGGCAAGGATGCCGTCGTATATGTGGAGTCCGGTGAGGGGGCAACGAGCGAAGGCGAATTTTTCGAGGCGCTGAACTGGGCGGCGAGAGAAGCTCTGCCGATGCTGTTTGTAGTCCAGAACAATGGCTTCGCCATCAGCGTGCCGCAGCGGATACAGACCGCGTCTTCTGTTCGAAAGATTGCCGAGGGCTTCGGTGTGCGCGCCGTAGAACTCGATGGAACTTCCTTTGAAGCGCTGTATAGGAATGTTCCGGAGCTGATTCAGTGGATCCGTGCGGGGAATGGCCCCGTGCTGATCGAGGCGAAGGTCGTACGGCTCGATCCCCATTCTTCATCCGACGATCATCGAAAATACCGCACTGACGACGAGATCCTTCACGCGTTGGAATGGGATCCGCTCCTCAAAATGGAAGCCAGAATTCTGGAAGAACAGATACTGAACGAGGCCGGGATGAAGCGCCTCCGCCACGAGATCAAGGCGGAAGTAGACAACGCGGCGGACTGGGCTGATGCACAACCCGAGCCGGAGGGTGGTGATCTGACGGCGCACATTTATGCCGGAGCGCGCCCTGCAGCCATTGAATCTCCCCAGTACCTGTCGCCGGAACCGATTACGTTCATTGATGCAATCAACCACGGGCTCCGCGAAGAACTGGAGCGTAATTCCAAGATCGTCATGTGGGGCGAGGATATCGCTGATCCCAAGGGAGGCGTTTTCGGTGTCACTCGCGGGCTCGCCCATGCATTTGGCAATCGCGTGAGTAACTCACCGCTGGCGGAAGCGAGCATCGCCGGCGTGGCGGGCGGAATGGCGATCGCCGGCTATAAGCCCATCGTCGAAATTCAATTCGCTGATTATCTTTGGCCCGCCGCAATGCAACTCAGGGACGAGATTCCGACCGTGCGCTGGAGGAGTAACGGTACGTGGACTTGTCCTGTTGTGGTGCGTATCCCCGTCGGTGGATACATCAAAGGGGGGCCCTGGCATTCCACCTGCGTCGAGAGCTTCTTCTCGCACATTCCGGGCTGGCGTGTCGTATTCCCTAGTTGCGCCGAAGACGCTAAGGGGCTGATCAAGACCGCCGCGCGATCGGAAGATCCGGTTATTTTTCTGGAACACAAGGGATTGTATCGCCGTCCCCAAGCGAAGACGCCCGAACCCGATCCTAACTATCTCGTGCCGTTCGGGAGTGGACGAATCCGACGCGAAGGTACCGATGTCACCATCGTGACCTGGGGGAGCACGGTCTACCACGCCCTCGATGTTGCGCGGCAGTTCGAGCAACGCGGCCGGTTAGTTGAAGTACTCGATCTGCGATCCATAGTTCCTCTCGATGAAGACCTGATTTACAGCAGCGTTCGAAAAACAAACCGCGTAATCATCGCTCACGAGGATTCGCTCACCATGGGATACGGCGCCGAGATAGCCGCTCGTATTGCATCCAACTGTATCGATGCTCTCGACGCGCCCGTTTTGCGCGTGGCCGCGCAGGATTCGTTTGTACCTTCAGCCCCAGCGCTCGAAGCATTGGTTCTGCCTTCCGCCAAAGATCTGGCCAATGCCGTTGAGCGGATTCTGACGTTCTGACAAACTGAATAACCCCGGTTTCAAGCCGGAGGTTAATACAGCGCGTCGAGTTGAGTTCGCCTTCGAGCGCAAGCTAGAGTTCAACAAAGCAGAGCAGGTAGCAGGCTCATCTCGGGGTTGGGTCATTTCACTCAGTATGCGCGGAATTTAACGCTGGAAGGGGCTTCTGAGCGAGTTGTTGCCATCCAAAGCGCTGTTGTTCGATCGCAAGACTTTGGCGAGCTGGTTGCGTTACACCGAAGCGAGCCAGGCCCTTCGCCTGTTGAGGATGCCCATGAAGTTCAACCATATTCTCTTTCCAACAGATTTCTCCGAGCGGAGCCGCGCACTCAATCAACAGGTCGAGTGGTTGGCCACCCGCTTTGGTTCCCATGTCACATTGATGCACGTTTTCGAGATGCCGGCAGCCTGGTACGGAGCGGGTGAGGCTTCCTTCCTCAATATGGATTGTGTCAACCTCCTCAGGAACTCCGCACAGCAATCCCTAAGAGACTACGCACTCCAGATCCCGAAAGCACGTCTGCAACACGTCGTTGCCGAGGGCAATGTTGCGGGCGAAATCCTTAACTTTGCCAGCGCGCATGAGGTGGATCTCATCGTGATGGGTACCCACGGCTATGGAGCCATTCAGGGTTGGCTCTTGGGTTCCGTAACGGGGAAGGTACTGCACGGCTCGAAATGCGCCGTCTGGACTGATTCGCCGTTCCATGCGCGGCGGAACGATTCCGGCATCTCGACGATTCTGTGCGCGGTCGAACTCATAGAGGAAGCTGTCCCCCTGCTGCAATTTGTCAAGCAGTTGGCCACGGAATTGGGAGCGACTGTACGGTTGTTTCATAGTGTGCCCGAACTGGAGACCCGGCCGAACCGGCATTTCGATTTGGACCTGCATCAATACCTGATGGAATCGGCGCGCGTGGAGATCGCCAAACTCCAACGCGAAGCCGGAACCGAGTTCCCACTCAGCGTCAGCGGAGTAGGGATATCAGACGGACTTACGGCAGCAGCCAGCGAGTATGGGGCGGACCTGGTTGTGATCGGGCGCGGCAAAGCGCAAAAGCTGCTGGGCAGGTTCCAGACACGCGCTTACGAGATTATTCGGTCTGCTCCTTGCCCGGTGCTCAGCTACTCTGTGAACCAGCCAAGCCATATTTCTTCATCTTGTATCGAAGAGCATCTCTCCCAATGCGCAGGAGGCGCGCGGCTTCTGACTGGTTCCCCGCAGCCGTAGCCAGGGCATCCGAGATCAGACGCCGCTCGGTATCTTCGAGCATCGACGCCGACGGGTCCGCTTGGGGAACTCCCGTAGCGGCTGTTGATGCGAGTTGCGGAGGTACGTTTGGAGAAGATTCGGGGCCCCGGAGATATTCGGGCAACTCGCCGACGTCGATTGTGTCGCTTAAAACCATCATGCAGGCGTGCCCGATCGCATTCTCGAGCTCCCGCACATTTCCCGGCCAGTCGTACCGGCTGAGGGCAATGCTGGCGCGCGGCGTCAATCCGCGAACAGGCTTGTCAAACTGTCTGGAAAACTTATCGATGAAATGCCTTGCCAGCAATGGCAGATCCTCCTTCCGCTCAGCAAGGGAGGGTATACGCATTTCCACCATCGAAAGCCGGTAATAGAGATCCTCGCGGAATTTGCCCTCTCGAATCATGGCGCGGAGGTCCCGGTGCGTTGCGGCAATTACGCGCAGATTTACCTTACGGGCCTGCAGCGATCCCACGCGCTGGACCTCTTGATTCTGAATCGTGCGTAAAAGTTTGGCTTGTGTTCCGAATGGCATGTCGCCGATTTCGTCCAAAAAGAGGGCGCCACCGCTCGCGTGTTCTACCAGTCCGACTTTGTCGTGCGTGGCACCCGTAAAGGAGCCTTTGACATGTCCGAACAGTTCGCTCTCGAAAAGGGTCTCGACGACTGCGGAACAGTTGACCACCACGAGATTTCCCGACGACGCCGGGCTGAGCCGGTGCAGAGCTTGCGCAACCAGTTCCTTACCGGAGCCCGTCGGGCCGCTGATCAAAACCGTTCGAAAGTGGGGAGCGATCCGGCGAATTCGTGAAAACAGCTCCCACATCACCGGGCTATTACCGATAATGCGCTCGAATTGAGCGCTGGCGCGCAGCTCGTCTTGGATCTCCAACGTCCGCTGGCGGCGGCGCACGTCCTCGATCATGGCGCGGAATCGCTCCCGCAGCGCCGGCACGGAGATCGGCTTATTCAGGTAGTCGCTGGCTCCTTTCCGGATCGCCTCTACGGCTGATTCGGTCGAATAATGAGCCGTCATGAGAAGCACTTCGATGGCAGGATCAAAGTTGACAATCCGTTCAAGCAACTCGATGCCGCTCATCTTCGGCATCACCAAGTCGGTCAGGACGATGTGAGGATGTTTTTGGAAGATGAGATCCAAGCCTTCCTCGGGATCGGCCGCAGTCCAAACTTCGAGCCCTGGTTGCTCCAAAGCCGTGGCCAGAAGTTCGAGGCTGCCCGGATTATCGTCCACGATAACCAGGGAAACATTGGGCAGACCCGCCGGTTTTTCTTTTCTCTTGTTCTGTGCTTCAGAAGCTTTCTCGCTGGTTTGCATCAAAGGACCTTTGTACTCCCAATAAGGCGTTCCGTTTGTGCGCGCAGGACTCTCAAATCGACCGGCTTCGCGATATAGGCAGAAAACCCGGCCGACAGCGCACGCTCGCGATCACCATGCATGGCGCTGGCGGTCAAGGCAACGATCGGAATACTCGCAAAGTTGGGATTCTTTCTCAACTCGGCCAACACCTCAAACCCATTTATCTTTGGCATCTGCAGATCGAGCAGAATGAGATCGACCGGATCCCCTCGAGCCTTCTCTAGAGCTTCCTCGCCATTCACCGCTTCCACAACTTCATAACCGGCGCTTTCAAGCACGATACGGATCAATTCGAGGCTCGCGGGCCGGTCTTCGGCAACCAGAATCCGTTTCATGGTTTTGAATCGAGTGGAGCCTCGAACGTTGCTTCGGATCCGGTTCGGGGAAGAAGGAATTGAAAGCTGCTCCCCGCACCTGGTTTGCTCTCTACCCAAATCTTCCCGCCCAGCATTTCCACCAGGCTCTTGGTGATGGCCAATCCGAGTCCGGTACCTTCCCGGACCCCACGAGTGGTGGAGCCCAATTGGTAGAACTTGTCGAAGATTGCTTGCTGCTCTGCAGGATCGATACCAATACCTGTATCCGTAACCGCACAGAAGAGCCCATCTGACCGCTCCCCGCATTCGACTGTGATTTGGCCTTTCTCAGCTGTAAATTTGATGGCGTTACTGACCAGATTGTAGAGTATTTCTTTAAAGCGCAACCGGTCTGCCACGATTGTCAAAGCGGGATTGAGCGATTCGCGAATCGGGATTCGCTTGTTTTCCGCGAGGGGACGCAAACTAGCCAGGGTCTCCATGATGGCATCGGCTGCTTTAAATAACTCGAGATTCAGTTCGAGACGCCCGGACTCGATTTTGCTGAGATCAAGAATGTCGTTGATCAGTTCCAAAAGGTGACGCGAGTCCCTCTGGATATGCTCGACAAACCGTTGCTGATCTGAGTTCAATGGCCCCTTCAACTCCTCTGCAAGCAGGTCAGCGAATCCGATAATCGTGTGGAGCGGTGTTCGAAGTTCGTGGCTCATACTCGCCAGGAACTCGCTTTTGAGCCGGTTTGCCCGCTCGACTTCCCGGTTACGAATCTCGAGCTGTTGGTTTTTAGTTGCCAGTTCAGTGGCGAACTCTTGATGCATCGCGTTGATCCGCGCTTCGGCTTGCTTGCGGCTTGTGATATCCCGCACAATGGCGATAACTCGAAAAGCGTCTGGCGATCGGATTGGGCTCAGGCTGATCTCAACGGGAAACTGAAAACCGTTTTTTCGTCGCGCGAAGAGCTCCAGACCCATGCCCATAGGTCGTGTTACCGGGTGATCGGAGTAGTTCCGCCTGTGCTCCTGATGGCGATCTCTGAGGGAATCTGGAACGAGGACCTCAATCAACTGCCCCAGGAGTTCCTCACGCGAATAGCCAAACATCCGCTCTGCAGCGGCGTTGAGAAGCACAATCGTGCCGTCCCGTTCTACCTCGAGGATGCCGTCGGGTGCAGCCTCAAGTAAGTCTCGGAAGCGCCAAGAAGACTGGATATGAACTTGCGGTTCCATCGGCGCGAAACGCGGATTGGATTCGTGTGGTTCCAGCGCTCACCTCTTCTGTTAGATTACGGTCTCGAATCGAGCTATTTGTACTACACCTGAATTTTAACGGCGTCCTTTCTCGCGGAAAATCAACCGATCGAACGACTGTTCAGAAACCTTGGCTTCACGTTCAGCGACGGAACGGAGCCGGAGACCCGGTATGCAGCATTGCCGCTCTAGCCTCAAATTTTGGTGCATCGGGTC
>DATBFG010000098.1:0-33258 GCA_036558645.1 Terriglobales bacterium
CCTTCTCTGCCTTGGTGGAGCGTGACATTTGCCATAAATATATTACCGTTTGCGACGCAGATCAAGCAATGTACACCCTTCTCGCCACCCCGCGATCGTTCTTACAAACTGAAAATTACCTTTTGTGTAAGGGGCGTGATCACCCCGCCTTGCGGAACTCCCTGCTTCCCCGACACGTCCAGCACCAATTTCAGTAGCCACAAAACCGCGTCGTCATCGACCCGCCGCGCCACCTTCTCCAGCACGATAGGATGTCGCACCGTATCGAAGTAGGACCGCAAATCAAAATCGATCACGTAGGTCTTGCCCTCCAGAATTGCTTGCTTCACGCGCTGGATGGCAGCGTGCGCTGACTTCTTCGGCCGGTATCCAAACGATCCCGGTTGAAAGTCCGCCTCCAAGATCGGTTCCAGGATCAGCTTCAACGCTCCCTGGACCACCCTGTCCCGAATGGATGGAATCGAGAGTTGGCGCATTTTGCCGCCACCCTTCGGTATTTCCACCTTGCGTGCCGCTTGTGGTCGATATGCCCGTTCCACCAACTCCTTGCGAAGTTGGTCGAGAAACGTCCCCAGACCTTCTGCTTCCACTGCCGCAAACGTGACCCCATCACTTCCTGGAGCACCGTCATTGGTTTTGGCTAGCAGGTAGGCTTCCTGCAGCGTCTCCCGTTTACAAACGTGAACATATAAACCCCAAAATCGCCAAGTCGGTTCGGCCTTCGCCTTGACGTATAGTCTTCGTCTCAGGTCCTGCAGACTAATAGGTGCCTTTGTCATCTCACCCCTGCCTCCCTTCTTGAGTCCGACTCATGTACAGCAAGGCCCCTTCGCTCCGCAGGCATTACCCTGCCTCCTCGCCACTGCAGGCCTAGCCGCCACCGTCTCATCTTCGACCGCTTTCCCGGTTTGCCGGTTATACGATCTACCTTGCTCCACCGATTTCTCGATGGGACGAGGACGGTTTCACCAGTTGCTCAGCACATCCTTGCCATCGTGCCGTCCCTACCACCCCGCCGAAGTGACACGCCGCGTCAGCCAGTCTGCTACGTGCCATGCAGTCTTCGTCCCGAACCAACGAACTCGACCTTCGAAAAGAATTTTAACGAGGCCACTACTGGGTTCACTCACGTTACGGCCCGATGACTCGCTCACCATCCCAAGGATGGCTTTGTCAGTTGGCTTCATCCGCTTCGTTTCCTCTGCGGATGCTCGTCCCCTGCGGAAGGCAGAACCGTTCCCAATAGTGGCTACGATGGTCGTAGCAACAAGTGTTCCCACGCCCGGTACCGAAAGCAGTCGGCTTGAGCGTGCAGGAGTTGCGCGAACTGCGTCAGCAGCGGGGGCACATCAGCCGGACAAAGATCGATGCTCGGTCTGTGCGCAAGCGCCCAAACGGCGCACCATTTGCGAGTTGATAGCAGAGCGGCGAACTGTGCTGCTGGTTTCCTCAAACTCCTCTGCTGTCCGAGTCTTCAACACTGGCCGCTCGGCAGCTGCTCTGCCGCGCTTCACCGTGTCCTCTCGTCCGCACAGTCCCGAATTCAGATGTATCGCGTTTCACCGATTTACCGTGGACGGATCAATAAAGCAAGCAAGCCGCCTGGTTTAGCACACTTTCGCGTCTCCCGAAGCTCCTGGTCGATGGCTGTACACGATTGAGTTCACGGCAAGAATATGAACAGCGCATGCTATGTTCCATTACACGGAAGCAACAACCCAATTCGTCGCCAAGCCCAGAATTGTGTTAAGGTCAGATCCAGCCACCAAGTTTGCATACGTTCCGCGGAAGATATTCCAATTTGTTTTCCGGATACGCTCCGGAGCAAAGTTCGAGATCGAGTCTTTGGAATCTTTACGCAGACTCGTTCGGAGACTGTTGATTTTCTCCTTTTCTGGACCGCGCTGTTTTGCAAGCGTGCCCAACCGATTCCTAAGCTCTTCTTCTGACACCTGGACCCTAGACTCATCTGCAACTGTCCGAAACAATCGATACAACGCTTGACCGTAATCCGCATATAGACTTGGCCGATGATCCAGGTGGTCTGGCAAGTGAGGATCATTACCTCGGAATATCTCGATAGCATGGCCTAGGCCCGGACCATACATTCTCGATTCGTCTCCAACCATGCGGTGAGCAAAGCTATCACCGAAAGCATGCGCAGCAAGACCCGCTTTCATCGGATCGCCGAGTGATTCTTGAAGAATAGTAGCCCTTGCGGAAGTTTCTCGTTTTGATTCACGCCCCGTTGGGCAATGAAGGCCTTCCTGCACTACCAAATCTTTCCATTCGCTGATGAAGTTCGACGACCTCTGATTATCCGTAGTCTCTTTCCATGAATTGCGCGCTGTGCAGTTCCAAATGTCGTAGCCGCGGGACTCCGCGTCAAGCTCAAGCACCATGTCGGGCAATTGTGCGAAGAACGCATACTTTGCGGCCGTTTTGGGATCTATTCCAGCTGCAACGGCGACAAAATATACCGTGTAATAATGACCAGTCTCGCTCCAGCAACGAATGACTTTAGCGGAATCGGGACCCAGAGGAGGTACGGACCGTCCCTGCATGACGTAGAACGCACTTAGATGTGCTTCGAGTTCAATCTCATAGCTATTGATGGTAGCCATGGCCTGCGACTCGGCCCGCTTTTGTAGGACGTGAGCGAGCTCGTGCGCGAACACGTAACGGTAGGTCCATTCAGAACAATTGTTGAGCGTAGACGAGCAAAAGATTCGATCTCCGAATGTGAATGCACTTGTACCTAGCGCCGCTGTGAGGTAATCCACAACGGGGGACGAATAGACCCGAACCTGGCGAAAATCTGCCTGGAATCGACTTTCCATGAACTCGCGCATCGGGGCGGCAAGAGGCTTCCCTGATCCGAACCATCCGGCATCAAGCACTTCTTGAACTTTGCCACTTGTCGCTGTTGTCATTGTTGTTCTCAAACCAATTCACTCCTGTTATCTCTTTTTTTGCCTTGTCCGCCGCCAATTCACGCTCGGCAGACTCGCAGATCGCCATCATGAGAGTTCACAAATGACGATCTTGTAGAGTTAGGCGGTTCAATATACCGATTCGCATACCTTGGAAGTCGGATGGCTCTTTTTCAGAACCGCCTCGTATCGAACGTGAGTGGAGGATGGAATGTGTTCAGCCTCGTCCCCACTAGTTGGTGCTCAGCGAGTACTGAGTGTCGTATCCGCGATTCACGACCTGAACACTGAAAGTACTCGTAGCTGTCGGCGTAAACCAAAAATGACGATCAGTCCCTGGCACGACAGAGCCGGTCAGGATTAACCTGCCAAATGAGTCATAGATGTAGATATCCAGAAAGCTGTATCCATTGCCTCTAACCCAGATATTGCTCTGAGACCCACCTTGAAGCAGAAAGCGAAATGTTTCGTTGGTATTCGTAGCGAGATACCTAACTGCGTATTGTGGACCAGGGATGGTGTTGGCATGCACGTTGCTGACGCTACACGTGAGACTACTCAACGCCAGCAACGAAGTTGCGACGAAGCGACGGATATTCATATAACTCTCCTTGTGATTGAAAGCGCCCTTTCAATTGATTTAGATTTGTTTTGCAGTCCAAGTGGGCTGATTAGCTCACCCACTGATTAATGTGGGGGCTTGGGCACTTTTGCGACATGCGAGCAAATAATGTTTTCGCTTCTAGTGATCAATGTTATGAAGGCAGGTGGTGGGACGCCAACTGAATTGATCGCGCCGCATGCTGAACGGATAAATCGCGATAGCGCTACATGAGGAATGTTGTCGGACCGGAAATTTGATGGTAGGACTCGTGTGGAACAGTCCAAGAGAATACTGTTCCGGTCATTCGCGCAATATTTATTGAGTTTCGGCGATGTTTTTGCCAACCTAACCGGAACTGCTGATTGAGCTTCTGTCGCTCCTTCTAACCGGATCCCTGGAAGTTGGTCCGAAATCAGGTCGGATTCGAGAACAGGAGAAGGGAATGAAAAGCGGGCGATTCAGTGAAGAGCAGATTGTGGGGATCTTGAAGCGCTACGAAGCCGGTAGAAAGTGGCGGACCTGGCGCGAGCGTTGGGCGTAAGCCAAGCAACGATCTAGCTAGACGACGCGGCTGGCCTAGAAGCAGTTTTGGGACAATCCGGGATGGCGAAATGGAAAATCCGGTTTACTTCCCACAACGGGTAAGTATTTCTCTCCGCGAGGACGGCCACCCGTCTTTTGCCGAACTCTTTTGAGGAAGGAATATTTCTATGAATCGACTCTTGAGCACTGTGATGATATGCGCTGCTATGACAACTCCGTCGTACCGTGTCTCTGCCCAACAGATGCGCTCCGGTTATCAACGCACTTCGCCACCGCCGTCAAAAACCAATATTGATCAACGACTGGTCGGCCACTGGCAGGATGACGCACACCATAAAATCAACCTGTACCTGGAGAGTAATGGCAATTATACGTACAACGATGCCATAGAGGGTAATTGGGCCGCCGACGCGGATAGAATTTATTTCGATGAGAAGCAGAGTACCTAAACGGTTGGTGACATTTCCGAGAAGATTGGAGGCCCGCCCGCCGGCGTAAAGTTGCTTAGCATTATATGTAATCACGACGGAAGTAAATGGCAGAGAGACTGGGTTACGGTTCCACGGGTCCGCTAACGAGCCGATAGTCTTGCGACCTGTCTGATCTGGTAGCCGGCGCCCTGATTCGAACACGGCAAAGGAAGCTGCCAAAAAATTTAGGGAACAGTCCATTGAGCGCGGACCACGCTACCGTTGTGAGCCAGAAGTTCGCATACAAACCGGGCACCTTTTTGAGTATCGAATCGGCATCGGCGACCCACGTGAAGGGTTTGGCACGCGTATTGTGCCGCGACGGCTACGGCGATCGGTGAGTAGGCCAAAGAAGCGTTCCACCTGATTCAACCAACTGGCGCTGGTCCGCGTGAAGCGCCAAATGATAACGGGGCCGTCGCGCAAACCGGCGCTTCACTTTGGGCATCTTATGAGTGCCGTAATTATCCATCGCCAGATAGATATCCAGCCCTTCCGGAACTGCCGCGTCGATGTGTTCGAGGAAGCGCAAGAACTCTTGATGTCGTTGTCGGCGCTGCAGCGAGGCGATCACCTTGCCCTTCGCCACATCGAGAGCCGCGAACATGGAAGTCGTTTCATACCGGATGTAATCGCGGGTCTGGCGCTGGGCACACCCGGCGACAGAGGCAGGATCGGTCGGGTTCGGTCGAGCGCTTGAATCTGCGCTTTTCTCATCGACGGACAGCCCCAGGGCCCGCCGAGGTGGGTTTAACGTCACCTGGTCGACGCTGAATCACTCTTCCGAGGCTAATGGGCTAATGTGTCCTGATGCTGTGGATTCCGGTGATCTTCTCCCTGAAATCACCCGCAATCGTCGAAAGCCAATTGAACTGCGCATGGGGCGACAATCTCGTTCGGCCGATCGCAATAGGATCGTAATGAAATCGTTGTTCGATGCATTATATACATTGTTTGCGTTCTTAGAATGAATAACTTGCCTGTTTTCAATGCCGCTCCAGAGTTCGAATCCCACCCTCACCGCCAGAAAACAAAGGGCTTAGCGGTTTTTTAGCAAGTCCGAAGTTCAGACTGTTTTGGGCTCCGTGCAAATGCCGTGCAAATGCGCGGGTCATTTTGGGTCCTTGACTCCTTTCTTCTCCAGTTGTTTCTTGATCATTTCCTCGACCGTGTCGGCGGCTCTTTCATCATCGCCGCTCATCACGTGCGCATAGATATTCAGGGTGACGGTTGGATTGGCGTGCCCTAGCCGTTGCGAGACTGTTCTCAGCGGAACGCCCCTGCGCAGCAGCTCGGAAGCATGGGTATGGCGCAGGTCGTGGAACCGGGTGTCTCTTGTACTAATGCGCCGCGAGAAGGCGATGTATGCGTCCGTGAAATCGTCAAAACTCATCCCACCTCACGCCAATCGTATCGACTCCTTGCCAACGCCGCTCTGTCAAGACCCTTGCCCACCTACTTTCCCCGAATTTTGCAAGCGGGTCGTGTCTATTTTGAACAGCTTTAGCAAACACATTTTCAATAATTTACGGCTACATGGGTGCAGAGAGAACCCTCACCTCGTTGCACGCACACTTGGCTGTTCCCGGGAAACCCGTTTTCGCTTAGTTGAGATAGGCTTCGTCAGCTCCAGGTGCCCTTCCCCGTGAACACAGCGGCTTTCAAGCAGATTCTGAGTGCCTGAAATTTTGGCGCTAGTACTCAAAAAAATTGTAAGTATCGTGTTTATGGCTCAGTCTCACCGTGAAGCCTCGCGGCGCCTGTTTGAGGTTGCCGAGCAGCAGCAAGGGTTTTTCACGACGAAACAGGCCAGGGCGGCCGGATTTGCCGAGAACACGCATCCTTATCACGTGCAGGTGGGGAACTGGATTCGCCAGCATCGCGGGATCTACAGGCTCGCTCTGTTCCCGACGTCCGAGCGACCGGACCTCGTCCTTTGGGCGCTCTGGTCTCGAAACCGCGACGAAGAAGTAGAGGGTGCTTACAGTCACCAGACGGCGCTCAGTCTATATGAGCTATCAGACCTGAATCCGGCGAAGCTCCACATGACGGTCTCGACGGATTTCCGGCGCAACAGTGAGATCCCGGGAATCCTGGTGCTATACCACGCTGACATACCTGAGGCGACATCAAGATGGGGCAAGGCTTCAAGGTCACACGAGCTCTGCGGACGATTCTGGATCTGATCGAGGCCGGCACAGCAGAGCGCCATTCTATCCGTCAGGCGATGCGACAAGCTAGTGACCGCGGCCTGATCACCCGCCAACAGATTCGGAATGCGCGAATGAGCGGACCGGAACGCAAGATCGTCGAAGAAGCGCTACGACGAGCCGCGTAAATGCCTTCAACGAAATACAAGACGGCGCGTGCATTTCGAAAAGCGCTCGAAGAACGGCTGAAACGGATATCGTTGGCCGATCAGGTTGACCTCAGCCATCTGCGGTGCCGGGTATCTTTCGACCGGTTGTTGGCTAGGCTCTTTCGCGAGCCGCAGGCGTCGTGGGCTTTGAAGGGCGGACATGCACTGGAACTGCGTTTCAAAGCTGCCCGATCAACAGTGGACATCGACTTGACCGTCCGGCGGGTGACCAATGTGGGCGGCAGCGACACGAACGAAGTTGTGCGGGATATGCTGCTGAGTGCCGCAAAACGTTCGTTTGGGCGATTCGTTCGAATTTGTGATCGGATCGCCTGTTATGGATTTGATGGCAGCGCCGTATGGCGGCGTACGCTACCGAATCGAGGCCCGAATGGATAAACGGATCTTCGCCAGATTCCATTTGGACGCCGGCATTGGAGATGTAGTTATGGAGCCGCTGGAAAACTATCGCCTGCCGCGAGTGGCTACGCTTTGCCGGCATCGAAATCTCGCGCGTGCAATGATCGCGCGTGAACAGCAGTTTGCCGAAAAGGTTCACGCCTACACACTCTCATGGAGTTCCCCAAATGGCCGAGTGAAGGACCTGGTCGACATCGCTCTTCTGATCGAGTCCGGTAGTCTGGACAAGCGACGGGCTCTGGACGCGCTGCATCTTACGTTCGAGAGAAGAGGAACGCATCGGTTAACAGGTGATCTTGTCCAGCCACCGGCGAATTGGCAGATTCCGTCCCAGGCGTTGGCCAAAGAGTGTGGGCTCTCGCCTGATGTCACCGCGGCGTTTCGAGCAGCTGAGCGGTTTTTCAAAGCGCTATTGGCCGCCCGCACGAATTAGTGGACCTCACATGATCGAGAACGGTTCCGAGCCCCTTCCACTCGAGTCGCCAGAGGAAGAAAACAAACGTCTGCGCGAGGAGAATGCTCGCCTGCGCCGGATACTGGTGGTCCGCGGCATCCCGATTCCGCAGTTTCCGTCAGAAGAACGTCCGTCGCCGAGATCCGCCTAGTCGATAACAGCAACGAATAAAGAGGAACGCGCTCGGCGGCGCATTGCGCTATTTCGAAATCGTGAAGACGTGCACGCGCGCCGATGGGACAATGAGGGCGGCTGGTCCGGATATTCGCCAGCGGCTATCAAAGACTGGGAGTCCATCAATCAAGCTCGCCCAGAAAATCGCAAGAAGTTCGATAGAAAAACGCGGAGATTTCTCTCTTGACAGATGCTGTCATCGAGAACCATCTGCTAGGGACAGAGACTGTTGGCATCTACCTCTGCTGTCCGATGAGACCTCCTGGCTTCTTGCAGTCGACTTCGATAAGAAGACCTGGGAATATGATTCCCTCGCATTCCTTGAAACATGCAAGGAGTTAAATGTTCCCGCTGCCCTGGAGCGTTCGCGTTCAGGTAAGGGCGGACATATTTGGATTTTCTTTCAATGTCCTCTGCCAGCGAGCATCGCACGCAAGCGGGGCTGCTTCATTCTTACCGGGGCATGGAGCGCCGGCATCAAGTAGGGCTCGACTCATTCGATCGCTTTTTCCCGAACCAGGACACGATGCCCAAAGGGGGGCTTGGAAATCTGATAGCTTTGCCGTTGCAGTTCGCACTTCGCAAATTGGGCAATAGCGTCTTCATTGATCCAGATTTTCGCCCGTATGTGGACCAATGGCAGTTTCTCTCCATGATCAAGGCGAATGACGATTGCCGCAGCCGAGGAGATCGTCGCCGAAGCGCAACGAAAGGGTGATCTAATCGGTGTCCGCGTTAGCAGTGCCGATGACGACGCTGAGCAGGACCCATGGTCGTCGTCGCGTTCTCGCAAACAGCGGGAGCTGTCGATTGAAGGGCCGCTATCCAGAAACGTGCAGATTGTCCGCGCGAACCTCGTTTATGAAGAAAGAGCTGCCGCCGGCCATGTCGAATCGGCTGCTTCGCTTGGCGGCCTTTCAGAACCCCGAGTTCTACAAAGCTCAGGCGATGCGCCTCTCGACATGAGCCGCACATCGTGCCCCTGAGCCCGCAGGACACGGCCAACATAGTGGGCCCATCACAGGCTTCCATTCCGATTCTGCCGCACGATGGGCTGGCCGTTCCTCGCATGTGGTCACAGCCTCGCTCATTGCGCGCTTACTTAGAAATAGGCGGGTCCAGATGTTGCTGAACCGTCAAAATCGTCGGCTTGGCGAGAATACCGAGACGATCCAGGTCGAAATCCTTGTACAGGTCCAGGCAAAAAAGATCCGGCGCGGCATCGAACATTATCGGCGTATCGAGCAAGTAACTAAGGCTATGTATTCCCTCGTGAACCACAATCTCCCGATAGAGACCCGGCGTCAGCGCCGACGCTACAAGGGCCTTAACTTGACTTCGAATCCCCGTGCATTCGATCCGCATGCCTTTGGGATGATGACTGTTCTCCAGCCAGCGCGATATGGCAATGAGCTGCGAGGCCTCAATACCGAGAGCTCTGTCTCCCAGCGTTGCGAGAAGGAGAGCCATGTATGCCGGTTGAGCTCCTCCTCCCCGATCATCGGGCGACATGTCACCGCTCAAGAGCAAATCGACCGCCAGGGCCTGTTCGCCCCGATTGACTCGGTCTGAGACTTCGGCAGCAGAGGACTTCTTTCCTTCGTCGTTTAATATTATGGTCGCTGGCGCATCGTCGGGGGCCGTAATCGCCTTTACGCGGATCCCGGTTGCACTTAGCCCGTTGTCTAACTCAAACCGATAGGACTGTGTCTCAACTCCCTTCTCTTTTGTATTAGCTGCAGCCCATGCGTGACCCACGACGGTTGGACGGTAGCGAACAACCTGCTTGAGTTGATTCGTTTCCGAACTGACCCAGCGGGTTAATGCCGTCTCCTCTGATGGGATCGGCTCTCGCCGGATGTCCTCCGCTAACTTCTTGGCCAAACCAATCATGGTGAGATTGCTTTTGGGAAGGCCCACTACGAGATCGTCATAGCTCTTGATGTCCTCTGCCACTCCCGCTTCGTCCTGAATAGGGGGCAGCCGAAAATGCTTGGCAAAAAATTGATAAGCCTGAAGCCGGTTGTCGAGCTGGTAATTGTGAGTGCCAGGATCGGTGTTCTCATGCCATGCGAAGTTGTCAGGCTTATTAAAAATTTTGAAGTAAGGCCGAACCTGGTCATAAACGTATGGCTTAACAAGCGGCGCTCGAAAACAGCAATCGTCCTCCGCGTCGTACATCAACAGAGTTGGTCGAGGTGCTCGCATAGCCGTGAGATGTGCGTTGTCCACACCCAGGAAAAAGTCTGTCGGAATTTGTTCGATATCTCCCGTGTCACTCAGCCGCTCCACTTCCGAAACGAGCGAGGCGTAACCTGCTACCGGCACGGCCACGGATATTCTTTCATCAAGCGAGCTCAACGTAATCGTTTGCCAGCCCCCACCAGACAGTCCCGTCATTCCTAATCTGGCCCGGTCGACGTCGGGACGGTCATACAGATAGTCGAGCCCGCGACGCATCGCGAGATAGAACAGGCCGGCGGCGTTGGTACCCACCAAATCCAGCTGCGCGGCCCCCCAATGTTCATTGCCCGCCTTGTTGTTGGGATCGCGCAACTCCCCACACCCAAGCCACTCCAGGCTTAAGGCAAGAATGCCATGCTTTGCAAAATTGATGCAGCGCTTCTGTTTGTATTCGGATGCCTTCCCCAACTTGTAATCGTGGCCGTTTACATTAAGGATGGCCGGAACTTTTTTAGTAAGCTTCTCCGGCTCATATAAAAGCGCAACCGATTGAAACCCGGGGACGATCTCGTAACGGAGCTTCCGAATACGATATCCGTTTCCCGATTGAAAGATGCCGAGATCCTCGAATTTCGGAGGCCCATTCACCCAGTCTTTTGGCCAACCGTGAAACACGACATCGTCTAGCAAATGCCTTCGCAAATGCGATGCTTCGGTTGTCCATTGCTCCGCTGTTTTTGGCTCGGGCAATTTCGTGACTCGCTGCATTAAGTACTCTCTGATTTGCAATGCCACCTCAGGTGAAGTTTGAAGGGGGCGTTCCAGGATTGAAGCCAGCCGATCTGGGTCGCTCTGTGCCTGCAGCAAGATTGCGCTAAAAGCTATTCCTATAACGAGCCAATAGGAAACGCGGTGAATGTTCATGTTTAAGCCTCGTTTGTAGCGTGGGTTTAATGGCGTACGCTTGACTAATTAACGTTTCTCGATTATCGTTAATATACTCTATCAATCACGCAAAGATTATGAATCATGGGAATCGAATGGATCGCCGGACAGCACTAAAGACGATGGCGGCATCCGGTGCATTCATTCACGACGCGAAGTCCGCGCTCCCAAAATTGTCTTCGAAAAAGGTCATTGTCGCGGGAGCGGGCATAGCGGGTCTTAGCTGTGCGTATGAACTGTTGAAGCGGCAAATTGATGTCGTCTTGCTCGAAGCCTCAGGGCGAAGCGGCGGGCACATTTTAACAATTCACGACAGACTTGCCGACGGTCTCTACGCCGATGCCGGTGCCGAACACTTCTACAGGCCCGGATATGATTCGCTTTGGAAGTATATAGACGAACTCCAGCTCTCAGTTATTGCTTATCCTCGGCGCCGAAACCTTCTTCGGGCAATCAATAACCGCCTATACTCGCCAGAGGACTTGAGCCGGCCTGCAGTGCTCAAAGGCCTGGGCTTTAACCAACGCGAAATTAAGTTTCTCGCTGTTCACTCCTGGGGAGAGCTTCCCTCGCTCTACTATGGCCCATATCTCGATCACTTCCCTAGTGAGGATCGTCCCTTCAACGCGAATCTAAATCATTTAGATACGTTGACAACGAGACAGTTTCTCGCGAGCGAAGGAGCATCCTCGGCTGCGATAGCCGAGATAGGAGGATCCGAGTCGGCATTACAGGCGCTGTGGCACGCGGCCATACGGCGTAAGCGAAATATGGCGTGGCTCGAAGTGAATCTGTTTCGTATTCGCGGCGGGAACCAGCGATTGACGGATGCGCTTGCCTCCCGTGTCGGAGCAAAGCTGAGGCTCAATTGTCCAATCTCGGCAATTGAACATTCCGGGAATAGCGTTCGAGTCAAATATCTGGAGATGGGGAGGCCTAAGACAGAAGAAGCGGACTATCTTGTAACCTGCATGCCCCTCGCAACGTTGCGGCAAGTCCATGTTACGCCGAATTGGCCAGCCGCCAAGCGTTATGTTATCGACAACCTTCCTTACAACACACACGTCCGGGTTATTTTTCAGTCCCGATCGCGATTTTGGGAAAAGGACAACGTGAGCCCTAACATCTATTTCAGAGAAGCGGGCCTCCAAATGGTCTGGGCTATGGCAGAGGAGGTGCGGACGCCGCGCGGTATTCTCGTCGGCGATGCCGAAGTCACGACTCCAGACGTCGTGACGGCCTTATTCCGGCGACGATATCCGGGGAAATCCGAAGACATCGAGCAGAGCCTCGTCGTGGACTGGACTACCGATCGCTGGGCCATGACTTGCATACCAACAACTTTGCCGCCGGGCGTTTTGTCGAAATATTGGCCCGAAATTATTCAGCCATGCGGCCGCATTCATTTTGCGGGAGTTTACGCTGACAACTATCCGTTCGGGATGGAGAGCGCGGTGCGGTCAGCACATCGAGTCGTACGCAAGATTCAGGCGGCCTGAATGTACCATCGGGGAATTCTTTTGCGGTTGAAATCGTGCGTTTTGATCGCGGTGATAATCAGTGCGATACCGCATGTGGCTGTTGGTCAGAATGCAGTTGAAGTGCGGCGCAACGAAGCGGTCCCGTATCCAGCCATTTGGCCGAGCGGTCCTGGCAGGGACTCACTACCTTCTTGGGCGATTCCTGGCGAGATTCGGTTTTCGAGATGGGATGGGGGAAGAATCGAAACAGCCAAGGCGTTCCTTTCGGGCTGGCCAGGCCTGAATCCTCCGGATCCTAACATCCTGTACACGATGACAAACTGGTACGACCCGAAGACTGTGCACTTTATCACGGATGCCAGGATCAATCTCGTTTGGGTCACATTGAGCGTCGGGTTCTCAAACGAAACAGAAGAAAAGCATCGGGACGAGGTGCGCCGTTATATTGCCGAATGCCATCGCAACGGCATCCACGTGATGGCTTATGAGTCAATCGGCAACATTTTTTGGGAGGACATGTTCCAGGCTGTTCCCGAATCGAAAACGTGGTTAGCCAGAAACAAGGACGGTAAACCTATTCCATACAGCGCGGGGACCTATCAAAAGATGGGGCGGATTACCCGTTACATGGCGGACTTCTCAAATGCGCAATGGCGCGCGTATCTCTTGAAGAGGATCGATCTGGCAATTGATTCCGGAGCAGACGGCCTGATTTACGACAACAATTTCGGGAGCACGCTCTTCGAACTCTATCCGTTACTTTTTCAGCATGCCGCTAAACGGAAAAAAGACTTCCTGATGATGGCGAATTTTCATTCCGACACCTATGTACTGAATCGCCTGCTGAACTGTATCACCACAGAAGACGGACTTGAGCCTGGCCTTTACTCTTCTTCCTCTCCCGGGTATGCGGATGTCAAATCAGGCCATCCGTATCTCCTGCCCGTTCAGGGAAAATTTCTTGTCAACAACGTTGGGTTGTTACGGATTCACGAAACTTTGTCAGAGGGATGGAAGCCTGTCTTCATCGAAGATGGGCGGCGGGAACATGCGGAGCGAATGGTAGGGTTCATGTCCGCTGCGCGTTCTCAGCTTGCTTTAGCCGAAAATATGATGTTCGGTATCGCTGAGGAGCAGTATGTTGAAGCTCGGCCTGCATATCAGCTGGCAACAGGCGAAGCCGATGCACTCGCAACCTGGAGTGCAATCGGAAAGTACAATCAGTTCTTCAAAGATCACCAGGAGCTTTACACAGGCGCCAGGTCACAAGCGCCACTTGCCATCCTACTCGACGACCATAGCGATGGAGTGGCACTGCTCGATGGACTTGCCGCAAGGCGAGTCCCCTTTAACGTCATCTACGAACGTGATGTCACTGCAAAGCTGCTGTCCCCGTATAAAGCGGTCGCGATACTCACTGCTCGATCTGTTAGGAATTCTTCGCTTTCGGCATTGAACGAATTTGTACGTGAGGGCGGTAGGTTGATTGTGGCACAACAAGCCGGTTCTCTGGACGAAAACGGCAAACCGCGAGTACGCCCAACGTTCTTTAGTGGCCATATGGGGAAGGGCGAAAGCACTTACTTTGAAAAACTACCCGCCATTAACGAACTCGTGAGATCTCTTCTAGCGGCTTCAGGCCAGCCGTCCGTTCAGCTGAAGGCTCCCCCTGGTGTCTTGTACAACATTACGGAACAACGGGAGACGAAGCGTACCTTGATTCATATCTTGAATTACACCCTTGACCCAATAACTAATCTCGAACTGCAGGTGAGCGGTACGTTCCATGACGTCCGGATCATCTCGCCGGATGGAGATGGCTCTGAAAGGGCTTCGACAGGCCTAACATCGCGAGACGGTAAGTTTATCATTCCCCGCTTGCAAACATATTCAATCGTCGTGCTAAATCGCCAGTGATACTCCGGGAGCAGAAATGCGCATCAGCATCAGCTATTTATATCCAATCTTCAAATATGGCTATCCACATAGCGTTGATGACGCGATTAAGTCACTGCCAGAGATCCGGGAACTCGGGTTTCGATTCCTCGAGATGGAGGGGCTCGGCCAACACAACCTTCGTGAAGTATATGAGCGGCGCAGTGAAATAAAAAGAGTGCTGGACAACTGTGGTCTGCATGTCCATAACTTTTGCGTTGTCGATCCAGACTTGGTGAATCTAAACCCGGAGATTAGACGTCCCGCTTTGGAGCGCTTCAGAATGGGCGCCGAAGTCGCCGACCTTTTCGGGTGCGAAACATTACATCTTGCAAGTTATTCGCCTCCGGTTGAGTATCTGGAATCGCAGCCATATCAGTTGTCTGGTAACGGCGGGTACAAGTTCGAGGATGTAACCAGGTTGCGTGTCCCACCAGGATTTAAGTGGGAAGAGGTCTGGAAAGCGCTGGTAGAGTCTACACAGGTATGTGCTGACATTGCTGCGGAACGTAGCCGGAAGATTCTTATGGAACCGCGCATCGGCGAGGTAATTTGCTCCGTGGACTCTCTACTAAGGCTACTGGAGCACGTAAATCGTCCAAATCTGAAGGCTAATTTCGATACAGGCCACTTTTCGGCTCAACGAGAAAATGTGGTCTTGGCGCTGGCGAAGCTCAAGGGACGGTTTGCGAATGTACACGTGTCCGACAACAATCCGTCTACTTCCGACCATTTGCCTATCGGAGAGGGTTCAATCGATTGGGTGGAGTTTATTTCCGAGCTTCATCGGATGGGTTTTGATGGCTACCTCGGGCTTGATTTCGGTTTAACTGACAAACTCACTGACAATTATCGAAAATCGGCAGAACGCCTGCAGGCCATCGCCTCTGATCTAAAAATTCCGATGGAGATCTGATCGATGCGGGAACGGCGCCGGTCGCCGGTTGCCCATCTACGCTGGATCATCATTACAGTTTCTTTTCTGGCCACCACGGTCAACTATCTGGACCGTCAGTGCCTTTCTGTCGCGGCGCCCACAATTTCAAAGGAATTTCACTTCTCTAATACCGACTACTCGACGATCGTCAGCTCGTTTCTGATCGCTTACGCCATCATGCAGCTGATCGCTGGGGGAATTGTAGATCGTCTCGGTGTTCGTAGGAGCATGGCTGCTTTTCTTTCCTGGTGGTCTGTCGCTGGTGCCCTGCACGCTTTGTGTAATGGCCTCTGGTCGTTCCGGATTTTTCGATTCCTGCTTGGAATGGGAGAGGCTGGGAATTGGCCCGCATCCTCTCGGGCAGTCTCCGAGTGGTTTCCATCGCGCGAACGAGGCTTGGCAACTGCTATCTTCGACAGCGGTTCCTCTCTGGGCGGCCTCCTGGCGCCACCCCTGGTGGCATGGCTCATCCTGATTCACGGCTGGAGAGCGGCCTTTCTGGTCACCGGCTGTCTAGGCTTTCTCGTGTTGGTCCTGTGGATATGGATATACCAAAAGCCGGAGTGTCATCGCAGTATTTCATCTGCCGAGCTTCAGCTCATTCTTTCCGATCGTCCGAAGGATCGGGTGGAAGATCCCAGGCGGTCTGGTTGGATCTTCCGGACATCAGAGGTATGGGGCGTAGTAGCGGGTCGTTTCTTGAGCGATTGTGTTTGGTGGTTCTACGTCTACTGGCTTCCGAAGTATCTGGCTGACCAACGCGGATTCAGTTTGATTGAAATCGCAAGTGTTTCGTGGATTCCGTTCGTGTCTGTGGATTTAGGAAATATGTTTGGCGGATGGTTCAGCGGTGTTCTGATGCGGCGCAATCGGGATCTCAATTTTTCGCGCAAATGCATCCTGCGAATGGGTGTGATCGGTATGCTTTCTGGCGTCCCGGCCGGATTTGTCGACAATGCCGCCGTCAGCGTCGCTCTTATCTCGCTTGTCACGTTTTCCTATGGCATGTGGGGGACTATGATGCTTACTTTGCCAACTGATCTCTATCCCACGTCTCATGTAGGTCTCGTATCGGGTTTGTGCGGTACAGGTGCTGGCATCGGAGGTATTATTTTCACCTCGCTAATCGGGATTGTCGTAGATTCAATATCGTATAAGCCGATTTTCATTACGGCCGCAATTCTTCCCGTAATTGCGCTTATCTCGGTCGAGACGCTCGTTCCCAAGATTCGATACTTGGGCTCCCCTGGCTAAAAGGACATGCCTTTGTACTTTAGTTTGTGGTCGCGCTTATAGTCGTCCGTTTGCCGGGTGAACGTATGGCATGGCCAAGAAAAACAAATCTGTGGGAAGAGGAGAAGAATGACGTGGTCTAGTGACGAGGAAACATTCGATAAAATTCGGACAGCGCTATATACGGCGGTGGTTGGAGATATCTTGGATTCATTCGGTTGTTTCCATCAGTTTCTTCCACCCGGAATTCGCCCGCTGCGAGATGACATGATCCTGGTGGGCCGCGCGATGCCGGTGCTGATTGTTGACGTGTATGGTCCTCAGAGTGCACCCTTCGGAAAATTGACACAAGCACTGGATCAGCTTCAGCCGCGAGAAGTATATGTCGCGGGAAGTGTCAAGCGATGTGCCAGTTGGGGGGAAATCCTGACTGCTACTGCAAAGCGGCGCGGAGCATCAGGCGCGGTTATCGACGGATTTCATCGAGACACGGTTCGCGTTCTGGAGCAAAATTGGCCTGTCTTCAGCAGCGGGCCGTATGCGCAAGACGCAGGCGTCCGCTCACAAGTATTAGATTATCGATGCCCCATTGAGATTGGCGGCGTAACAATCAGGCCTGGCGACTTGATCTTGGGCGATCTTGACGGAATTGTCATCGTTCCGGCCGAGATGGAGAAGGAAGTAATTGCCAAAGCCTTGGAGAAGGCACAAGGTGAACGGAAGGTGCGCCGCGAAATCGAGTCTGGTCTTTCCAGTACGGCTGCCTTTGACCGTTACGGGATTCTTTGAAGACGCAAATTGAACATGGGCCACGCTTACGAACAGGCCTCAGGATTCGATGAGGCGGTCACCCTAGAAACCAATGCTGGCGCCTCCATCCACCGGCAGTACTACGCCTGTAATGAAGCGGGATGCTGGGGAGCATAAAAACGCAGCTGCCCAGGCTACGTCTTCAGGTTGGCCAAATCGGTTCATCGGCGTACGTGCGAGTATCCGATTTTTTCGGGCTGAATCGCCGTCCAATGCTTTGTGCAGCATTGGAGTCTCGATCCATCCCGGAGCGATGGCATTCACGCGAATGCCTCCCGATGAAAGTTCACTGGCTAGCGTACGTACCATTCCCAGATAAGCTGACTTTGCAGCCGAGTAGGCAATTGCGTTCGGCATTCCGATCAAGGAAGTCATCGACGCCATAAACAGGATGCTTCCATGACCGGCTTGCCGCATATATGGAATAACCGCGGCGGAAAGGCCGAAGGATCCCACCACGTGCGTCTCTAGAATTCCTTGAAACTCGCGTGCGGTAGTATCTTCGACGGGCTTCTTGAGGTGCACGCCAGCATTATTAACCAGGATCGTAATCGGCCCGGGACCGGCAGCGATCTTCTTGGCCAGAGCTGGCGCCAACTCCACGTCAACGACGTCATGTACCTCGTGTGTGACACCTTTTCCCAGGTTTTCAACCGCCCTCTGTAGAACTGCCTCCCTCCGTCCAGCGATAACTACACGAGCGCCAAAATCACGAAGCGCCCTCGCTATCGCCAAGCCAAGACCTGTGCCGCCTCCGGTAACTAAGGCGACGTCTCCGTCGAGAGAAAAGACCCGCGTGGTCCCATTCCATTGTGGATTGGATTCAAACACGGCAGCCGGCAGCTAATGACGGGGTTGTCTGATGCTTGTACATGATGAAATACTCCCTGTGTCCCAATGCCTCCGGCCGGCTTGGAGTACCTTTTGCCGTATCGATAATGAGTTTGAGGCCTTCAGCGGCGGCCTCCGAAAGTGTCAGTTCGCCGGTCAGTACACGGGCGGCATTAAAGTCCATGTCTTCGCGGAGCCGTTCGAATGTCTGACTGTTGCCAGTCACCTTGATCAAAGGGGCAATGGGACTACCGATGACACTTCCTCGACCGGTCACAAACAGCACGATCTGTGCCCCGGCAGAGATGAGATCCATAATCCCCTCCGTATCATTAGGGTTGGTGTATCCGAATTGCATAAAGTGATCATCAGGTACGCTGTCCATCAGCCACAGACCAGGATGGGGAGGAGTCTGCGCCACGCGAATCACCCCTTCGATCGGCCGTTCTCCGCTCTTGGCGAATGCACCCATGCTCTTTTCTTCAATCGTGGTAAGGCCTCCTGCAAAGTTTCCAGGAGAAATCGAGTATTGACGAACGGACCTGCAATAGCGAACCGCCTTTTCGTAGGCACTCTCCAGCTCCCGGCGAGCTTCCTCGCTGGCCGCCCGCTGCTCGAGAACGTGGCGTAGCCCGATCATTTCGACGGTCTCCTCGAAAATCGCTGTTCCGCCGGCATCTACGATGAGGTCGAAGATTCTTCCGACCACCGGATTGCCTGCCAGGCCGGATGTTCCGTCCGACCCGCCGCATTCACAGCCTATGACCAGATCGGCGACGGTCATGGGAATTGTTTGTGTGGAGGATCGAATTTCGTCACGAAGCCGCTGCACCGTAGCTTTCCCGCGTTCGATGCTCGAGCGCGTACCGCCGCTCTCCTGAATGTAGAACCACTCAGCCGGACGGCCAGACGCCCTGGTAACGTCCGCGATTCGTGCCGGTTGAGTATACTCGCAGCCCAGACCGACAGCCAATACTGCGCCAACGTTTGGATGCCTGCACAAAGCGAGCATTAGCCGGATCGCATACTGGTTGTCATAGCAGCCCGGAAACCCGACAACGTGAACGTCTTCCTCTTCGCTCGCGATCGCGTGTGCAACGTGACTGGCACATTCCACTGTGTAAACGATAAGGACTACGTTACGGACCCCTTTCCGTCCGTCGCTCCGCGGGTAGCCCCTCCACGTGACTGTGTTTTGGTCATTCATAGGTCATGTCGTTCGTAGCGCCCGTTTGAGTGTCCAAGGTGGACGAACGTTCGTCGAGTTGACTACGGCAATTATGAAGATGGACCCAATCGCCGACCTTGATCGGTGCGGTCGCGACACCAATCGGTACGCCAAATTTGATGACGAAGGAACCTGGGGCCAGATCAGCCGTGGCAACCTTGTGGCCCAGTGCGATAGACGCAGGCAGTTCAATTATCATCACCTTCGCACCGACCACCCTCAACGGTCCCGCGGCACAGTTTTGCAGTAATACTGCCACATTGTCAGCCGGATGAATCTGGAAACATCCTTTCACGGGAGGCCTCAACTCAGTTGGGGTAACTGGGCGTCATCCAGCCACGCTTTTTCCATCAAGAGGTCCATCGCGTCGTGTATCATCTGCGGGTCTCTGCCAGGCAAAATCTCAAGCAGATGACGATGCAGCTTGGTCATTTCAGTCAATGCTTCAGAACTAGGGTGGGCGTGCTGAATTATGCCAAATGAGAACAGCTTGGGTACCAGGCGTTCGAGTGAGCTTTCAAGGCTGTCGTTTTGAGTGGCGTGCCACAGCGCACGGTGGAAATTCAGATCAGCAGCCCAATAGCGAGTCAGGCTTTCCGTCCGGGCCGCGTCTTCCATCTCTGCCAGTTGTTCCCAGCAAGGCGCCAGGTTTGGAGAAACCTGGGCCGCAATGATCTCCGCCGCTAACATCTCCAATCGGGCGCGGACCATATATATGTCGCGAATAGCCGCTTTCGTCAGTAAGGTGACCCGGATCTTGCGCGGAGCGGTGCGCTCAACAAATCCAATGAATTCGAGCTCCAGCAGTGCCTCTCGGATAGTGGGCTGGGCTACACCCAGCCTTTTCGCCAACCCAAGCTCCGTTAAGGGTTGGCCAGCTCGGAGCTCTCTAGCTTCGATAGCCTGACGGATCCGGCGGACAACGGTGTCCTTTAAAGACTCACGGGGAATGCACTGCAGACTCGGCTGCGGATCGGCTTCAGCGTCACCCTGGGCCGCATACGTCCTCATGAACTCAATTTTATGGAGCCCATTGACATTCTGTCAATTAGCGGTTAACGTTTATCATTGACTGAGAGGTGGCTCTTGCTTCTACGATCTCTGCTCTTCTCCGCGCTTGTATTCCTCCTGCCCGCTGTCCTCGTCGCACAACGAACTAACGCAAGCATCTCCGGCACGATTACGGACCCGTCCGGTGCGTATGTCTCCGGGACTGTCATCAATGCTGTCGAGACGAAAACCGGGGTTAAGACGGAAGTCACGTCTCAATCCGACGGGTCCTATTTACTTGCCAATTTGACGCCGGGCATTTACCAGTTGAGTGCTGAGAAGCCCGGATTTGAGTTGTACGTGCAAAAAGGTATTGTCCTCACCGTCGACCAGTCTGCGGCAGTAAATATTCAATTGAGAGTTGGCAGCCCGAACACCTCCGTAACTGTCACCGGCCAAGCCCCGCAGGTAGATGTACGCTCGCAGCAAATACAGACCGTGATCACGCCCGAGATGGCCCAGGAACTCCCGTTGAACGGACGTAATGTGCTCCAGCTAATGAGCCTTGCTCCGGATGTGAGTCCGTCGGTTCCAATTGGGTACTACAGCTACTATGCCCAGGCCGCGGTTCGTCCGGAATCTACAACGACATTTGTTTCGGCGAGCGGTGGCCGGGGAAATTCGAGCGCATTCTATTTGGATGGCGGCATTAACGAAGATCCCTATACGCAGGTTGCCAATGTGTTTCCAAATCCTGATGCTATTCAGGAGTTCAGCTTCGTAACAAACAGCTATGATGCGAAATTCGGCGGACATGGTGGCGGCGTTGTGAACGCTATCACCCGTGGCGGCACGAATGAGTTCCACGGAGCGCTGTTTGAGTTTCTTCGAAACGGCGATTTGAACGCCAGAAACTTCTTCGCATCAACAAACGACGGTCTCAAGCGGAATCAATACGGCGCCGGAGCGGGTGGCCCCATTCGAAAGAATCGAACCTTCTTCTTTGGCTCCTGGCAAGGAACAACGTTGCGGTCGGCTCCTAGCGAGAATGTTGCGATCACACCAACGGAAGCGCAGCGCGCAGGCGACTTCTCCGGAACTACGGCGCAACTGTCCGACCCGAGGACAGGCGCTGCTTTCCCGGGGAACCGTGTGCCGACCTCGCTTTTTGATCCCATCTCGGTTAAAATTCTTGCTCTTACGCCCGTCGGTGCGCCAGATACTGGTTTGGCCTACTATTCTTCGGTCATGGAACAAAATGACAATCAGGTAGTTGCTCGCGTAGACAATAACTTTGGCGACAAACTCCGCATTTATGGGCGATATCTTTACGATAACCTTGAGCAACCGTCCAGGAGTATCAGCACCAACATACTTACGGCAGTACCCAGTAAATCCTGGACCAGCCAGAATTTTGCCTTAAACGCCGCTTACATATTTACTCCAAATCTCGTTGCTACTGCCACCGCAACATACAATCGAGTGCTCAACATACAAATTGGTCCGCCGGACTTTCCAAGTCTTACGAGTTTGGGAGCGAATATTCCCAATCTGACCAAAGGCTCCAAGAATGGAGTGGACATATCGATTTCGGGTTACTTCAGTACGTTTTGGGATGGCTTGTACCGTGTGCCTCGAGATGAGTACGACATAAACTCAAACTGGAGTTGGATTGCTGGTAAGCATACGATTGAATTTGGTGGCGAGATAACCCGTCAAGCCAATACTCTAGATCAGGATTTCTTGTCCGACGGTTATTTTACCTTTGGTTCTCAATTGTCAGGTAACAACCTTGTGGATTTCCTCTTAGGCGCTCCCGATTCTTTCAGCCAGGCGCCTCCCATCTACAGCTCTCTTCGACGGACGCTTCCAGCCTTATTCGTCAACGATACCTGGAAGGTCAGTCGTAGGCTGACTCTTTCGTTGGGCGTTCGCTGGAGTCCTTGGGTTCCGTGGAATGACATCATCGCTCATCAGGTGGCGGTGTTCAACCAAGGTGCCTATGATGCGGGAACCCATTCTACGCGATATCCCAATCTACCGCCTGGGATGTTTGTAGGAGGGGATCCCGGAGTTCCTGAGGCCGGTATGGGGTCCTTTTACCACATCTTCGATCCGCGGATCGGGCTCGCGTATGATCCGTTTGGAGATGGCAAGACTAGCATTCGCGCTGGTTTCGGGATCTATCACGATGAGCCAACTGCGGTCGGCTTAAACAACATGGCGGATCAGCCGCCCTTCAATCAGGCGGCGAGTATTCCTTTTCCCGCCAGTTTTAGCGATCCCTACCTGGGAAAAGTGAACCCATTCCCGTCGCCCAGTCCGCCTCCGCCCAGCTCGACGTATGCTACGCCTTTCTTTGTGACGGCGTTCGACCCGGCCATGACTTATCCAGTCATTCAGCAATGGAACTTAACCGTTGAACGCCAGCTTGCCTCAAACATCCTCGTGAGGGCAGCCTATGAAGGGATGGAGTCATATCATCTACCAGGCGGCATTGAGGCAAATCCCGCCATATACATTCCTGGTCAATCGACGTTTCAAAATGTCCAAGCCCGGCGCCCGCTTGGAGCCGATTTTACGAATGTAGTCTTCATAACAAGCGGGGGGACTACGAGCTTCAACGGCCTGACACTAACTGTAGAGAAGCGGCTCTCACATGGCGTGTCATTGATCGGAGGATATCGCTGGGCGAAAGTACTTGATCAAATCTCCCAGACCGATACCAGCCACGCTGATTACACCAACCCGTACGACCTGGGTTTTGATCGTGCCTTGGCAGACTACGATGTTCGGCACGAACTAACAGCTTCGTTTGTTTGGCAGATGCCGGGATACCAGAGCCTTGGCCCTATCCTTCATCATGTGTTGGGCAATTGGAGTCTGAATGGGATCTTGACGCTAAGGTCTGGCTTCCCATATACGATCTATTCAAGAATTCCTTATTCGATGACTGGGGGAGAGGCGAGCTGGTTGGAAAGAGGTGACCTAATCGGCAATCCAAGCTTATCCGGAGATCGTTCTCGCGGCGCCCAGCTTACCGAATGGTTTAACACGTCGGCCTTCACTTACAATACCGTCGGCACCTATGGAAACTCTCCGCGTAACTTCCTTATCGGTCCAGGTTCTGTGAATTTCGATTTTTCGGCTGTTAAGTCATTTCCTCTCAGACGTGAATCGCAGCGAATCGATTTTCGTGCGGAGTTTTTCAACCTGTTCAATCGGCCCAACTTCTCGAATCCTGATACCTACGTGCTCGACAGCACCTTTGGGCAGATTCTGACGGCAGGAAGTCCACGTATACTTCAATTCGGATTGAAGTTTACGTTTTAAGTCTGACTCGTGGCAAGGCTTCGGAAAACGATTTCAATCGTTGCGGCCTTTGTCTCCCTTGAACGGGGTCGGCATGCTCTTTTCCGTTCCTGGTGGCCTTCGGACGCCAACTAGCTTGTGTTGACGCTGTCATTCTCGGAAATTTCGGCCTTACTTGTCACAAGGGAGCGAAACAGAATGGGGGAGTAAGCGCGTGGCTTCCCTAGGGTCGTCGACGAGTTGTGTGAAGGCATACCGGGAGGTCAAAGCGCCCCCGGCAATTTCGTGCTAAGGCATCAGCTGTGCATTTCAGTAGACGATATCCTAACGGTTTCGCAACCCCCTCAGCGTGTTTGATCAGCAGCGTGCGAGCTCGGGGGAGTGCCGCCCGTGCTCGAATAACGCTCAGGTCGCCCTGCGATTCAGCGGAACGGTGCCGGATGGGACAAAGGATCGATGGGTCGACGCTGGCATAGCGCGCCAACTTGACAACATCATTCTTGTCGCTCTTCTTTGTACTGCCCGTGATGGCCGCCAATTCGCGGACATTAGCCACGATCACGTGACGGCCGAGTTTGGGGAATCCGGGGCAAGGTGAACGCGATTCCTGGATGATCCCGAACAGCGTTCTGGGTTGATCTCGAACAGGATTCCGGAATGAAGGCGAACACCGGCTTCGCGATGAAGCCGAACAGTTTCAGGCCGATCCCGGAAGGGTGTTCGGCTTCGCCGGAATGATTTCCACAAGCTAAACGGCGCTGGACAACACAATGGCAGGCAGCCTCCCCCTCGAAGGGAGGATCAGCTTACCAACCAGGAGATTGTCCGTGCGCAAGATCAAAGAAGTTCTTTGATTGAAGTTTGAAGTTGGCCTGGGGCTGCGGCAGATCGCCCGTAGTTGTTCGATTGGCCTGGGCACCGCACATGAGGACCTGCAACGAGCGGAGGCCGCAAAGATCATATGGCCGCTTGGACCCGATTGGGACGATGATCGGCTTGAGGCGTTGTTTGGCGGGCTACCGCGCAGCCGTCCGACAGTGCTGCCCATGCCCGACTTTGCCGAGCGTCATCGTCAGCGGCAGCAGCATCCACACTTGACGCAGCAGTTGCTTTGGGAAGAATACCGCCACGCCAGCCCAGATGGCTACCGCTACTCCCGGTTCTGCGAGCTGTACCAGCGATGGCGCCGCAAGCAGGATCCTGTGTTGCGCCAGGAGCACAAGGCCGGTGAAAAGCTGTTCGTGGATTGGGCAGGGACAACAATATCGATCCATGATCCGCGTGGCGGTCCGACGCAGCAAGCGCATCTGTTCGTCGCTGTGCTGGGAGCCAGCTCCTACACCTACGCCGAAGCCACCTCCGACGAGCAGTTGGCAAGTTGGATCGGCGCTCACGTCCGTGCATTCGAGTTTTACCAGGACGTGCCTGAGCTCGTGGTTCCAGACAACACCAAGACTGGCGTGACCAAGGCCTGTCGCTACGATCCTGATCTGAATCTCACCTAGCAGGAGATGGCGATGCACTATGGCGTAGGTGTCATTCCAGCGCGGCCATACAAGCCTCGGGACAAGGCCAAGGTTGAGTCCGGTGTGCTGCTCGTTGAACGATGGATCATCGCCGCTCTGCGGAATCGGAAGTTCTTCTCGATTGAGGAACTGAACTAAGCGATCCGGGAGCTTCGCGACCGGATCAATCAGCGGCCGTTTCGGAAACGCGAGGGCTCCAGAGCCACGCAGTTCGCGGCGGTGGACAAGCCCGCTCTGAGTCCGCTGCCCGCCGAGCGCTTCGACCTAAGCGAATGGTCCCGTGCCCTAGTCAACATCGACTATCACATCGCCTTTGACACTAATTTCTACAGCGTTCCTTACAATCTGGTGTACGAGCTGGTGGAAGTGCGCTCGGCACCCACGACCATTGAGATCTCTCACAAGAGCCAGCGAGTGGCTTCGCATTTACGGGCACACGGCCATGGGCACGCGGTCACGATTGCTGAGCACCGCCCGCGCTCCCACCAAGCGCATCTGGAATGGACGCCATTGAGGATAGTGCATTGGGCACAGACCATTGGTCCGCACACCGCCCGGCTGTTTCAACGCATTCTCGCCGACAAGCCACATCACGAGATGGGTTACCGGTCTTGTCTGGGTATCATCCGGCCCGCCGATCAGTACTCGCCTGCCCGGATGGAAGCCGCAGCGGAACGGGCGCTGCTTACAGGAGCCTGCCGTTGTCAGAGCGTGAAGTCGATTCTGAAGAACTCGCTTGATGCGATTGCTCCAGCCGCCACGCCGCCATCGTCGCCGCCACCTTCGCACGATAACATCCGTGGCGCAGAGTACTTCGAGTGAGGACACGGCGATGCTGAAACAACCGATGATCGAAAAACTAACGGCAATGCATCTTCTCAGAATGGCCGAGGCGTTGAAGATCCAGGAGCAAGATCCGTCCGTCCGCGAGCTGAGCTTCCTGGAGCGGTTCGGGCTCTTAGTGGATCAACAGTGGAACTGACGGGAGAACCAGGCGCTCGCCCGATGCCTGAAGAATGCCAAGCTACGCACGCCAAACGCTTGCGTCGAAGAGATCGACTATCGGACCGCTCGCGGTCTCGACAAGAGTGTGAACCGTTCTTTGACGCAACAGTCCGCTTGGGTCGGGACGCACGAGAACATTTTCGTCCTTGGCCCGACCGGCGTGGGAAAGAGCTTCGTGGCGTGCGCCCTGGCTCAGAATGCTTGCCGCGATGGCTATTCGGCACTTTACACCCGCGCCCAGTCGTTGTTCCGAGATCTTGCGATGGCGCGGGCCGACGGAAGTTTAAGGACTCTGCTGTCCCGAGTCAGCCGTATCGATGTCCTGGTGATCGACGATTGGGCCATGGCTCCTCTTTCAGAACCCGAGCGCCGCGATTTCTGGGAGATCTGCGAGGACCGCTACCAGTTGCGCTCGACCATCCTCACTTCGCAATTGCCGGTCTCGCGCTGGCACGAACAGATCGGCGATCCAACGCTGGCCGATGGTATCCTCGACCGGCTCGTGCACAGCGCGCATCGGATCGAGATGCGTGGAGATTCTATGCGCAAGAATCGGCCGAAGGGGAACTCGCAAGGGTAAACAACACGACGTGAATCATTCAACACTTCGCAAACTTTGGGTACTTGATGTCGTTCCCGGAAGCGGCTGGTCTAGCAAACCCCGGCATTGACCGTGGCTTTGCAAGTAGCCGATACTAGGTACAGAATGCGACAGGGCACCACCGGCCCGCGGCAAGGGAACCCAATCCCACCTGCTTCCGATTCAGACAGAGTGCTTTGAATCTTCTTTCAGCCTGTATCAGCGGGTCACAGGCGCTCACGAAAGGAGGTTACTGTGAGCACATCGAAACTTCCCGCTCGTCCTTCTCTTGAATCCCTTCGCAAGCAAGCCAAGAAGCTGGCGCGCGACAGCATGTCTGCGATCAGGCCCTGGCCAAGGGCTTCAACCTCATCGCAGCCGAAGCACTTGCGTGAAAAATGATCGCTTCGACAATCGAGGCGAGTATCATGTGATGGAACCGTTCAAACAGCTCAGTGCTCAAACTATCGTTTCCCGATGAGCGCCACGGCTTACTCACAGTTTGAATTTGATGTAGTGTTTTCCCCTACTTTCGATGATCGGATGAGCTCCATGAACGGCACGTTAGATACGTCTGCGACCAATTTGTAGATATTAGCCCACGGAAAGTCCTTTCGGCCCGCAAACGATTGTCGCTGGCGCACAGACGAAGGCCGGGTTAATCTATGAAGTAGAGGGCCATGGATCTTACGCTTGCGATACCCGACGATCTCGCTGCTCGTTTGAGCACCACCGGCGGCGATCTACCACGCCGGGCGCTCGAAGCCTTCGCACTTGAGGAATACAAGAACGAGCGGATATCGAAGGCAGAATTACGCCGCTTGCTTGGAATTCAGAGTCGTTATGAACTTGACGGATTCCTCAAGGCTCATGGCTTTTGGATCGAATACGGTATCGAGGATTTTCGGCGCGAGCAGGAAGCCCTTGACCACTTGGGCGTCTGAGGAGTGCAGCTCGTCATTGCGGATACCGGACCAGTCAACTATTTGGTCCTCATCGGCCATATCGATGTACTTCCGTTCTGTTTAAAAAGATCATTCTTCCATCAAGCGTTCGGGACGAGTTGGGGGCGGCCCCACTTCCAGTTAGAGACTGGATCGCCAGACCACCGGCGTGGATTGATATTCGCCAAAGCATCCACGTTCATGATCCTGCGATGGAGAAGCTCGACGAGGGGGACGGGACGCTATTGTCCTGGCCGTCCAGCTTCACGCTGACTTGCTCTTGATGGATGAACGCGAAGGCGTCCTTGCGGCACGCTATAGAGGCATCGAAGTCACCGGCACCTTGGGCGTTCTCGCACGTGCCGCCAAACGTAATCTTGTAAATCTTTCAGAGGCTTTCGACAGATTAAAGCAAACAAGCTTTCGTTATCGGCAAGAGACCATGGAGATGCTGCTCCGCGAAGTCAGCAGGAAGTAATACCGCGTTGATGCGTGGAATCAGGCCAGGCAACTCTGCCGCCAGCGTGCAATAGCGTGCAATGGTTTACGGCACCCGTGGCATCTTTGGCGTCCTGAGCAACGTGAAATCTGCAACTTGCAGATGCGCCGAGATGGTCATGAGTTCGAATCTCACCCTCACCACCAGAAAACAAAGGACTTAGTTGATTCCGGGCACGTCCGAAGTTCAGGCCGTTTTGGGCTCCGTGCAAATGGCGCGAGTCACTTTTGGTTTTTGACTCCCTTCTTAGCCAGACATTTCCCTAACGTCCCTTGGACGTGTTCTGCGGCGCCGTTCATCGTCTCCGCTCAATAAATGAGCGTAGGTATTCATTGTGTCACTGTGCGTTAGCGTGCCCGAGCCGCTTCGATACAGTCTTCACCGGAGTTCCGGTGCTTAACAACTCGGAAACGTGTGTGCCGCAAGTCGTGAAATCGACTGCTTCCGCACCGACACGCCGCGCGAACGCGATGTACGCATCAGTGAAACGATCCGGCGGCTACGGTGTGCCGTCAGGCAGCGGAATAACAAGGTCGTATTTCGAATAGTCCGGACCGAACAGATTTTTGATCCGCTGGTGGCGCTCCCGGTGTTCTCGAAGGGCATCGACGAGCGCAGCAGGTAGGGTGATGGTCCGGCGCGATGATTTGTTCTTAGGGCTTGAAGAACCATCCACCCTGGCGCGTTTGGCTCAGAGCTTGGTTGACGGTCAGCCGTGCGTTATCCAGGTCGAGATCGGTCCAGCGGATGGCGAGAAGTTCGCCGCGACGCAAGCCCGTACAAAAGTCCCGTCAGATTCGGAATATACATCTCTGTGTTTTCGGCCGATTCGATGAGCAGGACCGCTCGGTCTTCATCGATCGGCTGCATTTTCTTGTCTTCCGGGCGTGGCGTCTGGACCGCGTCTGCCGGATTCGTGGGGCGGGGTTGCCAGATGACGGCTTGCTCCAGAACCTTTCGCAGCAAACGATGAATGTGTAGCACGGTCCGCGCGCTCAAGCCCTCACCGGTGCGCCTGTCGCCGCAGTGCTCGACCATGTGTAGAATTCAGCGATTTGCACGGGCTGCCAGCTTAGTGAGCTTGATTGGCCCGAGCTTTGGGTTGATATTGACCGTAACGAGCTGCTTGTAGCGCTCGAAGGTTTTGGGAGTGAGGTTCGGGTTACGGTGGTAAGCCAACGATCCAGATACTCTGCCATCGTTTGCTTGGACAACTCAACATAGGTCCCCTCATCGATCGATCGGAGGACCTTGTTTAGCTCCGTCTGTGCGGCTTTTTGTGTGTGAAAGCCACGAATCCAGCGATACGTCTCGCGCAACTTGCCGTTCCGCGCGATGCGCTTGCCTTGATAAACGACGGCAGCGCAGAGTCTTCCGCCTCCGGCCAGCAGCAGCAATCGTGATGCTGCCGCCGCTCTGCAAAACTGATCAGGGCAAGGGGCTCACTTGCCGCCCGGCCACGAACCCCATCCCGGTTCAAACACCTATGCAATTACTGGCCGGCCTGCGCGGCAGCTTTTTTCGCGAGTTCATCTTTCAGTTGCTCCAAGTTGAAACTCGCACCTTTCTGCATCGGGGGAAAGTCAATAAAGGACTGCGCAGCAGCCGCGATTTCCTTCTGAACGAACGTAAAGCGCCAGAATTCGTAAGCGAACCAGTTGTAGTAATTAATCGATCCTGTGATTCCGGTTCGCTCATATGGATCGAGCCGGAGGTTAACCAGAAACGGCCAGTCAACTTTCACGGTCGCGCCAAACCAGCCAGTCGGCTGGTCTGTGAAGCGATATTTATAATCATCAACGCGTACTGCCGAGAGCGTGCCCTCCGTCAAATAAAAGATGTCATGCCGTTTGGAGGGACCCTTACCCGTGATAAAGTCCGTCTGATCATAGCCATCGAGATGAACTTTGTAGGTACGCTCGCCGAGTTGCTTGCCGGCTTTCAGTTCTTCGACGATATTCGGATCGCCCGCCGCCGCTACTAATGTTGGGAACCAATCGAGGCCCGAGATGATTCCATTCTCAACCTTCCCGGCAGGTACGTTTCCCGGCCAGCGAATGATACAAGGCACACGGAAGCCACCTTCCAGTGCGGTGCCTTTGCCACCAGCGAACGGCGTTTGTCCTCCATCAGGCCAAGTAAAGTTCTCAGCGCCGTTGTCTGTGGTGAAGACGACGATCGTGTCATTATCTAGGCCATTATCCTTCAGGTATTGCATAACCGAGCCAACAATATCGTCCAGTTGCGCCATTCCCGCCTCATAGACCGACCATCCATTTTCCGGAGTGCGCATCTTTTCGTATTTATCCGACAAGTGCGTAACGACGTGCATGCGCGTCGGATTGAGCCACAAGAAAAACGGTTTGTTGGCTTGTCTGGCTTTGTCCACGAACGCAAGCGCCTTCGATAAAATCTCGTCGTCGACGGTTTTCATCCGCTCCGGGCAGAGTTCTCCTGCGTCTTCAATTTTCTGTTTTCCGACCTTGCCCCACCGAGGCTGCACTGTCGGATCATCAACGTCAGTTGCCCAACTATGGAGTACATTGCGAGGACCGATTTGACTCTTCATCGCCGGCGGGTAATTGGAATGACAGGGGTCCTCCATAGCGTCAAGGTGGTAAAGATAACCGAAGAACTCGTCGAAACCATGAACTGTCGGGAGAAACCGGTTAAGGTCGCCCAAATGATTTTTGCCGAATTGGCCGGTAGAATATCCCATCGTTTTCAGGACAGTAGCAACCGTCGGCGCTTCGTCAGGCATTCCGAGCGGCGACCCAGCTTGACCGACGGTCGTAAGTCCGGTGCGAATCGGGAGTTCACCAGTAATGAAGTTGGCCCGACCCGCTGTGCAACTGGCTTCAGCGTAGTAATCTGTGAAACGCATTCCCTCGGCGGCCAGTTTATCCAGATTTGGCGTACGGCCCGACATGATGCCCTGATTGTAAGCGCCGATGTTGGACCAGCCGATATCGTCACCCATGATGAAAACAATGTTTGGCTTCTTCGTCTGTGCTTGCAGCGCGTTCGCGCACAGCAGGAACGAAATGGCAGTCGTCACACCCAGGACAGCGAGTGTGGCTACTCTACGTAGGGTTAAAATTGGTTTCATATCGATTCACCATTAATGGGTATTACGCCCAGGATCTCTGCCGACATAACAATCTCATTGAGTGCGTGCGCCAAGATGACCGCAACGAATCCTATTCGGCAATCTGCCAGATCAGGGGACATGCCTCGTTATCCACACGCGAAATGCGATATGTTGCAGTCTCGAATTCGATGCGGATAGCTGATCCTAAACCGTTCGTATTTTCGCCGCTATCCACTTTCCGAAAATCTGAGGAATCAGCCGGCGAGCCACGACGTTTTCAATTCCGCGGGTCTGAGGTTCGGCCCATGTATCACCGCCTTCTATTCCGGGACTTTGATTCCGAGGGGTTCAGAGAGGTGCTCGATCGCGCCGACCTGGAGCATATCATCCTTTCCAGGGCGCCTTGCAGGGCGGCGGTCGAACAGTTCCGCACGCCGGATTTCTCCATCGATTGCGGCCACTACAGTTTTCCAGTCGTAGCACGTGGACAGTTTGCGCCCGGCAATCTGTGTATCGGAATGGCTTGGGGTGAGCGGGTTCCGACGTGGCTGAATGGAATCCACGTGGGGCGCAGGCATCTACAACTCTATACCGAAGGGAGCGATATCCTGTATCGAGCCGGCACGGAAGCAAAATGGATCGGATTGACAGTGACCCGGGAACGGCTTCAGATCGAGGCAGCGCAACGCTTGGGCCGGGAACTGCCCCTTCCGGCGGATGGGGCCCGGCATTTACAAGTCGGTCCGGACATCACCGCCCAACTGATAGAGACGATGCACCGCGTGACATCTGGAAACGGCGTGATTTCACGTGAGCCTGACCAGTTAAGCAAGATGGTTATTGGCGCCTACGTGGAGGCGCTGGCTAGCGCTGACTTATCCGTCGCCACCAGCATTCGTCAGCGGGCCGAATATCGTCTGACGATTGTGCGGCACGCCGATGCGGTCATGCGGTGCTTGATCGGGCGGACATACTCCAGCAGTCAGGTGTGCAAGAGCCTCGGTGTGAGTGAGAGGAGCCTGGAGTTGCATTTCCAAGACGCACTGGGAGTAAGCCCGAAGGCTTGGTTCCAGCACTTGGCCCTTCACCGGGCACGGACCGAGTTACTCCGCAGGAAACCACACAGAGGGTTGGTCACGGAAGTAGCGCTGGACTGCGGCTTTGAACATTTCGGACGCTTCTCCCGCTGCTACCTCGATCTGTTCGGCGAGTCTCCGTCAGAAACAGTCGCACATGCCCTCTACCTCCAAATAAAGTAACGCATCTTTGCTCGAGTTGCGGCGAACCCACGACGTTTCACCTGGACGTAAAAACGCGCAATCTGAATTTGTGTAAAAGTGGGTTCGGGATTGAAGGAAGACGAGCGCGATTGGTACGAACGGAACCAACTTTGCGAACCCGTCGCCCGCTGGACCGCAGCGCTCTTCGCCAATGACTCAAGACGGGTGCATCCGGGCCATCGCGACGGCCCGGTCCAATTTGAACGTTTTCTCGCCGCGCGAGTTAGGGTGTGGAATGCCAATAACGGGAGGCCTGCCCCAACCACAAATGTGGCTGCGTCATTTATGAGCTTGTCGACAGAAACATTCCTCTAGGACGCTCGTTGATTCGCGATCATTGCTTTTCAACATCAGGCAGCTTCCACGATTTGTCGAAGTAGGCCTGCAGCGGGCCGTACCAGCGGAAGTAGAGGAAGAAGCCTTTGCTGGGGATGGTCTTGACCCAGTTGCTCTCCTTACCGGCAGGCGGGGTCGGACCGAAATAGAGATC
>DATBFG010000099.1:0-19353 GCA_036558645.1 Terriglobales bacterium
CCGTCTCCTTTTCCCAGCAGCAACCGTGATGGGATGTACCCGGGATATTCATTACTAAGCCCGACGACCACATCGACGAAACCATCCCGATTGAAATCGGCGACAGCCAGCGCAATCGGGTAGTTGGATGTATTGAGAGGAATCTTCGTCTTCGCCTGGTAACTACCATCGCCTTTGCCCAGGTAGAGAATTAGCACCCTGGGACTTCCGGAGCCAACAAGAAGCAAGTCGGCGTTGCCATCGTTATTCACGTCCGCAGTGGCAAGGGCTTTGAGCCCTACGAAAGATTTATCATCGACAATCACGGCCGACCCAAAGCTGCCGTCGCCATTTCCCAGCAACTGAGATACAGCCGGGCTATAGGCCACAACCAGATCCCTCTTCCCATCATGATTCACATCTGTGACAACGATCCTGGCAGCGCCCAGCGGTACCGGGTAATTTACCGGAGGACCAAATGTTCCGTCTCCTTTGCCTTTGAGGATGTCGAGACCAAGCGGACCAATCGTTGCCGCTACGTCCAGCTTCTGGTCGCCGTCAAAGTCGCCGATCGCCATCTCGTATGCGTGAACTGGCAGGGCTTTTGGCGCACCGAAAGTTGCATCGCCATTCCCTAGGAGGACTTCCGCATTACCCGTTGCTGTAAGAGCAAGATCAGCATTGTGATCGCCGTTGAAATCACCGCTTAATACCTGGGAAGCCGCGGGAATCCCCGGAACCTCCAAGGTTGAGTACAACCCATTCGGACGCTGCAGGAAGAGAGTGATTCCGCCATCGTCTCCGACCGCTATGTCCGGGCGGCCGTCATTATTAAAATCGGCCACCGCCATTCCTCTCGGTAGAGTTCCCTTGGTGCGATAACTCTGTGCTGCGCTCAGCTTCTGTCCGTGGTTCAGAAGGACTCCTACTGATGTCAGATTGGGCGCGTTCACCACAATGTCCGCGCGGCCATCGCCATCCAAATCGGTGCCCAAGGCCGAACTAACTCCCAGCTGGGGCTCGACCCCGCTTCGATAGCTCACCGCGCTACCAAAGCCGGAGTTGCCACCCTTGTTGATCAGGATGGTTTCCGACCACCCGAAACTGTCGAGAAAAAGATCGGGCAATCCATCTCCGTTGAAGTCTGCCGCGCTTAAAGCTCCATCCACCCCGTCGTAGAGTTTGGGACTCTGGAAAGTGCCGTCCGCATTTCCGTTCCACACTTCGATCTTCAACTCCCAGTCAACAATAACGAGATCGTCGTTCCCGTCGCTGTTGAAGTCGCCGGAGGTGAGCCCGAATATTTGCGTGCTTGAAGTGATCGTCACCGCTGGTTGAAACGTGCCGTCGCCGTTACCACTGATGCTCCACAGAGTTGAGCTGGGATAAAAACCATCTATGCCGGCAAGGTCGATATTGCCGTCATGATTGAAATCGCCTACAACTGCCTTCGTCACCTCGGCTTTGATGTCTGAGTTGATGGCCGGGAGCAGGCTGCCATCGCCGGCATTCATCAGGGTCGTAAGCAGCAAGTGTCTTGAGTCAAATGTCGTTATCACAACGTCCAAATAACCATCGTTGTTTACGTCCGCAAGAAGAAGCAACCCGGTGAGCGAACCGCCCGCCACATCCTGCTCCAACTGATGGAAGGTTCCGTCTCCATTGCCCAGGTTCACACCTAGGGTTTCAATGTGGTCCTCGCTGAAGCTGCTTGTGACGACATCCAACACGCCGTCGCCGTTTAGATCTCCTACCACCGCATTGCTCACGATGTATCCGAGGTCAGGTGAGACGATCGCTGGTCCGAGTTTGCCTCCACCCACACCCGGCAGGACCGACAAATGACCTTTGTGCGCGAACGATGCAGTCAATAGAACATCCATTTTGCCGTCGCCATTGAAGTCGGCTACAGCTCGCAAACTGTCCTGGTCGGCGGGATACAAAACGGCATGCGGGAACAGCGACGCCGCAGACGCTGCTAACGCTCCAAGAAGGAGGAAGGTGAGGCTTCCCATCAGATACTTACCAGACATAGCGACTCCTTCTCACAAATCGAGTGCGGTGAGACAACAATCGTTCCAGCAGATCGAGAATGCAGGATGCGGTCGGGCAGGGGGAACATCCGGCAGAACAGCGCGGAGGATTTTACTTCAGTTGGCTCTTTGAACACAACGAGATCACGGATACAGGAACGGACGGGACATTTGCCTTTTCTTACCACCACTTGTCGCGCCTGAGAAGTGGCGGGTTAGCCGTCCCTCGTCCGCCCACATCTCGACGCTGTAGAAACCGGGTGCGCGCAAGATTGAGATCTTCTCAACACCCTTACTCAGCCACTCTCGGACTATCACACCGCTCCGTGATGCTCATCACGGAGGCCATCGCGCCGGATGTGTCACGCTGAAACTGGGTTAGTGTCTCCGATTCGGCAAATACCTGAGGCGGCAAGCACTAGCGGAAGAACACCGACGCAATTTCTCAACCGAGTCGTTCTCTGTTTTGACAAGCTCAACGAGTCGAGTTGCAGGCAGCAGAGTCGTGAGCTGATATCCGATTGTCGAGAGTCGTCGCTGAAGGCGGCTGACGGCAGAAGACTGACGACTGAATCGCTATCTTCTCTGTTTCCAAGATTTTGCGTATAAATCCTTATACCAGAAGATTTTGCGAAGATACACCCATGGTCGAGTCTTTAAAATCTAGATTTTGCGAGGAATGAGGGGGGAGGGGGTCCCCCAAGACAAAGACCTCCCGCATGATTATGCCAGCCGTATACTTTGCTCGAGATTGAATTGATGCCTTCACCCGCTCAACCCGGATTCAAGATGTTCTTGATCCCTTGCAGCTGCGGCAGAACCTTCGCCGTCACCGAGGATTACGACCGCAAAGGGACGGCTTGGAGTCGCTATCTGCAATGCCCGCAATGCGGTAAGCGGCACGATCCCAAGAACCGCCTATTGCAGATCGGTTATCAACGGGAGGGCTACTGGAAGGTAGACGGCTGCTAGTCGGCCTTCCCGATTTGAACCTCGGGAGACGCCCCAACCGCCAGCCAATAACGTCCGCGTATTAACGGACCTGTTATACTTTTTCCGCGTTTGACTGTCCGCCAGCTCCGGCTCGTCATCAGGCCCGCAGTCCTCTCTCGGCCGAACTAGCCCACACTCAAATAGCTCAGAAAGAGGAACGCGCTTGAAGAATATTTTCGTTGGGAACCTGGACTTCAATACTTCGGAGGAAGAGCTCCGCCAGGTGTTCGAAGCCTACGGTGCTGTGGACCGCGTCAGCATCATGACCGACCGGGAGACTGGTCGTTCACGTGGCTTCGGCTTTGTTGAGATGACTAACACAGAAGATGGGGAGAAGGCGATCGCAGCATTGAATGGCAGCCAGCTTGGCGGTCGTACGCTGAATGTCAACGAAGCGCGTCCGAAAGCCGAGCGCGCCGGCGGCGGCGGTGGCGGTGGGCGCGATCGCGGTGGACGAGGCGGCGGAGGCGGGCGGAATCGCTGGTAGGACCCGCCAGGCGACTGTCTCCGTACCAATTCATCGTTCACACACCCTTCAGGTGCATTCTGGAAGCGATTGGTGTGTCGAACGGCAGCTGTCAGCGCCAATGGCGTCTTCTCGAAGTTCAGCCTCCAGAATCTCCTAAAAATATTTCGCTGAACAGGCCGGACGCAATCACTGTTGGACTACTCCCATGGTAGTACGCTGGAGGGAATGGTATTTCCCTAAAATGCGAAGAAAAAAGAGCAGTAGCCAAGATGGACAGAAATCTTGGACAAACTGGCTCTTCTCAGTCCGACAGACCTTCGGAGCGCGCGCTGGCTCTCTCGAGAAAGCCATGCTTGAGGAAGTTTGGAAGCGCGGCAGCGTAACCGTTCGCGAACTCGTAGACGAGGGCAAAACGGACCTCGCCTATACAACACTCATGACAACGCTCGAACGGCTGCACAAAAAGGGCTTCTTACGTCGGGAGCCAGCAGGAAAAGCGTTCCGATATTTTCCGTTCTGTGATCGAAAAGCGTTTCCCCGCCACTTGGCGATCACTCATGTTCGTCGGTGCGTAGCAGCTTTCGAAAACGCATCCCTGTTACTTTCCTATTTCGTAGATGCAGTAGCCATTCAAGACGCGCACCTGCTCGAAGAATTGTCGGACCTGATCGAAAGGAAGAAACGCGAACTCAATAGAAAGCACATGCCAAAATCAGCACTTGCCGACGGGATGTAACCTCAGCTTCGCGGAGGGGCGAAAGCTACCTAGAAGTGCCCGGTCAAAACGTCCACCTGACACGTGCCGAAGCGCTGCGAGAAGTGGAAATACCCGTGCCCGATAAGAGGCTGGCGAAATTCACAACGTTAACGTGATCGGTAAGGTTGCTGAGTTCAACCTGCAGTGCAACATCCTGTTTCTCAGTGCGCCACAGCTGGGCTGCTGCCGATGCGTCCAGCGAGTAGTTGGGTCGCACCCGACCACGATCAAAGTTAACTTGTTCTACCACTCTTGGTCCGTATTGCTCTTCAAGCGCGTGTCGGTCGATTCCTTCCGACTCAATCTCCACTGGAAGCCCGCTGCCATAAGACGCTCCGAAGGCAAACCAAAATCGTTTTGATGCCTGCAACCGAATACGACTTCTGAGAGTGTTCCGCTGATCGGATCCGACCGCAAACTTGCTGGTGTCGATGAGCCCTTCGTTGGCTTCCTGCCCTAGAAAAAGACCTCCCGTAATTGGTCCCCAAGCCGTCGCAGACTGGTTGGAGTAGCTGATATACCCCGAGAACCGCCCCCAGTTAGGCACGTCGATTCGTACTTCCTCGCCGATGATCCTGCCAACTGCGAAAGTGATAGGAAAACTGACGCCAGTATTGAGGAGGGTATCGTCGTCCGCAAGGTTTCTGGCGTTTCTTCGGAAAACGTTGACATCGAGACGAAGTTTACCGAAAAACGAACTAGTAGTTCCGATTTCGAAGTAGTTGGCGTGCGCCGGTTCTACGGGGATGCGCAAGACGTTCGGCGCGACCGTGCTGAGCTCCGGCGAACTGGAAAGCAGCAAGTTCTCCATGGCGGGAGTCTGGAACACCCGGTCGTAAGAAGCGTGCACCAGCATGTCAAGCGCAGGGAAATACCTGGACACACCAATGCGTGGACTCCAGGCTGACTGTCGTATCACGAACTTGTAATGATCAAAACGCAGCCCTGCGGCAATGTTCCAATTGCGCCATCGAAACTGGTCCTGAGCCCAGAAAGAAGGTTCCATGTCCCACTTAGTTTCGCGAAACTGGAACTGTTGCAGCGTACCAGGATCGAACTCTGAAGGATCGGTAATCTTGTAGTTCAAAGCTTCGTGTACATGGCTGAAGATGCCGTCTACTCCGATCTTCCAATCGTGTTGCCCTCTATGTCCCGCCAGATCGGCACGTCCGTAACCCTCGCGGTAACCACGGTCTTGAAAAACGATGAGGGGCGTCGAAACCTGGTTGGACGAGACCCCGAACCGGGCATCGCGAACGCTCCCTTGCACGCTCAGCAGGAGGTTGCTGGATATCACGTGCTGGTACTGTACTTGCCCGCCCGTTTCCTCGTTAACCAAGTCTTGACGTTGCCCGATTTCCTGTTGTTCCAGATTACTAGGAGTAAGGAAGCGCACAGTATCGTGGCTCGCGGTAAAACGAATTCGATCCTTTGACGTCAGGTCTCTTTCGTATGAACCGGAATAGCCAACCTGATTGCTGCGGTTGCTGAAGTTTTCGACAACCGGAGGATCGAGATATCGGTCGGTATGAAAACCATTACCACTCAGGGAGTATCGATTCTTCCCCTTGCCATAAACCAGACTCCCGGACACGCTACCCGTTTGAAAGCTGCCGCCTTGAGCATCGAATCTCCCGTGTAGTCCCCAGACGACGTCTTTCGGCGAGGTGAGTTCGATGATGCCGCCAAGTTTCCTGCCGTATTCAGCCGGGTATCCCGCAGTAAGAACCTTGATCGAGTCGACGTCATCCGTATCGAACGGCGGGGCAAATGATGGAGAACGATTCTCGGTCAGTGGCACGCCGTCGACAACAAACTGGACGTCGTACTCCGAACCTCTTGGGTGCAAGATGCCATTGTTCTCGTAAACCCATCCGGGTTGTGAATTGACGAGATCTCCCACGTCCCGCCCAGGCTGCGCAGATTGTTGTTCAGAAATCCGCCGAGCGCCGATAAATCCGATGCGGTTACTTAGGTACGGATTGATCAGCGTGGTCACGTCAGAGACTGCAACCTGGGTCTCTAACGGGGCAATGCCGAGGCTGACGCTGATTGATGTTGGCAAAGACGAACGAATCTCCACCAACTGAGATACCGGAGAGAATCCAGTGTGGCTGATCACCAGATGATAAACGCCGAACGGTAGGTCTTGAGCAGTGTAACGTCCTTCCGATGATGTGTCGAAGGTACGTTGAAACTGATTAGATAGGCTCGCCATTTCCACTTGCGCCTGAAGCGCTGCCCCGCTAGGGTCCTTGACTTCCAAGCGCAACTCACCAAGCCCTCGGTCAGCATGGAGACTTTCGACCGAGAGGCAGAGTATGAAGAAGAACCAGAGCCACCGATTGCCTCGACTTGTCATTCGAACTTAGCGTCCTGTGCCGGGGCGCCGGTGACACTGCTCGCGTCACCGGCCGTTCCGGCTATGTACCGTTCCCAGTGAGGTTGACTTTTATGGTCGCGCCGGCATTCGCATCTGTCACTGAGAGTCCTGCACTTCGTGCCCCACTCTGAGTCGGGGTAAAAGTGACGCGTACTACGCAACTGGCGTTGGGAGCTAAACTCGCGGCACAGTTTGTAGCTTTTGAAAAGTCACCAGCGTTCGCTCCTGTCAGGTTGATAGTGATGGGTAATGAAACAGTTCCCGTGTTCTTCAATGTCACAGTCTTGAAGTTGCTGCTAGTACCAACCTGTTGGTTGCCGAAGTCCAACCCTGGCGGGTTGTACCCGAGAAAGGTCCCTTTCCCGGATAGGGCGACCGTATGTGGACTGCCGGAGGCGTTATCAATGATCGATACAGTTCCAGTTCGGCTGCCAGAATCGGTTGGGGTAAACGTGACGTTGATTGTGCAACTCGCTCCGGCAGCAACGTTGGTTCCGCAATTGTCGTTTTCCGCGAAGTCTCCGCTGGGTGTGATCGAAGTAATGGTGAGCGATGCGGAACCAGTATTGGTAAGAGTCACGGTCTTGACCGGAGACGTCTTGCCTACCTGGAAGACTGCGAATGCGAGGCTGCTCGGATTCAATGAGACCATTGGCCCAGAGCCGGCAGGCTGCTTTAGGATAGAAACACTATTCGCACCGCTGTTTGCAACTGCCAGGTCCATGGTTCCATTGCCCTCGAAATCGCCCGCGGAGATGGAGAGTGGGGCGGATCCCGTCGGAGTATCCGTCTTCGCCTGGAAAGTCCCGTCACCTCTACCTAAAAAGAGAGACATTGTGTTCGACGTGGCATTGACGACAGCTAAATCAATCTTTCCGTCTCCGTTGAAGTCCCCTGTAGTCAAAGAGGCAGGAGCCGTGCCGGTTGTCAACAAGGGATTGGGCAGGAACGTCCCGTCGCCTACGCCCAGGAGAATTCCGACTGTGTTGTCGGTCTGATTGACGAAAGCGAGATCTGTCTTGCCATCATTGTTCAGGTCTGCAGCCACCATTGCGGTAGGCTTGTTGCCCGTCTTTGGCAGGTTCTTAGGATCTGGATATGCGGCCGTGAAGCTACCATCGTCTTTGCCAAGGCCTACTGAGACTGTCTTGTCACCCTGATTCAGTTCGGCGAAGTCCAGAGCCCCGTCAACATTGAAATCAGCTAACGCAACTGAGACAGGCAATGCTCGACCGACAGGGGGTGAGGAGAGAACGAAGAAAGCATTATTACCCTCTCCAAGAAAAATTGAAACAGTAGGATCGATATTGTTAGCGATGGCGAGATCTGGGTTGCCGTCTTGATTGAAGTCAGCAGACACGATCCAGGTCGGCTGAACCGTTTGAAAACCGGGTTTCGGGACAAAAGAGCCATCACCATTGCCATCAAAGATCGAAATCGTGTTATCGGTCTGATTGGCTACGGCGATATCCATGTTACCGTCCCGGTCAAAGTCCCCTACCGCAACACTGACGGGGCCGCGGCCCGTGGTCAACAATGGCTTGGCTGTGAATGTACTGTCGCCGTTGCCAAGCAGTACGGAGACTGTGTTGTCCGCAAAGTTGGCAACTGCCAAGTCGATCTTATTGTCACCGTTTAGGTCAGCAGTCGAGATCCATCTTGGACTGTTCCCCACAGTGATGTCGCTCTTTGTCAATGCGACATTGGCAACCGGTGACACCACCTGAAAATAGGCGAGATTGGATGTACCGCCACCGGGAGGAGGATTCGTCACTGAGATGAGCGCTGATCGTGCCGATGCAAGATTTCCGGCAGGCACCGCTGCAGTGAGCCTATTGCTGTTGACAAAGGTAGTTGCCAGCGCAGAACCGCTCCACTTCACCACTGCACCGTTGAGGAAGTTTACTCCGTTCACAGCCAAATTGAATCCCGCTGCGCCGGGGCGTGCTGCCGCCGGCACCAAGGGCTGGCTGATGAATGGAACCCCATTAGATAGGGCCGGTGCTGCCGTGCCGCTCAGAGCGATGGTCTGCGGACTGTCGGCATTATCGTCATATATGTCGATTTCGCTGACTTGTGTTCCTGGAGTTGTAGGAACAAATGTGACTTGAATCGTGCAACTCCCACCCGGTCCCAGGCTACTGCCGCAATCATTGGTTTGAGGGAATTGCACACTCGATTCGGGGAGAAGAACTCGCGGTCCTACGTCAGGCTTAATGGCTGCAATGGAAACGATTCCACTGCCTGTGAAGTTGATAGGAGAGGAACTTTCATTGGTGATCGTAATAGATTGCGCGTCACTCGTAGAACCTATTGGCTGTGATCCGAAGGTGAGGCCACCGGGAGAAATGCTCAGGTTCGTGCCGATTCCCGTGAGTCCAAGTACCAATGGGCTGGCGGGATCACTATTACTCACTGTAATAGTGCCGTAGCGAGCCCCTGTCTGGGTGGGTACAAAGACAGCGCTCAATGTGCAACTGGCTCCTCCATTCAAAGGACCGGGATTGGGACAGGTCGTGGTGACGTTGTAGTCCCCTCCACCCACGATGTTAGTGATGTTGATCGGCGTACTGCCGCTGTTGGTCAATGTTGCAGACTTCTTGACTCCAGGACTTCCAACTAACTGTTTGCCAAAACTTAACTGCGGAATAGAGAGGAAGATACTGCTCCCTATTCCCGATAAGCTTACGGTTTGAGGACTGGTTTCATCGCTATCGACGATTGTGAAAGTACCGGATCGTGGTCCCAGAGCTGTGGGCTTAAAGGTAATGTTCAACGTGCAGAAAAAAGGACGACCCGGATTGGGAGGCAGAGGCGTGTTCACGGAACAAGTGTTGGTCCCCTGGACAAAATCCCCCCCCGTCATGTTGAACGATGAAAAACTCAGTGGCTGAGTGCTGTTGTAGTTAGCAATCATTACTGTGCGAGTCACACCCGGCACATTCACTTTCGCGGGTGGAAAACTCAGCGTCTTGGCAGATACCGGAGAACAGGAACGCAGCGTCTGTTGAAACGGAGCAATTGGCGACTGCGAGAAGTCGAACGCTTCCGCCAGAGTGGAAGCCTGGGCATCGCGAGCCGTAAGAGGAGCAATTCCGAACTTGTCTTCGATGGTGCGCAGCACGGATGCAAATTCATATTGCCCGTGAATCACCGTTCCAGCTTTTGCGTAGGGCGAAATGATGATCATCGGTACGCGCGGCCCGAGACCGAATGAATCGAATTGGGGCGGTGGCACGTGGTCATAAAAGCCGCCGAAGTCATCCCAGGTCAGAAAAATGGCGGTCGTACTCCAAAGCGCCTCGTTGCTCATGACCGCATTGATTTGCTTAACCAGCCAGTTTTCGCCCTCGCAGATGCTCCACGGTGCATGATCTGAAACTCCACCCTGCGTTACCAGCCAACTGACTGATGGCAGAGTGCCTGCAGCAGCATCAACCGCAAACTGTGAATCGAGCACAGCGTGCTGATTCCACAGATCTGTATTGCGGATGTGATTGACCGCGACAAAGCCGCTCCAGCCGAAGCCACGAGGAGCATAAGACTTCCAAGAGACACCAGCCGCACTTAAGCTATCTCCCAGCGTCGGGAAATCGAAACAAGGGAACACATCACGGACGGTTCCTCGCGGATCCATCACTTTGACGGTCGCTCCGGGTCCGGCGTCCGCACATGCGGCCGGCTTGTCCTGCGGGTCGATTGGATTCTTAGTTTGCGAGATGATGCCTGCGCTTTGGCCAGCTACCGAGTAAATGTGGTTGGGAAAACTCGGACCGTGAAGCGAACTGAAGACATTATCTGCCAGCACGAACCGCGAAGCATAATCCCAATAGTTTCTAATATCATTTTGCTGGTATTGCGTGTAGCACAGCATGTCTCCATCGACACTGCACTGGAAACCCGTCTCGAGTATCTGATCGAAACCATCCATCTTTCCGTAGTCCATCGCATCCAGAGCGTCGCCCCAGGAGTGGCCTATATCCCGCGGAAATGCATCTGGCATTGGTCCAAGGTTGACGACCTGACCTGTGGACATCACACCCGTGGTGTGCCCGTTCGCGCCAGGAAAGGTTCCGAACATACTGTCGAAGGTGCGATTCTCTTTTACGATGAAGATGAAATGTTCAATTTTCGACCAATCGATTGGAGCAGCATCCGGATTGGAATTGTTGCTCGGTTCCGACCCGTTGCCCTGAAACCCTGCCGATTCGGCCAGGAGAGGCTGGAACAACATGCAAAAAGCCAGTGTCAACCCACACAAACTACGTCGATTCATTTCCAGCCTCCACTTCGAGATCACAGTTAAAAGGTCCGATTACAGTCCACCCACTTCAACCAAAACCGATTGGGGAGGAGTGAACTCTAAGAATTTCGGGTGCGAGTATTAAAGATTCCCAGGCCTCAGGAGCTTGACCTTAGGAGGTTTTGCAAGATATTCGCAAGCGACCTGCCAACCTGATCACGAAGCGGCCCCAGTAGTTCAGGTCCCGACGCCTAAGCAAGTTGTTGTGCTCTAACGTCGAGAGGAATGGAGATACTATCGTGACTGTAGTAAATCGCCACTAGTTGAATGTTGTGAAACTTCAGAATTAGCAAAGATTTGCAGTGCAGAGGAATTTGCTTAGAAAGTACTAGCTTAGAAATAGTAGTATCGCTTAATGAATGACGAAAATACTTCTCTTTGAACTGTTCAATTTGCTTGTGCATTAATCGGGACTTGGCGTAATCTTCGCTACGTTGTAGCTTTACTCAACGCAGCCGCCGTGTTCGACGACACGGCGGTTTTTTCTGGCAAAACTCTCTTCACTAGCTGTTGTTTAACTCTCGATACCCACTCAGCTATCCCTCAGGTGCCGCTTCGCGCTGCAAGTACACTCATTTGTTTTCGGTGGTAGTTGACCGATGTGCTAACGGTGGCAGAATTCGCAACTGCAGCGAACCTTCCGTTCAGACCAGATGGACTCATTCGTTCGATAGTCGAAGAGAATGTGGAGAGGTTCTTCGCCCCGTTGCACGGTAGTGGGCCAGGTTCGGCGAGGTTTGCGGACCTTGCGCCGACGACTTGGAACTGTGGACATATCATTGTCTTCGCCACTAGTACGCTCGAACACTACAGTCAATAGGTGAAAGCGTCACGAGCGCGCCAGACACTTGGCAACGAATCCGGCCCAACTTTGAATGTTGAAGGAAGACGCGTAAACTATCAAGAAGATGGTCTGTGCGCCCGTAGCTCAGTTGGATAGAGCGATTGCCTCCGGAGCAATAGGTCGGGAGTTCGAATCTCTCCGGGCGCACCAGTTTTCCCCTCAGCTTCTGTTACCTGCACCACTGCTGCGTTTTGGATGAACTCCTTACACTCCGTCTTGTGCCAGGAATTGTACCCACCTGACCGGGAATGGCATCGAGGACCACATCTTCAAAAGAGTGAACATATCTTGATACGCACTGGAGCTGCCCCGCCGATTCTCGCGAGAGTCGACGCATCACGACAACACTCTCGCAGCCAATCGAGCGGAATGGCCTTGGTCACCTCGCGCAGGTTGCTATCTTGCCGGCATTCAAGAACGCCCACAACTCAGAGCTCGCGACGCTGGTCTCATCGGATGCATCCCCTTCGTAATCTACTAAAGCCTGCCAGTTACCTGCATACTACGATTGGATTTTCCGCAGTCTTCTTCCTCGACCCGGATTTTCTTCCAACATTCTGCAGTCATCAAGTGAAGCCACGACTTGCATCTCTATTCGTGTGCTCAATTATCTAAAGTGTCGTCCGATCAGTGCCTGCTAAAGCATTCCCTGGCGAAGGCAATGGCAGTGGCCTTCGAGGACATAGTCTCGTGCAAGGCAAATTTCCCTCCCTTTGTATCTGAACGACATTTGTCACTACTCGTGACTGGATTACAGAAGAGTTCCCCCAAGCGATTCTTGCGTTGACGTATGCCACTCTATTCCGTATTGTCTGCTCATCCGTCTCAGGGAACGAATCTGGCCCGCATAACTGGGAGGAATTCTCCCCACTCTCCCTTCATGCGCTGCCTTCGCAAATGGGGAAAAATGAATGCGCGTGTGTCTCTTCGTCACCTTGTGTCGACTTGTGTGCGCACAGGGGTCATGTTCCTTTCAAATCTGGCGGGTTAGCAAGCACAATTTCAGTCACAAGAACGTCATCCGTAACCTGCTATTCGCCCAAATTCTGATTGGAAGTTTCGTCGGATCTGTGCTGGCCAATGCGTTACCTTATGACCACAACAACGGCAAAGTATCCATATCACAGCCTACAAACAAGGTCGTTTCGTCGCCGGTCCACTATGTAGCCACCGCTACCACTGCCTGCAAGAAAGGCATATCGGCGATGGGAATCTACACAGCACCCGGCAAGCTCGCCTACGTGACTAGTGGCGCAAAGATTGATACCAATCTGGCTCTCGCTCCGGGAAACTACGACACAGTCGTACAGGAATGGGATAACTGCGATGGAGCGGCGTCGACGCTTGTTCCGCTGACCGTGCAACTCACCGGTAATGTGCAAGTCTCTGCACCGAGCGGCAAGCTGGCGTTATCTCCTGTTCACTACGTCGCCACAGCGACGACAAACTGTGTCCAAGGTATCTCCGCGATTGGTATCTATACTGCACCGGGAAAACAGGCATATGTCGTTCAGGGCTCAAAGCTGGATGCTTCTCTGACGTTATCTCCGGGAACGTACGATACTGTCGTACAGGAATGGGACAATTGCGGTGGCGCATCTAGCACACACATTCCGCTAACTGTCCAGCAAGCGACAACAACGCTCGCAGCGGAAACCAGCAACAACACCAGCGCAGCGGATAGCTTCGTATCCCAGACGAATGGCAATGAAGGAAGTACGAATGTCAGCAAGGTAGACATCCACACACTTCTGTACCCTGGCGCAAGCACCGACATATATGCCGAGCTCCAACCCTGGTTTGGAGATGACCGACACATGGATGTTGGTTACACGTCATGGGATCCCACCCAGGTTGAGAAGCAACTCGAAGACATGCAGAGTCGTGGAGTAACTGGAGTCGTCATCGATTGGTACGGACCAGCGGACCCGACTGAGGCGACCACTTTGGCATGGTTGGCAGCTGCGGAGGCGCATCCGGGATTCAAGGTGATCATCATGATCGACAAGGGAGCGGTCAACATAAGCCCTTGCAAAGGCTGCAACGCTCAGCAAACCATGATCTATCTGACCAATTACATACTTCAGCATTACGCAATTTCATCGGCGTACGCTACGTTCGGCGGCAAGTCGATTATCACGCAGTTTGACCTCGACCAACACTTTACATTGGACTGGAACGCCATTCAGGCGGGCACTTCAAAGAACATTGCCTGGATTTTCGAGCATGCCGATGGATTCACGCATGCGCTTTCCAGCGGCAGCTGGTCTTGGGTAAGCACGACTGCCGGAGACTACGGGATGCCATACCTCGACAAGTTCTATACCACCGCCCTGCTTTACCCGAAAGAGCAGGCCTGGGGCGGGGTCTACAAGGGGTTTAATGACACTCTTGCGTCTTGGGGTGAAGGACGCATCGTAAGCCAGCAGTGCGGTGGCACGTGGCTCGAAACCTTTGACGAAATTAATAAGTTCTACGACTCTGGTCAGCAGCTTCCAATCTTGCAACTGGTGACCTGGAATGACTACGAGGAAGGTACGGAGATCGAAACCGGAATCGATAACTGTACCAGCATTTCAGCATCTATTAAGAAGTCAACACTCAGCTGGACGGTCACGGGCAAGACAAGTAGGCTGGACCACTACATTGTGTACTTCAGCCAGGATGGCAAGAATCTGGTGGAACTCGACTCGCTATCCATCGGAACTTCCAGCATCGATCTCTCCCCGTTCAATTTGGGCCACGGGAGCCTTTATGTGCAAGCGATCGGAAAGCCGACAATCAAGAATCAGATGTCCCCAGCAGTAGCATACTGAAGGCTTGTCCAATGATGCGTTCCCTGCCCGACTGCGAGGATCCTTTGTTTCTCAGTCGCGTTTCAGGAGGCTTCCAAAGGGTTGCTGTTTTCGAAGGCCGCAAGAGATTTGATGCCTTAAATTCCACTCATGAGGTTCTAAGGTCGATTCTCTCCGGGTGCATCAGAATCGACCTTTCGTTTTCTCCTTTTTTTGGCCCTGTCCACTGCTGACCCTCGATCCAGTGCTCTTTGCATTTAGACACCTTCCACCTTTTGAAATTCTCGTAGCGCGTACCCTCACGCTCTAAAGTCCCGATTTTGAATGCCGATATCCATTTCAAGACGCGCTTCGATTCACGCGCGCCAAGTTCGGAATCGTCGGCGGAAGACCAGCGACTCAGGTCACACGCACAAACATCGTCAGAGGAGAAATGGCATGAACAAGTTAAGTCTAAAACTAAAGCTGGCCTTCGGATTTGGCACTCTTTTGTTAGTTCTCGCTGTTGTAGGCGGCATTGGCTACTACGCAACGCTGCGGATGTCTGATGCAGCTGACAGAATCGTGACCAATGCGAAGGTGCAAAACTTGGCGATGGAAATGGTCGTTGGACTGGAGATGCAAACAACAGGGATTCGTGGTTTCTTGCTCGCAGGAAAAGAAGAACTGCTGAAGCACGATCAGGAGGGGCAGTCACGGTTCAAGGACTCAGCTGATCGGATTGAACCGTTATTGGTCACAGAGCGTGGCAAGCAGGTATTCGCTGAAGCGCAACGCAATTACCGCGACTGGCGTGTTATCAATGACCGGGCAGTGGCGCTTCGGCGACAAGGAAAAGCGAAGGAAGCTGAAGATCTGGTGTTCTCCGATAGTACTACGCAATTGCGCACGGCAGTCCGAGAGCAGATCAATGAACTTGACGCACTCAGTGACAGACTCTTCAAGGAAGCACAAGACGAGTCTGACGCGGCAGAGTCGCGAACCCGAAGTTTGATTCTGGTGTGCATCTTCGTGAGCCTCGCAATCGGAATCTCAACGGCCGTCTTATTAGTTCGTTCCATCACTGCATCCATGGCCCGCATGCTGGCAGTAATCCAGCAGATCGCCGACAACAATCTGACGGTCGACGACCTTAAAGTCACCTCTGAAGATGAGATCGGAAAGGCCGGAATCGCGCTGAATACCATGAAGAACAATCTGCGCGAGATGATGCAATCGATCGCCGGAACCGCAGGGCATGTGGCAAGCGCCAGCGAAGAACTGTCTTCCACGAGTCAACAGATCAGTGCAAATGCCGAAGAGACTTCAGCGCAGGCGAATGCAGTTTCTGCGGCATCGAACCAGGTCAACAAGAACCTGCAGACGGTCGCGACCGGCACGGAGGAAATGAGCGCCAGCATTAAGGAAATTGCCAAGAATGCCCACGAATCCGCGAAGGTTGCCACGGCTGCGGTGAGCGTTGCCGACAATACGAGCCAAATCGTGAATAAGTTGGGCGCGTCCAGTTCTGAAATCGGACAGGTCATTAAAGTAATCACATCCATCGCCCAGCAGACCAACCTGTTAGCACTAAACGCAACCATTGAAGCGGCACGAGCCGGGGAAGCAGGAAAGGGCTTCGCCGTCGTCGCCAATGAAGTGAAGGAACTGGCCAAGCAAACGGCTAGTGCAACCGAGGAGATCGGGCACAAGATCGCTGCAATTCAATCGGATACGAAGGGTGCAATCAGCGCAATTTCCGAAATAAGCGAGATCATCAAGCAGGTAAATAATATCGCAAACACAATTGCCAGCGCAGTGGAAGAGCAAAATGCCACCACCAACGAGATGGCACGAAACGTTAGCGAGGCGGCTAAGGGATCCAGCGAGATCGCTCAAAACATCACGGGTGTAGCGCAGGCCGCGCAGAGCACAAGCCAAGGAACGGGGGACACTCTGAATGCGGCCAAAGAACTTGCCAATATGGCAACACAGTTGAATCAGTTGGTGTCACGATTCAAGCTTGGCAATGACGCAGTAACGAGTGGACTCAAGAGCATGGCGGCGCGCGCTGGGGGTTAGCGCGAACTCATGCGGATATGGCAGTGTGGCGCATCTGAGACGAGGACAACGTATCCACGTTGTATCAGGAAACGCAGGGAGTTATGGGCCCAATTCGAGTACTCATCGTGGACGACTCCGTGGTCATCAGGAAAATCTTAACGGAGGAACTATCCACCGATCCATCGATCGCGGTGGTTGGCTCTGCTTCGAGCGGTCAGATTGCCCTGGCAAAGATCCTTCAGGTGAATCCAGATATCGTGACACTGGACATTGAAATGCCAGGGATGAATGGACTAGAAACCCTCAAACACATTCGACACTCATACCCTAAGTTGCCGGTGATCATGTTCAGCACATTGACCGAGCTTGGTGCGTCGGCGACATTGGAAGCCTTATCGCTCGGGGCTTCAGACTACTTAACCAAGCCGAGCAACGCTGGGAGTGTGACCGGTGCTCGCAACGCAATCCGGCGGGATTTGATTCACAAGCTAAAGTCTCTAACCAACAAGCCAACCGTAACAACCAGCTTTACGAAGATCACTCCAAACATTTGCCCCAGGCGGCAAGCGGCTATTGAAATAGTCGCAATCGGAACATCCACAGGAGGGCCCAACGCACTAGCAGAGGTATTGCCCCGACTTCCTCAGGACTTCCCAGTTCCCATCCTCGTGGTTCAGCATATGCCTCCGTTATTCACTCGCCTCTTGGCGGAACGACTGAATGCGCAGTCAGGTCTTTCAATTCGCGAAGCGGAAACGGGAAGATCCATAGCTCCCGGAGAAGTCTGGATGGCACGTGGTGACTATCACATGACGGTGGTTCGCCATAATGGACACGTGCTTCTTAGCCTAAATCAGGAGCTGCCCGAAAACTTTTGCCGTCCAGCAGTCGATGTCTTATTTCGTTCTGTCGCTCATACTTACGGTGCCAGCACACTTGCAGTGGTCATGACCGGAATGGGATCGGATGGCGCACGGGGAGCGTGCGAGATCAGGGACGCAGGCGGAGCAGTTCTCGTTCAGGATCAGGATTCTTCCGTAGTTTGGGGCATGCCTGGAGCAGTCGCCAACGCCGGCGCAGTCGACAAGATATGTCCTCTAAAACAGCTAAGCCAGGAAATCGTGGAACGAGTAAACACCAGTCGAGCGCAGGGTACTGCTATCCATTACCTGAGTTGAGCGGAATCAAATTTACTTCAACAGTTTAGGTGCTCTCTCACTTAACAACATATTCTTCGCTGAGATGTGACATATTGTTGATGATTGAGGCTTGGCCAACCGCCTGGATCCTAAGCTTGTAAGTACCCGGATCCCACGGGTATTCCCCCAAGTCGATAGTGCACTTCATGGTAGGCGAAGCATAAAAGCAGAAGTCGACGCCAATCTTATTATCTTTTGTCGAATAGGTGTGGCCTCCGTCTGTTGATGCAAATAGCGCATAATGATGGATGGTATTTCGTGGGTCGAACTGTATGCCCTGTTGTGGGAGGAAGCCAAAGCTCCATGATAGTAGGTCGGCGTTAATCGTTAAATTGAACGTGCTGCTGTCGATGCAGTTACTAATGCCTGTTTCAACCTCTGTTCCCTCTTCGTAATCATCCCATGTTTCTACTACTATGTAGGGCAAAGGGTTCTCTGGGCCAAAGCCGTGAAGGCGCGGCTCGGCAAACGTGTTCTGCCAAGTCGTACCACACCCCTGGGTGAGGACCTTATTCCCGGATTTCGCCCACCAGGTAGCCTGATAGTCATCGAAACCCTTGAAGACAGCACCCATAACCAAAGGTGGCAATCCATTGGGAGCAACGTCTGTCAGATTGCCGGCATTGATGTAGAAATTGCTTAAGGTCTTCTGTGCGGTATCCGAATAAAGTTGCGATGGGATATCGATCTTGCTCGGATCAGAATAAGTGTGGACTTTGATCCAAGCGTAACAGCCATCTGAATAGGGATGCCCACTCCCCGGGTTGTTCTTCTTGTCGGGGCATCCCTGCTGATAGGCAAAAATGCGGTAATAGTTGTTCTTTCCGAACTGTGCATCCAGTTCTTGAGTGACGAGTGAATATATTTGCATGAAGCAGTCGCTCTGGGTGCTGCAGGTATCCGTTCTGTGCGGTCCCCAATAACAGGTTCGATGATTGCATTGCGAAAGATCATTGGTTTCGTCCTGGAAGAACGCTACAACGGGTACAGCCTTTGGATCTCCCAGCGGGTGTCGCAGATAACTTTCCTGATTTGTGTAAATCGTACGCGCATAGCGCAGGTCAACGATCATCTTGCTGGCCGCGCACCACGGTTGTTTGGTACCCGCCTGGCCGCAAGCTGTATCTACGGTCCACGCTCCATGGTCAAGGATAAGAAAGAATTGCATGTCCGCTTTGGGACGCCATGTGGGCAGGGCGCTTTGTATCGACTGGAGCATGTCCTGATAACTCTTGTCTGCGTTGACAAACTTTCCTGGGCACGGAAGGGTGAACACGGAAACGTCGTAGTTCGCACTCCGGACCGGTGGGCAATTGTTTGGACCTCCATACCAATCCCACGCTACGATGTCAGCTCCTCGGTCCCAGATGTTGACAGTACGGGCATCCATCGTATCCTGCCACCAAGTGGTATAGCCCACGAAACCATGGCCATCATAAAGATCAATGTATTGATGGCGACCCGGTGGCTGCGAGAACGGGGTATAGGTGCTGTGCATACAAGTATCGGTCTCCGAATGGACACCATCACAAAACCAGCTTTGCAGCTCCATAAC